>JALZUD010000013.1 GCA_023301725.1 Granulosicoccus sp. | reverse complement strand
TCAGGATTAAAATTGTTCGGTTGAGCCTGTCCTTGCAAGTACCTCATGGCCCCTATCTGCTCGATTGGTTGCAGTGGGTAAGCAAGGGTACAGGTGGTTGGCCAAGTGATATCCGCTCGTGCGATATCAGAAAAGCAATGCAAGCGGGTCTGTTGGCGGATTGTGTTCTAGATATTTACCATTGGCAGATGAATTCTGATGTTTAGGGTTATTCGTGATGGATTGGGCTTCATTGTTTTGGGTTTGTGGATCGTGGAGGCTGCTGTTGCACAAGAGACTGTTGCGCAACTTGCATCTACTACGTCACAACTCTCTGCCGATCTTTCGTCTTCCTCTCTCGAGAGCCACCGATTATTTTTCAGCGTGCAAGAGCGTAGAACAATTGTGTCAACCGAAGCTGCGTCAGAGTCGCTTGCAGCTGATCAGCGATCTGTAATCAGTGGAATTAGAGAACAGAAGACGCCGCCTGTTGAAGTGCTATCTGTGTCAGCACCTGCCGTTGATAAAGCTGTTGAGGCGCTGTTACATTTTCAAGCACTACTGGAAAGTGAAAGCACGCTTAGGTTAATTATTAATGGTGTTCCCTGCAAGGTGGCTGAAGTTTCATCTTCGCAGAGTCTGGACGCCCGAATGTCGGTTGATTGTCAATCAGCTGCATTGTCTGGTGTTAGATTAAGTTGGATTCCAGCTAGCCGTAAGCTTGAAGTCGAGGATCGAAAGGGTGCTGTTAGTTTACTCATCCCGGGTAGTTCGTTATGAAGATGAGAATGCAAGCTCAGCAAGGTTATGCGATGTTGGCATTTGTTGTTTTCTTGTTGGGAATGGGTGGTGGGGTCTTGAGTTATATGCCTAGCTTTGGTGTTGTGGCATCCGCTCAGTCTGCCACTAAAGACCAACACGCACTGATTGCTGCAAGGCAGGCGCTGTTAAGTTACGCAGCTTTATATCCTTATCTCTATGGCCCCACAGGTGCAGGTCCAGCGCACCTGCCGTGTCCAGACACAGATGCACAAGGCAGCGTGGGCGCACAGAACACTTCATCGGTGGGTGTACGTCGTGATGGCCCGAATCCTCCGTGTGCAAACCCTGTTGTTTCTGAGGGAAAATTGCCACGTCATACTGTCTTGCCTGGTAATCGGTACTTATTTCATGCTGAGCCTTATCAACGAATTGACTATGCAGTATCAGGTGCATTTGTTAATAATCCGTTAAACCGCTTGCTTAATCTGTCCAACCTGAATCAGGTTAGATCAAAGCCTGTTTCCATGTTGAGCGTTATCTCGGCTGATGGTAGTCGTACCAAAGCAAGAGTAACGATCACCTCTGAAGCATTGGCGGCGTCAGTCGCACCTGCGGTTGCTCTATGGTTAACTCAACGAATTAACACGCAGGTAGAACGCTATTGCACAGAGCCGCTGGTGTCAGAGGGTGTGCTCGCCTCGCCATCGTTGGCAATTCAGGATGAGACGAGAAGTTGTTCAGACCTATTCGTAGATCCAGAAGAACACTGCTCGACGAGCCGTCTTCTGGCGCTTCTGTTGGATCAACCATTAGTGTCTGGTGAGTCTTGTCTGATTGATGTGCTGGCTGAAAACACGCTGGAAGGGGTGTCTGCTAATCGACAGTGGTTCTTACGCAACAATTGGCACTTGTCAGTAAACGTTCAACATGCTGACGACTGTTTGCCGTCTGACATGCTATTGATAGCTTGTCGTCTAGAGAGTGTTAGTTCTTCAACACCGTCTTTAGGGCATGCAAGTGGTACCGGAGTACAAACTGAACCGGTCTTTCTGGAATTTCGATGGGTGCCAGCATTGTGACAATTTATCGAAGTAGACAGCCCGTTCAAGGATTTTCTCTGATTGAAATTGCGTTAGTCCTGTTGATATTGGGGTTGATTCTAAAGTCCACAGTGATGCCACTGGCTGCACTGCGCGAACATGCCTTGCAAAGCAAAGCCGAAGAGCAGGTGCAACTGATTCGAGACACGTTGTTTGCCTTTGTTGTGGCCTATGGTGCGTTACCGTGTCCGCTGCTTGCGGGCGGTACGCTCACCCGAGTCCCTTTAGCCAGCAACGCGCTCAACGCTCTTGAATCTTCAACGACACCTTGTGGTGTGCCATCTGGTTTTGTGCCCGCTCAGACTCTTGGTCTGACTGGAGCGCTCAGTGATACAGGGGCGTTGCTTGACCCTTGGAACCGTGAATATAGGTACGCCGTTAGCGTGGGCGATAGTGCGGGGGTTGGTACGGAAGTTAACACGCGAGCCGGCTCTAATGAGTTGAACGATATGACAGGATTCTGGACGGTGCCTGGTAGGGCTGCAAGCGTTGGAGTGGGGGAGCTCAGCGCCGAACTTGTACTTTGCCATGCGACAACACAAACCAACTGTTCTGGTTTATCAGTCCGCAGTGATCAAATTGCGTTTGTGGTGCTTAGTACTGGTCGCGATGGCTCTAGCACTGGCGTGCAGCATGAGAACCTTGATGGTGATAATTATTACACTGTTGCCGAGGAGTCTGTGGTCGATGGAGCTGAGTACGACGATATTGTCTCGTGGGGCTCAGCTGCAGATGTTATGTACTGGATGTTGCGCATGGGCTGGTTGCCCTAATGCTTGTTTTCAGTGCTCAAACAGCATGCGTTGCAAGATAGGATTCTGCAAGCAGAACGGTGCCTGCTGCATACTGTCCGCGCAGTGCTTTCACAATACCCACCTCAGGATGCGTTCCCATCCAAGCCAACAGCGCAAGTCGTCTCAACATAATGAATGTATCTATTTCATTTTCGTGATCTGCTGGCAGCGCGCGCCGTGTTCGATAACCGTTGAACCATGCACGCTTGTATTCTTGCATTTGAGGATGATCTTCTATGAAGCTTACGGCTGTTGCAAAGTCATACAAGTGCCAACCAAAGCCACAATCATCAAAGTCAATAAGACGGATTTCTTCGTCAGTCACTATCAGGTTGGCGTAGCGCATATCAGCGTGAATCAGGCCAAAGTTTGAACGCTCTCGACCTAGCTTTAGCAACCGACTTTGAATGGTGTCGCTGAGTGCTTGCAACAAAGGTATGAATTGAGCTTGCAGCCCCGGCCCTTCCTGCCAATGGCCCCATAGTGGCTGCTTTCCTAGCAAGGTGCACGCATCCCACGTCCCTCGCTCAAAATCAACTGGCATTTGCCATAGTTCAGTATGGTTGTGCATACGCGCAGCCTTCTCACCCAATGTGGTGAACAGTGATGATGCGTCATCGGTCTCACCAGCTTCTCGACCATCGATGAATTCATACATAACGAGGTGCCTGATGTCCTCGTTTTCATTGTTTTGCAGAGCCTCAGAAGCCGCTTTTACTGTTGTCTCCAAGCTGCCCATACCTATGCATTGAACAGATTGAATCTGTTCGCCATTGCCCCCTCGGATTACCTGAGGGGTGTGCATCACGCCATCGCTGTGTAAAGCATTCATCCATGCAAGCTCGCTCTGTATCTTGTTTTTGCTATGGTTGTTCTGCAGGTGCAAGCGCAGCACTGCGCGAAAGCCGTCGTTGCTTTCTATTTGATACATAATATTTTCAGAAACGTTCAGCACAGTGGCTGTTGCTCCCGTTGCCTGAGGCCAGAGACTCAGTGAGCGTTCAATCAATTGTTGAAATTCAGCAAGTTCATATTCAATCTCAACACTCATTTCCTAGAACTCATCGCTTAGAACTCATGACTTATACAGTGCTCATGTTGGTAGGGCTGCTGATAGAAATCGCGGCAGGTTGGCCACAATGGCTATATGCCCGGATTCAACATCCAGTAGTCTGGATTGGCAGTTTGATTTCATTGATGGATAGGCATCTTAACAATCCTCACAAGACCTATCGTTATCGGCAAATTGCGGGGACTATGACGACACTGTGTGTTGTCGCAGTTTGCACAAGCATTGGCTGGATTATCAGCAGCGCTTTGCCTGATTCCATTATTGGCTTCATCGTCGAGGCAATAGTTGTGTCCAGCTTACTCGCCACTCGTAGCTTGTATGAACATGTCAAAGCTGTGGCAGATCCATTGATGCAGGGCAATGTAACCGACGCACGCACAGCCCTTAGTTACATTGTGGGTCGTGACACATCACTACTGGATGAGTCAGGTATCGCTGCTGCTGCGATTGAAAGTCTCGCTGAAAATGCGTCTGACGGCGTCTTTGCTCCCTTATGCTGGGGTTTAGTGTTCGGTTTGCCAGGCATTGCAGCTTACAAGGCTATCAACACGCTCGATTCCATGATCGGTCATCGTAGTGACAAATACGCAGCGTTTGGGTTCTGTTCTGCAAAACTTGATGATATCGCCAATTTGCTACCAGCGCGATTGAGTGCACTTCTGATTGCGTTTGCAGGTGGGAGTCTGATGCGGCTAAGCTCAGTTGCACGAGATGCTGCAAAACATCGTTCGCCTAACGCTGGCTGGCCTGAAGGGGCTATGGCATACGCACTACGAATTAAACTTTCAGGGCCACGCACATATAGCGGCATTGTGACGCAAGAGCCTTGGATAAACGAGCAATCGCCACCACCTAGTACGCTTTCTCTAGGTAGCAGCCTATGGATATATCAGCGAACAGTGCTGTGCACCTTCGTGTTGTTGGTCAGTGCTAGCCTGCTGATCTAAAGTTTGTGGGCACGCAGAAGGCAGTTGAGTTGCGGCACGTATTTGTTGATAGGCGCTTATTAAAAAGCCACGCCATCAACCAGATCTAATGAGTCCACGCGTCTATCGAGGCTCTTGTCATCAGAGGCGCTCCGAGTTGAAGCATCTGCAGAGGCAACAGTTACTGTGTCGCATTGGCCATTTATGATGTAGTTAATACCTGCGTTGAGGAGGCCTTCAAATTCATTGTTTGCCGGGTTGAGTCCAAGTCCTTGTGTACGATCATCCGCGGCCAAGCATGTGGCAGGCACACCTCCGAATACGCTAACGTCGTTGGCGTTAAAACCTTCAGCTTCCATAATATTGAGCCTTTCGTCGCATCGATCGACAGGGCTGGAAACATAAGGTTTACCTGATGACGTGCTACCAACAGTAACAACCGTCAGATAGGGCTGTAAGCCTGCGATGACAATTTCGGATGATGATGCGGTTCGGCTAGTGGTGAGAATGACGACGCGGTTCAGGTTCAGCTCACCAAGACCCGATAAAAAGTTCAGCGAGTAGTCTCGGGATCTGTATTTGTCATTGTTTTGGTAGCGATAAAGCGTCTCGCCAGCCAAATCGTTTGCGCCTATAAGACTTGCTAGGTATCTAGCTATAGAGATTCTGCCACCGCCGTTGTAGCGAAGGTCCAAAACCAGTTCGCCGATGTTTTCATCAGCAAATGCCTCGAACGCCTCGTCTAGCTCTGCTGCTGAGGTATTTAGAAACACATTGAATGCCAGATAGCCCACCTTGCTTGGCAGTGAATCAATAGAATATGTGTCATAGGCGAGTACGGAATTTATGCCGTATTCAGCAGCGGTAATTTCAAGTTCTACCTCATCACCACTATCGTGCTTTTGGAATTTCCAGCTAGCAGTGGAAGGATTCTCAGGGGTGCCGATAACACGTGCACTGAAATTATTGTTGAGCTCATCATTGCCCCAATCGATGCCATCAACACTTAAAATGATATCGCCGCGTTCGACACCTGCAAAGCCGAAAGGACTCTCATCGTACACAAGCACAACGCGTGCATCGTCGTTGTCGTCTCGAAGAACACCATAGCCTAGTCCAAAACTGCGCCCTTCATCGAACAACAAACTGGACGTGGCAGTGCCTGAAACACCACTAAAGGGGTCGCGTTCCTGAAATCTTACGTTTCTGACAACATCGTTTGCGGAGCTAAACCTTTGCGGGTCAACCACTGGCACCTGATCGTAGAACACGTAGTAGTCTTGCATGGCGTCGTATGCCCATTCTTTCTGAGTAGCAACTGAGCAATCAGAGCTCTCGAAGGTTGCGTTTAATGCGTTCCCTACATCGTTGCCAGAACTACCGCCGCAAGCCACTAGCGTCGTTGCCACAATCAGTCCTATGGCAAAATGGCCTGTAGATCGCCAAAAGCCAAATCTGCGGTAATCGCTGCGGCAATTCACTAGCTCATTCGTCTGTTCCATACTTTTCGTCCATCTGTAATTCAACCCCACCGTAGCATTCATCGGCAAGGTTGTGAAATCATGAAAGATCATGTGCGCTTGTTGTAATGTTCGCCCGCGTGCCTCTCTCCAAGCTAAGTAACCTCAGGTGGGGGCTGCTGAGGAAAACAGGCGATAAAAGTTATCAGTGGTGGCGCTCGCCAATGACTCGAGAGTGCAGCCGCGAAGCTCTGCCACGTACTCGGCGGTATGTCGCACGTAGGCCGGCTCATTCGTTTTCCCTCTATGCGGAGTGGGTGCCAGGTAAGGCGCATCGGTTTCTACCAGCAGTCGGTCCAATGGCACTTTTTTCGCCACCTCCTGCACCTCTTTGGCACTTTTAAAGGTCACGATGCCCGAGAAGGAGATATAAAAGCCGATGTCCAACGCTTGCTTGGCAACTTCCCAATTCTCTGCAAAACAGTGCATTACTCCGCCAGCTTCGTGGGCCTTGTGCTCGACAAGCGTGTTCATGGTGTCAGTGGCGGCGGCACGGGTATGAATAATCAACGGTTTTTGGCAGATTTTGGCGGCGTCGATATGGCGATGAAAACGTTCATGTTGCCAAGTTAGATCTCCAGTGGTTCGAAAGTAATCAAGACCGGTTTCGCCGATGGCAACAACCAGCGGATCTGCCGCTGCGCTGACTAAATCGTCCAGTGTGGGTTCGTATCCACCTTCAGTGGTCGGGTGAACGCCTACTGAGGCGCTGATTTGCTGGTGATCCCGGGCCAACGCTAGAACATCTTCACGATTTTCCCAGCTGGTGGCGATACACAAGAGATGTGAGACGTCGTTATCAGCAGCGTTTTGTAATAGCTGAGGAATCTGGCCTTCAAAGTCAGGAAAATTGATATGACAGTGCGAGTCGACAAGTTGCATGAAGGGTGTATCCAGTGAAGTTGGTTCAATACGCCATTTTACGGCAAGCGTTACTTGATTGAACAACATAAGCTATTATCGCGATACGGTCTTGCATTCCGTCATGCTGCCGTCTGGTGCTGGGTAAGTTCACGCTAATCGACGACAATAGTCATGGAATGAGACAATACTCGCCAAGTGTTAGCCATGAACAGATTGTTAGCCGTGAAAACCATCAACAATGACTGAACTCATACAAAGTAAAGGTGCAGACGTGTCTGAACTGCCAATCACCGATATCAAAAGCTACGTGCGTGGTCTGGGGATGTCGGCACGGCTGGCAGCTGGCAGTTTGTCCATCGCTAGTTCAGCTAAAAAAAATGAGGCGCTTTTCGCTATCGCCGAAGCTATTGACCTCAATGCAGACGCATTGTTGCAAGCTAATGCTATCGATATGAAGCGCGCCGAAACCCATTCACTCGATGCGGCTTTACTAGATCGCCTAGAACTCAACACTCAACGGATAACGGCAATGGCTGATGGTTTGCGCAGTGTGGCCGCACAAGATGATCCTGTGGGCAGTTTGTCAGGAACTACGCTACGACCCTCAGGCCTTGAAATCGCGCGAATGCGCGTTCCTTTGGGCGTTATTGGGGTGATCTATGAGTCCCGTCCCAATGTCACGGCAGATGCTGCGGCGCTATGCATAAAGTCTGGAAACGTTGTCATTTTGCGCGGTGGATCAGAGGCGGTCGAATCAAATCGTGCGATAGCGGGCTGTATAAAGCAGGGGCTCCATGCAGCGCAGTTGCCTGAGGCAGCTGTGCAGTGGGTGCAAACAACCGACCGTGAAGCTGTGGGTGAATTGCTAAAATTGGACGACTGTATCGATGTCATTATCCCTCGGGGAGGGAAAGGTCTGGTGCAACGTATCAGTGAGCAGGCCAGAGTGCCTGTGATCAAGCATCTGGATGGTATTTGTCATGTATTTATTGATGAAGGTGCCGACAGATCACGCGCTATTGATGTTGCTCTCAATGCTAAGACTTATCGCTATGGCATCTGCGGGTCTATGGAGACCTTACTGATACACGAGGCAGAGGCGGCTTTGAGTTTGCCAGAGTTAGTGCGTGAATTTGGCGATAAGGGGGTGGAGTTACGGGGTTGTGAGCGTTGCCTTCAAATTTCGCCCGCCATGCTGCCAGCCACACCCGCTGATTGGGATACAGAATATCTAGGTCCTATTCTGTCAGTTCGTATCGTCGCCGATATCGATGCCGCCATGGCGCATATCGCCCGCCATGGTTCTGGCCATACAGATGCTATCGTCACTGAAAACATGTCACGTGCCAAACGCTTCGTTCGGCAGGTAGACTCAAGCTCAGTCATGGTTAACGCTGCCACCTGTTTTGCAGATGGCGCAGAATATGGTCTGGGAGCAGAGATTGGCATCAGCACCAACCGAATGCATGTTCGTGGGCCAGTAGGTGCTTTAGGTTTGACCTGTGAAAAATACGTGGTCACTGGCGACTACACCACACGTGGTTAACGACAAATCGGTGGCAATTTCTGAGCAAGGCGAGGCATCAGGTCGTGTGGGGCTTTTTGGTGGGACGTTTGATCCTGTCCATTTTGGGCATTTGCGTCCAGCGGTAGAACTTGCTGAAGCTTATGATCTGGACACCCTCTACTTATTGCCAAACCACAAGCCTGTTCATCGCGGTCCTACCCATGCCAGCACTGCTCGACGTATTGCCATGTTGCAGCTAGCCATTGAAGCGACACCCAAGTTGGCTATTGATGCGCGAGAGGCCTTGCGCGATAAGCCCAGCTACACGTTTGACACGCTCAGTGAGATACGCGGCGAAAAACCTGCAGCTACCTTGTTGTTTTTCATGGGACTAGATGCCTTTGCCAAGTACGACACTTGGCACCATTGGGAAGAGATATTGGCGTTGGCCAATCTGGTCGTGGTTAATCGCCCCAGTGCTCAACACTCTGATTTTTCGGCTAAGCTGCTGGCGCGTCAACGAGAATCTGCAGGTGAGGTGATTACCAATGGGCATTGTGGTGTTATTGAACAATGCGATGTGACGCAGTTGGAGATTTCAGCAACTGATATTCGTCGTCGTATAGCAAAGAACCTGAGCCTGCGGTTTTTACTCCCAGCCCCAGTATCAGAGTATATTGGTGTGCATTCTTTGTACAAGGCGCGGCACTCTTCCGAATAGCGCGTCTTCCCTTTATGATCCGTTCGCATTCGTGCCGGCTTGGGTCAGGAGTTTTGAGTTTTTTGAGTATGAAAAGTAAAGACGTTATCGAGATGGCTACTAAGTCACTTGACGATATGAAAGGTATCGATCTTGTGGTGATAGATATCATCGGTAAATCCAGCATTGCGGATGCCATGATTGTCGTTACAGGAACCTCACAGCGCCATGTCAGCGCATTGGCGGAATCAGTCAGGATAGATTCAAAAAAAGCGGACCACGCGCCACTGGGTGTTGAGGGTGCGGGCTCTAGCGATTGGGTGCTAGTCGATCTAGGTGACGTCATCGTGCACGTAATGACGGAAGAGAAGCGTGAGTTTTATTCGCTTGAGAAACTCTGGTCTGTGGGACCCGGCACTGAAGATGCCGAGAATAACGAGCAAGCTCCAGATGGCGCCGCAAATCACGCTTGATCGTGTGGTTGGCTCGCTTTGCAATCCACAGACGATTTTGCGTGTGGGTCTAGAGGTTAGTCCTCTTATGTCCACGCTCGTGTTGCCTCCGAAGCAAGGTGAGCTTACAAAGGTGAGCTGCTAAGTGAAAATTTCTGTATTTGCCATTGGCAAAAAAATGCCTAGTTGGGTTGAGGTGGCGTGTAAAGACTATGTCAAGCGCCTGCCAGATCGCTGGAAGTTTACCGTCCGTGAATTTGGCCAGTCTCATGGAGACAACGCTCAACTGATTATGACGCGTGAAGCCTCTGTGTTACTGGATGCGATCCCCGAACGTTCACACGTTGTGGCATTGGATAATCGTGGCATGTCGTGGTCAACGAAACAGTTGGCTGAGCAGCTAGGCGGTTGGCAAGAGCTAGGGCGTGATATTACTTTTGTAGTGGGCGGCGCGGACGGCTTGCACGATTCGGTGCTCGAGCGAGCTAACCAGCAATGGTGTTTGTCTGAACTCACCTTCCCGCACCCGCTAGTGCGTGTGATTCTGACCGAACAGTTGTATCGCGCGCAATCGCTTCTTAGTAACCACCCTTACCACAGGGCTTGAGTGGGCAGGCTATGGCATCGATGAGTGAAAGCCGTCAGCAATCTGATCTTATTGTGCTTGCGTCACAGTCTGCCAGACGGCTTGAACTGCTTCAGCAAATAGGCATAGAGCCTGTATGTCTTCCAGTCTCAGCTGATGAAACAGCCTTTACAAATGAATCTGCGCCTGAGTTGGTTGAGAGATTGGCAATGCTAAAGGCTCGTACTTGCAGTAAGACAGATGACTATCAGGCCCTTCAGGCGCACAACGCACGCTGTTTACTCATAGGTGCTGATACAGTGATTGATCTGGATGGTCACATTCTTGGTAAACCGGAAAATAAAGAACACGCTATGGATATGTTACGACGCTTATCTGGCAGAGAACATGTGGTTCGCAGCGGTGTTTGTTTGTTGACGGGGGACGGGCATCCACCACTAACCACGGTTGTGTCTACTTGTGTCCGTTTTGGTAAATTGTCGCAGAGCATGTGTGAACGTTACTGGGGCACAGGCGAACCCATTGGCAAAGCAGGCGGATATGCTATACAAGGCATTGGTGCTCAGTTTGTAGAATATCTGGCTGGCAGCTATAGTAATGTTGTTGGATTGCCCCTGTACGAGACTGTAGCGTTACTTGACCAAGCTGGATTTTCTCCGGCGCCTAGCTAGTCGCACATCCCATACACTTCAACATATAGAGATAATCCCACACACTGTGTCGGGATTATTCACAACAATTTTTTGAGATGACTGAAGAACTTCTGATTAATGTGACGCCGCAGGAAACTCGGGTTGCGACAGTCGAAAATGGCATGTTGACCGAAATCTGGATCGAGCGCGTGCGCAAGATCGGGCTTGTTGGCACTATTTTTCAAGGTACTGTAAAGCGAGTCTTACCGGGCATGGAGGCGGCATTTGTCGATATTGGCCTAGAAAAAGCTGCCTTTCTGCATGTTTCTGATGTGCGTCTACCGCCCGCATCAGGTAATGCAGATGAAGCTGAGGCCCCCAGTATTGGCAAACTGCTTACTGAGGGGCAGGCTCTTGCCGTCCAAGTGAACAAGGACCCGCTGGGTACCAAAGGCGCTCGTGTGACTACGCATTTGACAGCGCCAAGCCGTTTGCTTGTAATGATGCCCTATGAGCCAAATATTGGCGTATCGGTCCGAATCGAGAGTGAGGAGGAGCGCGAAAGACTACGTTCAATAGTTGAAGAGCTGCGTGTTGACTCTTCTATAGGTTACATACTGCGTACAGCTGCTGAAGGGGCCGACAAAGAAGCGCTTCGACAGGACATGCAATACCTTGAAAAAGTCTGGGCGGGAGTGCAAAAACGTAAGCTGAGCAGTACGCCTCAATCAGTGATCTTTCGCGATTTGCCACTAGTGCAGCGCATGATGCGTGATTTGAATCGCAGTAACGTTGAGCGCATTCGAATAGACTCCCGTGAAACTTATCGCCAGTGCGTAAATTTTTGTGAGGAGTATGTGCCTGAGTTGGAAGGCTGCCTAGAGCATTATCCGGGTGAGAGACCCATCTTTGATCTGCATGGCGTAGAAGACGAGATAGACAAGGCGCTCGATCGTCGTGTCATGCTCAAGTCAGGCGGTTATTTGATTCTTGATCAGACAGAATCAATGACAACCATTGACGTCAATACCGGCGGGTTCGTGGGTAAACACAACTTGGAAGAGACTATCTTCAAGACAAATCTGGAAGCTGCTCAGGCTATTGCCAGACAGCTGAGATTACGCAATTTAGGTGGCATCATTATCATTGATTTTATTGATATGACCGTCCTTGAACATCGTAGACAAGTGTTGCGCGCCCTTGAAAAGGCGCTCGAACGCGATCATGCTAGAACACAGGTCAGCGAAGTTTCGCAGCTCGGATTGGTTGAAATGACCCGCAAACGCACTCGAGAGAGTCTCGAGCAGGTTTTATGTTTTGAATGTTCTGTTTGTAACGGACGTGGCATGCAAAAAACACAGGAAACGGTAGCTTTTGAGATTGCTAGAGAAATTATCCGACAAGTTAGACAATTTGAAATCGATTCGGTGACTGTGTTGGCAGCGAGCGATATCGTTGAGTGGTTTACTGAGGAGCGCTCTGACGACTTAGCAGAGCTCCAGGACTTTGCAGGTGTACCTATCCGTTTGCAAGCAGAGCAGTTCTATACCCGAGAGAACTTCGATGTTGTTCTGCAGTAACTCGATGCGTACAAGGATGTTAAGTTCATAATGGAAAAATTCGCCTGGAACATAGCACGGCTTGTGTTCGTGATGTTTGGAGTGTTGCTGATCTTTCTGGCAGTGTTCACCCTGTTCGTCAGGCTGGGACTGCCCATGCTAAACAGCCAAAAGGCCGGTGTTGAGGCACGTATTAGTGAGTACCTGCAAGGCCCGGTAGAAATCGGCGAGCTGTCTTTGTATTGGGAAGGTTTTGGGCCGATGCTGAAGGCAAACGACGTTGCTGTTCTGGAGACTGCGAATCGTGCGGTCCGGCTCGACGAGGTTAAGATCGATGTAAATCTTGTCAAGTCACTCATCCAACGTACACCGGTGATTAATGAAGTCACTCTGGTCGGTGCAGATTTTGAACTTGAAACAGATATCAGTGGGCAAGTTAGATTCCACGGCAAGAGACTGGTCGATGCCAGCGCAAAAGAACCGGCAGTTGGGACCAACAACAAAGCGAGGGGCGTTAATCTAGCCGCTTGGTTGTTCAATTCCAGAAAAGTCGGTCTGCAAGATGCCCGTCTGTCAATCGTCGATATAAACACCAGTGAACAACTCGTGATAGACGAGCTGAATATCCGAGCGGAAAACAACGGCAATCTACATCAGCTCAGAGTAGATGCCTTGTTGCCGACTGAGTTGGGTGGTCGAATTGAGGCTGGGATTGATCTTGTTGGTAGGGCGCGAGCCCTGGATAAATCTCATGGCAGTGTTTATCTTGCGGCAGATGCTTTAGATTGGCGCGGATTGAGTCAGTTACTTTTGCTATCCGGTTTGTTTGATGACAGCGAGATACTGAATGCGAATATCGATGCAAGCGCATCCCTGAAACTATGGGGCACCTGGCAAGATGGGAAGCTGGTTTCTATTCGTGGCCCACTGGAGGTTAACCATGTGGTCGATTTGACTACGGGCGAGACGTTGCTCGATCGTGCCAGTGCTCAAGTTCTGCTTATGCAAGGCGAGAGCGAGTCCACCGTGTTGGCCACTGATCTTAATGTCTCTTTCGGTGAAGAATCCTTAACTATCGAAGAAGTGCTTGCCAGGCGTGTATTTGTGCCAACGTCATCGAAGAATGTGGCGGCTACAGCGAATTCGGACAATAGTCGTTCAGAAGATCAACAGGCGGATCTTCCAGGTGAAATGCGCTGGTTGTTGAACTCGCAGTCAAAGCGCTTGCCAGCGGATTTGATAAAGCGAACCACTGCACTTGGGCTCGCCTTTGTCAATCCCGAGATGGCCGCTCAACTCGAACAGCTACAACTCGATGGATCATTGAATAATGTTGTTCTCAGTTTGGGTGGAACCAGCAAAAAGCCTACTGTAAATCTGCTGGCAGACATCAATGATCTAGCACTAAGCGGCCATCCTGCTGCGCCATCAATAGGCCCATTTAATGGCAGCGTTTCACTGGCAGATTCCATAGGGCAGCTCAAGCTGTTTGGCGATAACGTGCCGTTGCAGTGGCAATCTGTAAATGATGAAAGCTTGGTCATTGATTCGGTGAAAACGTCCATGGATCTGGACTTTCGTAACCCTGCAAAATTACTGATAAGCGCCGATGTGCTTTTCTCGGACGACGGCATTAACAGTGACACTCGTGTCAAGGCTACCCTCGTGGCTGATAGCTCTCCACACCTGGACGTACAAAGCCAGTTTTCAGCCAGTGACGTTACTGCATTCAAAGCATGGGTGCCCAACAAATTGTTGCCTCCCGCCGCAGTGGAGTGGATTGATACTGCGATTACGGCTGGACGAGCTGAAAATGGGTCACTTCTGTTTTTTGGCAATATCGCAGACTTCCCGTTCGACCAAGGACAAGGGGTGTTTAGCGCAACTGCTGATATCAAAAACGGTACTGTTTTATACCTTGAGGACTGGCCTGCATCAGACAAGATCGACGGCACTATTATGTTAGATGGTTTGTCGCTCAGCGCCAACGTGCGTAGCGGGAGTCTTGGTAAATTTGATGTGTCGCAGGCGCGGCTATCAATACCCAACCTGCTTCTTCCTGTGTTTACGTTTGAGAGCACTGCCAATGGCAGCTTTGATGATCTCGTTGACTTCTCTATTCACGGCCCCTTACAAGATGTGCTTGAGCCAATCGTTGGCGACATGATAGCTAGTGGTGAGGCGCAGATGGATCTTGAGCTTGAGTACCCCCTGTATGACGGTCCTTTCGTGGATACCGACGGCAGCCTGCAAGTCAATGGTTCACTTTTTTTTAATGGCAACAACGATGTTGAATTTGGTCTGGCAGAATTGACGCTCAATGACGTTAAAGGTGCTGTGGGGTTTAATGAAGATGGCATAGTTGTCAATAATCTACGGGCAAACGTGTTGGGGCATCCAGTGCGTATTGCAGGTAAAACCGAGGGGCAAGAACCGTTTCTCACAACCGTTATACAGGTTCAAGGTTCTGTGGAGGCCAATGATCTATTGGCTCATTATGAGAACACTCTCGATCGGTACATTAGCGGCGCATCGCAGTGGCTTGTCACTTTATCTGCTCCTCATTCAGATCAGCTATTGGAAGAAGAGGGCGTATCTCTCACTATTGAAAGTGATCTGGTTGGGTCAGAGTTACTCTTGCCGTATCCGTTTGCCAAAACATCAGATACAGCTGCAGCGTTTTCCCTCAAAACGGCCTTTAAAACTGATATAGACGATCAAGTATGGGAAGCCAGATATGATGGCAGGCTTCGCGCACAGGTGCGTGTTGTCGATGAAGAGCTAGAAGCCTTGCTGCTGGACATCACTCCAGATCGCACACTCTACAACGATGATACTGCAGCCACGGTAATGGCAGATTTGAACGATCTTGACGGTATTCGACTTCAAGCAAAATTGACCTCCATACCGCTTGTAGAATGGGTCGAAACGATGTCAGATTATATAGATTCGCTGCCTGTAGAGGAGGGCGAGGAAACACCTATTCTGCCTATTTCAGCTGAGCTCAATGCAGATGCTATGACTATTTATGGTGTGGAGTTAGGGCGTCTCAACGTAAGTGTTAATTCTGACGAAACCTATCTTAACGCCGTGGTATCCAATCAAGCGGTGAGTGGCAATTTGAGTTATCCGCGCGAACATTGGAGTAAGGAAATTCCCATGAAGGCGAACGTATCGTCGCTGAATTGGTCAGTGATTGATGCGCTAACTACTGAGATTGATGAGCTGGAAACAAGCGAAACTGATTACATGGATCCTCGCTTGTTGCCGCCAGTTGAAGCAAGAATCTCCACATTGGTGCGAGATAAAATGCGCCTCAAGGATCTTGTGATCCGTACCCAACCCAATGTAAGCGGCATAGATATTACAACATTTGGTTTTGCCTACGACACCATGCGGATGGTCGGTCAGGGTTCCTGGTATTTGAAAGACCCGCAAAATCTGACGTCTACTTTGTCTGATAAACATGTGTCGCAATTAAGTCTTGTGGTGCAAAGTGATGACTTTGGTACTGGATTAGATCACATAGGCTTGGATGGATTCGTTGGTGGCGGCATAGGTAGCGTTTCCATGAATCTGAACTGGCCGGGTCCTTTATATATTCCTGAATTCCCCAGGCTTGATGGCGACGTCAAGGTCGATATCCGTAATGGAAGTATTGTCTCTGTTGAGCCTGAGGCAGGTCGCGTTGTGGGCTTGTTTGCGATTGAAGAATTGCCGCGCAGGCTAAACCTTGATTTCAAGGATATTACAAGTGCTGGACTTGCATTTACAAAGATAACTGGCTCTGCTGAAATTGACAACGGAATTGCTACTGTTCCCTTGTTGCAGCTTAGCGGTCCTGTGGGTGTTGTGGATGTTGTGGGCAGCACCGATCTTGACAGTGAGGTAATTGATCAGACAATAACCGTGTTGCCGCGCATTAGTGCGGCATTACCTGTCATTGGCCTTATAGCCGGTGGAGCTAGTGGGGGTATTGGAGCTCTGGTAGCCGCCGGTGTTCTCAAAGCAATGGGCTTGGATTTTGATCGTCTTGGTCTTATCTCTTACCGCTTGACAGGCTCTTGGGATGCGCCTGACTTTACAAGAATCAACACTCAATATTCTCAATGAGTCCTTTCCTGCTTGTTGGCGGTTAACTGTTGTCGGTGACTTTTCTTTGGCAAGGCTTCAATATTTGAGGCTTTGTGCACACTGTAGCGTCAATGTTGAGTCTACATCTGCGTTCAACAATGTGCTGGTGTTAAACCTGAAGCAGGTGCGTGCCGAAACAGGCGATGTTGCGCACGATTCACTGTGTTGGTGAGTTCACAGACCATACGTAAACTCTCAGGTTCCAAGACAGATGGGATGAATGGAAATTTGTTGCAGCGTATGCCGTGACTGTTTTCTTGCTCACATTGTGTTGTGCTTTCGCATGGCATTTTGTAACCCTCATTAGCTGGAGCCGTAAATGAAGAACATTGCCGTCATTGGTGCCGGTATTACTGGTGTTACTACTTGCTACGCACTGTCTAAGCGCGGTTACAAGGTTACTGTATTCGACAAAAATCGATACGCTGCGATGCAAACCTCCTTTGCCAACGGCGGACAATTGTCAGCCTCTAACGCGGAAGTCTGGACTCAGATGTCCACGATCATGAAGGGCCTCAAATGGATGTTTCGCAAAGACGCCCCCTTGCTAGTCAATCCTCGACCGCAGTGGCACAAATATTCATGGATGACTGAATTTCTAGCGCAGATACCTAACTACGAAAAAAATACTGTTGAGTCAGCGCGCTTGGCCATTGCGGCCCGAGAGCATCTGTTCTCATGGGCCCAAGAGGAAAACATCGAGTTTGATCTTGAGACTCGCGGCATTCTTCATATTTATCAGAACCAACAAGACTACGATCACGCGACTAAGGTCAATCGTTTGTTATCAATGGGTGGTCTCGAACGCCATGCTGTATCTGCGGATGAAATGCAGGCTATTGAACCTTCATTACGCGGAGACCTCTACGGAGGTTACTTCACACCCAGCGACTCCACAGGGGATATCCATAAATACACTCGTGGTTTGGAGAAGGCGTGCACTCGCCAAGGGGCACATTTTATCTATGATGCCACTGTTCAAAAATTGCACACTGATGGCTCCCAAGTACGCATAGACTTCGCACAAGCAAATAGCGGCGACACCCAGACTGAGACCTTTGATGGCGTGGTGATCTGTGCCGGAATTGAAAGTCGTTCGTTGTCTGCACAAGTGGGTGATCGGGTGAATATCTACCCTGTAAAAGGCTATTCCATAACTGTCGAATTGCCAGACGCGGTTAGTCAACAATCTGCTCCTTGGGTAAGTTTGCTTGACGACAATGCAAAAATTGTCACCAGCAGACTGGGGCTTAGGCGTTTTCGAATTGCTGGCACAGCCGAATTTAATGGTGAAAATTACGATATTCGTGAAGACCGTATCCGCCCTATGGTGAACTGGTGTAGGAAGCACTTCCCTGATGTCGATACTGAGCATGTTGTGCCATGGGCGGGACTGCGCCCCATGATGCCTAATATGATGCCGCGCGTCGGAATTGGTAAGCTGCCGGGCATTTATTACAACACCGGTCATGGGCACTTGGGCTGGACGCTGTCGGCAGCTACCGCTGAAATTGTAGGTGATATCGTCTCGCAAACGATGCCAGCCGAGCTTGATAACAGCTTAGGTACGTTATCGGAGCCCTTGCGTCGGGCCAGCTGAATAGCGTACCTAACTGGGAGGTTTTACGGGTATCGCCCATAAAGGCGCGTTGGCCCCTTCCGATGTAATCCAAAGTGTTCTTCCCGGTGAGACGGTGAGAGCCTCGGCTTGGGAGAGTCTGTGTGACCAGATCAGTTCGGCTTTTTTTGCTAAGGCCTGCGGCCAGCTTTGCCCGCGCTGCTTGCGAAATCTGAGCGTCTCTCTGTATGTTAAAACGTATGCTGAATTGCTAGCTTCATCAAACTCCAGTGCAGTCGGGTGCGACAGGTCCACGCCAGCCAAAGCCGCGGCAAGCCAGCTTTCAAAACTTGATGCGCGTCTCGACATGGTCGCCATTCGCGTCGCAATTAGATTGTTGGGCTGTGAAATAGCGTTGCTCATATCTAGAGCATAGATGCGAGGTGGCTGACGCCCGGATGCATTAATGGGTTCCTTGCTCAGAAGATATAACGTGGTGCCCACAACGCCAAAAGCTTCCACGTTTCGAGGGCCCTCATCAAATGTGAAGGTGATGATGTGAGATGGCGTAAGGGTTGTTGATTTCGCTGGAATTTCGGGTTCAGCAACAAGGTAGAGAGTGGCTTCAGGGTGTACGAGCCGATTGTCACCCGTATCGCCTATCACCAGGTAGCTCACTCCCTGAAGTTTGATTCGAGACATGTCTTCCCAGTCTCTGTTTCTTGAGGCATTCAGAGTCCATTGGGCTATTGAGTTCCCCGATTCATTTATGGCAAACAGCGTTGAGTCATTGCCGCTGTCGTTAATGGCGTACAACACTCCGGGGTACTGTTTTGATGCGCTAATGCCGCTCACTTCGGATAGTTGCGAGTTCTCTAAGGTTCCTGTTTGTTGTATTTGATTGATACTCAGCGGTTGGTACAACTCAAGCGCGGGGGAAGCTGGTGATTTAATCGAACCGTTTTTTTCTGAGCGCGGCGGCGCAGATGTCGACGTCGCTATATCGAGTACTGTGGGATCGACTGCAACGCCATCCACTGAATTCGCTGACACTTGAGCTGAACTCTGTATGGCGCAGCTTTGCACTGATAAGGCACATACCACCAACATGCACAGGGTCGCGCGCGATGGGTGGTTCACTCTTGCTCAGCCGACTCATTGGACAGTGCAAGCCGTATTACCTTGAACAGCTCACGAGCGGCGGCGGGAGGCGTGTTTTTTTGTTGTTCTTTGATGGCTTGTGTTTGCAGATGCCTTAGCTGCTGCCGGTCTGCATGTGGGAATTTGTCCAGATAAGTTGTCAGCGCATCGCGTGCACTTTCCTCCTCTATTCTGCCAAGAAGCCGGTCGCGCCAATGCTCAGCAAGATGCAGCTTTATTGTGCTTGCCCGAGCTGTTTGTCTGATTTTTTCCAGCGCAGCATCAATAGGCTCAACATCGACGTTACGCAAATGTTTGGCGAGAAAGCCCAGTTGTCGCTTACGCGCGCTGTTTGATTTGATCTTCGTGTACTCGACAACGGCCGATCGAATCTCTTCAGGTAGTGGGATTGTTGCCAGTTGGCGAGCTGGAAGCTCTGTTAATCGTGCACCCAAATCCCTGATGTTGTCAGCATCGCGCTTACGCTGGCTTTTACTGATTTCTTCAGGCTCTGTGATCTCCGAGTCGGTTTGATCGTTGCCTTCAAGCGGTGTTGATTTGTTCAAAAATTAATTTACTCTTTAATTAGGCGCGCTGCGCCCAAGGTGTTTTCCTACCCAGTTAACCTTTGTTTCCAAGATTTGAGCGGTGATTCCGTTGTTTTTTTACGACATACGCGGTTTAATACACACAACATTAAATGCGCCTATCAAGTCTTTTTGATCAGGGTGTGGACACTCTTTGGAAGAGCAACGCGGTTTACATGGCCGATTCGATAAAACAGTGGTTGATGATAGCGCCTTTGCTGGTATCGAGCATGGCTGCGGATGCCGATACCAATGATACTGGCGATGTTACTGGAAATACAGGCAACAGTGCCGTTAGCATCAATACAGCTAACGTAGAGCCGGAGATTGCTTCGCTGGTCGATCCGTTCAGCTTTGATTCTGATGAGCTTCACTCTATACAGTTTACGCGCTCCAAAGATACTCGGCAGTCACTTGTCTTGCCAGGCAACACGCGTGAGGCATTAGGGCTCAAGGACAATAGTACGGATTATGCAACTTACGGCGTCATGTCCCGACAAACTGAATTTTCCTTTAAGTTGAAGCCTAAACGTCCCGATTTTTCGCGTGAAGGCGCGTATGGCCTGGATTTGTTCGACGCCCCTCGGCTTAATATTCAGAGCTACCTTACCGGTCCGAGTGAGTTTGGGCCGTACGAATCATACTTGCACAACGGCTTTGAGTATTCGGCTGGTGTACGGATTGAATACGAGCAGGCCGATACAGACGATACGGCGTACATGAGTTCCAGTTCGCTTGGTCTGTCTTATGGGCGGTTAGGCCGTTTGTGGTACGGCGCAATCGATCTAAATCTGGAACAGTTTTCAGCAGATCGTTTTGGTCGAGAGCTGTCCGATGTGGTGTCGCTCGATGTTACTACCGGACGCAAGTTTGGTATCACTGGGTTAGATGCTAATTCGCCACTATGGATGTTGTCGTTGCGGGGAAATTTCGATGTGAACGACTCTGGATTCAATGATAATCCAGAAGATACAGGCAGTTGGTATATCAATCCCAGCTTATTCTGGCAGCAAGCCAGTTTTATGTTCTCGGCACAAATGCAGTTGCCTGTGCAGTTTGAAACTCTCGATGAAGAAGGTGAGCCAGATTATCGACTTAGAGCTGTGTTCGAAAAACAATTTAAGTAATGTGACCACAGGCTGGCAAAGCGCACTTGCCACTGACTATTGCTAAAATTCGTCGTTCATTACCTGCTCTGACGGGCTCGGGGGTGAGAGCCTAATATTGGTTAGACGCTCATCGAGGCTAAGCACCTCCATTCTGGCAACTAGTTTGCCGCGTTTGCGATGCTCGATCTTCACCGGTGTAAAGTCCACAGTAGGGGCGAACCAAGTGGTGGTCTCTCTAGTGCCGCCTCCTGAATTTCTGTTCACAACCCGTATGGTTTCGAATTTGCCTAGCGGTGTTTCAACAATGTCCACGCCTTCATTAATAAATTCGACTACCTTGATTCGATTGGTGTCAAAAACAGGCAGCTCTATCGTTGTAAAGTCAACGCGCACGGCATTCATCATGAAAACTGTGGCAGCGAGTCGATCAAACACAGGTGTTTCAAAAGAAGTCGTTTCTGCCTCACTGCGGTACAAGTGAGTAACACTATTGTCGTCCCAATCAAAAGTGGCATCCACAGAACGGCGGCGCTCATCGTCTTGGCGGTAGGAATAAACTTGTGACTGGATCAATACTTTGTCATCGATCTCCACGAATTTCATCGTGCTGGTCTCAGTGAGCTCTCCTTTGCCAGCCAGTTTGATAATGCCGCGTGGTTTGGTAGAAAGCTGGTAAGTCCAGAGCTCATCATCTGTGGTCAATGATAATTTTGCGGTCCCGGCATTTATTAGATTGTTGCTGACTTCATAAACAACTTCGAATGGCGCAATAGTGCCGGGTTCGAGATACTGGGCCAACGCGTTGGTGTTAATAGAGGCGATGATCAGGCAAGCACACGTCGTAAGATGTCGGAGTAAATGACTCACAGACGTCGACTTTGAATTATTTGGAAACGTGTTTTTAGTCGTCATGAACTAATCTCGTAAACGTGGTGCGCATGCAAGCATAGTCGAACTTCGACAGTTGCTTCAGGAGTATTAAGTAGCGATGCATTTTTGCAAAGCTTCGACGTAAAGCGCGTGTTCCACGGCTATCACGCGCGCGGCCAGTGTTTGTGCGGTGTCTTGTGGGTAAATTGGTACGCTATGCTGTGCAATAACCGGCCCTGCGTCCAATGTAGAAGTAACATAGTGGACAGTAGCACCTGCTTTTTTGTCTCCTGCATCGATGGCGCGCTGATGCGTATTGAGCCCCGGGTACGCTGGAAGTAGAGATGGGTGAATGTTAACGATTTTGCCACTCCAGTGGTCCACAAAGGGTTCGCCAAGAATTCGCATGAACCCGGCCAGAGCAATCCAGTCTGGGCTTACGTTATCCAGTTCCGCACAGAGCGCCTGATCGAACTCGGCACTGGAGGCAAAGGCTTTGTGATCCACCACAGCGGTACTCAACCCCAGTTTAGCTGCACTATTTAATCCAGGTGCATCAGGGTTGTTGCTTAGCACGAGGACCACCTCTGCATTGAGCTTGCTGCTGGCACAGGCTTGGGCCAACGCCTGCATGTTGGAGCCGCGACCTGATATCAGGATAGCCAGTTTTGGTTTGCTAGCCACAACGCCTACTACACGTAGGTAACATGTGCATGGGAGTTGCCTGCGTCGAGATTAGCTTCGATTTGTCCGATTTTCATAGCATACTCGCCAAGCGATTTCAGCGTTTCGAGCACAGCATTTTCAGCCGCACTATCCACGATGACGATCATTCCGACACCACAGTTAAATGTTTTTAGCATTTCCTGATCGGTGATGTTGCCTGTTTTCTGCAGCCAATTGAATACCTCGGGAATTTTCCAGCTATCGCGCTGGATAACAGCTGTACAGCCTTGTGACAACACGCGCGGAATGTTTTCAGTCAGGCCACCACCCGTTATATGTGCCATAGCGTGAACCTCATGTTTAGATAATAGGGACGCAATACTTTTGGCGTAGATACGTGTTGGCGCTAGCAAGGCTTGTCCCAGCGTCGTGTCGCCCAGTGGGTCATCGAGCTTGCCTTTCTCAAGCAGCTTTCTGATTAACGAATAGCCATTTGAATGTGCACCTGATGAGGCCAGTGCGATAATGCTGTTGCCCGGCCGAACCAGACTGCCGTCGATGATATTCGCTTTTTCTACAACCCCAACAGCAAAGCCCGCCAGATCGTAGTCATCTTGTGAGTAGATACCAGGCATCTCTGCGGTTTCACCGCCTAGCAGCGCCGCGCCAGATTGAACACAGCCCTCGGCAATACCTGCAACAACCGCTGTTGCCTGATCAACATCGAGTTTGCCAGTGGCGTAGTAGTCAAGAAACCACAGAGGTTCAGCGCCGCATACGATAATATCGTTGACGCACATTGCAACAAGATCTATACCGATCGTGTCGTGGATGCCCATTTCAATAGCTAGACGAAGCTTGGTGCCAACACCGTCGGCTCCCGATACCATCACAGGACGGGTGTAGCGGTCTACGGGTAGTTCAAACAGTCCGCCGAATCCACCAATACCACCCAAAACACCGGGTCTAGTGGTTCTGGCGACCAGCGGCTTTATTTGCTCAACTAGCCGATTGCCTGCGTCGATGTCAACCCCCGCATCTGCGTACGTCAGGCCGGATTGAGGGTTGTGTTGTGATGAATCTGTCATAAGTGTAAAACCGGATATAGAGCGACTGGCATATCAGTGTCTGAGCTGTGTAATGATACGCTATCAGCTTACTCATCAAACGTGTGCGGCGTGCAACGTGCACCTTGGTGCCGCCATAAGGTGCCTTGTGGCTATTTTTGCTCAGGTCTGTGGACAAAGGTCGGATCCTCTATGAAATCTGTTCAGTTTTTTGTATTAATCGTGTTGTCTCTGGCATTGGGTAGTGGTGTGTATCCAGGCTTGTCACTGGCTCAGACAGATGCCTACAGCCTCGAGGTAGCCGTCGCAGAGCGCAGCGATAGCGAGCAGCAGGACGCCTACAAAGCGGCACTGCGTCGCGTCCTGCTGAACAATAGTGGCGACAAAACGATCCTCAACCGAGATCTGGTGCGACAGGCCCTCAACGAGCCTGAAACCTATGTGCAATCGTTTTCCTACAGACGACCTCCTCCGGGCACCGTTATCGCTAGCGACACGCCTACTACCGAACAAGTTCGACAAACAGGTCAGGCAACGCAGCTGATGCTGGTTAGCTTTGAGCGTCAACTGGTTAGTTTACTGATTGCAGGGTCTGAACCTGATGGCGCCTCGGAAGAAGAAGTGACGTCTGCGGTGGATGCATTTGTAGTCAGCGATTCAGCATTGGTTTGGCTGTTAATACGCGACGATGATCGCGACATATTTATCAGTGATAATGCTGCTGCTAATGTGCAGAATCGCGCTCGTGAAATTGCAGGCGCTGCAGGTATTTCTCTGGTGTATCCCACAGGCGATCAAGAGGACTTCAGCTATTTGCCGGGAGAGGCTCTTGTTGCGCAGAATTTTGATCCCTTGAATTTACAGAGTATGTCAGAGCGCTATGCGCAGAAAACAATGCTCATTGGCTATATGACTCGAATTGGTGCGCGTGGTTGGCAAGGACAGTGGACTCAGGTTTCAGGCGACCAGCAACGCCAATCGCAGTTTGAAACCAGCAGTCTTGACGAAGGATTGCAGCAAGGCCTGGGAATTCTCAGTTCGGTGGGTCAGGTTGATGAGACTTTTCGTTACGGTGGCTCGGCAGTTTCAGGTACCGAAGCGTTGCTTTGGGTAGGTTCTGTCAATTCCACTCAGGACTACGCCAGCTTGATGAATTTTCTGCAAGAGGTGCCCAGCGTGAGTACGGTTTACCCAAAGGAAATTAATTCCACATCCATTGTGTTTTCGGTGGTGCCGCGCTCAGCTTTGTCAGGTATCGAATCTGCGTTGTTTGATGCGCAATGGTTGCGTCGTACTGCGCCTCCAGTGAGCACTAGCCGTTCGTCGCTGCTGCGTAATGTCGATCTGGCGCTCGATGTAGTTCGTTAGTGTACGCTTTGAAGATCACAGCTCACTAGTCATGCTTCATCATCCGCAGCTTACGCTATCGTTGGATACGGCACCGGCGACGTCATTCGATAGTTTTCATCTCGACAAAGGCAATGAGCTGGTGCATAGCGCGGTGAGTGCTTTTGTGCGGGCAGAGTTGGAAGATGTTCAGTTGTATTTGTGGGGAGAGGCTGGAACAGGTAAGTCGCATTTGTTAACGGCGGCGTGTGATCTCTACAATAAACAGGGATATCGGGTTGCCTATTTACCGGGCGAGCTTGTCAATCAGTCGGGTTCACTTGAAGGCATGGAATCTTTTGATCTACTGTGTATCGATGATTTACAACGGCTCGATCATGCGGCAGAAGTCGAGCTGTTTCATCTCATTAATAGAGTAAGAGCCGCTGGAAACAAGCTACTGTTTGCCGCTGACAGGAGTATCGATAGTCTGGGATTGGCTCTGAAAGATTTGCAAACTCGCTTGGCCTGGGGGCTGATGTACAAGCTCGATCCCTTGGCAGATGATGGATTAAAAAATGCGTTGCGCCAAGAGATTGAAAACAGGTCGCTGGATGCTAGCGATGAAGTGATCAGCTACGTGTTGAAGCGTTTTCCACGGCGCATGAGTATCCTCAAGCAGGTCGTCGATACACTGGATAATGTGTCTCTTCTGGAGCAGCGCAAAATTACCGTGCCATTAATCAAAAGCGTGTTTGGTGAAGCTGAACGCGCTGAGCTAGCTGGACGTATACGTTGAGTGTGCGTCTGTCTATAGCTCTGTAAAGTGAGTCAGAGTAAAACCTAAGGCGGTCACGATGTGCATGATGGTGACCATCACTGGGCGTAATCTTCAGGCGGTGGTTTGAGTTGATCTGGTGGTGTAGGCGTGTATCGCGAATACAGGGTGCTGCCAACGAGCAACAGTAAGCTGAATAAAACCATGCCAGCGCCTAGAGTGGCCATTAGGCTTGAAGCGGGGTTATACCAAGTGTCGACCCCGATAGCGAAGTAGGGCATGCTCAAAAAGCCTACCCACTGATGCGTGTAGCGGCGAGAGTGAAGAATGCCTCGCAGAGGAAACAACAAAGGAATGGCGAGAAATGCCAGCACCATTGCTCGTGGAACAATTTTTGGTGGGGCAATCCAAGTGAACCAGTTAATAATAAGGGCCAACAGGCCGAAGTAGCCTATGAGTGTAATAACTCTGCCGATACGTGCGTGCTTAGGAGATTCGAATTTCGGTTTACGTTTTTTCTTCGTTGCACTCATGATCACACTACCCTAGTTGTTTTTTTGCAATGTTGGCAAGGCGACTGCCCAGCGCTTTGCATAAAGCACTTTCTGTGTCGCTCAGTGCGATATCACCGCTTTCACCAGAAACATGGCTTGCTCCGTAGGGTGTTCCACCGCGTGTCGTTTGCATCAGTTCGGGATGTGAGTAGGGTAGGCCGCAAATGAGCATGCCATGATGGAGTAACGGAATCATCATGCTTAGCAGGGTTGATTCTTGCCCGCCATGCATGCTGCCAGTGGACGTAAACACTGCCGCGGGTTTTCCTGTCAGCGTGCCCTTGAACCAGTGTTCAGTGCTTTGATCAAGAAAATATTTAAGCGATGCCGACATATTGCCAAAGTGGGTAGGACCTCCTAGGATCAAACCATGACAGTCTGTCAAATCGCTGTTTTGCACGTGGGGAGCACCTTTATCGGGAACCGCTGGTAGCCGCTCCGAACTTCTATCTCCAACTTTGGGAACGCTTCTGATAATCGCTGTGCTTGAGTCGACAGACTCAACCCCACGACCTAGAAGCTGTGCCATGCGATAAGCATTGCCGCCATTGGTGTCATAAACAATGAGAATCTTGCAGGGAAGTTGATCTGACATGGTCTTGATAAGTTGCTTCTATTATCTGTAACGGCGCACGAGTGTGCACTGGTACTCGCTTAAGGGGCTATCGGTTCATGCAGTGTGTCACATTCGGGCGCCAGTTCGTGACGTGGACGTTAACTTGGGTGTTGTTCATTCACGGGCACGTATCATGAGCCGTTACATGCGCATAATAAAAACAATAGTGAAAAGCGTGTGCTCACAGAGAATGCAAAACGATTTGCCGACCCAGCTACTGGCAAACTGGAACTGGAGGCCCTGCTTGATGGGTTGTTGCTTGATGGGCTGATTAATGAATCTAATGGTGCATTGTTACGTTCTATTTCCAAGCCGGATGGTGGGCGTCAGGTTGCCTCGCCGTTAGAGCGAATTGCCGCCGGTGGGTGGATAAACCAGCATGAGCCAAAGCAGAAAATCGATCTGGATTTTCTAACTCGATGGCTTGCGCGCAAAGTAGATTTGCCGTGGAAACGGATAGATCCCTTGCAAATAGATGTACCGGCGGTGACCGGAGTGATCTCGCATGCCTATGCATCTCGGTTTAATGTGATTTGCATTGAAGCGCATGCAGATTATGTGGTGTTTGGCACCTCTGAGCCGTTTTTTTCTGAGTGGCAAGTTGAACTGCAGCGCGCAATAGATAAAGAAATTCGTCTGGTGATTTGCAACCCGCGCGATATTAAACGCTATTTGCAGGAACTTTATTCGGTATCGAAATCGGTATTGGGTGCAAAGAAGGACCAGAATTTACAGCAATCAAGTGCTGTGCAGAATCTTGAGCAGCTCATGGAGCTAGGCCGTAACAATAAACTGGAAGCTAACGACAGCCATGTTGTCAGTCTGGTGGACTGGTTACTGCAATACGCATATGAGCAACGTGCCAGTGACATCCATCTTGAGCCACGACGAGAAACCGGGGCTGTGCGTTTTCGCATCGACGGTGTTATGCAACAGGTCTACGATATGCCATCTGGGGTCATGGCTGCAGTAACCAGCCGCCTAAAAATACTAGGCAGGCTTGATGTTGCCGAAAAGCGTCGCCCGCAGGATGGAAGACTTAAAACTAGAAATAACGACGGCAAGGAGGTAGAGCTACGAATCTCTACCATGCCCACAGCGTTCGGTGAAAAGATGGTTATGCGTATCTTTGATCCAGAGGTTTTGCTGCGAGATCAGAGTGAATTGGGTTTTGATCCCCGTGAAGCTGGTATATGGAACTCGATGATCCAGCAACCCAACGGCATTGTCCTGGTTACTGGTCCTACAGGCTCTGGTAAGACAACCACTTTGTATAGTTCCTTGCGGCGTTTGGCCACGCCTCAAGTCAATGTCTGCACCATAGAAGATCCCATTGAGCTGGTAGTACCAGCGTTTAACCAGATGCAAGTTCAGCATAATATCGAACTGGATTTCGCGGCAGGCGTTAGAACCTTACTACGACAGGACCCCGATATTATTATGGTGGGTGAGATAAGAGACCTGGAAACTGCGCAAATGGCAGTGCAGGCTGCACTGACTGGGCATCTTGTGCTGTCTACATTGCACACCAACGATGCCGCATCAGCTGTTACACGACTGCTGGAGCTAGGTGTGCCGTACTATCTGATCCGCTCAACATTAATCGGTGTTGTGGCCCAACGATTGATCAGAACGTTCTGCCCTCATTGTGTGGCAAAAGTTGACGCGGATGAATCTCGCTGGAATGATTTAACAGCTCCATGGAAATCTCAGGCCCCAGAACAGATTAGCCAAGCTGTCGGCTGTCTTGAATGCAGGGAGTCAGGATACTTGGGCCGTGCAGGTCTCTATGAATTACTAGAGATGACTCCAGGTGTTAAAGAGCATGTTACTCAAACTACTCAGCTGGAAAGTTTACGCAAACAGGCATACAAGGATGGAATGCGTCCTATGCGCCTTAGTGGCTTAAACAAGGTCGCTCAGGGTAGAACCAGCTACGAGGAAATTTTGAAGGTAACACCTGCACCTTTGATGGAGTGAAAACAGTGATCGTGATCAGAGACAACTTTCAGTTATTCTATGTTGTTATCTTTGTATGAGTAAGTGTGATCTGTGTCTCAAAAATCTGTTGCTGTCAGTCTAGCAGAAAATAAACACCTGTCATTCATGCGCGAAACTTATGCGCGTCATGTACTTGAAGGGACAGGTAGTTTTGAGGAAGTGCCACCCTCATTAGACGAGATCGAGACTCGTTGGCGAGTCCGCGAATCACGAAATCAGCCCACACTTATTGCAACTTGCGACGGCCAGCTTGCAGGTTTTGCCTATGCAGCATCACATAAAGAACGCTCTGCGTATCGCTTTACCGTGGAGGATTCAGTTTATGTTGGCCCCAGATTTATTGGGCAAGGAGTCGGGCATGCATTGTTGACAGAATTGATCAACGAATGCACCAAACGCCAGTTTCGACAGATGATAGCTGCTATCGGCGATAGCAACAATCGCGCATCCATAGCGTTGCATGAGCAATGCGGATTTAGAAGTATCGGGATTGCGACAGGCGTCGGCTTCAAATTCGATTCTTGGCTAGACATTGTGTACATGCAACGCAAGCTGTTATAAGCTGCAGCTAGTCAATTCTGACGTTCTGTGCTTCTACTTTAAAAGGATGAAATTTAATGCGCAATTTGTGTACTAACGAGCCTAGCCTTGTGAGAATCAAAATGGTGCCAGTGATTGTAGTCATGCTCATGGCGATGGCCTTATCTGCATGCAGTGGCAGTAGTGGCAGCAGTGGTGGAGTGTCTGCAGATTCGCAGCAAGAAACAGGCAGCGGCGATGCGCAAGATATTCCGAACGGCGGTAATGGCACGGGCACTGACACTGATGGTGAAACTGGTGGTGATGGTGATTCAGCTAACGAAGTGGCTGACGGCAATAGTGGTGATAGTGTTCCTGGTACTCCCGGTGATGGACAAGGTGACGCAGATCCATCTTCACAAACACCTGCCTTAGGGTTGGTTATTGATTCGCTAGATCGCTGTACCCCAATATTTGAGCCTATTCAATTGGTTTTATCTCAGCAACTAGCGCAAGGTGAGAATGCTGGGGGCGAACGTCCCAATGTCAGCAATCTGGTCACCATTGAGCCAGAGAATGGTGGTTCACTCAACTTAGTGTCTCGTACCGATGAGGGCATTAATTTTGAGATCAGCAGACAGGATATTGTCAGCGTTACTGCGTCCATAGAGGACAGCACGGTTACTCTATTTTTAGCGGGTTACGATCGCGCTAATCCAGACAGTTTTATTTTGCGCAAACCGGCTAATGGTGGATGCATGTATGCGTTTAAATCTGAAGATTTCTGTGCAACTGGTTTTTCAACAACAGGAATTTTTTCTACTAACCGCAATGGCGCATCGATATCCGCTTTGGGCTGCGAACTGACTAATCCGAATGGCTTGCCTGTTATTGAGTTGCCAGCAGAATAAGCATCTCTATAGGCCCCACTATTAAACGCGCTGTTTGCACAGCGTTAAAATCAGTCGAATTTATTTAAACGCAGTGAGCATGTCGTTAAATTTCTGCACAAAATAACAGGCTGGCGTAAGTCAGACGCCAGCCTGCATTCTCTCTGTGGAAATGACCTTGCGCGTAGGCAGTCTAATGAGAGACAAGCTTGCTCATAATCTGATCGTAAGCAATCACACTAGATTCGCTATCTGCACGCGCTCTATATTCCACTTCATTGTTAGCGAGCAGCTTGTCGCTGATAACAAAACGATGCGGTATGCCAATGAGCTCCATGTCAGTGAACATGGCACCGGGGCGTAAGGGTCTGTCGTCGAATAAGACATCAACACCGGCATCAGACAGCTCCTGGTATAGCGTCTCAGCAGCGGCTTTGACAGCATCAGATTTCACCATGTTTACCGGGCAAATAACCACTTCAAAAGGTGCTATCGACATCGGCCAGATAATGCCTTTGTCGTCATTGTTTTGCTCGATAGCTGCTGCTGCCACGCGCGTGACCCCAATGCCATAGCATCCCATCATTAGCATGGTGGGCTTGCCGTTTTCATCCAGTACGGTAGCGTTCATGGCCTGGCTGTATTTATCGCCTAGCTGGAAGATGTGTCCAACCTCTATACCACGCACAATTTTCAAAGTGCCTTCGCCTGTAGGGTTTGCGTCACCTTCAACCACGTTACGAATATCTCTGACAATAGGCTGAGGTACATCACGCTCCCAGTTAACCCCAGTGAGGTGTTGATCGTTGCTGTTAGCACCGCAAATGAAATCGCTCATGCAAGCGGCGTCTGCATCTGCAATAACCGGAATGTTCAAACCGACAGGGCCAATAGAGCCTGCATCGCAGTTAGCTGCTGCCTTGATCTGCTCGGCGTCTGCCATGGTCAATGGTTCAGCCACCTCTGGCAGGTGTTCGACCTTGATTTCATTAAGTTGGTGATCGCCTCGCAGCACTAGAGCCACGACAGGTTCTTCACTGCCCACCACCAGCAGAGTTTTCAGACATAGACTAGCATCCACCTGCAAGTGCTTGGCTAGATCATCAATAGTGTGCACTCCGGGAGTATCGACACGTTGCATCTCCTTCGTGGCTTGCGCACGTGTTGTATTACAAACCGCAGCCGCCTTTTCGATATTGGCAGCGTAGTCACCGTGTGTGGCGTAAACAACAGCATCTTCGCCGCTGTCTGCCAGCACGTGAAATTCGCGCGACTGTGCACCACCGATGCTGCCGCTGTCAGCTTCTACCGCACGATAATTAAGCCCCATACGATCAAAGATGGCGCAGTAAGCTTTATGCATGGCATCAAAGCTATGCTGAAGTGAAGCCTCGTCAATATTAAACGAATAGGCATCTTTCATGATGAATTCACGCGATCTCATAACGCCAAAGCGTGGCCGGGTTTCGTCACGGAATTTGGTTTGAATCTGGTAGAAATTCAGGGGTAGTTGCTTGTAGCTTTTAATATCTCTGCGAGCGATGTCTGTGATGACTTCCTCGTGCGTGGGCCCGAGGCAGAATTCGCGATTGTGCCGGTCGGTCAGGCGAAGTAATTCAGGGCCAAACTTGCCCCAGCGCCCCGATTCTTCCCACAGATCGGAAGGCTGTACTGAGGGCATGAGCACTTCTAGAGCACCCGCTTTATTCATTTCCTCACGAACAATAGCCTCAATTTTACGCAACACTCTGATACCGATGGGCATCCACGAATAGAGGCCAGAACCTAGCCGGCGGATATAGCCTCCACGCAGCATCAACTGGTGGCTAGCGATTTCTGCATCGCTTGGTGTCTCTCGAGTAGTGCTTAAATGGAACTGACTAGCGCGCATGCCTGATATCCTGTTGCGTAGGATGCGAGTATAACGATCAGGCTCGGCGGGGTGTCACAGTTAGCATGGCATAGAGGCCACTTACATGAATTTTTCAGCATCTACGCTCTCTCAGGAGCCACTTTCAAGTCGGGCAACGTGTTCTTAACTCCAAAGGAATCAAGATAGAATGTCTGATCGTCGACTTCAGGTCTTTCACACCGTAGCTGGGGTGCTGAGCTTTACTAGAGCTGCAGAGGCCTTGCATATGACCCAGCCTGCTGTAACACATCAGATTCGACAGCTGGAAGAAGAGCTGAATGCCAGATTGTTTGACCGTGGCAACAACAGCATTAGTCTGACCGATGCTGGCGCGCAGGTGATGATCTACGCCGATCGCATCATCAATTTATATGGCGAGATGAGCGAATCGGTAAAGGAGCTCACCGGTGACAAAGCGGGCCTGATTACACTTGGAGCCAGCACCACTATTGCCGAGTACATGCTCCCTGGACTATTAGGGGATTTTCGACGTAATTTTCCCGACGTGCAGATCACACTGCGTGTGGCTAATACCGATGCCATTGTCGCGCTGGTGGCTGACAACACCATTGATCTTGGAGTAGTTGAAGGTGAGGTAGACAATCAGCTCCTCAGAGTAGAACGTTGTCAGGAGGACGAGCTGCAGGTAATCATGCCGCCGGGTCATCCGTTGTCGAACTCAGAGTCTATTGAGCCGATGGCGTTAAGTTCCTACCCGTTTATTCACCGTGAAGACGGCTCTGGTACGCGCAGCGTGGTCGAGCGCTATCTGTCTGCACACGGTGTTGATGAACATACCTTGAACAGACCCTTTGAACTGGGAAGCACCGAAGCCATCAAAGGCGCGGTACAGGCCGGGATGGGAATTACCATTGTATCCAGAGCAACTTTCAGCAGAGAGTTGGCTTTGGGGTTGCTGGAGGCGCGGCCATTGAATCCGAGGTTAGAGCGTACTTTGTATTTTGTACGCCAGCGTCAGAAATTCAGAACACACTTGATGGACGAGCTGTTTCAGTTTGCCAAGCAACATTTGGATAACTGCGATCCCTAGTCACAAGATCGTCACAAGATTGTCACAAAATAGTCACGTAACAAACGCAGAAAACCAGCTTGAATTTGTATGTTTGTAACCTGACAAAAGGCCGCTGCATCGGCCATGCCATGCGGTTCTCAGCAGCGGCAGTCCTATTGGCGGCGCTCAGCTGCAAACATGAACGCTCTGGGCGTACAATAGCTGCTCGAAAGTTATTCATTATAAGGGGCAGTCTTGGCGATGTATGACATTCTCCGTGGGTGGTACAGTCGGAATTTTTCCGACCCCCAAGCGGTTGCACTAGTAATACTGTTGGTTTTAATCTTCGGCCTTGTGTATCTGATAGGCGATATCATGGCGCCTGTGTTAGTGGCTGTCGTTCTTGCCTATTTGCTCGAGAGCGTGGTGAGAACCATGGAGGGGTGGCGTTTGCCACGAACGCTCGCATCAGTGTTTGTGCTTGCGATGATTGTGTCTTTCTCCGTTATCGTGCTTTTTGGTCTGATACCCGTGTTGTCACAGCAGACCACCAGTATTGTGCGTGAAACCCCCGGAATGATTCAGAATATTCAGGAGCAAATGCTACGTTTGCCCCAGCTGTACCCTGATATTTTTACGGTGGAGCAGGTTAACGACCTTATTGAAAGTTTGCGTAGTGAACTGACCTCATTGACCCAGAGTGTATTGTCGTTCTCGTTGGCGCGTCTTGGCACCTTAGTCATGATCGCGGTCTATGTTGTGCTGGTGCCCATCATGATCTTCTTTGCTCTCAAAGATAAAGACAAACTGCTGGCATTCGCCCGTAAATTTATGCCCAAGCGTAGCGAACTGACGTTTCAGGTCTGGCATGAAGTTGATAAGAAAATCGGCAACTATATCCGCGGCAAATTTTTCGAAATTCTCATTGTGTGGGCAGTAACCTTCGCCTTGTTTATGGCAATGGGGCTCAATTATTCTCTGCTGCTGAGCTTCCTTGTTGGGCTGTCGGTTATCATCCCCTATGTTGGAGCCATTGCTGTCACGGTTCCTATCGCCTTGATCGGTTTTTTTCAATGGGGATTTACCGCCAAATTAGGGTATCTGCTGCTTGCTTACCAGGTTATCCAGATACTTGATGGCAACGTGCTGGTGCCGTTGTTATTCTCGGAAGTGGTCAATCTTCATCCTTTGGCGATTATCGCGGCTGTTCTGTTTTTTGGTGGGTTGTTTGGCCTTTGGGGGGTGTTTTTCGCCATTCCTTTGGCGACTCTGGTGCAGGCGGTGCTGAACTCTTGGCCCGAAGAGAGAGAATACACCCCTCAGCCCGCTCAGTAATGCGCAATTAACTCCACTTGAGTGTCAAAGATTAAAAGGACAAGAGGTCAGAGTCTATAGCTGCTTAATAGCAGCAAGTACCTCTTCCACATGGCCTGGCACCTTTACCTTTCTCCATTCTGCGCGCAGCACGCCGGTTTCATCCATAACAAACGTGCTGCGTTCGATACCTTCAAATTCTTTGCCGTACATTTTTTTAAGCCTGATGACGTCATATGCCTGGCAAACCTCTCCTGACTCATCCGACAATAGATCGAATGGCATCTCTTGCTTAGCCTTGAATTTTTCGTGACTGGCTACGGAATCTTGCGATATGCCAAGAATGATGGTGTTCGACTCCGTGAACTGTTCAAACGTATCTCTAAAATTCTGACTTTCGGTGGTGCAGCCAGGAGTGTCGTCGCGTGGGTAAAAAAATAGCACCACCTTGCTACCCTGTAGGTCAGAGAGTGAGATGCTCTTATCGGACGTGGCTGGTAGGTCGAAATTCGGGGCAGGTTTGTTCAGTTCTGGTGTGCTCACAATACTTATCCTGTTGATCGGTGGCCAATTGAATGTAATGCGCTAGAAAGTCTACCGGATGTGCATTTGTCGGTTGAGAAAGACGTGTCTCCTCAGTACCATTAGCACCTAGAATCTCAGGAGCAGTAAATGTTCAAAGGCAGCATGGTGGCACTTGCCACCCCGATGCTCGAAGACGGTGCCGTGGACGACGCGCGATTAGCCGATCTTATCGAATTTCACGTTGAAGCTGGTACCGACGCTATTGTCGCTGTCGGCACTACAGGCGAGTCGGCTACTCTCACGGTACCCGAGCATGCTAGCGTCATAAAACGTGTTGTAGAGCTGGTCAACAAGCGAGTGCCTGTTATCGCAGGTACCGGGGCTAATGCCACGGCTGAGGCTATTGAGTTGACTCGTCGTGCCATGCAGGTTGGCGTCGATGCCTGCTTGCTGGTCACGCCGTACTACAACAAACCCACACAGGAAGGCCTGTATCAGCACTTTAAAACGGTAGCGGAAGCTGTGCCCGTGCCGCAAATCCTATACAACGTTCCGGGCAGAACGGCGCTGGATATGCTGCCTGAAACCAGTGCGCGGCTGTCCAGGGTATCCAATATTGTTGGCATCAAGGAGGCGCATGGCACAGTAGAGCGAATCGTTGAGCTACTTGAGCAATGTGAGCCGGGATTCATGGTTGTCACAGGTGATGACGCCACTGCGATGGAAAGTATGTTGGCAGGGGCGCATGGTGATATCTCAGTGTCAGCTAATGTTGTGCCCGCGCAAATGCATCAGATGTGCAAAGCAGCAATGGCTGGCGACCGAGTAGCCGCTTCAGCCATTGAAGAAAAAATTAGCGATTTGCACACGGTTTTGTTTCATGAATCCAATCCCATTCCGGTTAAATGGGCGCTACATGCGATGGACCTGATTGGTTTGGGAATCAGGTTACCATTGACCGTGCTCGATGAACGTTATCAACAGTCAGTGAAAGCCGCATTGGTCAAGGCAGGGGCAATACAATGAGTCATATCAGAACCCCTCACTCTCAGATGAGTCCGCGGTTGCGATCACTACCTGTCACCGCATTGTCAGTAGCTGCGTCGATACTTCTGTCAGGGTGTGGCTTGTTAGCTTCTCCCAACAATCCGGACGTTATCTACTCCACTGCCTCCAGCGAGGCGCAATCCCTGCAAGTGCCTCCTGATTTAACCGACATAAGTGCGGCGGAACAATTTGTACTTCCGGGCACTAACAATGCGGCGGTGACTCGAAACACATTACTGCCGCTATTTGAATCCATGCGATTTGTGCGTGAAGGTGGGCAAAACTGGCTGGAATTTCAAACTACGCCCGAAAACATCTGGCCACAGTTGCTTGTTTTTCTGGCTTCCGAAAAGTACCCAATAAGCCAGACAGAACCTGCGGCGGGTGTTATCCAGACTCAATGGCGTGCAGAGAGCGAGCGAGCAAACTCATCAATTTTTCGAAATCTGGTAGCAGGTGATGACATGTTCTCGCGCGTTGGTTTTCGACTTGAACGCGCTGGTGCTGGAGCACGGTTGTTCGCGCGTTCTCAGGTAGTATCCAGCGAAGCCAGTCAACTACCCGATGATGTGTCTTGGCCTGCCAGCTCCCACGACCCTGAGAGCACCAGTGCGCTGTTGAATCGTTTTCTGTTGTTTCTAGGGGTAGAGCAGCAAAAAGTGAAGGGCATTCTGGGTAATGATCAAGCCCGTGCGGTACTTGACGATGCAGTCATCCAAACTACCGCTTCTGGTAGTGAAATTTTGATAAATAAAGGCTTTAACAGCGCGTTCAATCAGCTGCTTACGGCATTGGATGCATTGAGTTTTCGTGTAACTAGCAGCGATGCAGCAGCAGGTAGAATCGAATTTCTACAAGCAGCAACGCCTATAGTTCTAAAGTTGTCACCAACACATGTTAGTGCTGTACGAGCCTCGGTAACCGGACTCAATGGCGCGAAACTGGATGCTGAGGAAGAGCAAAAATTACTGCTGGTTGTGGCCGAGCAATTGGTCTGATGGCTTGGAGCAAGACCTCTGTTTGTACGCTAACGCTGTCTGATCCAGTCACTAGTGGCACTGAGAATCGAACGTGATTCGGGTGGCGGCTCTGGGCAGTGGCAGTTCGGGTAATTCGTTGGTGGTGCAATCAGGAAAGACCACGCTACTGATTGATTGTGGCTTTACCATGAAAGAGACCATTGCTCGGATGAATGGTCTGGGCATCACGCCAGGGGATATAGACGCTGTTCTGATTAGCCATGAACATGGTGATCACACAAAAGGCGCGGGCCCTTTATCACGTAAATTTGCATTACCCGTTTGGTGCACTCACGGCACGTATCAAGGCGCTCGTGACAACCGGTTTGCATCGGTGCGTTTATTTCATGCACATGAACCTTTTGTTATAGGCGATCTTGAGATCGACCCATTTCCGACACCACACGATGCGGCCGAATCTTGTCAATTTGTGTTCAAAGCTGATGGCGTTAGTTTTGCGAATCTGACAGATCTTGGTGCGTGCACTCAGCACGTTAAAGGCAAGTTGTGCGGTGTTAACGGCTTGGTCATAGAGTGCAACTATGACAATGACATGCTCGCAAACGGACCCTATCCACCAAGCTTGCAGGCTAGAATCCGATCCGGGTATGGGCATTTGGGAAACGATCAAGCGGCTCAATTGCTTGAGCAATTAGACCACCCTGACCTACAAGCCATATTGCTTGGACATTTGTCCGAACAGAACAATTCGGACGCCATCGCACTTAAAACAGTGACAGAATCTCTTGAAAGTAAGCCAGAAAGGGTCACAGTGCTAGCGCAGCATTGCGCCAGCCAATGGTTTTCTATTGTGGCAAGTCAGGTAATCACCGAACCCGTTCTGGAAACTGCTTAATCGGGCGTGATCAATATACGATGATCGTTGTAGCGGTGCGCCTGGGCGCGCCATTTTTCGAACTAACTCACCTCACGCATATCGCCCAATGCGTTCACTAGTGTCGAAATTTGTAAGCGCACACCAGCTTCATCCAGTTTGCAATGTGCCAACAGTTCTTCTCTGGAGCCATGCTCGACAAATTCATCAGGCAGCCCAATTATTCTGATTGGTGTGTTATCACCTGATGCTAATAGGTACTCGGCAACACCTGCACCTGCACCGCCTGGAATAGCGTTTTCTTCTAGGGTAATGATGAGTTCGTGCTCACTGGCTATTTGATCAATAAGCTCGGTGTCTAGCGGTTTTACAAAACGCATATTCACCACCGTGTAACCAGAGTCTTTGCCGATGTTTTCTGCGGCCTCTAACATCGTTCCAAACGCGAGTAGTGCAACACGGCTACCGTCAATGCGCTTTTGAGCCTTGCCAACAGGTAAAGCGCTCATAGCTTCCTCAACATCCACACCAGGTCCGTTGCCACGTGGATAGCGCACGGAACTTGGCCCATCGAGTTGTATCCCGGTGTACAGCATTTGCCGGCATTCATTTTCATCAGCAGGCGCCATGATTACCATGTTTGGTAAGCAGCGCATGAAGGAGAAGTCGAAACTGCCAGCGTGTGTTGGTCCGTCGGGTCCGACCAGACCAGCTCGGTCAATGGCAAACAAAACGGGGAGATTTTGCAGTGCGACATCGTGTACCAACTGATCGTAAGCTCGTTGAAAGAACGTGGAGTAGATAGCGACCACAGGACGCATTCCACCACAGGCAAGTCCTGCGGCCAGAGTGACACTGTGTTGTTCAGCGATGCCTACATCGAAGTAGCGATCGGCAAAGCGTGATTCAAACTCCACCATGCCTGAACCTTCGCGCATTGCAGGAGTGATACCCACCAAACGATCATCTTTGGCAGCCATATCGCAAAGCCACTTGCCAAACACTTGGGTATATGTAGGCCGATTGGATTTGGTGCTCTTGTGCGCTTTGCCAGTGGCTGGATCAAATGGCGTCACGGCGTGCAACGCGAGCGGATCTTCTTCGGCAAATTTGTATCCGTGGCCTTTCTTGGTGACAGCATGCAGAAATACCGGACCTTTTATTTGCTTGATGTTTGCAAGCACTGCGACCAGATTTTCCACATCGTGCCCATCAACAGGGCCGTAGTAGTTGAACCCGAGTTCTTCAAACAAAGAGCTTGGCACTACCATCCCCTTGACGTGTTCTTCAGTGCGTCTGGCCAGCTCAAGCATAGTAGGAACCTTGCTCAACACACGTTTGCTACTTTCTCTCGCCCCTGAATAGAACTTACCGGTAAGCATTCTGGCAAGGTACTTATTCATCGCCCCAACATTGGGTGAGATAGACATGTCGTTATCATTAAGAATGACCAACATATCTGCTTTTACGCCACCGGCATGATTCAATGCCTCGTACGCCAACCCGGCCGTTAGCGCACCATCACCGATAACAGCAATCGCTTTATCGGCTTTGTCGAAATCGCCCTTGGAGATTTGTCTGGCCGCCAATGCCATGCCCAACGCAGCGCTGATAGAGGTACTGGAATGACCTACACCGAAAGCGTCATATTCACTTTCATCGCGGTTTGGGAAGCCTGCCAGACCGCCTGCTTTTCGCATGCTGTCCATCCGTGTGCGGCGGCCGGTAAGAATTTTATGGCCGTAGGTTTGGTGGCCCACATCCCAGACCAGTTTATCGTCTGGGGTGTTGTAAACATAGTGTATTGCAACAGTGAGCTCGATTGTGCCCAAGCTGGCACCAAGGTGCCCTCCAGTGCGTGATACCGAATCAATGACGGCACTACGCAGCTCTTTGCATAGCGCAGGCAGTTGGGATACATCAAGCGCCCGAAGATCGGCAGGCTCGTGAATATTATCCAGAAGTGGAAATGTTAGAGCAGTAGTCATGAGTTCACGCAAAGTAATTCGCAAGTGATTATCACAGGTGTGTTTGTGTATTGACAAGCAAATTGTTGCTTGTGCCGGTTGGCTGAGCGAGCCAGCGGTATATTTCTAGGCATTTGGATTGAATGTGCAAGCGCGACCACTGACAATAAGCTAGACAACTAGTACGTACGTTCTAGGATATAGGCTGATAACAACCGAAGTTCATCAAATTTGGGCCCAAGACCCACCAATGAATCCAGAGCCTTTTCGTGCATGTTGTTCGCATGATCACGTGCACCATCAAGACCTAAAAGGGCAGGGTATGTCGGTTTGTTGAGTGCAATATCTGCGCCTTGGGTTTTACCCAGAGTTTCAGTATCGCTAACGACATCGAGGATGTCATCCACTATCTGAAAGCTTAATCCTACTGCATCTGCATAATTTTCCAGATTTTTTAACACTTGGTCGTCCTGGCTCACCGCCATAACAGCAGGAAGCAGAACGCTGGCTCTTATAAGCGCACCGGTTTTGTGTCGGTGCATGTTCTCTAGCTGATCCAGCGTCAAGGTGCGGCCAACAGCCTCAAGATCAATTGCCTGGCCCGCAGCCATACCGTCAGCACCACTGGCTCGACCAAGTTCCTGAATCATCAGTATTTTATTGGTATCTGTTAGTTCGGGATCGGGGTTGAGAGCTAACACGGTAAATGCCAGTGCTTGCAGCGCATCGCCGGCAAGAATAGCAATGGCTTCGTCGAATGCCTTGTGGCAGGTAGGCTTGCCCCGGCGCAGGTCATCGTTGTCCATAGCCGGCAAATCATCGTGCACCAAAGAATAGGCGTGCATCATTTCCAAAGCACAGGCCGCAGTATCAACACGTTCCAGTGGAATGCCTAATGCCTTGCCAGTAGCGTACGCTAGCACCGGACGAACCCGTTTTCCACCATTGGTTACGGCATAATTCATGGCAACAGGCAGTTGAGTGCTCGTGCCAGCGTGGCTGGGAAGACGCTCCAGCAAAGCGCCGTCTATGCGGCGTTGATAGTCGTGCAAAATGGGCTCAAAGGCATGAGCCGCCCGCGTTTGCATGACGACGTTATCGATGGAATCGTTCATGTGCTGATATCAGCGTCTGTGGCAACATCGTTAACCCCAAAGGGCTCTAGAGTATCGTCTTTGAGCAATTTACTGACTTTTTGCTCAGCCGAACTCAGGCTCTCCTGACAATGGCGTGAAAGGCTTACCCCACGCTCAAACTGTTCCAGTGAGGCCTCCAGCGACTGTTCTCCTGATTCGAGGGTTTGTACGATGCCTTCCAATTCTGAAAGCGCATCTTCGAAGCTGGTAGATTTAGAAATCTTACGGGTTTTCTGTGACACCTTCGCTGATCAATCCTGTTGGCGTTGCCGGGTTAGTTAAATACTGATTGAGCTAAACCTCAACAGTTTACTGAAGAATGCGGTTGCTATGTTTGATCCAGCCTCCTAGTTGATGAGCTCGAGCGCCTCGTGTAACCGATGGATGCCATTTACCTCTAGCCCTTTTATGGGTGACTTGGGGGCATTGGCTGCGGGCACAATAGCTTTCTTAAAGCCGTGTTTGACCGCTTCCTGAAGACGCTCCTCTCCATTGGCAACCGGGCGCACCTCTCCTGCAAGCCCAATTTCGCCGAATACCACTAGATCGCTGGGAAGTGGTCTGGTACGAAAAGAGGATAGGGCCGCCAGCAAAACAGGCAAATCGGCCGCTGTTTCCGAGATACGCACGCCACCCACCACATTGACGTACACATCTTGATCGAACATGGCAATGCCGGCATGACGATGCATGACAGCGAGTAGCATCGATAATCGATTTTGTTCAAGACCCAAACAGACGCGACGTGCGCTGTTTGAATGACTGGTATCGACTAGCGCCTGTGCTTCCACCAACATGGGGCGAGTGCCTTCACGGGTTACCATAATCACACTCCCACTGACGGGCTCAGGGTGTCTGGAGAGGAAGATGGCTGAAGGATTTTTTACCACTTTGAGTCCCGATTCATCCATGGCGAAGACGCCCAGTTCGTTAACCGCGCCGAATCGATTTTTAACAGCTCGTATGACGCGGTATCGGCTGCCCTGATCACCTTCGAAATACAGCACAGTATCGACCATGTGCTCGAGCACACGGGGCCCGGCAAGTGCCCCCTCTTTGGTGACATGGCCCACTAGAAAGATCGACGTACCAGTCTGTTTTGCATAGCGCACCAGACGTGCGGCGCTTTCACGTACCTGAGCAACTGCCCCTGGTGCTGAACTGAGCAATTCGGTGTACATGGTCTGGATGGAATCAATAACCATCACCCGTGGTTTTTCGGTGGCCGCGTGGTTGAGAATAGCCTCTACTTGCGTCTCTGCTAACAGACGTAATTTATCCTCTGGCAAATTCAGGCGCCGTGCACGCAAGGTGACCTGTTGCAAGGACTCCTCACCTGTTATGTAAAGCACACGATGCGTTTGGCTCAAGTGTGCCAGGCTTTGAATCAGCAACGTTGATTTGCCAATACCCGGATCGCCGCCTAACAATGTCACTGATCCTTCCACCAGCCCTCCACCAAGAACTCGATCCAGTTCAGTTAGGCCGGTTTTAGTTCGGGCTTGCTCTACGAGTGTGACATCAGATGCGTTGGTAATTCCACTGCCACCGGCATAGCCACCATAACGAGCATTAGTGGCGGCGGCCGTGGCAGTTTGGGCAACGCTTGCGGCTGGCGCTATCGCCTCTTCAAGGCAATTCCACTCGCCACAATCTGCGCACTGGCCACTCCATTTTGAGCTTATCGCACCGCATAGTGTGCACTGGTATCGCTGTTTTACTTTGGACATTACACAACTGGACACTTCGTGGCGAGGCAGGAAGGTAGCATTGATCAGTTATTGTGGGCAAGAAGCTTGGACCTGAAATTGATTCAAACCTCTGCAGTTGCTCATAGCTTATTCGGTCTATTTGCTGATGTTTGGATGAGCTACAGACTCAATCGTATGGCAAGCTTTGGCGCGTTTACCGCGATGAAGCGCTCGCGACCGACGCTTCATCTTCCTGAGAATCGTGATTAGCGGCTCCAATGCGCACCTGCTGCACCATGTTGTCTTCCACGGCCAAAACAGTAATAGAGTGGCCGTTGAAGCTGAAAACTGCGCCTTTTGGTGGGAAATTTTCAAAGTGTTCGACCACAATTCCGTTGAGGGTTTTGGGACCCTCCGATGGTAGTGTCCAGTTTAGTGAGCGGTTCAGATTGCGCACCTGTGTGGTGCCATCAACAATGTAGCTGCCATCAGGCTGCTTTCTGATCTCAGCAGGTGCGGCGTGTGGATCGTTGTTGAATTCACCGACAATTTCTTCAAGGATATCCTCTAGAGTGAGTACGCCCTGGATATCACCATATTCATCAACCACCAAGCCAATGCGTCGTTTTTCACGCTGAAAATTCAGCAATTGCACTGTCAGGGTTGTGCCTTCGGGGATGTAATAAGGATCGCGGATGGTCGATTCGAGATACTGGCGAGTAATTTTTCCAGATCGCAGGGCATCAATCATTTTGCGCAGGTAAATGAAGCCCACTACATCGTCCACTGTCTCTCTGTAAACCAACAACCTGCTGTGGGGGCTATCGCCGATTTCCTTGATGACAACGTCCCAGGGGTCTTCAAGGTCGATGCCGACGATTTCGTTACGCGGCACCATAATGTCGTTGACGGACACGGTACCCAGATCAAGTATGTTGACCAGCATTTCCCGATGACGTAGTGGAATCATCCCGCCTGTTTCATTGAGCACGGTGCGCAGTTCGTCACTGGACAAGTGCTCATCGTCCATCGGTACTGCATCGGCTTTGAGTAATCTCAATAAAATTGAGCTAATCCAGTTAGTTGCAGACACTAGCGGATAGGTTATTAGCATCAGAGGGACGTACACAGCAGACGCAAAGAATGCAAATTGCTCGGTTTTTCGGGTCGCGAAGGTTTTGGGTGTGACCTCAGCAAATACGAGGATCACCAGCGTCAGTAAGCCAGTAGCTACTGCAATGCCGGGCTCACCCATAAGCCGGAGCGCTATGACTGTAGCGATGGCGGACGCGAGGATATTGACGAAGTTATTGCCAAGCAGGATCAAGCTTATGAGCCTGTCTCGATTCTCTAACAGGCTCAAGGTTCGCTGCGCGCCCTTGTGTCCATTATTTGCCAGATGGCGTAACCGGTATCGGTTAACCGACATGAGTGCGGTTTCGGAGCCTGAAAAAAAGCCCGAGACCATTATCAGCCCTACTAAGATAGCGCTTAGTAAGCCGATGGGGATGGTGTTCAAATACTACTGGCCTGTGTTGCTGTGGTGAGGCTCACTATAGCAATGGCCACACCAGTTTATGCATAAATCGACATTAGTTTGTGTGTTACCTAGTCCTTCAGCGCCAAATCAGGTTAGATGACTGGGTTCTATGGGCGAAATAACAGGCTCCTGTCCAACGTTGGCTATGAGCCAAGCATGACTTCAATGACAGCTTTTGAGCCGAAGTAGGCGAGAATCAGAACGCCGAAGCCAGCTAGCGTCCACTGAACGGCTTTACGTCCACGCCAGCCAAATCGCCAGCGACCAAATAGCAGAACGCCAAAAATGCCCCAACCTACACAAGAAAGAAGGGTTTTGTGCACCAAGCGCTGATCGAACATGCTGTCCAGATAGATAAACCCGCTAAGCAGGGCAGTGGACAGCAGCACAAATCCGTAGGTGAGCAGGGTGAAAAGCAGACGCTCGCTGGTATCCAGAGGCGGCAAGGCGCGCATGAATCCACCGGGTTTGTGCTTGGCAAGAAAATGCCGCTGAACGGAGGTGAGTATCGCTTGTGAGGCCGCTAATGTCAGCATGGCGTATGACACCAGCGACAGGAAGATATGGACCTCAACAGCCCGACTCACGATAGGCGTGCCGCCCGAGGATACGTGGTGAATGAGGAGCGAGATGGCCGCGATAGGGTACACAGCAAGACCTAAATAATCTGCCGGCTGACGCAAACACAACCCGATATGAATGAAAACAAGGGTGAGTGTGGTTGCTGAAACAGAGGTAAACAGCGGTAAGTTCAGGCTGTTTGGCAGTCCGGTCTGATGTATCACCAGCCAGCCATGAATGATGAGAGCCACAGTGGCGCACAGCAGGGTTAAGTTGCGGTGTTGAACAGTGAGATACGGTAGTGTCTGGGTCGCCGCTAGCGGCTCAGACGTGCTGACACCCAGATTTGTCTCACCCCCCGCTTTGCGGTTTTTAAGCGTGTGCCAGAGCAGAGCACTCGATATGCTGTAGAAGGCAGTGGCAATGAGAGAGAGTACGAGACTCACAATGGTTTGTCCCTGTGGATGGCTAGCGGTGATCGATCAGCGCTATATTATCCTCGAATCGGGATAGATTTGCCAGCGCGCGCACGGTGTCTGCCCAGTATCGTTACAGGCTGTGGCTCTTGGGTTAGGGCACAGTGTGGTAAACCGAGTATTCTAGCGGCCCTTTCCACGGCAACTATCGGGGTACGGCAGATGGGCAGAAATTCTGCGGAAGGCGTTTCGCAATCAGTTGCGGACAAGGAACAATCAGCAGCGAATAAAGACCCGCAATCTCGCGATAAATTGCTGCAACGTATTCGAAAGCTCTATGCAATGAGCCGCGAAAACGAATCCAGCCCGCATGAAGCAGAAATAGCCATGCGTCGCTGCCAGTCTTTGATGAGCCGGTTTGGCATCACCGAGGCTGATTTGGAGACCAGTGAATTCGGGGCCAGCAAGATCGACAAAGATTTTCGTTCTGTACCAAGCTATGTCGGGGTTTTAGGGTCGGCTGTGGCACTGTTACACGACTGTATCTGCGTGCGTAGCAGCACCATTGAGTTTCGTGGTTTCAGCATAGATGCCGATGTAGCTACGCTCACCTACTCCTATTTGACGGACGCTATGGAGCGTTCACTAAAACTGCACAAAACAGCAGGTTCAGTTGAGCCAGGGCGTTCGGCAAGTTTTGATTATCGAGTTGGTTTTGCGCTTGCTGTGTTGCAGCGTGCCCGCCAGCTCGATGCCGATAGGCGCACTGCTGAGGAACAGCAAGCCGCGCAGATGGGTCAGGAGAGCGTGGGGCCTGGGTCAAGTCTTGTGGTGCGAAAGCGTGAAGTCGTGCGTCAGGCTTGTATGGAGGGTTTGGTTACTCGTAGGCCACAACGCGTCCGATACCGTGATGGGACGGCCCATCAGGCTGGGAGTAGTGACGGGGCAAATGTATCTCTGGACAAACAGCTAGATTCGGGAACTCGCCGCCGCGCTTTAGAAAGCTGACTAATCCCTTAAATCTGATGTGTGCGCACTCGTAATGCTCTTTGTACGTCTCGTGAGACTGTACAGCGGCGATTACTCCAGTAAACTAGTGGGCTATTGCGCTGGAATGTTGTGCGCGGCCAATCGATATAGCAAAGGGCTTATCTATGTTTGATTCACTCAGCGATCGTCTGGGCAAGACCATTAAAAACCTGCGCGGTCAGGGTCGACTTAGCGAAGACAACATCAAAGAGACCTTGCGTGAAGTGCGTATGGCCTTGCTGGAGGCTGATGTTGCACTGCCAGTGGTTAAGCAGCTCATTGATTCAGTGCGCGAAAAAGCCATGGGTCAGGAGGTTATCGGAAGCCTGTCTCCGGGCCAAGCATTCGTTAAAGTGGTCAATGACGAATTAGTTGCCGTGATGGGAGACAACGCCGAGCCGTTAAACCTTGCCACCCAGCCACCAGCGGTTGTCATGATGGCGGGTTTGCAAGGCGCAGGTAAAACCACCACGGTGGGTAAGCTGGCTCGCCTGCTTCAAGAGCGCGACAAGAAAAAAGTGATGGTTGTCAGCTGCGACGTTTACCGACCTGCTGCAATCAAGCAGTTGGAGACATTGGCAGATTCGGTAAACGCCATTTTCTTTGCAAGCTCGGTTGATCAGTCTCCGGTGCAAATTGCCAAAGCGGCGTTAGCTGAGGCACGTAAACAGTTTGTAGATGTCTTGCTGGTGGATACAGCAGGGCGACTGGCGATTGATGAACAAATGATGGGAGAGATAAAGCAGCTGCACGCAGCCATCAACCCCATCGAGACCTTGTTCGTTGTCGATAGCATGACGGGTCAAGACGCGGCCAATACGGCTAAAGCTTTCGGCGATGCCCTACCTCTAACGGGCGTGGTTCTGACTAAAACAGACGGTGATGCTCGCGGTGGTGCTGCGCTGTCGGTCAGAGTGGTAACCGGCAAACCCATCAAATTCATTGGTGCCGGTGAGAAGACCGATGCGTTGGAGACGTTTCACCCCGAGCGAATTGCTTCGCGCATACTCGGTATGGGTGATGTAGTTAGCTTGGTTGAAGAGGTCACCGCTAAGGTCGATCATGTCAAGGCGGAAAAATTCGCCACCAAGATGAAGAAGGGTAAAAACTTCGATTTCAACGACCTCAAAGATCAGCTAGAACAAATGGCCAACATGGGCGGTATGGCGTCTATCATGGAAAAAATGCCCGGTATGGGTGATGTGCCTGATGCGGTAAAAGCCAAAATGGGCGACGACAAGCAATTTGTTCATATGATTGCCTTGGTTAATTCAATGACTCCGCAAGAGCGTCGGTTTCCGGCGATTCTCAAAGGTAGCCGCAAAAAACGTATTGCCGCTGGCGCTGGCTTGCAAGTTCAGGATTTAAATAAGCTGGTAAAGCAACACCAAACGATGGCGCGCACCATGAAAAAGATGAGCAAAGGCGGTATGGCCAAAATGATGCGTGCGATGCAAGGCAAGATGCCACCTGGGATGGGCGGACCTGGCGGCATGGGCGGGCCGGGCGGGATGCGTTAGCCGTTTGATGGCTTGTGAGTGGCTATAGGCCGCGATATTAATCCACTCGGAAGCCTTCAACCAAGTCGCTGAGATCGACTGCCATGCGCGCTAATTCTTCTGCCGACGATTGCAATTCAGTAAGGCCACTCACGGTACTCTCTGCACCCTCATTTACGCGTTCGGAGGTACGAGTTATTTCAACGTTGCCCTGGGCCGCTTCTCCGGCGTTTTTACTGATGCGTTGCGTGGCCATATTCTGGTTCTGGACTGCTTCAGAGATGGTGTTCTGATAATTGCTGATCGTTTCGATGATCCTGCTAATGTCGCCGATAGCCTGAACCGCAGTATCGCTATCATTTTGAATCGCTTTGACTTTTTGCGCGATCTCTTCGGTAGCTTTCGCTGTGCCCTTTGCCAGGTCCTTAACCTCATTGGCCACAACAGCAAAGCCTTTGCCAGCGTCTCCAGCTCTTGCCGCTTCAATGGTGGCATTGAGTGCCAGCAAATTCGTCTGCTCGGCTATAGAGTCGATGACTTTGATAACGTTGCCTATGTCGCTACTTGAGGTCGTTAATTTTCGAACCTGTGTATTTGTGCTCTGCGCAAGAACAACTGCTTCGGATGCAACGGTCACGGCCTCGTTAACATTGCGACTGATATCGCTCACTGAGGCTTCAAGATCTGAAGCTGCATTTGCCACAGCTTCCACATTGAGCGTTACGCTGTTTGCCGCCGCGGAGGCGATGCCAGCCTGCTTGGCTCCATCTTGAGCCGTGTAATTCAAATTCTTGTTCGTACTGATAAGTTCTGAGGATGCTGTAGCTACAACCATGGCACCGTTTTTAACCTCTCTGATGACATCTGTGAGCTGACTTACCATTGTGTTGGCGTCATTCTTTAACTGTTGATATGCCCCTTGATATTCGCCCTCTACCCTGGCAGTTAGGTCGCCACTGGCAACTGATGCAAAAACACGCTGAATTTCGCTAATGGTGCGATCATTCACATCCATTAACTCGTTCATTGATTGGCCAAGCTTGCAAAAAAACTCGCCGCTGTCCTGCATGTTTACACGTCGCCCCAGATCGCCTTGGGTCGCAGCTTCTATCAGCTGCTGGACTTCAGCCTCGTTGTTGATTTCTTCGGTTTTGTCAAACCATTCAATCACTGTACCTATACGTTCACCAGTATCAATGAGTATTGGGTTGTCCGACGCCGCAAAATGACAGTCACCGAAGACGACAACATTTTTATTACTTTCTGAGGAGTTTTTATTTAGCGTAGTTGTTGCGGTTTTATAAAGGTGATCAATGTTTAAACCGGTAATATTTTGAGCATCGAAAGTAGGCACTGTGCAGCGAACTTGCTGTTGTTTTTCAGAAAATAATCGAGTGCTGGATTTATTGACAAACACAATATTTTTGTCAGTATCTGTCACCATGACGTTACTACTTGCGTTATCCAAAGCCTGCTTCAGACGTTCGTTGATTGCGGCCATTGCCTGTTCGGCTTCGGTGCGCTCGCGCAAATTGTTTTGCATGGAAATAATAGCGCCGAATATTCCTGACGTTCTATCAGTTTCATTGACTATTTTTTCAAGATCTCCACCAGCGATTCGGCGTGCGATCTCTTTTATCCGGCGAGGTTCGCCGCCAATTTGCCACAGAATCGAGCGGAACGTGATAAGCAGGCTAGTTAGCAGCAGAAGTAACATCGCGGTACTGACAATAGATCCAAGCATGGTTAGTGAATAGATGGCTGATAAACTCGAGGCCATCGATTGGTTTTGTACTTCAAGCTGAGTTTCGATCGATGTTTCAAGTAACTGAATGCCAGCTAAAGCGGGAGAATCATCGATTTTGACGATCGCGTCTATCTCGTTGGTGGATGCGCCACTTTCAGCCATTGTGGTGATAACTGCTGTGGCATCCGAGTATTTTTTAAAGACCGCAGATATGTCATCAAGTGCCTGTGACTCCTGTTCAGATAAATGGAAAGATCGATATTCCTGAATGATATCCTGTGCTGCGTCAAACCCTGCGTGCACTTTTACCAAACGCGGTGCATCTTTTCTCAATACAAAATTCTTGAATTGATGAATGGCTCCGCCATAACCGACCGCACTGTTTAAATTATGTAGAAGAGATCCCTTAAGGCGTGCATGGTCGGGATTATTAGACCAATCGTCGTTCAACTGCCCTGCTGTTTTGACGTTCACAAAACCGAAAGCTGCGACGCACACCACAACGAGAGCGAAGCCTATGGAGAATCGAGTGCTAAGCTGCCGGATGGAGACGTTGTTAATGAAATTCATACACAACCTTTGAGTTTGATGGCAAGCTTCGATCGTGTAACAGCAGAAAATTGATCGACGCTCGTGTGTCATTGAATCGGCCATAGCGATTCGTGCTGAACTCTCTCAATGTTATAAATGGACATTTTTCTGCTTTGTAGTGGTGACTCACAGGCAGATTAGGTTTAGTTGCGAGTGTATAAGGCGAGTCTGTGGTTTTGAGAATTTTAAGTACTAGTGAGGCGAGTGCGGTTGATCGGATCTGTTGTCCCGTATGTGCGTTAACATGTGTTTTGCCGCACTTGATGGGCCGTGTGCCTGCACAAGCAGTTGGGTAGTATGTCGCCGTTAATTATGTAGGTGGATTGAATTATTAAAACGTTAACTCTAAGCGCCTTATGAAACCAACTCATCATCACCCAAGCGTAATCCGCACCGTAACAACGAAAGTATTTCGTGTTCCCTTGGTTCAAGTGCTCAGAGATGCGATGCACGGGGATCACACGCATTTTGAGCTAGTGACCGCAACCGTTGAACTGTACTCAGGCGAGACAGGTACCGGCTACACGTACACTGGTGGCAAGGGAGGGCAAGCAATCGCCGCTATGATTCAACACGATTTAGCACCTTGGTTGATCGGACAATTAGCCACTGAAGTAGAGTTTCTTAATGAGCAAATGCAATGGCATCTGCACTACGTGGGCCGTGGTGGCATCGCAAGCTTTGCTATTGCAGCCATCGATATTGCACTGTGGGACATTCGAGGCAAGCAACAGAGTAAACCACTATGGAAAATGGCGGGGGGCCAACGAGACCGCTGTCGAGCGTACCGCGGTGGAATTGATCTAAATTTATCACTCGAGGCGTTGTTGCTGAGCATACAAGGATATCTTGATGCTGGATTTAATGCGGTCAAAATCAAAGTGGGTCAGCCTGATCTTGCGCAGGATGTTGAACGAGTGGCTGCGGTTCGAAAGTTGATCGGACCTGATATTCAATTTATGGTGGATGCTAACTATTCCATGAGTATTGAGCAAGCCGTTACCGCTGCGAACGCGTTTGAGCCTTATCAATTGCTCTGGTTTGAGGAGCCCATCGAGCCAGACGACTTGGCGGGCTATTGCTCGATTGCCGAGCGAACCAATATGCCGCTTGCAATGGGTGAGAACCTGCATACTCACTATGAATTCAAGCATGCTCTCGAACAAGCTAAGTTATCGTATCTGCAACCTGATGCTTCAAATTGTTGTGGCATTACTGGTTGGTTAAGCGCGGCTCGACTAGCCAATGAGCATGGAATTCCTGTTTGTAGTCATGGCATGCAAGAACTGCATGTCAGCTTAGTTTCGGCCCAGCCTAACGCCGGTTCGATTGAAGTACATTCATTTCCTATTGATCAATATACACACCGCCCTCTTGTGGTTGAGCAGCACCTTGCGGTTGCACCTGACACATTTGGCATTGGCGTGCAGTTTGACTGGGATCGACTTGACTCTTCACATCAATCTACTTTCCGGCAAAGCAAATAGTTTGCACAATCTGACCATGCAGATCGGCAGTTACCAATCAGCTGAAAGCACGATATCGCTAAACAGACCTTCACTCTTGCCACCGGTGTTATCGCTATCGCAAAAGAATCCTATGGTTTCTAGTGTCGGTGTGCCGGTACCACCAATGTCATTGTAGATTTTTCGTAAATCGAGCTCTTGTCCGAACCATTTTCCGATGTTCTCATCTAGGCCGTTTGCAACGTAGTGGTAAAAGTTGCCGATGATTTTGTAATCGCCCGGCACATATTTCTTGTTGCTCCATATAATCTCCATCGCTTTACGATCATTGTTTTCGTTCGAGAACACGAGGAACAGGCGAATTGGGTGGTCGTCTCCCTCTTCAGTGGATTCATCTGTGTCGCTTTCAATGGGTTGAATCACCTTCCAGCGCCAAGACAAGATTGGATGTGAGCTTAGCGGTACAGACGTGTCACGTGCCAGAATAGATGCACTGTTATCAGTAGTGCAACGCAGCACAGGCATGCCATCTTCATCTTCCAGCTGGTAGTTCGCAGCGCTTACTGTCATGAATGTTCGGTGTACCCAGCCTGCAGGCAGGTCTTGTGGGTCAAATCCATTAAGCAGCTCTATTGAGTTGTCACCTGCAAGTAATGGCGCTCCAGTGTCGAATGGAGATGGTCGCGTTTTCCAATAGGTTGCCCCTGCAATGGCGACAATCAGCAGAGTCAATAATATTTTTTTCATAAACTGCAATTGCCTATTGACAGTATTTTTTGGCATCCATCAAAAGAGATGCTGACCTCTTGCAGTGTGGTTATACACGCATTCGCATTTTTTTCTTGTAATTCAGAGGCACTGAATTGCGTCAAAATGCCAATGGTTTTTGCTCCTGCCCGATCACCTGATTCAATTCCTGCTGGTGCGTCTTCGAATACAATACAGTCTCCAATGTTCAGACCTAATTTACTTGCACCCAGTAAGTAGGGTTCAGGGTCGGGTTTTCCGTGTGTCACTTGTTCTGGTGTCACTAGGTGACTAGGAAATGGCAAATTGGCAGCATTAATTCTAGCGCTTGCCACGGGTAAGGTTCCTGACGTAACTATTGCCCAGGGAATTTTCTGCTCGTTCAGCTTGTTCAAAAGATCAATGGAGCCTGGCAAGGCGATGACGCCATCAGTATCGGTAGATTCCATCATTTCCAACCATTTTGTATCTTCAGCAATATCAATTTTGGATGCTGTCGGTCGAAAGGCCAAAATAGATTCATGTGCTGGTTTACCTTGAATTGCTGGCAATAACACATCGGTCGGAATTTGATATTTCACAGCGAATGCACTCCAGGCTCGATGAATAACCTCACTGGAGTCAATGAGTGTTCCATCAAGATCAAACAGTAATCCTTCAAAATTTATGTTCATCATTTCATTTTTTTTCAGACTGTTCATCCACAAATGGCGAAAACTGCGTGACTGTTACTGGCGTCGTCTACCCAGCAGTGGGCCGGGTGGTGCATTTGGCGGTGTATTTGGCGGCGATAGGCGAAATTTCATAGCCAGTGAATTTCGAGACGCACTGGCCGATAGAGCTTGTACGGTAGCACATGCTGTAATAGTGAACGAATTGGCAACTCGGTTGCAGAGAGTTACTCTGCGAATATGCAAAATGAACTATTGCAATGAGACAAGTTCACAATGCATCGTGGCGCTGAGCATTTAAACATCCCAAGTCGCAATTGCTTTTAGTATTGCGGATAGCTTGCAAACAACTCTGGATTTCACAGATGAAAAATAGACGAGTACCTCAATTTTTTACGGCACTTTTTGTCGCTGCGATGTGTGTAGCTAGTGCACCTGTATTCGCTGCAACGGCTGTATTCGCAGGCGGTTGTTTTTGGTGCGTGGAAAAAGACTTCGAGTCTTTGGCAGGTGTGACCAAAGCAATATCAGGATTTACCGGCGGTACTATAAAAAACCCGATCTATAACGGAAACCACGATGGTCACTACGAAGCGGTTGAAGTTCACTATGACCCTGAAGTAGTCAGCTACGAACAGCTACTTGAGCACTTCTGGGTGAACGTTGATCCATTTGATGCTCGTGGTCAGTTCTGTGATAAAGGTCATGAGTATTTAAGCGCTATTTTTGTTGCAGGTGATGCGCAGCAAGCGTCTGCAGAAGCCTCAAAAGCTAAGGTAGACAAACGGTTTGCCGAGAAGCACGTCGTGACACGCATATTGCCTTTAACCACCTTCTACCCTATTAAAGGTGCTGAAAGCTATCATCAGGATTTTTACAAAAAGAGTCCGGTGCGGTACAAGACCTATCGCTATGCCTGTGGGCGTGATCGCCGCTTACGACAAATCTGGGGCGAAGACGCGACGGTTTGACCAATCTCGTGTTGGTTTGAGTGCAGGCGCTCTAGCTTTCATCCTTGTTAATCATCGACTTCAAATCTGCGAACGGGTTGTGTGTGGCTTCTTGTGCCCGTTCGCGTTCACTCGTTGTCTCTTGCTCTATATAACGCTGATGTTCGTTATCGTGGCAGTAGACACATAACAACTCCCAGTTACTGCCGTCGTTCGGATTGTGGTCGTGGTTATGGTCACGGTGGTGAACGGTAAGTTCTTGCAAATTTGCCTGGTTGAATTCACGCATGCATCTGCCGCAAATCCAAGGGTAGAGCTTGAGCGCGCGTTGGCGGTAACCGGTTTCGCGTTTAGCGTAATCGGCACGTGCAGAGGCTACGAGTTTGTCAAGTTTGTTAGTGTCAGGACTTTTCATGGGAATTGATTCACGTTTAGTACAGCGCCTTGCCGCCTGCATCGGTGGTGACAGTCGCTGGTGCTCTCCAGCTTGCAATATCTGCTAGCCAGTTATCGGGTTTGGCATCTGAAGGCATGCGCCAATCTCCTCTGGGTGATAATGCCACGGAGCCCACCTTAGGGCCGTCAGCGGTGCAGGAGCGCTTGAACTGGTGCATGAAAAACCGTTTTACAAACACGGTTAACCATTTTTTTAGCACGTCATCATCATATTGACCTTTATCGAAGGCAACGCGCGCTAAATCAAGAATGCGTGCAGGCCTGGCCCCATGTCTTACAAAATGATACAGAAAGAAATCGTGTAGCTCATAGGGTCCAATGCGCTCTTCAGTGAGCTGAGCAATCTGACCGTCGGCGTCTGCTGGTAGTAGTTCTGGCGAGATGGGCGTATCGAGTATGGCAAAGAGTGTTTCGCGAAGGCTCTCATTGTCGCTCCAGTTGCTAGCGCGTTCATTCGCAACCCAGCGGATAACAAATTGGATCAGTGTTTTCGGCACGCCTGCATTCACATCGTACATAGCAATGTGATCACCCGCATAGGTGGACCAGCCAAGCGCTTTTTCAGACAAATCGCCTGTGCCCACTACCAAGCCGCCTTGCTGGTTGGCTATGGTCATCAAAAGTAGGGTCCGTAGTCGAGCTTGCACGTTTTCAAGGGTGACATCGCCCAGTTCCGGGTGCTGACGCAACTGGTCTATAAGCTGTTCTACCGTGCCAACGTTGCTGGTGGCGGGATGGTCTATCGCTTCAAGCACTGTGCGACTGGCATCAGAAATACTGACTTCACTAAAGCTTGCGCCTAAAGCAACTGCTAGCGCTTCGGCGTTGCTGCGTGTGCCATCGCTGGTGCCAAAGCCTGGCATGGTAATACAGACAAGATCAGTGCGGGGTTGTTTTCGTAAGTCCAGTGCGGCAGCAGCTACCAAGGCTGCGTGCGTTGAGTCCAAACCACCTGAGACACCCAACACCAGTTTTGGTTTGCCGATAGCTGCCATGCGAGTCGCCAGAGCATTGCTCTGAATTTCGAACATCTCCCAACATCGGTTGGATAAGGTTTTTGGGTCGCGCGGCAGAAAAGGAGTTTTTGACACAGTGCGCACCAAGCCTTGTGTTTGACGTGAAGTAAACTGCACGGTGCGAGTCGACGATTGGTGCTGATTAGCACAATCGCCAAACGTGTTGGTTGAACGACGCTCGAAGGCTAGAAGCTCCAAGTCGATATCTTGCACGATAAGTTGTCCTGTTCGTGCAAATCGCTTTGATTCACAAAGCAGGTTGCCGTTCTCGCAGATGAAGGCATCAGCGTCGAAACTCAGATCAGTTGACGATTCGCCTGGCCCTGCGGCCACGTAAACGTAGGCGCACTTGCCACGATCAGACATGGAGCGTGCCAGCAAACGCCTTAGCTCTGCTTTACCAATGGTGAAATTGGAGGCTGAGAGATTACATATTATGGTCGCACCATTCGAGACTTGATAGCTGCTAGGAGGTGTCTGAACCCACATGTCCTCACAGATTTCTATGCCAACAGTGAGCTCCCGCAGATTGCTCTGGAAGAGTAAATCGAGCCCGAAAGGAGCTTGAAATCGCTCCACGTTTATAAGAGCGTCGGCGGGGACATCAAAACCTGTTCGGAACCAGCGAGCTTCTTCGAACTCACGATAATTGGGCAGATAGGCTTTTGGTACAACGCCAAGGAGTTTGCTTTGGTGTATAACTGCGGCCACGTTAAACAGACCCTGCTTGTACCTGAGGGGTAACCCCACGATGGCCATCGGCTCAAGACCTGCACCTTCTTCAATTAACAAGGCTAGCGACGCTTCGCAGGCGTCCAGCAAGGTGGTGTTCATACACAAGTCACGGATGCTATATCCACTGAGCGAGAGCTCTGGGAATACCACGACATTGGCGCAGGCGGCATCGGCTTCACGCCACATCGAAAGAATGTTCTTTCGGTTGGCATCAACATCAGCAACAGCGGCGGACGGCACAGCGGCCGCAATTCTAGCGTAACCTTTCATAAGAGCAGTATAAGTGGCTCGACGAGCCTGCGCTAGATGTATGTGTGATTAAGTAACTGTCTTGACATTGCCAGCAATGGCATTGCATGATTGGGTGTCGCGACACGTGAATGAACGTCATGCCGGTTTATTTATCCAGATTTGTAAAGGTAGTTGAGGCGATCAACTATCGGCTGGGCCGCGTCATGATGTATTTTATTTTTGTCATGATCGGAATACTTCTCTGGTCGTCAGTGTCCAAAACGTTTTTCCTGCCGTCCCTTTGGACCTTGGAAATGGCACAGTTCTCCATGGTGGCTTATTTCTTACTGGGTGGTCCTTACGCCATGCAGATGGGTGCGAATGTACGTATGGATTTGCTGTATGGCTCCTGGTCTGTTCGTCAGAAAGCCTGGGTCGACGCCTTCACCGTTATTTTTTTGTTGATATACCTTGGCGTATTGTTGTACGGCGGACTAGAGAGTCTGCTGTACGCTCTTGAATATAAAGAACGTAGCCCAAGTGCGTGGCGTCCGCTGATGTGGCCCATCAAATCGCTAATGTGTCTTGGTATCTTTTTGATGTTGCTACAGGTCTTAGCTGAATTCATCAAAGATATTGCCCGAATCCGTAAAGTGGAGCTCTAATGTACGCGTTGAAGGTCTCAATAGTCTAATGCCGTATGAGCTAATTGCTGTTCTGATGTTCTCATCAATGATGTTGATGCTGCTGAGTGGTCAGCGAGTATTTGGAGCCATTGGTGCTGTGGGTGTCATTGCGGCCATGTCTCTGTATGGAACGGGTGGGTCTGATTTTGCCTTTTCATCTGCAATGAAGCTCATGAAGTGGTACCCGCTGCTAACTCTTCCCATGTTTATTTTCATGGGCTACGTGTTGTCAGAATCCGGGCTTGCAGATGATCTCTATAAGATGTTTCATGTCTGGATGGGATCACTGAATGGTGGTCTGGCAATAGGCACCATCGGGCTTATGGTGTTGGTATCTGCCATGAATGGGTTGTCTGTTGCCGGTATGGCAATAGGAGCCACCATTGCCTTACCAGAATTATTAAGGCGAGGTTACGACAAAAAAATGGTCACAGGCGTCGTGCAAGCTGGATCATCGCTTGGCATTCTTGTACCCCCGTCAGTGGTGCTAGTGCTGTACGCAATGATCGCACGGCAACCGGTCGGTCAGTTGTGGTTGGCAGGTATTTTGCCCGGGCTCATGATGGCCGCTTTGTTCATTCTGTACATCGTCATCCGGTGTCGGATTCAGCCAGAGCTAGGTCCTGCATTACCGCCAGAAGAACGCAACGTGCCACGTTCTGAAAAATACCGTTTATTGGGTGCAGGCTTGCTTCCCTTGGGTATTTTTGCAGCCATGATGGTGCCCTTTATTAATGGCTGGACAAGCCTTGTAGAAAGCTCAGCCATTGGCGCATTGGCAGCCCTGCTCGCAGCTTTTCTCAAAGGGCGCATGAACCAACTGGTGCTCGAAACTTCCGTCAGGCAAACGCTCGCTATAAGTTGTATGTTCATGTGGATCATCATGGCAGCCTTATGCTTTGGTGCGGTGTTTGATGGTTTAGGTGCTGTGCGTGCTATCGAAGATCTGTTCACTGATCGATTGGGTCTGAATCCTTGGACCATTCTCATTCTCATGCAGTTGTCTTTCATTGTTATGGGTACATTTCTCGATGACACTGCCATGTTGGTTATTGTTGCACCGCTGTATGTGCCATTAGTAGGCTCGCTTGGGTTTGATCTCATCTGGTACGGCGTGCTGTACACCATGACCACTCAGATCGCCTACATGACTCCACCTTTTGGTTACAACTTGTTCTTGATGCGGGCTATGGCGCCACCTGAGATATCGTTAGGGGATATCTATCGCTCGATAGTGCCATTTGTTATTGTCATGATCATCGGGCTTGCCATTGTTATGCGTTTTCCTGATCTGGCGCTTTGGCTGCCAGGTATTGTTTATGGTAAGTGAGCGTGTGGTCACTGTGTTTTGGTCACAATATTTAATCAGTAAATCAAACTTTTGGTTCCACGAGTTGGAGCCTTTGGAGTAGGGAGTTTTTAAGCAGAAATCGTTTTTTAATTCATTGTTGAATGGGAGAGTAGAATGAGTTCACGTCGAAAATTTCTTGGAAATGCGGCTGCTGGAACAGCAGCGGTGGGAGCTGGCGCCATATTAGGTGCCCCCGCTATTCATGCTCAATCAAAAATCAAATGGCGTATGCAAACCTACGCCGGCCCTGCATTAGCTGAACACGTTATCAAGCCAGCTATCGATTCGTTCAATAAGATAGCTGGCGATGAAATGGAGATCGAGCTGTTTTTTGCTGATCAGCTTGTGCCCACAGGTGAGCTCTTCAGAGCCTTGCAAAAAGGGACTATTGATGCTGTCCAATCTGACGATGATTCAATGGCATCACCCACAGAAGTGACTGTGTTCGGAGGCTATTTTCCGTTCGCCAGTCGATACTCTCTTGATGTGCCGGTTCTTTTTAACCAGTATGGTCTTGGTGAAATCTGGTCTGCAGAATACGAAAAAGTGGGCGTGAAGTGGTTGTCTGCCGGAGCGTGGGATCCTTGTCATTTTGCCACTAAAGATCCTATTCGTAGTCTGGAGGATTTGAAGGGTAAACGTGTTTTTACCTTCCCGACTGCAGGCCGGTTTATGAGTCAGTTTGGTGTAGTGCCGGTGAGTTTGCCCTGGGAAGATATTGAGGTTGCGGTGCAGACTGGTGAGCTGGATGGCATTGCTTGGTCTGGTATCACGGAGGACTACACAGTGGGCTGGGCTGACGTGACCAATTATTTCTTAACGAATAATATCTCGGGCGCATGGGCGGGATCGTTTTACGCAAACATGGATAAGTATCAGGAGTTGCCCCCTCACTTGCAAGAGTTGCTAAAGCTGACCATGGACAGCTCGCATTATTATCGCCAGTGGTGGTATTGGGGTGGTGAGGCTGACTTGCGTGTTAATGGACCAAAAATGGAGCTCACCACTATTCCTGACGAGGAGTGGGCAACAGTGGAATCTGCGGCCCTGAAATTTTGGGACGAGATAGCTGCCGAATCCGAAACAAAAGCAAAAGTGGTGGAAATATTTAAACAATACAATGATGTCATGATTAAGGCAGGGCGACCTTACCGATACGGTTAGTCAAGTCCAGAGAAAGGGCTAAACCGTGTTCTCACGGTTTAGCTTTGCCCGCAAATTCACTCTACATTTTTAGCAAAACGACATGCCCGGAAATTTAAGTCTGTCGGCTCTAAAGGCCGCCGCTGCAGATGGCAGCATTGATACTGTCACTGTTGTCATGGTCGATATGCAAGGCCGGTTGATGGGCAAGCGCTTCCATGTGCAGCATTTCCTCGATAGCGCCTTTGAGGAAACGCACTGCTGTAACTATTTACTGGCTACAGATATCGAAATGGCAACGCCTGATGGCTACGCCTCGTCTGGGTGGTCGAACGGTTATGGCGACTACATCATGAAGCCTGATCTTGCCACTTTACGCCTCGCGCCATGGGCCCCCGGCTCGGCCATGGTGATGTGCGATGTTATTGACCACGCACATAACGACGTTGCACATTCTCCCCGTGCCGTTCTCAAAGCACAGTTAAAGCGCCTTGAGTCTATGGGGTTGACCTGTATGGCTGCCACTGAATTGGAATTCTTCGTCTATCTTGAGACATTTGAACAAGCGCGTGAAAAGCAGTACCGAGACTTAAACGCCAGCGCACCTTATAACGAGGACTACCACATTTTACAGACGGCTAAGGAAGAATCGTTAATGCGTCCGTTGCGTAACCAACTGTATCAAGCAGGCGTGCCTATTGAATGCACTAAAGGGGAGGCGGAGGCTGGTCAGGCAGAACTCAATATAAGATACTCAGATGCTCTGGACATGGCAGACAATCACAGTGTTGCCAAACACGCGACAAAAGAGATTGCCCTTAATGCTGATTGCAGCGTCAGTTTCCTTGCCAAGATGAGTTCTGACCTGGTCGGCTCTTCAAGTCATATTCATCAGTCACTGCTATCGTCAGACGGTAAATCTGCCTTCTTTGACAGTTCCAGAAAGCACGGTATGTCAGTGCTCATGCAACAATACTTGGCAGGGCAGCTTGCCCACGCTGCTGAAACTACTGTTTTCATGGCGCCGTATATCAATTCGTACAAGCGTTTTGTGGCTGGTACGTTTGCGCCCACACACGTTGTCTGGTCCATAGATAATCGTACTGCGGGTTTTCGAATCGTAGCCCCCGATTCTGCAAACGTTCGTATCGAATGCCGCGTAGGTGGCTCAGATATCAATCCCTATCTAGCCATGGCTGCACAGATAGCGGCTGGCATTGCGGGTATAGAAAATAACCTGACGTTGGGCGATGCCTATGATGGTGATGCCTATTCGGTGGATGCCGCAAAGTCTTCAGAGCCAGTAGCTCAGATTCCAAATAACTTGCGTGACGCAACCATGGCACTGGAGGGCAGCAGCATGTTGCGTCGGGCAATGGGTGATGCGGTTGTTGACCATTACGTACGAGCTGCACGCTGGGAGCAAGAAGAATTTGATAGGCATGTAACTGACTACGAAATACGGCGCGGATTCGAACGTGCATAGTTCAATGCTCCACACTAATGTATTCATTGCTTACTTTTGGATCCAGACATGACGCGTACAACCATGCTCGACTGTATTTCACCTATTGACGGGCAGGTCTACGCCAGTCGTCCCGTATTGAGCAGCAAAGAAGCATTTGCCCGTGTCGAAGGCGCAAACATCGCGCAGCGTGCCTGGGCCAACGTGCCGCTAGACGAACGTATCGCGATGGTGATGCAAGGTATAGAGATACTTGGCACATACGCCGACGATATCGTTCCAAAGCTAGCGTGGCAAATGGGCAGGCCCGTTCGCTATGGTGGTGAGCATAGCGGTGTTCAAGAGCGTGCAAGCCGTATGGCGGAACTTGCACCCGAAGCACTTGCATCTCTGATCATCGAAGATAGTGCAAATTTTGAACGACGCATAGAGCGTACCCCACAGGGTGTAGTGTTGGTGGTGGCCCCTTGGAACTACCCTTACATGACCGCTATTAATACGATCGTCCCAGCGCTCATTGCGGGAAATGCAGTAGTGCTCAAGCATGCCACGCAAACTTTGCTGGTGGGTGAACATATTGAAGCGGCAATGCATGCGGCAGGTGTACCAAAGGATGTGTTTCAGAACGTTTTTCTTGATCACGCACTGACTGCCGAGTTGATCAATCAGCGTGCGTTTGGCTTTGTTAATTTTACCGGCTCTGTTGCCGGTGGTCAGAGCATGGAGCAAGCGGCGGCTGGAACGTTCACGCAGCTAGGGCTTGAACTGGGAGGTAAGGATCCCGGTTATGTCATGGAGGATGCTAACTTACCTGCAGCAGTTGACACACTAATAGACGGCGCCATGTTTAATGCAGGACAGTGCTGCTGCGGTATTGAGCGTATTTACGTTGTGGAATCTTTGTTTGATGATTTTGTCGAACAGGCTGTATCCATTGTTTCTGATTACCAATTAGGTAATCCTCTGGAAGAGAGCACAACGCTTGGGCCCATGGCGCACGCGCGTTTTGCACAGCATGTGCGTGAGCAAACCCAACAAGCTATTAGTGCTGGCGCCACGCCACTCATAGACTCAGCACGATTTCCGCAAGACGACAACGGCGCCTATCTAGCGCCTCAAATTCTGATCAATGTTGACCATGATATGAGCGTTATGCGTGAAGAATCATTTGGACCTGTCGTTGGTATCATGAAAGTACGCGATGATGAGCAAGCGTTACAGTTGATGAATGATAGTCGCTATGGACTGACAGCCTCACTATGGACCCAGGACATTGAGCGAGCAGCAGCTCTTGGTAGGCGTATAGAGACGGGCACCGTGTTCATGAATCGTTGTGACTACCTTGATCCTTCGTTGTGCTGGACAGGCTGTAAGGATACGGGTCGTGGCAATGGATTATCGGTGTTGGGATACCACAGCGTAACCAAAGCAAAATCGTTTCACCTCAAGAAGTAGACGTCATCAAACGCGCACTTAATTTTTGATTACAACCATAAACACTCGATATGCAACTTAACGCAAACTGGAATTACCCAACGCCGATTCGATTTGGTGCTGGTCGTATTAGTGAAATTGTTGATGCTTGTAAAAGTGTGGGCATTCAACGACCGCTATTTGTTACCGATCGTGGTTTGAGGGATCTACCGATAACCACGGCTGCGCTGGATTTGCTGGCAGCTGGTGGTCTAGGGCGAGCGCTGTTTGCTGATGTAGATATGAACCCGACAGGTGAAAACGTCGATGCTGGTTTGGCGGTGTATCGCGCTGGCGAGCACGATGGTGTGATCGCCTTTGGCGGTGGTTCAGCGTTGGATTTAGGTAAAACACTAGCGTTTATGTCTGGCCAACAAAGGCCAGTATGGGATTTTGAAGATGTTGATGACTGGTGGACGCGTGCTGATCCTGACGGAATAGATCCCATCATCGCTGTGCCAACAACGGCCGGCACGGGCTCCGAGGTTGGACGCGCCAGCGTTTTGACCAATGCCCAAACACATGAAAAGAAGATCATTTTTCATCCGCGTATCCTACCTTCACTCGTTATATGTGATCCCGAGCTGAGCGTGGGTATGCCTGCCGCTATAACAGCGGGTACTGGAATGGATGCTTTCGCACATTGTCTCGAGGCGTTCTGCTCTCCTCATTACCATCCTATGAGTCAAGGCATAGCTCTGGAAGGTATGAGACTGGTCAATGAATACTTACCTCGAGCGTACAAAACGGGTTCCGACATTGAGGCGCGAAGCCACATGATGAGCGCAGCTGCCATGGGCGCTACAGCGTTCCAAAAAGGCCTAGGTGCCATCCATGCGCTGTCGCACCCTATTGGTGCCGTATTCAACACACACCACGGCACAACGAATGCAGTAGTCATGCAGCGAGTACTCGAATTCAATCGAAGCGCCGTAGAGCAAAAATTAGCTCAAGCTGCGGCCTATCTTGGCATTGCCGGTGGCTTCGACGGTTTTCATGCTCGAGTGGGAGAGCTCAACCAGCTATTGTCTATTCCAGCAAACTTGACGGAACTTGGTGTTGTGAATCCTGATCTGGATGCGCTGACCAGTAGTGCGCTAGCTGATCCAAGTACAGGCGGGAATCCTGTGGAAATGACACGTGAAAACACTCGGGCGCTACTGGAAGCCTGCCTGTAAGGTAATATACACACTACCTAGTGACGTACTGTTAAGCACTCCATGTCAGCCTTCCCAACTTTGCACAGCAACGTAGATACCGAACACACAGCAAAGCCTGTGGTGCTAGATCTGCAGTCGCTAAAAAAATCTTATGGTTCATTGGTGGTACTTGACGATCTCAATTTGTCAGTGCAGCAAGGTGAGGTGTTCGGGTTCCTGGGCAGAAACGGGGCGGGTAAGTCAACGGCCATCCGCATGATCATGGGAATTACCCGTGCAGATGCCGGTTCAATATCAATATTTGGGCAATCATTACACTCTGATCTCATCGCTACCAGACAGCGCATTGGTTACGTAGCGCAAGATCAGAATATGTACCCGTGGATGTCGCCCAAAGTGATTTCCAAATTTGTTAAAGGTTTTTATCCGCGCTGGGATGAAGCGCGTTTCAAGCAACTGATGAATGATTTCGCGTTACCACCAAAGCGCAAGATTGGCACGTTTTCGGGAGGTATGAAGGCCAAGCTTGCGTTGACACTGGCGCTTGCCACACGTCCAGAGCTACTCATTCTTGATGAGCCCACCGCTGGCATGGATCCGGTAGCAAGGCGAGAATTTCTCGATCTTGTGCGTGACCAAACCACAGGTGACGGTACAACAACGTTTTTTTCCACACATTTAATTGATGAAATCGAGGCGATTGCTGACAGAATCGGCATCGTTGAAGCTGGCCGTACTATGTATGAAGGCAAGCTTGATCCCCTGCGTAATGGCATCGGAACCTGGTCAATCAGCATGAACGACTATGCAGCCACCAGTTTGCCAGGTGAATTTGCCCGTCACAGTGTGCGCGTGTTGAGTGAAGGTGAGCGAAGAGGACGTTACGTAATGACTTTGCAGTTTGATCAAGAGGTTCTGGCAAGTCATGAGATTACTCTGAACGCGGGGTGGCGGCATGATGCCATGACCTTGGAAGATGTTTTCATCGCTATTGTTTCACAGGATCAATAGCAACTCATCATGGCCTTTTACGCATTGTTAGCAAAGGATTTACGCGAGCACCGGTTGGCGGCGCTGTTCCTTGCTGGTGGATGTCTTGTTGTTGTGTTAATCCTGCTAGAACAAAATTCCATTGCAGCGTACAGCATGAGTACGTTCGAAATTGTACGGTTCTCCCTCGTAACATTTTTGCCTCTGATTGCTCTTATTGTTGGCAATAGACTGATTGTTAACGAATACCTGAATGGCACATGGCTGTTTGTAGAAGCTTTGCCTATAGGCAGTTTTATACCGATGCTACTTAAATACGTATTGGGCTTTGTATACATAGCTACTATCGCAACCGTCATGGTGTTGCTTGCGGGCAAACGCGCAGGCATAGCTGACGACGTTACTTCTGATTACCTATTGTTGATACTTATAAAGACCTGGGTCATGGTGTCGCTCTATTGGAGTGTGGTTTTTTGTTTTAGTTTGTGTGGCTATCTTCGCGTTGCGTTGTACCTTGTAACAGCTGCACTAATTGCGCTGTTGATGTACTACCCTGGCCTAGACAGCTCGGCCTTTCCACCGATAGCGCTTATGGATGGTCAGTTGTTTGTCTATGAGCGTGATGTTGTGCCGATGCAAGATATGGCCTGGACTCTCGTGCTCTCGGCAGTATTCACAGCAGCCGGTTTTCTACTTACCCGGCTAGGTGAAGGTTCAGTCATAGAGCGATTGGCAAAACCGATGACTCGTCGTGATTACGTCACATTGGGTGTGTTGGCGGCATCTGGTCTGGCACTGGCGTCAGCACTCATTGAGCAAAATCAGAGAGACCCCATCAATTTTTCCAATACCCATGTGGTCAATCTTGAAGACCCTGATGTATCGATACTGTATCTGTCAGAGGAATACAAAGAATCCGCAACGAAAAGGGCTGCAACAATTTCGGATTTACTCTCTAGCTTGCAAGCGACATTGGCATTACCACACTTACCGACCGTGCGACTGGCTTTGTCACCAGCTCGGGACAAGCACGACATAGATTACTCAACTGTTGATGGTGTTTTCATCACTGCTAACTGGCTGGAGCATGACAGCTACGACGATGCCATACTCGACACTGTCATTTTGCATGGCCTGCTTAGTGCGCAAACTAACGGGCGTGGGGTATTTGAGCCGTATCATTGGGTGCTGGATGGTTTTACTCGTTGGTGGGTAGAGCAGGGCGATGGTGACCTAGTGGCTAGTCATCGTGACGAGCTAGTTGCTCGTGCATTACTTACTCTAGAGCGCGAACCTCAAGCGTTCAAACTCATGGCTCGCTGGCAGCTAACGGCTGACAAATTTTCGTACCCAAGCGCTGAGGCTCTCGCTTGGGCAGCTGTGAGCTATCTAGAGCAATCACAAGGGCGTGAGGTTGTGATACAGCTTGCCAGTGAGTTTTTAACGGAACCCCAAGGCAACTCAGCGCTAGCGTCATTGCGTGACTCAGCCTCTGATGCACGACCACGTGTTGAATCTATTATTGGAATGTCAATGGAGCAATTCCATGAAGGCTGGCAGACGTGGTTGTTCGAACAGCAACAAAGCGATGGCGTGCAAAAGCTACTATCTGCAGTGCCAGCTCTGTCGGGAACAATAAACTCCACAACCTCCCCAGAGGGTGTTCGTGCGTTGCAGGCATCCTATGCGGTTGATGAGCAGCTTTCTGGGCGAGCCGAGCGTATGGATTTGCTGGTTGGCGAATGTGTCATGAAACATGAACGCATTGGTCCGTTCGATACTGAATTCGATGTGCTTGACGACGATGAGAGTAGAGTTTTTTGTCAAGCAGATGCTGTAGCCCATAGCATCAGTAGTCGTTATACCTCTGGTGATCGGGTGTTTGTAGCTCTTGATTTTGAGGGTGAGCAGTTCCATCAACCTGTTCGATTGCATGCACAACGCGTCTATATTCCCTGACCCATGATCAGAATTCTATTTAAAGAAGGACGGCAGTTGTTTCCGATCGCTTGTCTGTGGCTTTCGGTACTGGTGCTGGGCTACCTGACGAAATTTTCCACTGAACGTTTAGATGAGCAAACGTTTTCTTCATGGTGTGATGGCTATTGTGACTACAACAGCGGTGCAACTGTTGTCATCCTCACGGCTCTTTTTGCACTTGTTACGGCTTACAGTCTGTTCCCGAGAGAGCATGATGATTCAACCATTGATTTCCTGCGTGCCTTGCCGGTATCCAGAAGTAAAATATTTATAGGCAAAGTGCTGGCTGCCTGGTTATTGCTCTGTTTCATCAACGTCCTCAGTTACAGCGTCGATTATTTTCTGCTTGGTGCTAATCCAGAATCAATTGGTGGTCGTTTCTATCCTCAGGTCTGGACAACCCTGCTATGGCGTGATTGCCTTGTTGCTTTTATCTTTCTGAGTCATGGCGTTTTACTGTCTTGGTTTCGCACCCTTGGGTTGTTGCTATACGCCATTTATCTGTTAGTGATTCTCTGGGCTGAAAGTCAGTTCGGAACCTCCGGTATCTGGAGCGTATTTACCCTGCTATCAAACGAATACGACGGTTCAAAACTGCTGGTGAATGCTAAAGCACTGTCCATTCATACCGGTATAGCGCTAGGGTTTCTATTGGTAGCAGCTAGGTTGTGGAGCGTTACAGAATCCAGTGCATCTGGCGGTAAGCAATCAACCTTTGGAATGACTATTTTCAGGGTATTGTTAAGTGTCTCCGGATTTGTGCTCTTGGCTGGTGTGCTGATATATCGAGTAGGTGTCGGCACGGGTACACCCACTACATCAGATCTGCGTGTTGCAACCACTGAACATTATCGGTTTGTGTACAAAGCGTCTCGTGAAGATACTGTGCAGTATATGCTTGAGCATGCAGAGGCCGACTATGAGGAACTTGCTGAATTGTTAGGGGTGGCAGACTTACCCAGTATTCGTGTGGATTTGTCGGCCCAGAGTGAACATGCTGCGGGTTTGGCAACATGGAAGAAAATCCAAATGGATTTGAATGCTTTTGAGTCTGATGTGTCACAGCGGCGCGTTTTAAGCCATGAGACTACTCACGTTCTGCAAGCTGTGGAGTCAGATCGAGCCCTTGCACGTAATCACTCAGCGGCTAAGTTTTTTATTGAAGGTATGGCTCAATACACCTCGTTTGATGTGGTGCCGGAGCTTGAGCGCAGAAATAGTAATTGGCAGCTTGCTGCCATCTCCTGGAAGCGCCAGAACATTGAGTTTTTGGATCTCATTGATGCAGCAGGTTTTGGCGAACGCTACGATCCAGAGTTGCACTACAGTCTTGGTGACTTATGGACGCGTGCCTTTGTCAGCAACTGTGGAGACTCAGCTATGGGAGATTTTTTGCGCGCGGCGGGACGCGAAGAGGCGAGTAAAGATCTAGCGCCCGTTGTTTTTTGGCGTGACACCACAGCACAGATAAACTGTGATCTGGATACAGTTAACGAGCTGTGGCGTGTTCAAATGGAGGCTTTATATGCTGAAGTTGAACAGCAACTGTTTCCTGTCTTTACTGATGTGATAATTGATGAATCTGGCCCATCAAATCAGATAAGTATCACTGCCAAGCTATCGCCTTATGAGCCTGGGAATAAAGCAGTAGACGCATCGGCGAACATCGAGGCTGCTGGAATTACAGCTCCATCTCGGTTTATCGTACGCATCGGTGCGGCTTCTACGCGGGTCGCCGCAGGTGTTGATCCTGTTTTCCGCGGGCAATTGCTTGAAGACGGAGAGCTCGTGAATTTCAAAGTACCTCGAAACATGGTCACAGGGACTCGTTTTCGATACCAGCTAGGGTTTACGCCATCAGCGGGTTCACGCTATTACTACGAGCAGTGGCAAAGAGGCAGTTTGTAACTCACCTGATTAGCTAGCAAGCCGTAATCCAGCTTTTAGAGCGGCAACGTTAGAGTGGCTGGTAGGATGCATCTGCCCCCAACGACTGACAAAATCGACCGCTCTAACAGGTGGTTCAAACAAAGGACCTTGAAATTGCTTGATGCCCAGAGTGCGCAGCTGCGACAGTTGCTCGCGAGTGTCCACTGAGCGCGCAACGATATCAACTTGGAATGTTTCACAGGTGCTTACTAAGTAAGGGAGTACGACATCATCGTGTGTGCAAGGTTTGCCAATGACGACGCTATCTGGACGATATGATGGTACGTGACGTAGCAGATCGGGTTCCATGCCAACCCCGTTTAGAGTGACACTAACGCCTAGTGCCTGTAAGGAGGCAACTGTGCTTTTGGTGACATTGTGGTAATTGGCCGCTTGCTCTAATTGTAGTTGCGCAGCAGGAACTCCTGCTTTGTTTAATTGACTCTCTAGAAACTGAGTAAAGTTCGGCGCATTTATTGTGTTCGTAGATAACGTGATTGACAACTGGAAGTTGTTTTGTACAACGCTCACAGTGTTCCAGCGACGCAGAGTCTGTAGAGCGATCTTGATTGTGTGTAGATCGAGGTCGTGCAACACCACAGAGCCTTCTATGTGCTCCAGGTACTCTTCCGGGACGAGATACACACCCTCTTTATTGCAAACACGAATGTGTGCCTCTGCGCCTTTAAGCATGTAGTTGCCATGTGGGTCGATACTGATGATTGGCTCAAACCACATTTCTGTTCTGTTTTGTAGCATGGCGCGCTCCAGTCCACAACTCACCATGCCAGTTTTTGAGCGATTAAATTGCTGTTGTTTTTTCTGTTGATACATCAGTGCATCAGCGTCTATTATCGCTTCTGTAAGAGTCTTGCTCTTGCTGGAAGTTGCAATGCCGAAGCTGCAACTGATGTTGTGACGTCCTTCGCGGCTATCCACTGGGCTATCAAATACAGAGCGCAATTCCAAGGCCATTTCTTTGGCTTGTTGTTCTGAAACATTAGGCATGATGACAACAAATTCATCTCCTCCCCAGCGAGCCAGTGTGTTGCCTTTGGATACTTGGTTCGCAAGGCGGTGTGCTACGACTATCAGTACCTCGTCACCAGCAGCATGACCATATAAATCATTAACATCTTTAAAGCCATTGAGATCAAGAAAGAATACAGAGTGCTCCTGTCCCGGTTCTTCTGAGAGTTGCTTAATCACCTGATTAGAGTGTTTTCTGTTGAGCAACCCTGTGAGTTCATCATGCATGGCTTGATGACGAAGTTTTGCTTCAACTTCGCTGCGCATTTTCTGATCAACTTCGAGATCGCGCGCGAGCACGTTGATGCTGTACGCCAATTCGGTAATTTCGTCGTTGCTGTGGTCTATGACACGGAACGACAGATGTCCATTGGTGATCTGGCGCGCCGCAGCTGCAGCCTTGTTCAGCCGACTGACAATCGGGATAAGAAAAAACAAATATATGAGAGCAACAAAACTAATTGAAGCAGCTGTTGCTAACCACAACCACTGGCGCAATTTGACAGCTGGAGCAAATATCTCAGCAGTATCTACCTTGATAATCAGAGCCCATCCAGTGTCTTTAATCGTTTGAAATGCCAGTAGTGATTCTATGCTGCGATAATCTAAAGCTGTAATGACTTGGCTTGATGGGGAATTCAATGCCTGAATGACAGGAGAGTTCGTTGTTGCCCGAACAACTCGATTAAATGCTGCATTTCGATCAAACCGCAGTGCAGTGATGAACTGTGCATCGCCATCTTTCGTGCGTTGTGCGATGTGTGCCTCAATGCTTTTACCACCACTCTCGTGGCTAGAGATCATGTTGATCAGTGGGTTAAGCCGTGTTTCCATAACGAGTGCGCCGACCACGAGATCATCGGTGGAGATAATGGGCGACACCATGCCAAGTCTTTTCTGGTTGCCCGGATTTACAAACGCGTCACCAAAGTAGGTTTGAACCGAGCGCATTGAACGTTCAATCAATTTTTCATCAGTAGGGAGCCATGAAAAGTCCATAGTCTCCCCAAGAATGTCTCCTCTGTGGTCAACGATGCGAAGCTCGACAATGGATGAACCTGCCATGATCGCTTTACGTTGTAGTGCAAGTGCGAGCTCTTGCAGTGGCCATAGCGTATTGGGGTCAATAATGGAGAATCCATCGCGACCACCTATGAGCTTTGGTTCTTTAACGTTGAGCGCATCCGCTGCAACGACGGGAAAGCGCCTGTTGTGCAATTGTGTGGAAAACTCGCGCATGTGTACACCTGATGCGAGGAGGCGAGCATGATCTGCGTAGGCTTTCAGTGATTGTTCTAGTCGAGCCGCCTCTAGACGTTGGGTGGTTGCAAGAGCAGCACTAGTGCGTTCCGCAATCTGTCGATCCACGAGGTGGGTTGCGAACATGCCCACAGCAGCCAATGGAAATAGCACGGCTAAAAGACATAAAACGAGCTTGTTTCGAATTCCCATTGCACACAATTACCGTCTAGTGGGCTTTGCCGGTCAATGCTGGATGATCAAGTACCAGGTGTCCGACGGACTAATAGTTACAGTAAGGCAGGATCCATGCCGGAGAGTTAACTGCCGATTAACCTGTCGGTTTGTTAATTTCCATGGTCTTCAGTGACCGGGTAGCAGTGTTGATGGATTCCAGCCTGCCGAGAGCTGACGCGATTTATGTGTAAATTCATTCAAGCTTGCGCTGAAATTTTGGCAGCATTGACAGATGCTTGACCAATCTCGTCAATAAAAAGTCATCAATGTACTGTCTCAATGCCGATGTGTTTGTGATTTGTCAAATTACTAGAAAAATATATAAATATATGTTTATATGTGGTTTAGTAATAAATGAAAAAAGCATCTATGTCTGGCGCATCAGAAAGTACCGAGCAACAAATCAAAGCACTCTTGGAGGAGCGCATCCTTGTGCTAGATGGTGCGATGGGCACCATGATTCAAGGCGCTGGCCTGTCAGAAAGTGACTATCGAGGGGCGCAATTTGCTCAATGGGAGACCGATCTGAAAGGCAACAATGACCTTCTATCGATCTCCAGGCCAGAATTGATCACCGGCATTCATGAGCAGTTTCTCGAGGCTGGAGCAGACGTGATAGAGACCAACACGTTTAACGCCAATAGCGTCTCAATGGCTGACTACTCCATGGAGTCGCTGGTACGAGAACTCAACGTGAGCAGCGCTCAGTTGGCGCGGGCGGCGGCAGACAAAGCATCCGCAAAAACACCTGACAAGCCCAGATTTGTGGCAGGCGTGCTTGGGCCAACCAATCGCACCGCATCCCTATCGCCTAATGTAGAAGATCCCGGATTCAGAAACATCACGTTTTCAGACCTTGATGCCAGCTACTACGAAGCCTGTGACGCGCTCATTGATGGCGGTGTTGACTTCATATTGATAGAGACAATTTTCGATACGCTGAATGCAAAGGCTGCGATCTTTGCTGTGAACCGAGTTTTCGACGATCGCGGTGTTCGATTGCCAATCGCGATCTCGGGAACCATTACCGATGCCTCTGGGCGCACGCTATCGGGCCAGACACTCTCGGCATTCTGGAATTCTGTGCGTCATGCCAAGCCGTTGTTTATCGGTCTCAATTGCGCGCTTGGGCCGACGCAGTTGCGTGAGCATGTGCAAGAGCTATCGGCTATTGCAGACACGTACGTCAGTGTTCATCCCAATGCAGGACTGCCCAATGCGTTCGGTGGCTATGATGAATCACCAGAGCAAATGGCCGAGGAAATGGCTTCCTGGATACGCGATGGATACATCAATATGCTGGGTGGATGCTGTGGAACAACGCCTGCACATATTGCCGCCTTTGCCGAGGTTGCTTCACAAGAAAATCCTCGAGTGATACCCATCATCGAGCCTGCCTGTCGGTTGTCAGGGCTGGAACCTTTTGACATCAACGAGCAGTCGCTGTTCGTGAATGTGGGTGAGCGTACCAACGTTACTGGGTCTGCAAAATTTTTAAAGTTGATAAAAGCTGAGCAGTATGAAGAAGCCCTTGTTGTGGCTCGCCAGCAAGTGGAAGATGGTGCTCAAGTCATTGATGTCAACATGGATGAAGGCTTGCTTGACTCGAAAACAGTCATGCAGAAATTTCTATATTTGATTGCGTCCGAGCCTGATATCTCTCGCGTACCTATTATGATTGATTCGTCCAAGTGGTCAGTGATTGAGGCAGGCTTGCATTGTTTGCAAGGAAAATGTGTTATCAATTCGATCAGTATGAAAGAAGGTGAGGCTGAGTTTCTGCGTCAAGCTGGGCTGGCTCAACGATATGGTGCCGCTATTGTAGTAATGGCGTTTGATGAGGAAGGGCAAGCCGACACCATAGAGCGCAAAGTTTCCATCTGCCAACGTGCGTATGATTTGCTACGCAGCGAGCTGGATTTCGACCCTCGTGACATCATTTTTGACCCCAACATTTTTGCCATTGCTACAGGTATAGATGAGCATAATGAATATGGCATTGCGTTCATTGAAGCCACTCGCCAAATCAAAGCCGCAATGCCTGAAGTGCAAATAAGCGGTGGAGTATCTAATGTATCGTTTTCATTTCGTGGTAATAACACGGTGCGTGAGGCTATACACGCGGTGTTTCTGTACCACGCTATAAAAGCCGGACTAAGCATGGGGATTGTTAATGCCGGGCAGTTAACCGTTATGGAGCAACTTCCTGATGAATTGCGAGAGGCAGTTACTGATGCAGTTTTCGCCCGTACCGATACGGCAACAGATGCGCTTATTGATATCGCTGAGCGCTATCGTGATTCGGGGCAGGTTGCAGAGCGCAGCACGGATGAGTGGCGGGAGCTGCCACTGGCCGAACGGCTAAAGCATGCATTGGTAAAAGGTATTGATAGTCACATAGAAGAGGATGTTGAGCTAATGAGGCTATCAATGGAAAAGCCTCTGCATGTTATTGAAGGTCCACTGATGGACGGTATGAACAAAGTAGGTGATTTGTTTGGAGCTGGTGAAATGTTTTTGCCACAAGTAGTTAAGTCTGCGCGAGTGATGAAAAAAGCGGTAGCACACCTTTTGCCTTACATGGATACGGATGATGGAAGTGCGCGCAGCGCAGGGAAAGTGCTGATGGCTACGGTTAAAGGTGATGTTCATGACATTGGCAAGAATATTGTCGGCGTTGTCCTTCAGTGCAATGGTTATGAAGTTATTGATCTAGGTGTTATGGTGCCTGCCAGTAAGATTTTGCAAGAAGCAAAAGACCAGAAGGTAGATTTAATTGGCCTGTCTGGACTTATTACTCCTTCTCTGGAAGAGATGACGCATGTTGCCAGTGAGCTGCAGCGCGAATCGTTTGGTGTGCCATTGTTGATCGGTGGAGCCACCACTTCACGCATGCATACGGCTGTCAAGATAAGCGATTGTTATCAGCAGCCGGTGGTGCATGTTGTTGATGCGTCCCGATGTGTGCAGGTGGCCAGTAGCTTGTTGAGCGAGGAGCGCCGAACTGGTTTTGAGGCTGAGCTTGACGATGACTATAAGCGCTATCGAAAACGATTTGCAGACAAGACCCGTCAGGTGGAGCTGTTGAGTCTGGAGGCTGCTCGTGAGAATGGTTTGAATATCGATTGGCAAACGTCGAAAATTGTTCGCCCGGCAAAGATGGGTGTAACCGTTATTGATGATGTCACTCTTGAGCAGCTGGTGCCGTTTATTGACTGGACGCCGTTTTTTCACGCTTGGGAGTTACGGGGCAAGTATCCGCGTATCCTCAAAGACCCAACAGTTGGCGAGCAGGCACGCTCACTGTTCCGTGATGCGCAAGATATGTTGGAGCGGTTCGTGGCGCACGGGCAAATAGGTGCCAAGGGTGTCATTGGTTTGTTTGAGGCAAACTCGATTAACAAAGACGACATTATCGTGCACACATCGGCCGAGCCTGATGCGCCAAGTGACACAGTGCATTGCCTAAGGCAGCAGCGTGCGTACCCTGACAAGCGAGAGAACTTGTGTCTTGCGGACTTTCTAGCGCCACAGGATCTGGGTATTACAGACTATCTGGGTATGTTCGCGGTGACGGCTGGATTGGGCCTTGATCCGTTGGTTGAGGAGTTTGATCGGCAAAATGATATTTACAGCAGCATTATGGCCAAGGCCTTAGCGGATCGATTGGCTGAAGCGTTCGCCGAGTATCTGCACTTGCAGGTCAGAATGAAGTACTGGGGATACGCCAAGGATGAGCAGCTGAGTAGCGATGAGCTGATTAAAGAGAGATACGCTGGAATCCGCCCAGCGCCGGGTTATCCTGCTAACCCGGATCATCGGCAGAAAGAAATGATTTGGCGAGCACTGGATCCTGTGAAAAACGCCGGGATTGAGGTGACGGAAAGTCTTGCCATGTTGCCGGCGTCCTCGGTTAGCGGGTTTTATTTCGCCAATTCGCAAAGCCGGTACTTTGGCCTTGGTAAAATCACTAAAGAGCAGGTCGCCGACTACGTCCAGCGTCGAGATGAGCCAATCGAGGCCTCCGAGCGATGGCTTGCAAGCAGTTTGGCCTATTAAGTCTGACCCACTAAATGCAGACAGATCATCAAGTTAGCTAATGAACGGGTAATTTTTGCCATTACAGGGTTGGCGCTGTGATAAAAATTGCGTATCATTGGGAGTTACCCTTCGGCTGATCCCTCAGCGGTGTCAGCGCTGTATCACTTATTTCTGGAATCTAGTACTCATGGTTACAATTCGCCTGTCCCGCGGCGGTGCCAAAAAGCAACCGTTCTACCACGTAGTAGCTACTGATAGCCGAGCACGTCGCGACGGCCGTTACATCGAGCGTCTCGGTTACTACAACCCAGTAGCGCGTGGTGATTCAACTGCTGTGCAGCTCGATCTCGAGCGTCTTGATTACTGGATCAGCGTCGGTGGCCAGATGAGCGATCGCGTACGCAAGGTTGTTAAGGACTACAAAAAGAGCGCTGCAGCTGCGGCTTAAGGCTTTGTTTGCTATCAGCGGGTCTTCTTCTTAGAGACTTTGTTGGTTGCACACCGTTCTATAGCTTGGCCAGTAATGGCTCTCAGTAATAGCTCGTGGTAACAGTGCTAAGTCAGTAGCTCGCAAGTGTCAATATGTCTAGTAACGTCCCTATCGAAAGCGATCGTGTCCTGCTTGGGCATATCACTGGAACCTCAGGGCTTAAAGGCTGGGTTAAAGTTCACTCGGATACCGACCCTAGGGAAAACATATTCGGTTTCAAGTCTTGGTGGTTAGAAAACTCAGGCACTTGGACTCAGGTCGATGTGCTGCAGGGTCGTCCTCAGGGCAAGACAATTGTTGTACACATAAAAGGATTTGATACGCCAGAAACTGCGAGTGTGCTTATCGGAGCTAAGATTGCTGTTAGCAGGCTTGATCTTCCAAAGCCTGCTGCGGGTGAGTACTACTGGAGAGATCTCATAGGTATGCAGGTCGTTACCCTCGATGGTGTCGATATTGGTCCCATTGACCGATTGTTTGAAACCGGGGCGAATGACGTAGCAGTGGTCAAAGACTGTCGTGTTAAACCAGAGACAGACTCTGGCGGCAGTGCCGACGAGAGTATGGGTAAAGAAGGGCAAGGTAAAGAAGTACTGGTGCCATGGCTGGTGCCGGATGTCATCACGGACGTAAATTTTGGTGAACGCCAAATTACAGTGGACTGGGATCCAGATTTCTAGTGCTGCAAATTGGCGTTGTTACATTGTTTCCGCAGTTGATCGACGACGCGCTCAACTATGGCGTTATCAGTAGAGCACGTAAGGCTGGGTTGTTAGGGCTTGAGTTGGTGAATCCACGAGATTTCACTACCGACAAGCATCGCAGCGTAGACGATAGGCCATTCGGAGGCGGTCCAGGCATGGTGATGATGCCGGAACCTCTGAACGAAGCCATCTCTGCTGCCAAGGTGCGTGTTGAGTCCAGCGACCAAAGTGGGCCGGTACGGGTGGTTTATTTATCGCCGCAGGGCAGAGTGTTTGACCAAGCACTTGCGCGCGAATGGCAGCAAGCAGGATCGCTCGTGTTGGTCAGTGGTAGATATGAGGGCGTTGACGAGCGTGTTATCAGGCATGCAGTTGACGAAGAAGTATCGTTGGGTGATTTTGTGCTCAGCGGTGGTGAGATACCTGCTCTTGCCGTGATCGACGCGGTTGCCAGATTGGAGCCGGGAGTATTGGGCGATCCGATGTCGTCAGAGGAAGATTCCTTTGGCTCTTCGGGGTTGCTAGATTGTCCGCATTACACTCGACCAAAGGTCTATAACGGATTGGAGGTGCCTGAGGTGTTGATGTCAGGCGATCACAAGGCCATTGCGCGCTGGAGAAGACAGCAGGCGTTGGCAAAAACATGGCGTGCTCGTCCTGAGTTATTGGAGCGAGCAACGTTGAATGAAGACGACAGAATTTTCTTAAACAGTCTGAAGAGGTAGCGGTCTGGTACAGACGGCTGACACAATCTGCAGGCCTTAGCAATTTAGAGTAATGCAATGAGCAATATCATCGACGAGATCAATGCTGAGCAGATGGGCAAAGAACTGCCTGTTTTCGGTGCTGGTGACACGTTAGTTGTACAAGTACGAGTAAGAGAAGGAGACCGTGAGCGATTGCAGGCATTTGAAGGCGTATGTATCGCCAAGCGTAATCGCGGCCTGCACTCGGCATTTACTGTTCGTAAAGTGTCACACGGTGAGGGAGTTGAAAGAGTATTCCAGACGTATAGCCCGTTAGTGGCCAGTGTCGAAGTCAAACGTCGCGGCGATGTACGTCGTGCCAAGTTGTACTACCTGCGTGGACTGACAGGACGTGCTGCTCGAATCAAGGAAAAACTGTAGCACTAGCTGCATTTCCTTTTTGGCCGTTGCCATGCCATGCATGGGCGGCCTCTTGAATTTGTCGTGACCACCCCGACATTTTGCTTACTCGGGTCTACATACTTGACTCGGTAAGCTCTGCGCCGCGTATGCAGGTGACAACTAGCGTTCATGTTTCCTTTGACATGGACGACACACTCGATTAACGACGTCTGGTCCTCCTGCGTACAGGGCGGCCGTGAACTCTCTTACTGGAGAAACCCGCATGAGCGACACATCCCAAGAACAAGCACAGACCGCCTCTGGCGAGAAAATGGTCTTCCAGGCCGAGGTCAACCAGCTGCTCCAGCTGATGATTCACTCGTTGTACAGCAACCAGGAAATCTTCCTAAGGGAATTGATCTCCAATGGTTCAGATGCGTGCGATAAGTTGAGATTCGAATCCATCGGTGATGCCAGTTTGCTAGAAGGTGGCGCTGAACTTCAACTCACCGTCAGTGTGGATGAAGAAGCGAAAACGCTAACAGTATCTGACAACGGTATTGGCATGGATCGCGATGAAGTCATTGCTAACATCGGTACGATTGCTAAATCGGGTACCAAACAATTTCTGGAAACCTTAACCGGTGATCAGAAGACCGACGCCAAGCTAATTGGGCAATTCGGTGTTGGCTTTTACTCAGCATTTGTAGTGGCGGACAGAGTGGTTCTAGCAACTCGTAAAGCTGGCCAGGCTGCGTCAACGGGCGTTCGTTGGGAATCTGATGCCAGCGGCGGATACACACTAGGAGAAGTAGAGCTTGAGGAGCGCGGCACCCAGATCACGCTTCATTTGAAAGAAGAGTGTGGCGAGTTCCTGAGTGCTCATCGCCTGCGTGCCATTATTAAGAAATACTCAGACCACATTACTTTCCCAATCATGATGATGGGAGAGGTGCCTTACACGCCAGAGCCTGAAGAAGGCGAGGATCCGGTTGTACCAGAGCCTGCCAAGCTGGAACAGGTTAACGATGCATCGGCTTTGTGGACTCGGCCCAAGTCAGATATCTCCGACGAAGAATACAACAGCTTTTACAAGTCAGTTTGTGGAGACTTTGAGGATCCCATGTTGTGGGCGCACAACCGAGTGGAAGGTAATCAGGAATACACCTCATTGCTCTACATACCGACCAAAGCGCCATTCGATTTGTATGATGGAAACCATCAACGAAACGGTATCAAGCTGTTTGTACAGCGCGTTTTCATCATGGATGAAGCCGAAAAGTTGATGCCACGGTATTTGCGGTTTGTTCGAGGCCTTGTCGACAGCAACGATTTACCATTAAACGTGTCTCGTGAGATTCTGCAGAACAACAAAACGATTGAGTCTATTCGCAGCGCCTCAGTGAAACGCGTGCTTGGCATGCTCGAGAAGCTGGCAGAAAAAGACGCAGAAAAGTACATGGGTTTCTGGAACGAATTCGGAGCTTGCTTGAAAGAGGCGCCAGGTGAAGATTTCGCGAACAAGGAGCAGGTTGCAAAACTGTACCGTTTTGACACCACACACAGTGCAAAGGGTGAGTTGACCAGCCTTGACGACTATATTGCCAGAATGAAAATGGGGCAAGACAAGTTGTACTTTATAACGGGTGAAAGTTATGCGGCGGCCAAGAACAGCCCTCATCTGGAAATGTTCAGGGAAAAAGGTATTGAAGTTCTGTTACTGCACGATCGGGTGGACGAATGGATGATGTCGTACCTGAATGAATACGATGGAAAATCTTTTGTCTCTATCGCAAAGGGTGATATGGATCTGAGTGGCATCGACGGTGTGGAGCCCGAAACTGAAGAGCAGTTGGCCGAGAAAAAGCAAAAAGCTGACGCGGTTGCACCTACCATTGAAAGGATCAAAGCAGTTCTTAGCGAGGCCACCAGTGATGTCAAGGTCTCTACTCGATTGACCTCGTCACCAGCTTGTGTGGTTATGGGTGAAAACGACATGGCTCTGCACATGCAACAGTTACTTAAGCAGGCAGGGCACGATTTGCCAAGCACGAAGCCAGTGTTAGAGGTCAATCCAACGCATCCTATTCTTGATTTAATGGATAAAGAGCAGGATGACGAGCGCTTCAAGGACTGGTCGCACCTGTTACTCGATCAGGCTTTACTAGCTGATGGCGGGCAGTTGGAAGACAGTGCTGGGTTTGTAAAACGAATGAACGATATGTTTCTAGCTCTTAAGGCATAACTGTTGCCAGTAAAACTGGCACACGGCTGTTGCACTCGACAACACAGTTAGTTGCAATAATAGTTGCATAAGCGGTTGGCGGTTTGAGCGCTAAGCGCTAAAATCTTTACGATCAGGCAGGCGTTGGGAGGTTGTCCACAAATTCGGACCACTTCCCGGCGCATTCCCTGTCATTGTTCTTTATATTAAATCAGGGTGTTCAATGAACTGTATGCGAAGAAAACTCGCCGTATTGTCTCTAATGATGTTGTCAGTTACGACCACTGTACAAGCTGAAGGAGATGCGGCAGCGGGAGAGGCCAAGGCCTACACTTGCCTGGGATGTCATGGCGTTGAACACTACGTCAACGTCTACCCTTCGTACCACGTGCCACGCATTGCAGGTCAACACGAGCAATATTTGGTTGCGGCCCTTTCGGCATACCGTGCCAAGACACGTTCTCATCCAACCATGCAAGCCAATACTGCGTTGCTTAGTGATCAGGACATAGCAGATATTGCGGCATGGTTCGCGCTACAGGGTGCATCAAACTGATGATTAAACGTAACTTTGCTGTCGCCTTGCTAGCAGCGTTTGCACCTTTTGCGTCTGTGTCAGCAGGTGATGCCGCTGCAGGTGAGAGCAAGGCTGCAGTATGCGCAGCCTGTCATGGAGCTAATGGCGTATCAACTGACGTCAACAACCCGATACTGGCTGGCCAGTACGCAAGCTATCTGGAATTCGCTCTTCAGAGCTACCGCAATGGGTCACGTCAAAACGCCATTATGTCAGGCTTTGCTTCACAACTCTCTGACGATGATATTGCTGATCTTGCAGCTTGGTTTTCATCGCAGCAAGGCCCTTTGCAGACTGCCGAAAGGCCCTGAAACGAAACTGAGCCTCACATCAGGCTATAATCTGACAGCTAGGGCTCGGTTTTGCCTGACAGAGGTAGGCTGGAAAGGCGTTCCAGCTGAGTTTCGAGATCCCGAGGCATTTGAAGATGAAATCCTTGGTTTGTCAGATTTTCCATCACTTTTTTGATGTCTTCTTGTCCCAGTTTGCGATCGGTTGTAAGCTCCAGAGCCATGGCGAACTCTGCATCGCCTAGTTGCTTCTTTACAGGCTCTGGCAGGGTGTCAAGTCCATCTTCGACGGCAAGATAAACATAGAGTCCGTCTTTGATAGAACTTCGATAGATATAGCATTGCATAGGGTGATTTCGGATGCTCGCAATTAATGGTAGATAAAGTACGTATAGACAAGTGGCTTTGGGCCGCTCGCTTTTTCAAAACACGCAGCATTGCCACTGAGGCCATTGCCAAGAATCACGTACGCATAGGCGGTCAGCGAATCAAGGCATCTCGGCTTGTGCTCCTTGGCGATGAGATTACCATTGAAAAAGTGCCTTATGAGTTTTGTGTCAAGGTGTTAGCTCTGAACGATCAAAGGCGTCCTGCGGTCGAAGCACAATGCATGTACGAAGAAACCGAAAAAAGTATTCATGCCCGAGAGAGTCTTCGGGTCAGATTGCGCAGTGATTCAATAGCCAGAGTTGGTTTGGCTGGAGAGGGCCGCCCATCGAAGAAACAAAGGCGACAGATCATCAGGTTTCAAAACCAGAATGACGCCTCAGAGACGGCATCAGATGATTAGTGCACGGAGAACGGATTGCTGAAGAACCTTAGTGGGATATCGAAAGCTGCCATGAAGAAGGGGCGATCGATGCTGGCCGGAAAAAAATCCTCCAACAAAAATACATCAAGCCAAACAGCACGTGAGCCGCTGATTGTGCCGCCTAGCGAGCACAAGGTGACGCGCAAGGACATCGGGCGATCAGCGCTTAAAGTGCTCGACAAGCTGCATGAGGCTGGACATGCAGCGTACCTTGTCGGCGGTGGAGTACGTGACGCGTTAGTGGGGCTCAAACCCAAAGACTTTGATATAGCCACAGATGCTAGCCCTGAAACCTTGCGAGCCCTGTTTCGCAATTCAAGGATCATTGGGCGGCGATTCCGCTTGGTGCATGTGGTGTTTGGACGAGAAATCATCGAAGTAGCGACTTTCCGTGCTGCACACGATAAGGGCAAAGGCGGTGAAACTGGCGCTGCTGGCCGGATAGTCAGAGATAACGTGTTCGGTTCGATAGAGGAAGATGCCTATCGCCGCGATTTTTCAGTCAATGCCCTGTACTACAACATCGCAGACGATTCGATTGTTGATTACGTAGGAGGACTGGCAGATCTTGAAGCGGGCGTTTTCAGGCTGATTGGTGATCCATTGACCCGTTGCTCTGAAGACCCGGTAAGAGTGCTCAGAGCCGTGCGACTGGCTGCCAAACTTGAGTTTGATATCGACCCTGACACCTTAAAAGCCATGAGTGCCAAGGCTAGTGAGCTAGGTAAAACACCCCCTCCGCGGCTATTTGAAGAGGTGCTCAAATTATTTCAGGGAGGCTATGCACTACGCAGCTTTCACTCCGTCAGAGAGCACGATCTGATGAGGTATCTGTTTCCACTGCTCGACAAACGTTTGAAGGAGGGAGCGCCGGAGCTGGTAAGCATGTTAGATGCAGCGCTGAAGAATACGGACAAGCGGGTTGCCATCGGCAAACCCATCACTCCTGCTTATTTATTAGCGTTCATGCTCTGGCCAGACGTAGAAGAATACGCGCTGCATGACAGCAAGTTAGGCATGCCGATAAACGACGCTATCATGGCCGCCGCTGACTCTGTCTTGTCAACGCAGCTGCGCGTGACGTCTATTCCGAGACGTTTTTCTGGCCCGATGAAAGAGATCTGGCAAATGCAGCCTCGCCTTGAAAGACTAAAGGGAGGCAGGGCTCTCAAATTGATGGAGGATCGGCGTTTTCGAGCTGCATACGACTTTCTGTGCTTACGTGCCAGCATTGACGATCGGCTGACAGCATCTGCCAATTGGTGGACAAAGGTACAAACACTGCCTGAAGATGCGCGTACTTCGGCTGCGGCAAATCGCCCTGTGGTAAACGATATCTGGCCAAGTGGTATCAGTGCGGACAGTGCCAGTGGCAACGCAGAGCATGCAGCTGCGCCTGATGCAGCATCTGCTTCCAAAAAGAAAAAACGCCGTAGGCGCAGGCGAAAGCCCAGCGGCGATAAAGGATCAACGACGCCCTCGTGAGCTCGTCCACGTCACTTATCTGGGTGGCACTAGGGAGCAATCTGGGAGATCGGGAAGAACATCTTTCACAAGGTGTTCGGGACATTGCTGATCTGCCCGGTAGTTCGAATCTGGTGAGTTCGTCTATCTACGAAACCTCGCCGATGGGGCCTACTGAGCAACCCGACTATCTGAACGCCGTATGTGCTTTTAACAGCACGCTTGCCCCACTGCCCTTGCTAAAAGAATTAAAGCTCATTGAGGGTCGGCATGGGCGTGTGCAAGCTACACAGCGCTGGAGCGCAAGGCCGCTGGACCTGGATATCCTTGTCTATGCCGAGCAACTCATCAATCTTCCAGAATTAACTATCCCGCATGTTGGCATTGCGCATCGATCTTTTGTTTTATGGCCCATGAATGAGCTGGATGATCAATTGCAGATTCCCGAGCTAGGTGCAGTAACTGAACTGATGAAGCACTGCGAACGCTATGGCATCAAGCGCTATTCAGCTGCGGCCAACTAGACAAATTGCCAAGACTGTGTGCGTTCGCGCTATTTTTTTTGATATGTAGCAATAAGTTACTACACTCTACTATATGAAATATCAGCATATTGCCATTGAAGGCCCCATTGGCGTGGGTAAAACTACCCTTGCCAGAGAACTTGCCACGCGATTCAAAGCGCAGCATCTGACCGATACTGAGACTCGCAATCCCTACCTGAAATCTTTTTACAAGGATCCGGAGCCCAATGCTCTGCGCACGCAATTGCATTTTCTGGTGTCTCGCGCAGAATCGTTAATGAACCCTGCAGTGGTAAACCCGGTGCAGCCGATAGTGGCAGACTTTATGATTGACAAGGATCGGTTGTTCGCTGAGCTGACGCTCGATCATACCGAGTGGTGGATGTACTCCAGATTGTATGAGGCTCAGGTGGAAAGAGTCCCCCAGCCTGACCTAGTGGTGTACCTGCAAGCCCCTCTAGAGCGTCTGATAGAGCGTATCGAGGGTAGAGGTGTGTCACATGAACAGCGGATAGACAGCAATTATTTGCAGCAGTTAAGCGCCCTCTATGAGCGTTTTTTTCACGACTATACCCGCACTCCGCTCCTTATTATTAATACATCTGACATTAATTTGGCGAATTCGGGACAAGAAGTGGATCGGCTGGCTACAATGATCGAAACGCTTGAGGGTGGACGCCATTATTTGAACCCAATGGCTTACAGTGAGCAATCAGACGCCATTTGATGACAATCAATATGCAATTTTCACTGTAAAGCTGAGTTAAAATGTGTTTTTGGGTTTGCATGTAGCTTCACATTAGGTGAAACTCTGCGCATCTTAGGGATTGGGCCGTATTTAATGAGTGAAAACCAAAATTTGCGTATCGCGTTGTTAGAAGACAACGAAGAGCAAGCAGCCAAAGTCAGTCGTTGGATCGAGAGCAAGGGGTATCACTGTGGCGTATTCCATACGGCAGAGGATTTCCAGAGAGGTTTTCGGAAAAACAGCTACGACGTGGTCGTTCTTGACTGGATGCTGCAAAACGGCAGCACTGGCATCGACGTGCTGCAATGGATTCGTAAAACACTGACCAGTGATGTCCCGGTCATATTTGCGACCTCACGGCAGTCGGAAGAGGACATTGTGGAAGCGTTGCGATCAGGAGCTGATGATTATCTGGCCAAACCTGTCAGGCAGCACGAGTTGCTTGCGCGCCTGTACGCTTTGGCTCGACGAGCACAGCCAGAGGTCGAAATACTCAAATGCCCTCCGTATGTCTTTGATACCTCTAATCGGCAAGTAAAAGTTGACGAAGAAGTCATCAAACTTACAGAAAAAGAATACGATCTGGCGTTGTTTCTGTTCCGCAACAGGGGCCGCGTGCTATCGCGGCAGCATTTACTGACCTCCGTGTGGGGTACATCGGCTGAACTCAACACACGAACCGTAGATACGCATGCCAGCAGGCTGCGCAAAAAATTGAAGTTGCTAGCATCTGAGCGTTGGAAGCTGACGTCTATCTACCAGCACGGCTATCGTCTGGAAGAGCACACTAACCAAGAATAGCTCGCCCGAATAGAAAGCTTCAGATGAGTATTACCAAGCCCGGCAAACTGATCCGATTTACCTCGGCAGTCCCGGGCAAGGGCAATCGGGTGCACCAGATCACCCTGATGGGCTTGTCACTGTTTTTCTTCTCACTGATTGCACTAAGCGCTTTGCTTGTGTGGAGCGAGGCTACCAACAAAGTAGACAGGCTGCTGCACGACGCCTGGGTTCGTGCAGATCAACGTCCTGTTCCCGAGGACGTTGTCATTCTGGCTATTGATTCTGACAGTCTCTATGAGCTGGGACGCTGGCCGTGGTCGCGTCAGGTGCAGGCGGAGATGTTCGAGCAACTGGCGACACACCCGATCAAGGTAGCAGTGGTTGATTTGCTGTACACCGAAAGATCAGAGTCGCCTGCTGATGATCAGCGACTGAGTCTAGCTATTGGCAGTTTGCCCGAGTCGGTGTTGCCAGTGCTCACCGAAGGTGGGGCTGCAGCGGAGTCGGTTGAATCCTTACCGGTGCCCGAAATTACTCGCCATGTCAGCGAATTGGGGCATGTGTTTCTACCCATAGACGACGATGGCATTGTGCGTCGTCTGTTTCTCAAAGCCGGTATCAGTGCGGCGCACTGGCCCTCATTATCTCTGGCGGCACTGGAGGTTGTGCAGCCTGATGGAGTTGAGGTTCCGGGCAACGTTTATGGCTCAATTGCCCCATCAGAGCGTTGGGTGACCGATCACGAAGTCTATATTCCGTTCTATGGCCCCAACGGCACGTTTCCCAGAGTGTCGGCTGTTGATCTCATTCGTGGCAATGTTGATCCTGAAAGCCTGCGCGACAAGGTCGTGTTCGTGGGTATGACAACAACAGGCCTTGGTGATGTCGTGCCTACACCAGTCTCTGCATTAAGCCAACCCGTGCCAGGCGTTGAAATTCACGCTAACGCATTTGCCGCTCTGCGCGATGGGTCCATGATTACAGAGCTCGACTCTTACTGTGTCATGTTGGTTGCACTTTTGACCTTGCCTCTGTTGTTTCTTGCTTATTCCAGAGCAAAACCCGAGTGGGGTGTTATTTGTGCGATTGGTGGGGCGCTGGTGCCAATTGCCATTAGTTATCTTGCCTACACGTATGCCAATGTATGGCTTGCACCGTTGTCAGCCAGTGTGCCCATGCTGGTGAGCTACTTGTTGTGGAGCCGGCACCGTTTGCAGTTTGTTAATCGCTTCCTCGAGCAAGAGCAAATACGCACAGCCGATTACGTTCCGCGTCGAGCTGTTAGTGACAACGAAGCCATGAAGAATTTTTTTGAAAGTGCTACCCGTCACTTACCTGTTTCAGCGTGGCGTTTCTCAGTGGGCCGTGAGCGGTTCGCTGGTGGTGATGAGTTGCTACCGTTAACCATGCCTGCGCCTTTAGAAAATCGCTGGGGTATTCAGAAGAATCTGTACGCTCGAAGGTACCAAGAGGCACAAGGACTTTTAATAGAGTTACGTATCGATGATGAGCACCTCGGTCCTGAGATAGCTGACTATATTGATTCCCTTGCTCGCGTTCGAATGCGCGAGCAAACCAGTGTCTTTGCGGGTTCGGTGGAGCGCCTACAAAGCAATGTACAAACGTTAAGCGACCAGTTTGACTGGTTGAGAAACGTTAGAAGTTTTTCGGATACCATGCTCGCTGCTGCACCTGTCGGATTTGCTATCTGGAACCCTGCTGGTGAATGTATCCGCTCCAACAGCCTGATCTATGAGCTGGTGAGTAATTTCAAGCGCCGCGGTGATCTTCTGGATTTTATGGAGGGTCTTGGAAGAGGCTCTACCGAGGGAACAGATGCGAAAAGCTTCAATCAGCTTGTCATGCACTGCAAACCTTGGGAGGTGTCGTACCGCGAAGAAGAGCGAGAAATGATGGTCAGCTTTCGCGCTGTGGGGAAAACACTGTCGAAACGTCTTATTTGCGTCAGTGTGGTTGATCTGACTGACATCCGTACGGTGGAAAAGGCGCGAGCAGAGATGGTTGACTACCTATCGCATGATCTTCGATCGCCATTGATCTCGGCTTTGTATCTTCTGGAGCCTGTTGCAGATAAGAGAATTGCTAAGAACATTAATAGCAGCCTATTAATGATGGACGATCTCTTACACGTGGCGCGCGCTGATAGTTTGTCCGAGTCACAATTTGTGCCGTTATTGTTGAACTCGGTACTCGACAACTCCTTAGATCAGCTTCTACCGCAGGCGCTAAATAAAAGTATTCGTTTTCAGATAGACATCGACGATGACACCGACCTTTGGGTAGTCGGCGATGCTGCTTCGTTGGAGAGGGCATTTACCAATATAGTGGGCAACGCCATCAAGTATTCACCCGAAGGCAGCTGTATTACAGTGACGTTGACAGATGACGATGAATACGCGACGTTGACGATTGATGATGAAGGCGTAGGTATTGCCCCTGATATGCTGGATCAATTATTTACCCGATTCAAGCGAGACCCCAATACAGCCAGTGAACATAAAGGTATAGGGTTAGGCCTTGCATTGGTAACACGTGTGGTGCGTTTGCACAGCGGTACCGTCAAAGCCAGTAATTTACCCGACGGCACGCGGATCACCTTAGTTCTGCCACTTGAAGGTAATGATGAGCATGCTGATACTTTGCTTGAATTGACACAGGATATTTAGCCCGCATTATTCGTCAACTACTTCGCAGTGCGGCTATACACTTCGCCATCGTCATGGCCAATAACCAGTAAATCTGCAGCACGTCTAGCGAATAAGCCGTTCGTCACAACGCCTGGAATAGCATTGATTCTGGCTTCAAGTTCCACTGGGTCTGTAATGCTGAATCCTGAACAATCTACAATGACATTGCCGTTATCGGTAGGGGGGCCTTCGCGGTATTCAGGATCAGCTCCCAATTTGACAATTTCGCGCGAAACAAAGCTTCGGGCCATGGGAATGATTTCTACGGGTAGTGGAAATTCCCCGAGCACATCTACCTCTTTGCTGTTGTCAGCAATACAGATAAACCTGTTACTAGCACCTGCGAGGATTTTTTCGCGAGTCAGTGCGCCGCCGCCACCTTTTATGAGGTGTAACGCGGGGTTTACCTCGTCTGTTCCATCTATGTAGAGCTCCAATTGCCCGGTGACATTGAGATCCATAACCTCAAAATGGTGTTTCTCAAGCAGTGTTGCGGTAGCCTTTGAGCTGGCAACACAACCCGCCAGCTTGATGCCTGATGCGGCCAGCAGCTCAATGAACACGTTCATCGTAGAGCCTGTGCCTACCCCGAGCAGGCTGTTTTCTTCAACGTGTTTAAGTGCAGTCAGTGCTGCGGCTTTTTTTCCTGGGTGCATGTGTAAAGTCTGTGCCGGAGTGAGTGAAAAGGGTGATAAAACAGTCCTGGCAGTTACCTCTCAGGAAAGCAGTAAGCAAAGAGCGATCAAACGAGGTACATTGTGGACCCCAAAGCAGACGCCGAAACGTGAGCATTTGATGAGCCCGTTGCACGATGATTATATCAAACGCATCCTGTCGGCCCGTGTTTACGATGTGTCGGAGGAGACGCGTTTACATGAAGCCCCTCAGTTATCACGTCGCCTGAACAATAAGGTACTGCTCAAACGCGAAGATGAACAGAGTATTTTCTCGTTCAAATGTCGTGGTGCGTTCAATCGTATGTTCAAGCTGATGCAGGAGAAAACCGTCCCTGGCGTGGTAACGGCGTCGGCTGGAAATCATGCGCAAGGAGTTGCTCTGGGAGCAAAGAAGCTGGGCCTCAACGCAGTTATCGTCATGCCACAAACCACGCCTGGTATCAAGGTCGAAGCGGTGAGAGAACTGGGCGGTGAAGTGATCCTGTACGGAGATGATTTTGCTGCTGCTTTGGCGCACGCGTTTGAGGTTGGTGAGCAACGCGATTTTCCTTTCATTCACCCCTTCGATCATCCCGATACCATCGCAGGACAAGGTACAGTTGGCGTGGAACTGTGTCGTCAGCACCCGGAAAAACTCGATGTTGTTTTTGTGCCTGTGGGTGGCGGTGGGCTTGCTTCTGGTGTGAGCGCCTACATGAAATACTTGCGTCCTGAAGTCCGAATTGTGGGTGTTGAGCCCATAGACGCTGCCTCCATGCACGATGCCTTAGCGGCAGATGAACGCATCACACTGCCAGAGGTTGGTCTGTTTGCCGACGGCGTGGCTGTAAGGCAAGTGGGCGAGCACTGTTTTGAAGTTTGTCGTGAGTTTCTCGATGAAGTGATTCTTGTCAGTGTTGATGAGATGTCAGCTGCGATAAAAGATATTTTTAACGAGACACGGACCTTAACTGAGCCTGCAGGGGCCTTGGCTGTGGCTGGTATGAAGCGCTATGTGCGTGAGCGTCAGATCAATGGTCAAACCATGATTGCCGTTAACAGTGGCGCTAACATCAACTTTGATCGCCTGCGCCATGTAGCCGAGCGTGTCGATATCGGTGAAGGTCGTGAGGCTCTATTAGCCGTCACCATCCCAGATGAGCCGGGCAGTTTTTTACGATTTTGCACTACGCTGGGTAATCGCGCTGTTACAGAATTCAACTATCGATTCAGTGACAATCAAGAAGCCCAAGTGTTTGCTGGTGTGCAGTTAAGTGGTGGAGAAGAGGAGCGCGAAGCGCTTATTGGCGCACTTGAACAGGCTGGTTATTCTGTGCTGGATATGACTCATAACGACACAGCCAAATTGCATTTACGGCATATGGTGGGTGGCCGCACAGATGTACCTCGCGAGCGACTATATCGTTTCGTTTTTCCCGAGCGCCCAGGTGCACTGCCAAAGTTTCTTGCCGCTATGGGTAAACGTTGGAACATCACGCTATTTCACTATCGCAATCATGGTGCGGCCTATGCACGTGTATTGGTTGGCATGACTTTGCCTGAAGGTGAAGAGCAGCAGATGAAAGACTTCATCGACAATCTGGGTTACAAGGCTGAAGAAGAATCAGCCAACCGTGCTTATGAGTTGTTCTTGCGCTGAATGATTCGACGCTCGGTGATAATGTAGTCCAAAGGGATATCCCAGTCTTCAGTGTGCACATTGGTAGCGCCTTGTATCTCGTAGGCCACGCCAATAAGCACAGGTTTCTGTGAGCTTTTATTTCGTCTGTGCGCAAAGCAGCGGTCGTAGTATCCGCCACCCATGCCCATGCGATTGCACTGCTCATCAAAGCCCACTAGCGGCACTAGGGCAGCATCTAGCGATGAGGCGTCCACAAGAGCGGCTTTGTCTACTAGCGGCTCTTTGATGCCGTAACCATTCAGATGGGTTTGTGTTTGCGAATTTACCGCTGCGAACCGCATTTGATACTCTGGCAGCACGATGGGTACGTAGCCTGATTTTTGCTGTTTTTCAAAACCCGCCATAAGTGGCGATAAATCAACCTCGTTGCCAAATGCGTAATAGCCGGCTATGTGTCTGGCGTCTGTTTTACCGAGCAACAGTTCGGCTTGTTTGCAGATGCTTGCCGAGTGCGCAGCTACCTGATCGCTCGTCAGATTTTGACGGGCTTTGCGCAGAGTGCTGCGAAGGGCATTGCGGAGTTGATCAGATTTCACAGTTCTGTTGCACGGTTTTGTTACCTGTTTTGTCAGACGCTGAAGCTTAGTTCATAAGGATAGTGGCAGTCCAGTTCTTCTTTTTAAAAAAGCCCGTTGTTTTATGCTCCTGAGCTTTTCAAACACGCTCCCGCGGGAGTGTTATCTCGATGAATGTATGGTGCTTCAGCATGTTAAATCATCTGTTAAACGCTCCTGCGGGAGCGTATTGTTCTTCGCTTATTCAGGATTGGAGACTAACGGTTTTATAGCTTCTTATCGTATTGTAGTTGTATGTAAATAACTGTATATAATAGGCTGTATATAAATACAGTTAAATGCTCTAGTTTACTTGACTAGTAACACAGTCTCAAGCAATATGAAGTAACCCGAAAATGAGTAATCAGCATGGAAGCATTGCCTGATTTTGCCGACATTTCCACCTCTGAGCTAGAAGCCTCTATCACTGGCTTGTGTGCGGACCTTAATGCAGCAACGTACAAACAGTTAGTCATGGTTGCCGAGTTTGATAGGCGACGGGGTTGGGGAGATGAGGGTGTACGCTCCTGCGCCCATTGGTTGAACTGGAAGTGCGGCATATCGTTGGTAGCGGCTCGCGAAAAGGTGAGAGTTGGCCATGCGTTGGCGCACTTGCCCAATGTCAGCAAGGCGTTTGCCAGCGGCGAGCTTAGCTATTCCAAAGCGCGCGCCATCACCAGAGTGGGTAGTGTGCACAATGAGGATTGCTTGTTGTCTTATGCAAAGCACGGAACGGCAAGCCAATTAGACAAAACGGTTCGGCTTTATCGTCGGCAATTTGATAGTGCTGGGCAGCCAATGGTCGATTATCAGCAACCGATGTTCGGCTCAGATGAAGATATAAATCAAGCTGATTTATCGGATGCAGAGCGGTTTGACGCAGAGAATCAAGGAGCTATGCACAACAAGGACTATCGGCAGCTTTCGCATTTTTGGGATGAGCACGGATGTTTAATTATTCGCGCTCGACTCAGTGCTGAGCAAGGTGCGTTAGTGATTAAGGCAATGGATGCTGCGGTTGATGCTATTAAGCAGGCTGAGCCATCAATTAACAGTGGCAGTCATGCTTTAGAGCGTGCCGACGCTAGCGATCAGTTAAGCGAAGAAGAGAAGCACCAACTTAATAATAAGCAGCAAACAAGGCGCCGTGCAGACGCATTAGCGCTCATGGCTGAAGCATTGCTAAAAGATTCCAAGGTAGCTTCATGCACCGATGATCGATATCAAGTGGTGCTGCATGTGGATAGCAACGTATTGGCAAAGCAGGTATTTGAAAAGAACGATGGAAATCCTGATTGTTATATTGATAATCAAGTGGGCATTCCGGTAGAAACGGCACGCAGATTAAGCTGCAGTTGCAAAGTTGTTACAGCGCTGACCAGCAAAGGCGAGCCTTTAAGTATCGGTCGAAGCAGTCGCGCTATTCCTACCGCGATTAAACGAGCTCTGGATATCAGAGATAGTTGCTGCGTATTCCCTGGTTGTGATTGCCACAAGCATCTGGATGCTCACCACATACAGCACTGGGCAAACGACGGAGAGACATCGTTATGGAATCTTGTCAAAGTGTGCCATCACCATCACACACTGCTGCATGAAGGGCAGTATTCGGTGGAGCGTTTGGCTGATGGTGAATTGTTGTTCAGGCGCCCTGATGGCAGTGAGCTTAAACATTTGAAAGCGGGCGTTGGTAAAAACTTGCCTGTGACACTGAATGAGCCTTGGTCTTGGTGTGGCGATTCGATGGACTACGATATGGCGTTGTTTGCGCTGGCCAGTCAAACGCGTGAGTCTGTTAGGAATACTGAATTGGTGGATTGAGCTCGTTGTTTCTAGGTATCTAGCTTGAAAACTGAGCGCAAAATAATGTAACCAATGTAGAAAGTGTATCAACCACGAGAGCCGTTTTTGGTGTGCTACCTTGAACCAATCGGTTCAGGTGGGGCCGGTTGGAACCGTATCAGGCTTTCCGCCGTAACGGACATGCACAACAACAGTGACCAAACCAGCCCCGGGGTGAGAAATTAGGCTCAAGGGATATACCCAGCCGAATAACAAACACCGCAGAAGATACAAGCTCAGACTAGCATGAACTAGACCGTTGGCGATACGGGTTGAGCCGACTCTTACCGTTATCACACTGAGCGCCAAAGCGGACTTAGTCCTCACTACGTTACCTGCGCGCGAATTACCGCCATTCCTCTTAAAAACAAACACAGTTCACGCAGCTATTGCCAGATCTTAAGTTTGGCTAAAGGTTCCAGGACGATAGTACTCACATAGCGTCAACAACGTGTTTGAACGAGGAGTTATAGTCATGGATATACAAGATCGTAGTGTCGTGTTAATCGGGGCTGCTGCTGTTCTGTCTATGGAAACTCGCGTTAAATTAAGAGCTACCTGAGGTGCTTCCTGAAGCGTTATCTACTTCAGAGTTGGACAGCATCTGGTCCAGCTTGTCGTTGATTGCGCTAACACGTTCCAGTACGGTGTCGTCCAATGTCTCTTGTGATCGCGACTTTAATAGCGCATGCGCAGTATTAATAGCCGTGACAATCGCTATTTTTTCAATACTCGACGTTGTGTTGCGTTTGCGTAAATCGCGCATGGACTTATCAATGTACGCGGCCGCCTGCATCAGGTCGTCCTCTTCACCTGGTTTACAGGCAATTTGCACTTCTTTATCGAGAATGCGTAATCGAGCGGGTTTGGCACTGCCTAGGTCGTTGCCATCGTTTGTGAGTTCTTTGTCGCTCATTGATTGGACTCCAGTGATTTCAGGCGGTCAATCATTTTTTCAACCTTGCTTCTGGCAAGCTCGTTCTTTTTAATGAGATTGGCTCGTTCTTCAACCAAAGATCCTTGCTGGGTCTTTAAAGACGTGTTTTCCAGATGAAGTTTGGAGCACAGGCTGATCAGATCCTGCATGCGGTTTTCCAGACGATTAAATTCATCTTGGAGCATCGTGCTGCTCATGGTCAATATCCTCGGTGAGTGGCCTGAGGTTGCTCGTGCAGTGCGCACCCCAGTCGGCCCATTGTATACTCGTAACCCGACTCGGGTCATTAGCCAAATCTTTGTGAATCTCTCCCTACAGAATCTAGACAGCGCGCTGTCACAATTAAATGTGCCACTGTCGGTATCCGAGGTCCATGGGCTGTGCTGCGGGCTATTGTGTGCCCAGACCAGCACTGCCGCGAAAACCCACTGGTTCACAGAATTACTAGATGCGGCCTCGCTTGCAGCCGCAGATATCGCACCCATGGCATCACAGCTAAAGACCATGGATGACTGGTTTGGCCAGACGCTGTCATCCCTGAACGATACAGATCTGGAATTTATGCCTGCTCTGCCCGACGATGAAACCCCGGTGGGTGTTCGAGTGCGCGCTCTGGGTGATTTTTGCGCAGGATTCACCTACGGCATAGGTCTGGCTATTGCGCAGCAAGGAAATCGCACATTGCCGGACGATTCGCGTGAGATTATTGAGGATTTTCAGGCCATTGATGCCGCTGATCCAGTGGGTGAGGCAGATGACGAGGGAGAGAGCCCGACGTTGGAGGTACAAGAAAATGTCTATGTTGAGCTTCTGGAATTCGTGCGTGTTGGCGTATTGCTAGTTCTGGAGGAATGTCGGCCTACGACGAAGGCTGCGCAGGGGAGTCTTTCATGAGCAAGGGGAAAAGTAGAACTGAGCGTTTTTCCAAGGTACAGTCGGCAGAATTCAAGCGCCGCCGCCGCGCTTTGATGCGCATCATGGGCGATCACTCCATTGCCCTGATCCCCGCCGCTAAGCCGTGCTTGCGCAGTCGCGACACCGACTATGCCTACCGAGCTGACAGCAACATGTTGTATCTCACAGGCTTTGATGAGCCTGATGCGCTGTTGGTACTCATCCCGGGCCGTAAGGCTGGCCAGTACATCATGTTTTGTCGCGAGCGCGATGAGTTAAAAGAAACCTGGCAAGGGCGTCGATTGGGTGTGGAGGATGCGCCGTTGGCGCTAGGCGCTGATGATGCGTTTCCAATAGGTGATCTGGACGATATTTTGCCGGGCTTGCTTGAGAACAAGCAATCGGTCTATCACACACTGGGTAGGGACCAACACTTTGATGCTCAGGTTCTGGGTTGGCTTAACACAGCCCGATCGAGTCGTAGCCGAGATGGGGGTGATCCTGACAGTTTCATTTCCTTAGAATTTCATCTACACGAAATGCGCCTGTTCAAGAGCCGCGCAGAGATCAATTTGATGGAGGCTGCTGCAAAACTCAGTGCAGCCGCTCATTGTCGAGTCATGCGCACGATTAAGCCTGGAATGGTTGAGCACGAAGTTGAAGCAACGTTAATTGCCCAATACAAATCTCAGGGCGCGGACCATGCATTTTTACCCATTGTAGGTAGTGGGGCTAATGGTTGTATTTTACATTACACAGAAAATAACGATGTCATTAATAAGGGTGATCTGGTGCTCATTGATTCTGGCGCCGAACTTAACTACTACGCAGGTGACATCACGCGCACCATACCTGCCAGTGGGAAATTCAGCAAAGCTCAGCGTACGGTATACGACATTGTGCTTGAAGCCCAGTTGGCGGCAATAGAAAAAACACGGCCTGGCAATCATTGGAACGAGCCACATATGGCCGCTGTAAAAGTACTCACTCGTGGGCTACGTGATATAGGTGTGCTCAAAGGCACACTGCCTCAATTGATGAAAAGTGAAGCTTATAAACCGTTCTATATGCACAAGACTGGGCATTGGCTGGGTATGGATGTGCATGATGTGGGGGACTACAAGGTTAACGGTGACTGGCGTGTGCTGGAGCCGGGTATGGTGATCACGGTAGAGCCTGGCTTGTATTTAGGAAATTCCAGAAAAATACCCAAAGAATTCCGTAATATCGGGGTGCGTATTGAAGACGATGTGGTTGTCACAAAAAGCGGCTGCAACATCATAACTGGTGATGTTCCAAAACAAGCGGACGACATCGAAGCCTATATGCAGCGCGATGAATAGCGTCAACGCTGATGTTGACATTGCGATTGTGGGTGCTGGGCTCGTCGGCACTCCATTGGCAGGCGTGCTCAGTGCGCAGGGTTGGTCAGTTACCTTGCTAGACGCCAATGAGTCAACTTCGAGCAGCAGTCATTCGCATGCTGAAGCACCTGATCTGCACCAACGATGCACTGCATTGAGCTTGGGCACCCGTCTTTGGCTTGAATCACAGAACCTATGGAGTGCCATTGCTGATGATGCCTGTCCGATATTGCAGGTACATGTATCGCACAAAGGGTATTTTGGTTCAACACGCCTGAATGCCGATGAGCTCAATGCGGATGCTGTTGGTTACGTTGTTAATAATCGACTCGTCAATGAGCGATTTGTTCAGCAGCTTAACGCCACGTCGGTGCAGCACGTTACAGGTGTGCGTGTTAACAACGTGAACGTTGAGACAGACGGTGTTCGCGTGCACTTTGGCGATACATCATTGAAAGCGCGGTTGTTAATTGCGGCCGATGGCGTGTCCTCAACCATTCGTCAAAGCGTTGGAGTCGAGACGCATCAGGTGGATTACGAGCAATCAGCTTTTTTGGGCACCGTGCAGCTAGATGGCGATCACAACAACATTGCCTATGAACGTTTCACAAGCTCAGGACCTTTGGCTTTATTACCGCGCCCTGCAAAAACCATGAGCTTTGTTGATTGTGTTGACCCCGACGAGCGAGAGGCCATCCAATCGTTGAGTGATGGTGACTATCTTCAGCGCCTGCAACAACGTTTTGGTTATCGATTGGGGGCCTTTCGTCGTGTTGGACCAAGAACAGCGGTACCCTTGATCCGTATTGAGGCGGCAACACAAATCGCTGAGCGTACTGTTCTTTTGGGCAATGCCATGCGTCTGTTACATCCGGTGGGAGGGCAAGGCTATAACTTGGCTATGCGCGATGTTGCCCAACTATGTCGTTTGCTAAAACCAGTTGATCAAAATGATTCGCTTGAGCTTGATCCGGGTAGTGCTGAATTGTTGCAGCAATTTTCGACAAGTCGTCAACGTGATCAGCAACAGGTGGTGCAGTTCACAGATATTTTGGCGCGAGGATTTCGGGGCAAGGCCAGTCTGCCAGCTCATGTTAGGGCATTAGGCTTGTTATCGCTAGACACACTATCGCCGCTACGCAAGCAGTTTGCTCAACGGACTATGGGTCTTGGCTGACGTCGACGTCACTGATGCACCGCACTCAGCGCTGCGGCATCGGTTGGGTTTCTTTTTGTTGGCGGCCGTTATCGGTGCGTTGGTGGGGCTGGCTACGCTGTTGCTCATAGAGCTTATCTTGCTGGTGCAATGGCTGGGTTATGGCACCGCCTCTGAAATCCGTTTTACACAAATTGTGAGTATGCAGCCCGCCTGGCAGGTTGTGTTAGTGCCCGCTGTGGGTGGTTTGGTGATTGGCATTGTTGTGCAATTCCTGCCTGGCAAGCGTTATCACGGTATTGCAGATGTGATGGAGGCCTGTGCGTTAAACAGCGCGCGAATGCCTGTGCGCTCAGGCGTTGGCGCAGCGCTTGCCACAGGTGTATCACTGGGCGTAGGTGCACCTCTGGGCCGAGAAGGCCCGGCGGTTCATATTGGCGCATCCATTAGTGCCTACCTTGCCGAGCGCTTTAAGCTAGACCATAAACAGTCACTCGCTTTGTTAGGCTGTGGTGCAGCTGCAGCTGTTGCTGTCTCGTTCAACACGCCATTGGCAGCCGTCATCTTCGCGTTAGAAGTCGTTGTTGGCTACTACACGCTACGGGTGTTTGCGCCTATCGTGATTGCGACAGTGTTAGCCATGCTGGTGCGTTTTTATTTTCTGGGGAGTGAACCGTTGTTTCCTGTGCTACCCCATGTGATCGAATCAAATGGTGAGTTCTTATTATTTGCCTTGTTGGGTGTTTTCGGTGCTTTGCTTGGTAAGAGTCTGTTGTTTCTGATTGGCTACTTGCAAAAGCTGTGGGTCTACTCTGCTACACCTGGTTGGCTTAAACCTGCATTGGCAGGGCTGATGATGGGGCTGGTCGCTACGCAACTACCTATGGTTATGGGAATAGGTTACGAAGGCACACTATTGGCAGTCAACGGTGCATTGCCAGGCGACCTACTCTTGTACCTTATGCTTGCCAAAATGCTAGTGGTTGCCTTGGCTTTAAGTAGTGGCTTCGCGGGTGGTGTGTTTGCCCCTGCGTTGTTTTTGGGCTCGATGATGGGAGGGTTGCTCTGGGCTCTGTTGAACCTCACTGGCGTGCCCTTGAGCGAGCCCGGGGTGTACGCAATTATCGGTATGGCAGCGGTCAGTTCGGCGCTTCTGGGTGCGCCTATTTCTACTGTGCTCATCATGTTTGAGCTCACCCGTGACTATGACATTACTCTAGGTGTGATGACAGCCGCAGCCTTTGCCAGCACAGTCATGCAGATTGGGGAGCATGGGTCATTTTTCCGCTGGCAGCTGGCCAAGAGGCAAATCAATCTTTCACGTGGTCGAGACATCAGCCTGTTAATGACCCATAAAGTAGAGAGCTTGATCAGCGACGAATATTTGTTATCTGACAGTGACGTCACGGTGGGCGAATTAAGCGCCCGTATGGGTTCTCAGCGTCAGCGTGTTGTGGTGTTCAAAGGCGATGATGATGTGTTTGCAGGCAGTGCTTCGCTGTCCATGATAGTGGCCTATTCCATTGAGGCTGGTATGGATTCGCCTGCCATAGAGGCTGCACTGGGTGCTGATTACAGCATTAACACCATGACCAATATAGTTACTGCGGTGCAAAACATGGCGGAGCGTGAGCACGAGTACATTCCCGTTCTCGATCGTAGTGATCGCGAAAAACCCACCCTCTTGGGTGTGGTAACAAAGAGTGATTTGTTAAGCGAACACTATGATGTGGTAAAACGAGCGCGTGAAGACGAATTCGGCATTACTTAAGGCTTTACTTAAGACTTTTAACAACATTCAGGAATAACCCTATGGCAGGCCCGGCTTTTCTCGGTTTTGACACTCTGGCATTGCATGCTGGGCAGCAGCCCGATAGCGAAACACGTGCGCGTGCAACGCCTATCTACCAGACCACATCTTACGTCTTTGATGACAGCAATAAGGCGTCATCTTTGTTCGACACCGCCCGAGCAGGGCACGTTTATTCACGTATTTCCAACCCGACAGTGGCGGTGCTGGAGGAACGTGTTGCAGCGCTTGAAGGGGGTGTGGGCGCTGTTTGTACAGCCAGTGGTATGGCAGCCATTCATTTGGGGTTAGCAACCCTATGCGGCGCAGGTAGTCATATCGTGGCATCTCGGGCTCTCTATGGTGGAACACACAATTTACTCACCTATACGCTGCCGCGCTTCGGTATCGAAACCACGTTTGTCGATCCTCAGGATCCTCAAGCGTTTGCAGATGCCATCAGGCCTGAAACGCGCGTTGTGTTTGCGGAAACGGTCGCTAATCCACGTTGTGAAGTGCTGGATATTCCCAAGGTATCTGCCATCGCACATGCGGCTGGTGTACCGTTAATGATTGACGCCACTCTGACAACGCCTTACCTACTCAGAGCTATGTCACTGGGCGCAGATATTGTCATGCACTCTTTAACCAAGTTCATGGGTGGTCACGGTATCGCGCTAGGTGGTGTCTTGGTTGATAGTGGCCGTTTCGACTGGGAGGCTTCAGGTCGGTTTCCAGAACTAACCGAGCCGTATGCAGGCTTTCATGGGATGGATTTTGTAGAAGAATTTGGTCCGGCTGCGTTCATTATGCGTGCGCGTAAAGAGGGCTTGCGGGACTTTGGTGCAAGCCTGTCACCCGGTAACGCATTTCATTTGTTGCAAGGTCTGGAAACGCTACCCATGCGTATGGAAAAACATGTGTCTAACACGCAACACATTGTAGATTTTCTTGCACAACATGAAGCAGTAGCTGCGGTCCATCATCCTTCTATACCGAGCCATGGTGATCATGAATTGGCTAAGCAGTTGTTGCCTAAAGGCTACGGCGCGGTATTCAGTTTCGAGCTGGCTGGAGGTCGAGCAGCGGGCAATACGTTTATTGAGAGCTTGCAGCTGTTCTCTCATCTGGCCAATGTGGGTGATGCAAAATCGCTGGTCATTCATCCGGCCAGTACTACGCATTCGCGTATGGATGATGAGGCGCTTATCAGTGCAGGTATATCCCCCGGACTAGTTCGTTTATCTGTGGGGCTTGAAGCTATTGACGACTTGTTGGCTGATCTTGGTCAAGCACTAAAGAGAGCCAGCAAATGAAGATCAATCTTGCGGGTACAGAGCTGTTTGTCGGGACCGGTGGCATGCCATGGAAAGAGGGGCAGCGAACACTGCTTTTGCAGCACGGCGCGGGCATGGATCGTACGGCATGGGTGTTGCTGGCACGTTATTTTGCACGCCATGGATTCAATGTGGTGGCGGCTGATCTGCCCGGGCACGGTGCGTCCGCAGGTGAGGCGTTAGAATCTATCGAGGCTCAGGCTGCACATGTCTGGACGTTGATTGATGAATTACAATCCAAGCATGCTCTACCCTCAGAGCCACTCATCCTTGGCGGCCATAGTATGGGAAGCCTGATTGCGTTGGAGGCGGCATCACAGCGCCCGGAGCAAACCGCGCAACTACTGCTTTTAGGAGCAGGATACCCTATGCCAGTTGGCAAACCTTTGCTAGATGCAGCGAAGGCAAACGATCAATCAGCGGTTGATATGATTGCAATATTTAGCCATAGCTTTGGCTCGCAATTGGGCCATAACCCTCTGGCCGGCATCAATGTTCAGAATCTTGCCATGGCATTGTTGGAGCGAGCCGCTCCGGGTGTTTTGTACAAAGACCTTCAGGCCTGTAATGCCTACGCTGGCGGTGAGGCTGCTGCGAAACTGCTTAAGGGTAAGCGGTGCACTGTTATCGCTGGCAAAGATGATCGAATGACGCCCATGCGAGCAGCAAAGCAGTTGCAAGGTTTTTTAGGCGCTGAGCTCAAAGTACTAAGCAATTGCGGTCACATGGTGATGACCGAGCAGCCTGAGGCCACGTTGCAGGCTATGCGAGAATGCCTGTTGTCCGAATAGTCAGCCTCGTGTTGAGGCTGACGTCTTGGGGGCGAATAGCCCCCTAGGCAGGTGTTGCTAATGAATCCAGCTTGGTAAAAATGCTGTCACGAATGTCGTCAACGCTGCCCACACCTTTCACTTTGATATACGCTGGCGCTGCAGCATCGCCAGTTTTTGACCACGAGCTGTAATATTCCTTGAGTGGCGACGTTTGCTCCTCATAGACAGATAGGCGGTATTTAACGGTTTCTTCCTTGTCGTCTTCACGTTGAATCAGTGGCTCACCGGTTAGATCGTCCTTGTCTTCCACTTTTGGGGGGTTATACTCGGTGTGGTAACTCCGGCCAGAGGATTCATGTATGCGCCGGCCACCCATTCGTTTGATAATTTCGTCGTGTTCTACGTCTATCTCAACTACCGCACGTAAATCAACGTTAGCGTCTTTCAGGGCGTCTGCCTGTGCAAGCGTTCTGGGGAACCCGTCGAACAAAAAACCTTTGGCACAATCGGGCTCTTTAATGCGCTCCTTGACCAAGCCGACGATAATTTCATCGGATATCAGGTCTCCAGCATCCATGACTTTCTTGGCTTCGACACCCAAGGGGGTTTGTGCTTTGACCGCAGCACGTAACATATCGCCAGTGGAAATCTGTGGAATTCCATACCGCTCTGTCAGATAGCAAGCTTGAGTGCCTTTGCCGGCACCTGGCCCGCCTAACAAAATCAAACGCATGTACTGCTCCCGTGAAACTAAAGACCCGCGAAGGTCAAAGTGCACAAGAATATCGAAATATGAGCACTTTTGCACGAAACGAAGTAGATCTATGAACCGATACGTATAATTAGCTTATGAATTTAGAACATCTGCGCAAAGATCTCGTCATTGACACAACGTTAATGAGCAATAGGTTAACTCTACACAGCACGTGGGGTCTGTTCTCCCCCCGGGCTATCGATGAAGGCAGTGAGCTAATGCTTGAGCACTTGATCGTTAAAGACAATGACGTGGTGCTAGACATGGGGTGTGGCTATGGACCGCTGGGCCTGGCTATTGCCAAAAGCGCTGTCAATGGACAGGTGCACATGGTAGACAAGGATTTCTTGGCTATTGATTACGCTAACGCCAATGCGCAAAGAAATAACCTAGGCAATGCACAAGCCTACTTGAGTAACGGTTTCAGTCACGTGGATGCCAACTTGCCACTGACATTGGTGGTGTCCAATCTGCCAGCCAAGGTTGGCAATGAGTTCTTTCAGATCATGTTCGATGATGCACAAAGACGCATGCAGCCGGGCGCACGTATCGTGGTGGTCACTATTAATGGTTTAAGAGGGTTTATCAAGCGATCGTTTACCGATGTATTTGGAAATTATCGCAAGCTCAAACAGGGTAAAAGCTACACCATTTCCATGGCAGTCAAGGAGGGCTGACAAGTGCATGTCTGATCGGCTGCGATAGTCAATTGGCAGAAAGTGCACCAGGTGGCCCCTGTGGGATGCAGTGCCTTGTCAACCTCAACTCGGTCGTCAAAAACGAAGCAATCTCCATCCCAATGTTTGCCGCCGGTTTGTTCGAAGTAATTCAAAACGCCGCCTTCAATCTGATAAACCTCTTTGAAGCCCTGTTCGAGCATCCACGGGGCTGCTTTCTCACAACGGATGCCGCCAGTACAGAAGGTCACCGTGGGCTTATCCAGAGATAATCGACCTTCACTCAGTGCGCTCTTGATCGCTTCCTGGAAGTCACGAAAGTGCGCGATATCGAGGTGCTCGGCGGTAGTGAAGGTGCCAGATTCAATTTCGTAGGTGTTGCGGGTGTCCAGCAACGTTATATCGCGTCCCTCTTCGAGCCATTGTGCCAAAGTGGTGGGATCTAGTGAGGGTGCATTGGGGCGCTGTAATTGCCGATCTGAGGCGCCAGCCCCATCAAAAGCGATGATTTCGTGACGAATACGGACTTTTAATTTAGAAAAGGGTATTTCTTCGGATGCACTTTCTTTTAACCAGATATCGTGAAAACTGGCATGGTTCTGGAAGTACTGAATCGCGGCATCGATCTGCTCGCGACTGCCAGATAAGGCTATGTTGATGCCCTCATCGGCTAGTAAAATAGTGCCAAGTACGCCGGTTGCACGCAGTGCTGTATCCATGTCTGCTTGCAAAACTGGCAGGTAATCAAGCTTGGTAAACCGGTAACCTGAAACGTTGATAACTGGCAAAGGGGAGACGCTTTTTAGGGTTGAACTGTTCGATGACGCGGACACTCTTATTTTCCTCAAACTGTACTAAAGTACGCGATGGAATGATAATTCTATCTATCTTTGCAATGGACCGCTTAAACGGGTTCGCTTAGGGTGAGAAATATGACTGAACAGCCGCGATTAAGTTACTGGCGATTGATGCCAAGTGCGCGCCGTTTACTGCTGATCTCGGCTACCTTGGTGTTAGGTGGTTCTGCGGGAGCGTCCACGCCGAACACCTTTCCATCAGATACCTCTGAGCTTGTCGCTCAACGCGAGCTTTTCACGCGCGCGCGTGAGCAGTTAGTTGCCGGCGACGATAAAGTCTATGAGCAATTGCTTGTAGCGCTGGAGGGTTACCCCCTACATGACTACCTGCTTTTTGAGCAGCTGCAAAAAAGCTTTCGCAGCAAAACACCTGAGCTAGATGATGTCAGCGCGCTAAACGACTTCGAGCAGCGCACTGGGCACACGTCAATGACGCGCAGGCTGACGCAGCTTCTGCAAAAGCGGCTAGCTGAGACTGAGCAATGGGAGCTTTTTTTGGGTGTGGGCAAATCACGACTGGCAGCAGCAATGCCCTGCACAACTATTCGTGCCGCCTTTGAGGCGGGCAAAATCAAAGGTTTTGATGAGCGTGTGATTGCGCAATGGGTCAAGCCGATCAAGCACGATGCTATTTGTGCTGACACTCTCCGTCAGATCGAAGCTGCCGAAACGCCACCAGTGACCGCGATCTGGACACGAATCTTTCAGGCAATGGAGGCCAGCAAGCCACAATTTGCCGAACCTATGCTGGGGTATCTAGCATCCAATGACCGTGAACGTGTGCGCCGCTGGATAGAAGTTGATGACAAACCAGAAGAATGGCTGCTAAGTGGTGAGTTGGCGCAAAACACAGTTCTCAATCGGCACATCATTGCTGATTTAATTGTTAGATGGTCTCGTGAAGATACACTGGCGGCGGTTGAGCATTGGTTGAAGATTCGTAGCAATTACACGTTTTTCGATGATCGCTACTACGACACACATCGTGCGCTTGTTATGCGTGCGGCGTACCGCCGTTTGCCTGAGGCGCAAGTCTGGTTGGCAGAAACTGATGAGCGAGAAGATGACTTGGAATTGGCCGAATGGCGTGTTCGCACTGCTCTGTATGTACAAGATTGGGATGGCGTGTTGGCCTTTATCAAACGTCTGCCCGCCGAGGAGGCGCTCGAAGATCACTGGGCCTATTGGGTTGCTCGTGCTAACGAGCAATTGGGCAACACGGCGGAAGCGCTTCGCATCTATGCTTGGCTAGCTCGCCTGCAGTCTTATCATGGTTTTCTGGCAGCAGATAGGCTAGGTCAGGACTACGCTATTTATGATGAACCTATCGTGCTGCCAGAAGAATCATTGGCTAGTTTGCGAGCAGAGCCCTCGTTGCTGCGGGCGCGAGAGTTCGAGCGTGTATCGTTAGAAAACGAAAGTCGGCGCGAATGGAATAACTGGCTGAGCCAAACAACGCGTGAGTCCGCTCAACTTGCCGCCGCCGCGGTGGTGGCCAGCGAATGGGGTTTGCATGATCGCTCTATCTACACAGCTGGGAGAAGTGGAGAGGATTACCGGCGTGCTATCTCGCTGCGCTTTCCTGTGTTATACCGATCGGAGGTGGCAAAAGCCTCCGTTGAAAACAGCATAGAGCCGTCATGGATCTTTGGTGTGATACGACGTGAAAGTGCTTATATTCGTGATGTTCAGTCCAGCGCTGGTGCTGTTGGTCTGATGCAATTAATGCCAAGAACCGCAGAGTACGTGGCTGATCTTCAGGGTCTGAAAGACTGGAGAGGGGATTTGACCGATGCGGGAACCAATATTGGCCTAGGCACGCATTACCTGCGCTATGTAATGAACAAATTTGATAACAATCAAGTGCTTGCTACTGCCGGCTACAACGCTGGCCCGCACCGGGTTGATGCGTGGCTACGCGATGAGGAAACCGACGCGGATTTATGGATCGACACCATTTTGTTCACCGAGACTCGCAGATATGTGCGGGCTGTGTTGGCTTACGCAGCTATATATGAGTATCATTTGACAGGCAAGTCTGTACGCATGAGCGACAAGCTGACAGTGGTGCCAGCTGCGCCTGAAGTTTGAAACCTTAATGCTTTACTCAAGTTGCCTGAAAATCTAGATTTTACCCAGTTTATTCAAGGAGTTTTTTGTGACCACTGCCGAACAAATCAACGACATTCTGGTGGAACATCTGGCGCCTGTTAGGCTTGATGTGATTAACGAAAGCCACATGCACAATGTGCCTCCCGGCTCAGAGAGTCATTTCAAAGTGACCATTGTTAGTGATGCTTTTGAAGGCAAGAATCTTGTTGCTAGGCATCGCACAGTGAATAAGCTATTGGCCGCCCAACTGGCGGGAGGCGTTCACGCGTTGAGTATGCATACATATACGGCCAGTCAGTGGCAAGAGCGTGACGGTGTGGTACCAGAGTCTCCGCCATGTATGGGCGGTAAGGCAAAAGAGGCTTAATGGCCCATGTTTTGAGCCGTCGTCCGGCTCTCGGCACGTGTGAATGTGGGGGCGACATCAAGCCAAGCAGCATGCTTTGCCAACTGCACCACAGTGTTGAAATACTTCACGTGCTTCACCTCGGCATCAACTAAACTAACACCATCGTAAAACGCAATAGCGGTTCAGGAGACTTCGTTGATTAATTTAAAGCGCGTGGCAAATGTCACAGGATTGTTCCTAGCTACAATCATGCTATTGGGTTGTGCCACAGAAAACGGCCCTGTTGTTTTTTCTGACGATCACCAGGTGAACACTTTCGCACCCATTGAAAATTCCGCACCATTGTCAAATCAGGTGCGAGCGGCGTTGAAGGCAAGCGCCCGAACTCGTTATCAGCAGATTAGCGTTGGTCAGGATAACGAAGATACAGTGAAGCTTTCAGGCACCGTCAATGATTCTGCTCTCACTTTTGAGGCCGAGCGTATTGCCTATACCGTCACTGGTGTGCGTTTTGTGGTGAATAATCTTATCGTGCCGAGAAATTGATCTTGACGCTCAGCACACTGGGTTGTCTGCGCGTTGTAGAGCACCTTTGAACAGTTTGATGAAGTTCAGAAAAAAGCGGTAGTGTGATGGGTCGAGCTTTTGTGGCCAAGGGCTGTTTTGCTCCTTGAACGTCTCACACAGTGCACTATAGAGTGCAAGGTTTGCAGGAGTAATGTGTTGGTAGGCATTACTGCCTGCATGTCTTAGGCAGTACCAGTCTGCAATCAACGTTGTCATTGCACATCCAGCAAGATCGTCTTCAGATATTGAGGGATCGACCGGTAAGGGGTGGTTTTTAAGCGACGAGTCACGTCGCTTTGCCTTGTGTAACTTTGCCACGTCAGGATTGTTATCTTGCGTGGCGTTCAGCAACATGAGCAGATCAGCAAGTGAAGTATTTGCTACTGCGCGCGTAATGTCGTCTGGCCAATCCCTAGGCAGGTAGTGGTGAATCGCCCTCAAGCGCATTCTATGATAGAGAAATTCACCGTAGTTAGAGGCGCCAAACGCTGCTTTGTCAGCTACTCCCCGCAACGTTTGCTCTTGAGTGTAATGGTTGATCAGGCGCGTATCGAGTTCCATGTTGTCAATGGAAACTAACGTGGTGTCGAGCTTGTGCGCACTTGCATCGATGATTTTGTAGCCTGGTGGGTACGCCACCAGTGAGGGCACCACATGATCGATCAGCGTGAGATTATTGTGCGCAAATTGTGAAACTGAATGTATGTGTAAATGACCGGCGAAGTGTGTGTTCACGCCAGCATCCAATAGCGATTTTGCCACAGCTTGTTCAGGCCTACGCCTATGCATATCGTAGTTGCCAAACAATTCAAATGCCAGATCTGCTGTTTCACCAAATGGGTCAATGGTAGGGTAGTGTGAAAATACTAGTAGTGTCTTACAGGTGTTTTTTGCGCGCATAGTGACATCATTTATCCAGCGCAAAAGGTGTGGCCGTTGACGCAACACAGCGTTCCATCCGGCCTCGGAGCTGTCAATAAAGGCTTTTTTCTTTGCTGGGTTTACGCCGCCGTTTCGTGGCTCAAATACATTGGCGTCAATCATCATTAGCCAAAGTCCATCTTCGGGCTCAACCAGATACGACGCATCTACCAGCTCGTGGGTGGTTTCGCCATCGTTGGAAGTGGCGCTGTACCGTCTTGAATTGACACAATCATCAAGGCCAAAAGGCGTTTCCCAGTGAATAAAGTCTTGGCTGTTACATAAGCCAAAATCAGACATCTTACCAACGCTACTGGCTACTCCTTCACAAGACATTTTATGAGTCAACACAGCTGAGTCCGGCTCAAAGGCTGCCACCTTAGGGTCGCTGGTCACAAGCACTGTTCGTTCTGTGTCTAGTACGAAGCGCGTTGATTGCTGTTTGCCATGCAGAGCGACAGCATCGTGATTACCATTAACCGCGAAAAATCGTAAGCCGAATTGCTGTGAGTAGGAATGCAGAAGTTGCTTAACCCGATCAATCGATTCTATTTGCCCGTCGTCAGAGTAATCACCCAGTAAAACGACGTACTTTATGCCATGGTCCACAATGTCTTGCAGTGTATAAATCAGTGCAGCTTTACTTTCATTGAAAACGCGGGAGGAGCGACGTGTATCGGTCCAGCTTCTTAGGGTTAATTGATCGCCACTCAGGTTCAATCCTTCGAAGTCGTAGTCACTGTTGATGTCGTGCAAGTGCGCATCGGCGATAACAGCAACTCGGTGGGGGGCTTCTGTTATTGTTCGGCTGGGCATAGGCTAGCGGCGTGTTGTAGGAGCTTTAGTGCTTGTACTTTACCCTAACCCTGATTGTTCATGACATACACGTCTCATGAGTAGCCCGGGTTGGCGCAGCATGAAAATTCTTTGTGCAGGTCCTGCATCGACAGAGTGTATTATTTGCCGTACGCAAGCGATCTGTTTAGCAGTCGTAGTAACAATCGTTCTGATAACAATCGTTGTAAAAATAAAGGCTTTGGCACTCGGATGACAGAGAAAGCTCCCAGAAGGTATATAGCATTCTACTCACCGATGAAGCCAGTTGATCATCCCTCACCATCAGGAGATCGGCTGATGAGCCGATTGTTGATGCAAGCACTCGAGATGGCGGGGTACGATGTTCGCATTGCATCTTCACTTCGGGCTTTTATACGCGACCCGTTGGATAGCTCCTTTGTTAATGACATTGTGCAAACGGCTGAACTTGAAATAGAGCGTTTGTCGGCATTGTGGAATATTGAGGGCCCGCCTTTGTGCTGGTTTTGCTATCACCCGTATTATAAGTCCCCGGATTTAATCGGCCCCATACTGTGCCGTAGATATGATGTGCCCTACATCACTGCAGAAGCCAGCTATTCGCCACGCCGTGAAACAAGTGCTTGGGGTGAAATGCAAGATACGGTGTTAGAAGCTATTAATCAGGCGGCGGTCAATCTGTGTTTTACCGAACGAGACAAAGTGGGGTTGCAACAAGCTTCAGCTACGGCCTCCTTGGCTAAAGTGCGTCCGTTTATCGACGCTACGCCGTTTTTTGTGTCCAATACAGTACGTAAAAATCGACATATGGTGGTGGTTGCCATGATGCGTTCGGGCGATAAAATGAACAGTTTCGAGCATCTGGCTGCAGCGCTTAATCAGCTGCATGGTGTTCCATGGACATTGTCGGTGATAGGGCATGGACCCTTGTATGACCAAGTGCAAGAGTGCTTTAGAGAGATTCCAGAGAAGCGTGTGCAGTGGCATGGATTACTTGAACAATCGGCCATTGCTGAGCTGCTGGCAAAGAGTTCTCTTTATGTGTGGCCTGGTTGTGGAGAGGCCTATGGTCTTGCCTATCTGGAAGCACAAGCCGCGGGAGTGCCTGTGGTGGCGTTCGACATTGCGGGTGTGCCAGAGGTTGTAGATCATGGCAAAACAGGCTTATTGACTGAAGGCTTAAACGACGAACTGTATGCTCAAGCTATAGCCTCTTTGTTAAATGACGAAAAGCAACTGACAACCATGTCTAGCAATGCAGTTGAGCATGTGCGCAACTTTCACAGTTTGCCTAGGGCGAGTGCTACGCTCGCGGAACAATTGCAACGGGTTGTTGGTCAGTGAATAGACAAGAGCTGAGTACGTTTTCCACTCTGCGAGGTGCGTTGGACAGTAAAGCCGCAGCTGGCGAACAGGTTGATTTCTGGCTGCGTGATGACGATGCGGTAGAGCCTAGTGAGCCTCTTTCGCAGCTGTTGGATGTTTGTGAATCTAATAACGTGCCACTCACTTTGGCAGTTATTCCTGAGCATACAGGAGATGCACTGGTGCATCGCTTGGCAGGTTACACTGGTGTGTCGGTGGCTGTTCATGGTTGGTCACACACTAATCACGCACCGCATGATAAAAAAAAATGTGAGCTTGGCGATGATAGGCCGATCGAGCAGGTGCTTGGCGAATTGGAACGTGGCTTCGCAAAGCTTTCTCGGCTGCACGGTTCACGGTTTGTACCCTTACTGGTACCACCATGGAACCGAATATCCGAGGGTGTTCTGAAGCAGCTGAGCGCGCTGGATTTCACCGGTGTATCCACATTTGGCCCTGAAGCATCCGCCGGTGTGCCCATGCTAAATACGCAGATCGATGTGATTTACGCCAAAGGTGGTAACGGTGTGCGCGAATCCTGTGAACTTGTGGCAGAGATCGTTGCGCAATTGCATGCGGGCAGGTCCACTATAGGCATCCTCACTCATCATCTTGTGCACACACCAACCACTTGGGATTTTTTACAACAGGCTCTAGCTTTGTTGCAAAAGCATCCAGCGGTTCGCTGGGTGGCCGCATCTGATCTACTCTTCACGGCTCCATGAGCGCCAAGCTAGCAACAGCCCACTGTCGTTCAAGCGTTTTTGTTCGCACCAGCTTACAACCTCTGGCAGTGATGTGGTTTGCGGCAGATTGCCGGCCACCAGCCCGGCATCTGCCAGAGTCACAGAACCTCCGCGACTCATTAATGTAAATAGCAGCGGTCCCGTTGACCACCAGGCGGGTGCTTTGGGAAGCAACTCTATGATGTGCTCCATGCTGGCGAGTAACCGCTTGAACGTCAAATGCCCGGGAGGTGTTGCAATGAATGAATTAGCAAGTAGCAGGCTACCTTTACCGGTCTGTCGTGGAATGTTTTCGGGCATTGCTATGAGCCCTGTCATGGGTAATAGGTCAAAAAAGCTGATGTCGTTGCGCACTGGGTACCAGTCACAATCAAGATAGATCCCTCCAAAACGCTCAAGAATCAAGTAGCGGGCCACATCAACTGCTCCGGGTAAATCCCCCTTCGAACGCATCGCGTTATAGGCTGCATTTTTCTCAATACCCAGCGTCTGAAGCTTGTTCTCGTCCCACAGTTGATAATCGATATTGTTGAGTTTTGCGTGTTGCCGCCAAGCCTCAGTGCCCGCTGGTGCAGCTTTGTCACCTATCCAGATCTGATGTAACAGGGCAGGTACTCGAAGACTATTGATGTTGGCTAGCTGCTTGCGTTCTGCCAGCGTAAATGTTGCAAATTGGTTGAGAGTGGCCTCAGGAGGGACAAGCGTGTATTGAAGCCCTGTGGTCCGAATTCTGTCGCCTTGAGCTTTAGCAAGCTTCAACCACGCTGCGTGCAAACGTCGAGGTAAGCCGTGCACAGTGGCAGGTCCCAGAAGATGGCTATCAGGATCCTTTTCGATGGCGTGCAGCAGTGTTTCAGCCTCACAGAACTTGCCTAAACTTCGAAGGTCCGTGGCCTCGGCCAGCCGCCTATTCAAGATCTCTTTTGATGACATAACAAGTAGAATTTGTCGAAGGAGCAATACACCGGTAGTATATCCACACTGTTGAGATAACGAGCTTTTCCATGACGGCCCCATCCAGTACAGATAATCAGTTTGCTTCAACAGCGGATTTACTTCGCATCGAGGACCTTCACGTATCGTTTCCAAGCGTGTCAGGGCCTGTAAGAGCCGTCAAAGGCGCTAGCTTGCGAGTTCTACCGGGCAAGGTGACTGCGCTGGTTGGCGAGTCAGGCTCGGGTAAGTCGGTCATTAGTCAGGTGGTCATGGGGCTGCAAACGGCCAATGCAGAAGTCAGTGGGCGTGTGCTATTCACAGACCCTGACATGTCAAATGAGCCGCAAGACATGGTCCAATTGCCACATGATGGCCGCCAGATTCGTTCAATCCGTGGCAACCGCATTGGCATGATTTTCCAGGAGCCAATGACCTCATTTTCACCATTGCACACCATTGGTGACCAAATATCAGAGATTCTCACTGAGCACACGTTGCAGAAGCCTGCGGAACGACGTGATACCTGTGAAAAAATGTTGGGACTCGTGGGGTTTGCGGATCCTGCTAAAGTTTTCGACATGTACTCTTTTGAGCTGTCTGGTGGCATGCGTCAGCGTGCGATGATTGCTATGGCGCTGATCTGTGAGCCGGCGCTTCTGATTGCTGACGAACCCACAACCGCTTTGGACGTCACAATACAGGCACAGATTTTAGAGCTTTTGTCCGAGTTGCAAAGTCGCCTGAAAATGGCCATCTTGCTGATCACCCATGACCTGGGTGTGGTGGCCAACATGGCTGATGAGGTGTCGGTTATCTACCGTGGGCAAATCATGGAGGCGGGGCCTATCGATACCCTGTTTCGCCACCCCGAGCATCCTTATCTGAAGGGGTTGCTGGGGGCAATCCCGCATTTTGATATGGATCGAGCCACGCGCCTCACACCGCTTCGCGAAATTGACACAAATGTTGACGATTTACATAATCAACTCATGGTTCCAAAGCTGAGCATCGACAAAGCGCCGGAAGTCATACTCAGTGTGCGCGATATCAGTAAAAGCTACGTCACCCGTAAACAACAGTGGCGACTCAAAAAAAGCAAAAGTGCACTAGCGCGTGCGGTAGACGGTGTGAGCTTTGATATTTATCGCGGAGAATGCTTAGGCTTAGTGGGTGAAAGTGGCAGTGGTAAGACCACTTTATCTAAAATTCTCATGCGTGCGGTAACTCCTGATACAGGCAGTGTTGTCTTTGATGAAGGTGCAGGCCCTGTAGATGTATTGGCCGTTCAGGATGCCGCGCTGGAAGAGTTACGCACACGTATACAGCTGATTTTTCAAGATCCGATATCTTCATTGTCGCCGCGCATGACGGTTTCAAATATTCTGCGTGAGCCCTTTGAAATTCATGAGCGAGGCACTCGCGCGCAACGCAATAATGCAATAGAGGCGCTATTGAAGGCCGTGGGTATGGGCACTAACGCTCTGCAGCGCTATCCTCACAGTTTTTCTGGTGGACAGCGCCAACGTATCGGTATTGCCCGTTCTTTAGCGCTCGCGCCAAGCCTTATAATTTGTGATGAGCCTGTGTCGGCACTCGATGTTTCAGTGCAGGCACAAATACTCAATTTACTAAAAGACTTACAAAAAGATATGGGGTTGACATATTTGTTTGTTTCTCACAATCTGGCCGTTATCGACTACATTGCGGATCGGGTAGCGGTTATGTGGGCCGGCAAGATCGTCGAAATAGCACCCAGAGAAATCATCATGAAAAATCCGGTTCATCCTTACACTCGATCATTAATGAATGCTGTGCCATTTCCGGATCTTGATCGACCGTTGGATTTCTCTACTGCAGCCACGTCCAGCCAATCGGCTTCACAAAACTGGGATAAGGTGTTCTGTGCTGACGCTGACACCGGTTTATCCAGTGTTGATCTAGGCAACGGGCATGTTGTACTTGCTCGAAGTTCAGCTGATGCCGGAGAGTTAAGACAATGATGACGCGCCGTGAATTACTCGCGCTTGTAGCGTGTTCCACACTACCCAAACAGCTATTGGCGAATACCAGCGATGTGCCGTATTACGACGCTGCCATAAGCTCAGGTTCATTACCACCGCTAAACGAGCGTTTGCCTAAAAATCCTCGGGTGGTGGACCTTACGACTATGGATCGTATGCCCGGTGAATACGGCGGCAAATTGCGCATGCTCATCGGGCGCCAAAAAGATATTCGATACGTGCCTATCTTCAGTTATTCACGGCTTGTCGGTTACGACGAAGATCTCAATCTGGTGCCTGATATTCTTGAGTCTTACGAGGTAGAAGAGGGGCGAATATTTACCTTTCATTTGCGCGAAGGACATCGTTGGTCAGATGGCAGTGAGCTTACGTCGGCAGATTTTAGTTACTTTTGGGATAACGTTATTCTTAATCGTGACATCCTGCGAGGGGGCATGCCGGCAAGACTCAAGTCAGATGGTGAGGGCCCTGTCTTTGAGGTGGTGAACAAACGGACGGTGCGCTACACATGGGAAGTGCCCATGCCGCAGTTTCTAGATTTGCTGGCGGCACCTATCCCTCAAACACTGGCACTGCCAGCAAGCTACATGCAGCAGTTTCATACTGACTTTCAAACGGATGCTGTTCTTGCCCGGTTAATTGAAGAGAATCGTGTGGACGATTGGGTTGGCTTGCACCGTAAGATGTCTCGACAGAATAGACCTGAAAATCCTGAACTGCCCACGCTTGAGGCGTGGCGACCAACGACCTTCCCACCGGCCGAACAATTTGTGTTCGAACGCAATCCTTATTTTCACAGAGTTGATGAGAATGGCAAACAGCTGCCATACATAGATCAGCTCGTGCTCAATGTTAGTTCTGCTGAAATCATTGGTGCCAAGGTAGCAACGGGCGAAAGCGATTTGCAAGTTACCGGAATTGCGCTGCCTGATTACACAATGATAAAAGAGGCTGAGAATCGATTTCCACTGAAAGTGTCTTTGTGGCGCAGAACACAAGGATCCAGTGTTGCTTTGTATCCCAACCTTAACTGCCAGGATGAAGTCTGGAGAGCCTTGTTTCAGGACGTGCGAATGCGGCGGGCACTGTCGCTGGCGATTAATCGGCGTGAAATAAATCAGGTTATTTACTATGGTCTGGCTAACGAAAGTGCGGACACCGTTTTACCTGAAAGCCCTTTGTTCAAACCAGAGTATGCCGCTGCCTGGGCCAGCTTTGATCCTGAGCAGGCAAATGCATTGTTAGACGAGCTAGGTCTCACTGAACGGGCAGGTAATGGCATCCGTTTGTTGCCTGATGGCCGTGTTGCCAATATAACCATTGAGTCTGCTGGTGACAGCACGCTTCAAACAGACATGCTTGAGCTAATTGCGGATCACTACAGAGAGGTTGGCATCGCCTTGTTTGTACGTTCGTCACAGCGTGATATTTTCCGCAGCCGGGTTACTGGTGGTCAGGTTGTGATGTCGGTCTGGTTTGGCCTTGATAACGGGTTGCCATCGGCTCAGATGCCACCAACAGCACTCGCCCCCAGCTCTATTGATCAGCTTCAATGGCCGGTTTGGGGCCTGCACTACATGTCCGCAAAAATGCAAGGTCAGATACCCGATATGCCGGAAGTGTTGCGGCTACGGGCGTTGCTTGATGAGTGGATGTTGACCTCTGAAGATGAGGAGCGAGAAAAAATCTGGATTGAGATGCTGGAGATTCATGCTGATCAGGTGTTTTCCATTGGCACTGTCAACGGCAGTTTGCAGCCCGTAGTTCGCTCCGCCCGGTTACGCAATTTGCCTGATGAGGCTCTGGTCGGATTTGCGCCCACCAGCTATCTGGGTATTTACATGCCCGATACCTTCTGGCTTGACGACACCCTATAGCTATGTTCAGTTATATATTTTGGCGGATCATCACAATGATCCCCACCTTGTTAATTATCTCGATTCTGGTTTTCACCATCATAGAGTTACCGCCGGGTGATTTTTTTGAAAGCTACGTGGCTGAGCTTAAAGCCATGGGAGAAACTGCTGATCTGGCAGAGATCGAGGTTCTAAGAGAGCGCTACGGTTTTGACCAACCAATAACAGTACGTTATTGGCATTGGATTACCGGAATGGTTGTAGGCGACTTTGGCTACTCGTTTGAATATCGCCTACCTGTGAATGAAGTAGTAGGCGACCGGTTGTGGTTAACCATAATGGTCTCGGTAGTTACCATAGCTTTTACTTGGCTCATCGCTTTTCCTATTGGGATCTACTCGGCAACACATCAGTACAGTTGGGGCGACTACGGGCTAACGCTTGTAGGCATGATTGGTATTGCTGTGCCTAACTTTATTCTGGCCTTGGTCATGATGTACTTTGCTAACGTGTGGTTCGGAACATCCATTGGTCATCTGATGGACCGGGAGTATCTGAATCAGTCGATGTCCTGGGATAAATTTATATCCATTCTTGAGCATCTCTGGATTCCGGTCATTATTATCGGTACAGCGGGTACTGCCGCAATGATTCGTCGATTGCGGGCTAACTTGCTTGATGAATTGAGAAAGCAGTATGTGATCACGGCACGTGCAAAAGGATTACACCCAAAGAAGGTGCTCAGAAAATACCCTTTGCGCATGGCTTTGAACTTCTTCATTTCAGATATTGGTTCTATCTTGCCTGCAGTAATATCTGGAGCAGAAGTCACAGCGATTGTTCTGTCATTAGAAACAACAGGCCCTATGCTGATACAAGCATTGCAGAGTCAGGATATGTATCTGGCAGGGTCGTTCCTGATGTTCTTGGCGTTCCTGACTGTTATTGGTGTTTTAGTGTCTGATATAGCATTGGCCATACTAGATCCTCGTATCCGATTTGGAAAAGGGCGAAACGTATGAATTCCAAGTCGCCATTGCCTGATTCAGGAAAGCCGCTGGATCACTTTGTATCCACAGCGCCTTATGATCCCAATGATCTGGAAAACGATAACGTAGCTGATTCTTCAGCTATGGCTTCACAATCGAGATTGATGTGGCTGCATTTTCGTCAACACAAACCTGCGTTGGTGTCGCTTATTTTTCTGATTCTGATCTACCTTGGAATTACGATTAGCGAATTTCTGGCGCCGTACAATCTGCACACGCGCCATACCGAATCCATCTATGCCCCACCTACGGCGATACATATTTTTCGTGATGGTGAATTGGTCAGACCTTATGTCTACGGCAAGACCATGATTTTAGACATGACAACTCTGCGGCGTAACTATGCTGACGATGAAAATGATATTCAAGAATTACGATTTTTCTGTCGTGCAGATTCCTACAGTTTCTGGAATGTTATAGACACAGATCTGCATCTGGTATGCCCAGCAGAAAATGGACAAATGTTTTTATTGGGGACAGATCGTCTCGGTCGGGATATTCTGTCTCGAACCATATACGGTGCAAGAATTTCTCTTACCATTGGTATCCTTGGCGTAATAATGAGTTTTGTGCTGGGGATAGTCATCGGTGGTATTGCTGGTTATCGTGGCGGTCTGTTTGACATGATGGTGCAAAGAATCACTGAGGTTTTGCAATCCATCCCGAGCATCCCATTATGGATGGCATTGGCGACAATTATTCCGCTTACCTGGAGCCCTTTGCTGGTTTATGTTGGCATAACGGTCATATTAGGATTAATAGACTGGACAGGCCTGGCACGAGCAGTACGCTCCAAGCTGTTGTCACTGCGCGATGAAGATTTTGTTGTAGCCGCCCAGTTGCTAGGGGCTAAAAGCAGTCGGGTCATACGCAGCCATCTTGTGCCAGGATTCATGTCGCATCTTATTGCTAGTGCAACCCTGGCGGTACCGGGTATGATACTTGGGGAAACGGCTCTGAGCTTTCTGGGTATAGGCTTGCGGCCACCGACAACCAGTTGGGGGATTCTACTCACAGAAGCGAGAAGCATTAATGTTATCGCGCTTTACCCTTGGTTATTGTTTCCAGTAGTGCCGGTCATTCTTGTTATTCTTGCCTTCAACTTCCTAGGTGATGGCTTGCGGGATGCTGCAGATCCTTATAAGTAAGGGTAAATGAGGTGCTCTTGATTTTGCATCAAGTTATGGAGTTAAAGGTTTTGTATCGTGATTAATTTAAACGGCGCTCGTATTCTCATGTACAGCCATGACACGTTCGGGTTGGGCCATCTACGACGATGCCGTACCATAGCGCACTCGCTTGTTGAGCATTACAGTGGGCTGAGTGTGCTTATTATTTCGGGTTCAGCTATTGCGGGTGCCTTCGATTTTCGCTCGCGCGTCGATTTTGTAAAAATCCCGAGTGTGATCAAGCTGCGAAACGGTGAGTACACGTCATTGGATCAGCACATTGATATTGCGGATACCATCAGGATGCGTGAGTCTATTGTCTTGCACACTGCTAAAACATTTAACCCCGATGTGTTCATTGTAGATAAAGAACCCATGGGGCTGAAAGGCGAAATAACAGAGACTCTGCGTTACCTTAAAAGTCAGGGCACGCAGTTAGTGCTTGGTTTGCGTGATGTCATGGATTCGCCCAAGTTGCTCAAGGCTGAATGGGAGCGAAAGGAGCTGATGAGTAAGATCGAGAGTACTTACGATCATATCTGGGTGTATGGCCCCAAGAATTTTTATAATCCTTTAGTAGGGCTTGATGTTCCCGAGAGTGTCAATTCAAAAATTCAGTTTGCAGGTTTTCTCAAGCGCCAGGTGTCCCATGGTGTCAAACCAAAACAAAGTAGTAAAGACAACTACATTCTTGTAACTGCGGGTGGTGGAGGCGACGGTGTTGAGCTGATTCGATCAGTGTTATCGGTGTACGAAAAATCGTCTGATAAATTACTCGAGGCTCTGTTTGTGCTGGGTCCGTATATGCCAAGCAAGGAACGCGATGAGTTTGTGGCGTTAGGGAAGAGCATACCTGGTGTTAAGATTATTGGCTTTGATGCTCGCATGGAAGATCTTATCTTCAACGCGCGAGCGGTTGTTGGTATGGGTGGTTACAACACATTTTGCGAAATACTCTCGTTCGATAAGCCTGCTCTCATTGTTCCTCGAACAGTGCCTCGCGAAGAGCAGCTGATAAGAACAACGCGTGCTGCTGAGCTTGATCTTGTTGATATGATTCTGCCTGTGGATGCTGACGACCCGAATAAATTGTTAGCAGCGCTTGTTGCTTTACCAGATAGACCAAAACCTTCGCAGCGGTATACTGATTTTGCACTGGATGGACTAACGTGCGTGGTTGAGCTGCTAGGGAAGATGCTGAGCTGTAATTGTGTTAAGGCGCATAAAAAAAAATCTGACAAACAATGAATGCCTCGATGAGCGGAAAATTGATTGTTGTTTTAAAAGGTTACCCTCGTTTGTCTGAAACCTTTATCGCGCAGGAATTGCTCGGACTGCAGCGAGCTGGTATACCGCTGGCGATTGTTTCATTGCGCCACCCAACAGATACCAGTCAGCACACAGTGCATGATGAGATAACGGCCCCTGTATTGTACTTGCCTGAGTATCTTCATGAAGAGCCTGTTCGGGTTCTAAAGGCGCTATTGAAGTGTCTTGGTAGGGCAGGGTTCTGGAAGGCCTGTGTAGGTTTTGTTACAGACCTTGCACATGACTTTACTCGAAATCGTTTTCGGCGTTTTGGACAAGCGTTGGTATTGGCAAACGAATGGCCAGAATCAGGTATATGGCTGTACGCACATTTTATTCATACTCCTGCATCAGTGGCAGATTACGCCAGTCAGATCACATCGGTTGGTTGGAGTGTGTCAGCACACGCAAAAGATATATGGACATCAGCAGAGCGTGAACTTAGCGCAAAGCTTGGACGTGCTCGCTGGGCTGTCACTTGTACCGGAACCGGCCATCACTACCTACAATCGCTTGCCGTTGACCCTACTAGAGTGCACCTGAGCTATCACGGTATTGATCTCGAGCGATTCCCGTCGTTCCAGCGATCAGCTTCGCAAAGCGATGGTAGCGATCCGTCAGCTACGGTGAACGTGTTGAGTGTTGGGCGCGCGGTTAAGAAAAAAGGTTTAGATACGTTGTTGCAAGCACTGGCTGCCCTGCCAAAGACCTTGCATTGGCACTTTACGCATATTGGTGGAGGCACTGAGTTAGAAAAACTACAAAAACTGGCTGAAACGCTGGGAATAGCACAGCAAATTACCTGGTTAGGGGCTGTGACGCAGAGCGTTGTTCTAGAGCATTATCAGCGGTCAGATTTATTTGCTCTGGCGTGTCGAATCACCGAAGATGGGGATCGCGATGGCCTGCCTAATGTATTGGTTGAGGCAGCTAGTCAGGGACTTACTTGCATTACTACTCATATATCAGCTATTCCAGAGGCCTTTGAGCATCAACGTGATGCACTATTGGTAGAGCCTGACAACGTTGAAGAACTGCGAGATGCTATCGAGCTGCTCATGACAGATCCGAGCTTGCGTTGGCAGCTGGGTCAGAACGCTGCAAAAAATATACGGTCGCGTTTTGATCACCACGCCAGCATTTCTCAACTACTTGACTTATTTGCAGGCGTTCAGGTTAACGCACGTCAAGACATCACAAATAATGTCTGAGATACATAGCAAACGAGTGCTGTTTTATGTTCAGCACTTGCTAGGTATCGGGCACCTGATGCGCGCCAAACGTATTGCACAAGCATTGGTACATCACGGCTTTGACGTTATGGTGGTATCTGGTGGATCGCCGGTGCCACACTTTGCGATTGAAGGGGCAAGGCAAGTTCAGCTACCTCCCATAGCTGTCTCTAAAGATGATTTTAGTGTTCTGGTAGACGCTGACAACACGCCTATCGATGATGATTATAGAAATCACCGGCGAGATAAGTTACTGGAAACCTATAGCGCTTTCCAGCCTGACATCGTGGTTCTTGAAGCGTATCCATTTGGTCGGCGCCAAGTGCGCTTTGAATTGTTGCCGTTGATTGATGCTATCGAGAGTACACAGCCTAGGCCAAAACTGGTTTGCTCTGTTCGCGACATCCTGCAAAAAAGAGTCAAGCCTGGGCGCGATGCTCAGACAGCACAGTTGATATCGCAGCACTTCGACAAGGTGTTGGTGCATGGCGATGAATCGTTTGCACCGCTTGGTGATAGTTTTTCGGAGAGCGCAAGTATTGCGACAAAACTCTGTTACACAGGTCTTATCAGTGCACAGCACATGCACGAGTCAAAAGATCAATTCGATATTGTTGTCTCTGCAGGTGGCGGAGCTGTGGGTGAAAAATTATTAATGTGTGTTATTGGCGTGGCCAGCGAATACCCTGATCTTGGGTCTATGTGTGTCATCACTGGTCCCAATCTTCCAGAGCCTGTTTTTGAGTCAATGGCGCGCGCTGTTCCGGCTGGTGTGGTTTTGCAACGCTTTCGCGATGACTTTACCGGTTTATTAGCAGGTGCAAAGCTCTCAATATCTCAAGCTGGCTACAATACAGTGTCGGACGTATTACAAGCTCGTTGCCGCTGTTTGTTGATTCCGTTCAGTATGGGGACTGAAACTGAGCAGCTCGATAGAGCGCGACGTTTGCAGGCTATGGGGTTGGCAACCACGGTGTTGGAAAGCGAACTATCGGTGAAATATCTAGCGAACGCTATGCGAGCTGTGTTGTCACAATCTATACCTCCTGAGGCCACTATGCTCAACACTGAGGGCGCAGACAATACGGCTAGAATACTTGAGATGCTTTAGATTCTTTGATAATGGCCTCGGAAAATTGTCTGGGTGATGTATTTGGGTAGAGACGTAACTCCATGATCAAATCAAGCGACAGCTCGGTAACGACTCCATGGCATCAGCTGGATGCTGAGTTGAACCATTGGGTGGCAAATGAGCAACAAGCTACGTTGTGGTGGCGTGACGATGACGCAGTGGCGCCAGGACCGAAACTCGATCAACTCACTAACCTGACACGCACTACCGGCTTGCTGCTTGCGGTCATTCCGGCAAATGCAGAGCCCGGCTTAGCACCTGTATTGTCCGAATTCGCATTGCTGAGCGTTGCGCAGCATGGCTATGCGCATATCAACCATGCACCTAGAGGACAGGGGTTGGGTGCATGGGAACTCGGGATTCATCGTGGCGAGGAGGCTGTTGTGAAAGAGCTTCTGGTAGGGCGTGAACGTCTCCACACACTGTTTGGTACGCAGTTTCTACCTGTGGTCGTACCGCCATGGAATCGTATCGCTCCAGAAGTGGTTCAAGGATTAATAGATGTTGGCTATGCGGGCGTTTCTGCGTTTGGTGCGCAGGAGGTGCCTCTTGAAAATGAAGGCTTTGTGGTGGCCAATTCGCACTGCGATCCCATCAGCTGGAAGGGTGGGACAGTTTTTGCAGGGGAACAGAAGACCCTCAATCAATTGGTCATCCACCTTGCTGCACGCCGAACTGGCGGTGCTAGCGAACAAGAGCACACTGGATTTTTGACGCACCATATTGATCTTGATGCAAATGGCTGGCAGTTTTGTGAGCAATTGGCAAAATTTGTCGACAACCATGCCGGAGCGAGGTGGATTGCACCTGTTGAAGTTTTCAGGTGGACAGCATGAACGCCGTCATTAGACCTGCAACGGCGGACGACATAGGGCCCATCTGCACTTTGCTGCATACAAAAATGAATTCGCGTATCCCTGTGAGCCGATGGCGTAAGCTGATGACGTATTCTTGGCTCGCCGAGAAGCCAGATTTTGGACGTATCGTGGAGTCAGAGGCGGGTATCTTGGGTTTTTGTGGGATGGTCTACTCTGATCGACTCATTGGCAATGCCAAGAACACTCTGAGGCCCGAGCGCATGGTCAGCATGAGCTCGTGGTATCTGGATAAATCACTGCGTGGTCAAGGCTTGGGGCGCGAAATGTTGCTTGATTCTGTTAAAGACAAATCGATGACCTATGCCACACTGACCAATTCAAAAAAGCCACTGGGTATTGTTGAGTCCCTTGGCTTTAAGGTGTTGGAAAATGCACGATATGTGTGGCAGCGTAGCTCTGCTAACGTTTCGCCCTTATCAGTGTCTACAGATATTCTGGAGATATATCCGCAGCTCGAGCCTCACCAACAACAACTTATGGATGATATGCAAGAGCAACCGCTAACGCCGGTACTCTTGCAGCACGGCGGCTTGCAGGCGTTACTCTTTTTTTCTGTAACAAGCAAAGGTGAGAATGTCACTTGGTATGACTTGATGTATGCAAGCGATTTGGACTTATTTGCGGAACATGGCCAAGGGCTTGCCAATAAGTTATTGCCGGATGGGCACGCTAAGTTGAGTGCAGACAGCCGGTTTGTTCAAAATCCTGATGCGTATGGGGTTGCTGAAGATTTGCCTGTGTCGCGCTATTACATTAGCCAGCGGGTTGAAGCACACGAAATCGATCATCTGTATAGCGAGTTACAGTTGCTTGATCTGAAGTTGGACTAGGGTTCCTAAAACAAGATAATCAGCTAAATATAATGCGCATTGATAACTTGATTATTGATAAACCCGAGGGTTCAGGGGTGCCTAGTGTTTGATCTACTGTGTGCGTGCCTATTACCGCAGGAAGTGTTGTCTTGAGCTCAATTAGAAAAAAATTAAAAACCTGGAATCAGGTGGCTCAAGGTTGGTTGGTTGGCGGTGTCGATCAAGATTTGCCTAAAAGTATTAGCGATACTATTTCTAAGCAACAAGAGAGCAGTGAGCGTCTGATTGGCTGGATTCAGATCTTCATACTGCTTGTGTTCACAGTCTTGTATTTTAACGCGCCTACCACCAGACCGGAAAACGCGGCGTTTGAGCCAGTTCCTTATTTTCTAGGTACTTATTTCCTGTTTACGTGTGTGCGTCTCTTCTCAGCTTACAGAAGAAATTTGCCACATTGGGTGCTTAATCTATCCATCCTGGTTGATATGGGGCTGTTAATGGGCCTGATCTGGTCATTTCATTTGCAATACATGCAACCACCCTCTTTCTATCTCAAGTCTCCCACGTTGTTGTATATTTTTATATTTATCTCGCTTCGTGCGCTGCGTCTGGAACCCGGCTATGTTTTGTTGTCGGGGTTGGTAGGAGCAGGGGGTTGGCTTATTATGGTGTTTATGGCCCTGATAGACGAAACAGGTATGTCATGGATTACTAGGGACTATGTGAAGTACCTAACTTCAAACTCAGTGTTGGTGGGAGGGGAAATTGACAAGGTAATCTCCATTCTTGTTGTGACGATAATACTGACCCTGGCTGTTGCGCGTAGCAGGCGTCTACTCACCATATCGATCATTAACAAAGCCAGTGCTAAAAATCTGTCGCATTTTGTACCTGAGAGTGTGGCTGCGAAAATTAGGGGTGCTGAAGGTCCGCTCATCGACACGCAAACAGAAACGCGAGAAGCCAGCATACTGTTTCTTGATTTGGTTTCATTTACTACGCTTGCGGAGCGATTAACTCCAGACGAATTGATCAAGACCTTAAATGAGTATTTCCGACTGATATCCGAGCCTATTGAGAGACATCATGGGGTGATTAGTCAGTTTCAAGGGGATGCGATTCTGGCTAGTTTCAATCTGCCTAGCGATGATCCAAATCATGCGACCAATGCGGTAGAGGCAGCCTTAGAGATTGAGTCAATACTTAGCAAGACCCAGTTATCAGGAGGCTTCTTTCTGAAAGCTCGAGCGGGTATTAACACGGGCAAGGTTGTTGGTGGATTCGTTGGTACATCCAGTCGTTTGACTTACACCGTGTATGGCGATGATGTCAATATTGCAGCACGTTTACAGGAACTTGCTAAAGAGAGGGAGGTGTCGATTCTTATCTCTGCCAGAACACGCCAATTGTGCAACGATGAGCAGTTTGCGTTCACCTCGCAAGGTTCAGCTTTGCTTCGCGGTCGCAAGAGCCCAATAGATGTATTCGAGGCGAAACTTGACAACAATCCGCGCTGAATTTTCCGTCTTTAAAAAGTGAATAACATGTCATGCCGCGAGCGGTTAAACATTCAAATTACTACGCCTTTTTGCACTAATTTACGCAATTGGTTGTTTTGATGTGTCAGGCGCGTAGATAGTAGCTGCATTAATCGAAGGGCTGTGGGTGGATCGCTGGTCACCGTGTCCACAAACTGATCACGTTCAAATCCGATAACTTCGCTATAGGTGTTAGCACGAATGGAGGCGGTTCTTGCAGCTCCAGAAATAGCGGCAATCTCACCGACCAGATCGCCTGTAGAATTCATTGCAACGTGTATCTCGCCAGAGGGTGAATCGAGCAAAACAGAAAGTTCACCAGAGACGACGGCGAAAACCCGGCTCATTTCATCACCTTGCTTGAACAGGTACTCATCGGGTTCAATTTGATAGCGGCGACTCACAAAAATCAAGCGCTTTAGTTGTACAGGATTTAGTTCTTCAAACAACTCAATACGGCTAAGCAGTTCATATTCTTCGTTAAGAGACATTAGGCATTTTCAACCGTGTTTTAAGAATCAATTGAATTGTTCGAACTACTTGGATTGCTAGATGAAAAGCGATTGCTCACTACTTGCAATATTTGATAGCCAATTTCACCGTTGGAACGTATTGTTTCAAGGAAAACATGGCGTTTAAGTTTTAGTAAGCTGAGCTTGGATAGAGCATCAACTGAGGCCCATCGAGGGTTGTCAGATAACAAGGCAAGTTCACCAATAACTTCATCAGTGCCATATTCTCCTACCTTTGTTTCAATGCCGTCTTTTGATCGGAAAACACCAGCGATGCCATCAACGACCACATAGAGAGCATCACCAACATCTCCCTGAGCGAAAAGCCTTTTACCTTCAGGTAGTGTCACAGACTCACAACCCCTTGCTAAAAGATGAAGCTGATGAGTATCAAGCATGGCAAAAAGAGGAATTTGATCGAGCACTTTGAGAACCCGGCGCGTCTCCTCAGAAGCCGGTTTTGCAAGTTGCCGTGGTTCGTCTGAATCACTATCTTTGGCAAGATCTACCTTGTTGGATGGCTCTTCAATGCGGTCGAGCTTGCCAGATTGAAAGTAGGCGTATTTGTCAAACAAGTCGGTGAAGCGCAAATCGTTGTCCACCCAGAGTACACTGATATTAGGGTGCTGTTCTTTGATGTTTGACAATATGACGTGCGTCTCTTCGGTACTGGTTGCATTCAGGCCTTCGTGGATCACTAAGAGCTCAGGGCGTTTTAGTAATCCTCGGGCAAGCGCCAGCTTTTGTCGTTGTGTGACGCTGAGAAGGCTTCCGGCGAGTCCAACTTTGGCAGCGATGCCCACTTCGTAAATGGGTGGCATCAAGTTTAAGCTTTGCAGTACGTTGAGAATGATTGCCTGCACTTTTTTGTGTGAACCAAGGCGACCATAAACGATTCGTCCAAAAATAATGTTTTCTCTGATGGATACCAATGAGTTGTATTTATCTGGAGAAAAGCGGTCAATATGACTGCGAGAGTTGTCATCAAGTTTTTGTGTAAATTTCTTTCGTAGTTTAACGACTCGTTGTTTCATGTCATCGCTGAGCATGTCCAGGCGATGACGCCCACTGACCAGTTTGAAGCTGATGGATCTAATGAGCACCTTGTCTTTTGTGACTAGCTTGGTGATGGTCTTTCGTTTTTTCAGAGTGCGTAGTATGCGATCGAATTGCTCAAGATCCTCAGCGTTAACCAGGTCGTACCGACTGAAAAATTCATGATCTGAAGGCAGATCCATAAACAACTCACACAGTGTTTTTGCAGTCTCAAAAGCGATGTTGTCTAGTGCATCGGCCAGATCATATTCTTTTAATAACTCACGCAGCACAGGGTGGTGTGTTAAACCTTCTGTGGAGAATTCAGCTAAGTCTGATATACCAAATAAAATATTTTCGGCAAGCGTTGCATTGTCGTTGTATTGTTCTGGATCAAGAAATTCCACCACTGATCCCAGCCCCTGCTCCATGATCTGCTCTTTGAACAAGTGTCTTGCTTCGAGAATGCTCTTCACCAATTCAGGTTTTTGTTGCGAACTGATTTTTTGTGATAAGGCATTGCCGATAATATCGTCAGCTGCACCCACTGTGTTGAGCACAGTTGCAATAGTGGTGGACAATGATTCTGGACTATCCACGCCTGCTTTTTCGTAATCAATCCAATCGGTATCCAGGGCCAGATCGCTATTGCCTGACAGACCAGCTTCACGCTCCCAGTCGCTTTTTTTAATATTCTCAACAAGCGCTGAACTGCGTCCTTCAGCGCTTAGATTGGTTTGCGGCTGTTGTTTTAATCCTTGCAGAAGATTGCTGCGCACCGTGCCCGAAAACACATAAGAATCATGGCCTACATAGGCTATTGACATGGTGGTGGCTGCTCGAGGCACTTGTGTGCTGTCCTGGTTGGCATAATGCAGCTTGCCATCGGTAGGATCAATGAGCCGTGCGCAGAGCTGAGCCATAGTGCCTTTGCCGCTCGAGCTTGCACCCACTAGGCTGATCCAATCCCCAGATTCAATCGTCAACGACGCACTGTTGATCTCCTGACCTCTGTTGCTCTGTGTAAAGCTGACTCTACTGGCAACCATGGGTAGGGCTGCCTGTTGAGTGACAGGTTCGGTGTGTATTTTAGGATCTGATGCTGAATCTGATTCGTCCTGCTGGAATTGTTCAACAAGCACGGAGTAGCGCAAACGAGCATCCGCTTGCCCCTGATACCAGCTTAAAAGCTCTTTCCATGGAGGTGAAAGATCTTTGTAGGCTGCAAGTGCCGCCACCAGCGCTCCAATGGATAGGTTGCCTTGTATAACGAGGACACCACCGATAAGGAAAAAGAAGAACGGCGTTATTTGGGCGAACGAGTTGTTTAAAAATTTAATAAGAAACTTCTTTTTGTAGATCTTTATCCGAATAAAATAGATAACGCCAAGAAGGATTGAAAAATGATGATCGTAGAATCGTAAGTTGTTATTGGCATGGACCTCATTGATGCCAGCTACCACTTCACCCAGATTTTCCGACAGGCTTCGGATACGCAAAGTGCGCTCCTGATTAAGCAGGTTAATTTGCCTTTGTAATTTTGGGATTAACCAGGCCTGTACTGGGTATAAGGCAATAGACGCCAGTCCAAGGCGCCAGTCTTGGACAAACATAAAGGTCAAAATAGTTAATAGCAACCCACCTTGATACAAGGGTAGGGATATAGATTCGCCAATAAAACCGCCCAATGGTTCGGTTTCCTGATTAACCATTGACACCAATTCGCCCTGACTGGTGCGGCGGAAACGCGCTAACGGGAATTCCATTATCCGGTTAATAAGTTGAAGTCGCATACGCCGTAGCATGCGCTCGCCAAGCAACCCCCGATAAATATTGATGAAGAGTTTGAACAGACCGTTGACAATAACCAGCATCAGAAACGCGAGGCATAGCAACAATAGGTAAGGAATTTGTTCGTAGGTGCCAAAGTACAGCTGTAAGCCAAAAATGTCGAACGTGGCGGTTACAGGAAATTCAATGCCGCCGATGGCCTCATTAATAATCGTTTTGGGTAAATCGAGGCTCAGGTAGTAAAATGGGAACGAGGCAATAATCATCAGCAACAACTTAAGTTGCTGCTTCCTGCTGTATCGCAAAATATAGGCAAATATGCCGTTTTCCATCAGTCTTGATCGCTTGCGAAGTGCCGTTTATGAGCCGTTAGTATCTCATGCTCTTAGGTCGTTTTATAAGCAAAAAAAAACCCTTCCGAAGAAGGGTTTTCTTGTTTAGCTTGTTAAGCCTAATTTAGCTAAGCAATCTTAGAATGCTTTGCTGAGCTTGAAACGGTAAGAAACTAGATCATCACCGCTGTTAGGCTCTTCAGACGTGACTCGTGAGCTGACAGTCATGCCGCCGCCAAGGTTGTATGAAAGGTCAAGACGTATTGCATCGTCATCAATTGGGCCGTCATCTTCTTGATGAGCGATTGTCAGGTCAGCAGATATACCTGCGATTCCGTAACCGATCTTCACTGTGAAAGACTCTGTGTCTCCGTCAGTTGAACCTTCAGCTTCTTCTCTGGACCAGAAGTTAGCCGCGATAGCTGCGCCGGCGAAAGAGAAAGAAGCACCAATTGAGCCTGCAACTTGCTCGTCAACACCACGTGACTCAGCACCTGCGCCGATTGCGAATCCACCAAGGTTGAACGATCCACCGATAGCGGTAACGTCTTCGTTTTGCTCTGGAGCAAAAGCTGCCTGAATGCTAACTGGACCAAAGCTACCTGCGTAACCTACGCCACCGTTGATGTCGCCAGTTACGTCGAAGATATCGTTAGCGACCTGGCCCATTTCTGCTGGGTTGAAAGTTTCGCCGAATCGAACGTTACCGAAACCGCCTTTGATACCGACATGGATAGAGTCAGCGGAACCCAAAGATGTGATTTCCTCATCATCTTCGTCGTTTCCTGGAGTGTTGTTGACGTCGATAGTCTGACGACCTTCGTTTGACAGTCTGTTTATGTCAACACGCAGGCTACCGTAGGCAGTGAGACCGCTGTTCATTTCATGCTCAGAAGTAATACCGAATAGAACGTCATCAGCATTGAAGCGAGCATCGCCCGGCTCTGAAGCTGCTACTCCCTCTACACCGTCCCCTGCACCAGGAGCTGATTCTGGAATTGCGTCTACCGCGTCGATATCGTCTGCATCAGAACCATTGAGCTGGATTTCAACAACACCAAAAAGTGTCGTATCTGCAGAGGCCATCATGGGTGCTGCAGCAATACCTGCGATTGCTACTGCGATTAAAGTCTTAGTGCATTTCATTGTGTGTTTTCTCCAATCAGATATTTGCTGTAATAGCGTTCTTTTAAACAACATTTGTGTTTCAGCGATGCAACTCTAGTCAGCGTGTCGGAATAAAGCAACAACTAATTGCGTTTTAGCAAAACATTGACTTGGACAGCGGTGCCGCACAAAAAGAGTGTAGAACAGATACAACGGTGTGCCAGTTCTAATGCGAAGAATAACCCAACTTTTGCTCGCCGTGTTTCATTGGCGTGGTTTTTTTGCAACAAAGTACTTTGCAATAATGTTGATTCGCCCGAATGGCAGTGACATTCGTGGCTGACTGCCAACAATCCAGCGTGTTGTGCGTAAATAACAACATAACGCTATCCAATTGCCTAGGCTGTGAATGCAAAAGTAGCTAGACGTTCGAGCTGGGATAGGCGAGAAGAGGGAGAGGGGGGGCTTTTGAGTCCTGCTCGCTAGTGCCAACCGTATTCCACGATTGGCCTTCTCCCCAAACCTAGGGGAGGTGGTTCTTGATTAGTACCAGGTGCTGCGAAACAGCAGGCTAGACGCCAGCGGCCTCTTGAGCCCGTTCCTGAGCGCGGCGTTTGGCCACAGACAAGGCATTAGCTGTGGCTTCCGCGTCCTCGGGTAGCGTGATGTTCAATTCAAGTACATCGCAGTCGTCTTGCTGGTCTACTTGGACTGACAGCGCGTCATCTCCAACTGATACGTATTTTTTGATCACGTCCAGAATATCTTGCCGGAGCATAGGCAGGTAGTCTGGGCCAGTTCGATCAGTTCGCTGGTGTGCGATCAGAACTTGAAGGCGATCTTTCGCCAGTTTGGCAGATTGGTCATCCTTAGATGATTGAAAAAATTTGAAAAAGCCCATAGCACCCTATCCGAATAGACGCGACAGAAGGCCTTTCTTAGGGGCCTCCATGAAGCGATGTGGCTTGGTTTCGCCCAACAGGCGATCGATGGCGTCTGAGTACGCCTGACCCGCTTCGCTGACCTCGTCCAGAATGACAGGCTTACCTTCATTTGAACAATCGAGCACCGTGGGAGACTCTGGGATAATGCCAAGTAGGGGAATGGCAAGCAGGTCGACGATATCGTCAACGCTTAACATTTGCCCGTCTTTGACACGCCCAGGGTTGTAGCGTGTGATTAACAGATGTTCCTTGACTGGGTCTTCGTTCATTTTGGAGCGCTTTGATTCGCTTTGCAAAATGCCGAGGATTCTGTCTGAGTCACGGACAGAGGAGACTTCAGGATTGGTCGTGATAATGGCTTCGTCGGCAAAGTACAAGGCCATTTTTGCGCCCTTTTCGATGCCTGCAGGGGAATCACAGATGATGTAATCGAAATCGCTTTTTTTCAGTTTGTGCATGACACGCGCTATACCCTCTATGGTGAGTGCATCTTTGTCGCGTGTTTGCGAGGCGGGCAGGATGTACAAATTTTCTATGCGTTTATCTTTGATCAGTGTCTGATGAAGGCTGGACTCCTGATTGACCAGATTGACTAAGTCGTAAACCACACGACGCTCGCAACCCATGACCAGATCGAGGTTGCGTAAGCCAACGTCAAAATCTATTACAACGGTTTTGTACCCGCGCTCGGCAAGTCCGGTTGCTATGGACGCACTGGTAGTCGTCTTGCCGACTCCACCCTTACCCGAGGTTACGACGATTGTCTTAGTCAAACTTCCACTCCCAAAAAAAACCTGTTTTACAGCGTTTAATAAATGTACGTCTGTAGAAATGCGTTACAACGGCTCAATTCTGAGCTTGCCGTCTTCTAACCAGATTTGTGCGGGTTTGCCGCGCAGCTCTGGAGGTATTGTCTCTAGCATGCGAAAACTGCCTGCCACAGATACTAATTCTGCTTCTAAGGATGTACAAAAAATGCGCGATGATGCATTGCCTGAAACACCACATAAGGCTCGGCCTCTTAACGGGCCGTAAATATGGATGTTGTTATCTGCTATTACTTCTGCTCCCGGACCTACTGGACCCATAATGATCAAGTCGGTTTCGCGAGCATAAATCTGTTGTCCTGAACGTACGGGCTTGTTGATAAACAGCGGTGCCTTGACAATAAATTCCACTTCTCTAGAAATTGCACTATCTTCTATTGAGGGCTCCTCTCTTTCTTTGTCTGCAACGTCCTCGTGATTTTGAGCTTTTTCGGCAGTTTTCTGCGTACTACCACTGCGTACACTACCTTCTATCAATGGTATCGCGATTGACTCACCTAGCGGTGAAGATTTGTTGCCAAGACTGGCAACTATTGGTAATAGTTTGTGACGTCTCACGCATTCGATGAGCTCATTGGCATCGAATTGTTCGTCGGTGAGTGCTTCCAGTGCAGAGAAATCGACGACAACAGGCGTGTTTTTGAAAAATGCTGGGGCCTGCTGCACCTTGTCAGCGAGTTGCTGATTGATGATGTCAGTGTCACTGGTGTGGAGCTTGAGCGACATAAAGGTGTACATGCCACCCTTTAGTTCGACGCCGGTTTTGCTCGACACGATAATGCTCCATTTATGTTGTTCGCGGTGGTGTAGAGTTTAAAGCAAATACCCACTCGCAGGCCCATGTCGTTCACCTCCAAGCATAAAGAAATACACAGAAAGATTATTCATGTGGACATGGACGCGTTCTACGCATCCGTAGAGCAGCGTGATAATCCTGAATTGCGTGGTAAACCCGTCATTGTGGGCGGCCAGCCTAACGGTCGGGGTGTGGTTGCGGCTTGCAGCTACGAGGCGAGAGCTTTTGGTATCCACTCAGCAATGCCCAGTGCGGAAGCTGGCAGGCGCTGCCCTCATGCTGTGTTCGTTAAGCCAAGATTTAGTGAATATCAGGCGGTGTCAGGCCAGATTCAAGACGTTTTTCGATCATTTACAAGTCTGGTAGAGCCATTGTCTCTCGACGAGGCCTATCTTGACGTCACCGACAGTGGTCTATTCAGAGGCTCGGCTCTGCTACTTGCGCAGGAAATACGTAAAATCATTCACGAGCGTACTGCACTGATTGCCTCTGCAGGTGTGTCGTACAATAAATTTCTCGCCAAAATTGCCTCAGATTTTGACAAGCCTGATGGGCTGTACTGTATCCGACCTCATGAGGGAGAGGCCTTTGTTGAGCAACTGCCCATTGGACGATTTTATGGCGTGGGTCGGGTGACTGAAGCACGCATGATGGAGCTTGGCATCTATAAAGGGGGTGATTTGAAAGCCTGGCCGCTAGATGAACTTGCGCGAGAGTTCGGTAAGAGTTCAACCTATCTCTATCATGCGTCGAGAGGTGTCGATCATCGGCCTGTCAGTAGCTCTCGCACGCGTCGGTCAATGGGTAGTGAGCGCACGTTCTCTGAAAACCTTGTGGCTACTGATGCAATGCTTGAGGTTCTGGAGTCTCTAGGCATTGAATTGTTGGAGTCGTTGTCTGAAAAACGGCTGTCTGCGAATACGGTGAGCGTTAAAGTGCGTTTTGGCGATTTTGAAACCCTGACGCGCGCATACTCGCATTCGATTGGCGACATCGATCAAGCGGTGTTGGCACGGGTGCTTCCCGTGCTATTGGACAAAGCACTGGCGGTAGATAATCGTCGTGGTGTGCGTTTGCTGGGTGTGGCTTTCAGTACCCTGAGCGATATTGACGACCAGGCGCCCAAGCAAATGGAGTTCCGTGCGTTCTGAGCGCCGTATTTGCTTATGTGTCTAACACTAAATCAGGGAAGGTGGCAGCTGTCATTGGCTCGCTGATGTAGTAACCCTGAGCGCGATCGCAACCCAGTTCGGCAATTTTGTCTAGCTGTTGTTTGTTCTCTACGCCTTCGGCAACCACCACAGCACCGAGGCTGCGTGAAATATCAACAATGGCCGAGACGATGTCTTGGCTATGTTGGTCAGTGGCAATATTGGTCACAAATTCACGGTCAATTTTGACCTCGGAGATGGGGAAATCGCGCAACTCTTTGAGCGACGAATAGCCCACACCGAAGTCATCAATAGATAATCGTGCGCCCAACGATGTCAAGTCAATCAATTGCTTGTGCAGTTTGTCGGTGTCTCTGGCCAACGCTGTTTCGGTGATCTCAAAACAAAGTTTTGCTGCATCGAAGCCGGTGGTATCCAGCAACTCTTTGACAGCTATCACAAGTTGGTCATCTTCAAGCTGCTTTCGTGACAGATTGATTGACAGTATTGCCGGTGACATGCCAAAGGTGGCAAGACGCTGATAGTCGCGCACGGCCTGTTCCAGCACCCAGATACCTAATGAGTGAATAATGCCCGTTTTTTCAGCGATCGGAATAAAAATAGACGGCGAGACTTTTCCGAATTCACTGCTGTTCCAACGCAATAGAGCTTCCATGCCAACCGTGAGTTTACTTTTGGTGTCTATCTGCGGTTGATATTGCAGTGCTAGCTCGTCTTTCTCGATAGCCTGCTGCAAACCCACTTCCAGTTGGTGTCTGTGTTTGGCTTGCCGCTGCTGAAAAGAGTTGTAAACAACGAGATGGTTATCGCTTAAATGTTTTGCATGGGCGCAGGCACTATCTGCAGCTTTTAGCAGGCTGGACACGGTATTGCCGTGTTCTGGCGCGTAGGCTATGCCAACACTGGCACGTACAGGCACGTTCATGTCATTAATTTTAAGGCCCTGACGTAAAGCTTGCAGCAGGTTGGACACGCAAGTTTCGATAAATACTCGGCCTACTTCCGACTCAAGCAGTACGCTGAATTCATCGCCTGCTGTTCTGGAAATAAAGGCTGTTGAAGGCATGTTTTTTTGAATACAAACAGCGGTCTGTTTCAGCAGTTCGTCACCTGATTCACGGCCGTAGGTGTCATTAATTTGTCTAAAATTTTTGATATCGACGATGATCAAAGACAGTTCATTGCGCGCATGAGTACAGCGGTTTGCAAGCTCGTTTGCCAGTCTCTGCCTGTTGGGCAGTCCTGTTAGTGGATCGCTGAGTCGTTTGGTGTGTTGAGTTGCCGATCCATTGCCGTAAATAGACACAGCAGTTCCGCCATCATCTGTGGGGCGCTCTTTTACTGAAAGCGATTTTCGTCCATAGCTGGGCAGTTCGAAGTTGAGTGTAGAGTCTGCGTCGTCGGCCACATCAAGGGCCTGTCCACGTGCTCGCTCAATAGCGAGACTGTCGGGAGAGATCTGGGTGTAGAGATCGTGAGTGTCGGTTTGGGCAAATACTGAACGGTCAATTTTTAGTGGTAGGAGCTTTTCCAGTTTGCGATTGACTGCTCGAAGTTTTCCATGTCGGTCGAAGATGGCAACAGCATCAGGCAGCGAGTCGAGAGTTTGTTGAGCGCTAAGATGGTCGCGTGAAAAGATGCGCTTTAGAAGCACGATCGCGCACACTACTAGGACCGTTGCGAGCAGGGCTAGTACGGGTAAAAGACCAGGTGTTGTCACGCTGGTTGCCCTTCTGGCCGATGATATTGGGGAGCCTTATACGGCTGAGGTTCGGTACTGTTTAGGGCAGTTAGCGCACACAGTTGCACGCTGGTTTTCCAACCGAATGTGCCGCCATTGAGCGTATTTTCTGGTGTGTCTACAACTGCGTTAAAGCGCACGTCTGTGACAGGCGGCAAGCTGAAGACTTCATTAAAATTCTGAACCATCGTTTGCGGCAGTTTCCTGTACTCGAGCATGGTGTGTTGTTATCACTCCAAAGATCTTCATGCAAAATCTTGGACATCGCTAAGGCAGCGATGAACGCCAGAACTAAAGGAGACAAAAATACCAGACAGGAAACAAAATATACAGCCCATGTAACCGTCAGATAAGCCTTTTCAGGCTCATCTGACCAAAATAGGCGACTGCAGTAGGGCTTTTACAAACTAGCTGCGGTCTGTCACTTCAACAACATGAAATCCAAAGTCTGTTTTGATAGGACCTTGAACAGCTCCGACTTCGCCTTCGAAGCAGGCTGTTTCGAACTCAGGCACCATTTGCCCTTTGCCAAATGTGCCTAAGCTGCCGCCGTCACGGCTTGACGGGCAGCTGGAGTGTTCTTTGGCCGCTGCGGCAAAATCGGTGCCAGCTTTGATTTCGTCAATAATTGACTGGCATTTTGCTTCAGTGTCGACGAGGATATGACGTGCAGTTGCTTGACTCATGATTTTGGTTTCCAGATGCCGAACGCATCTTGTTGTGGAGGAGGAGCGGGAGCTACGTTTGCCTTTTTCTGACCACCGACATCGTCAGCAACGTGTCTCATAAAGGCGGCAAGCTGATCCATTACATCACTCTTTTCAGCGGCAGGCATATCCTGCTGGCCGAGAAGAAAGCCAACAACTGCCACCAGATACTGGGATGTGACACCAGGATCTGACGAAGCAGGGTCGTGCTGTTGCAGCACCTGTTGAATATCGCCAACAAGCTTTGCAGAGAGTTGAAGTTCACTCATAGGTAAGGAGATGATCCGTAGTTGGTATCCATGTCTTCATCGACACGATTTGCAATCGCATACTGACCAGCTGCGCTGGTTTCGTATTCACTGGTTAGTCGGACTTGCTTACACAATGGGCACTGGTGCCAGCATGTGACAGCGTGGCCACTGGTTTCACAGCGCTCTGTGATCATTTGTGAATCACATGTTCTGCATTTGATCGTCGACATGTCAAATAAACCGATGTTGGGTGGTGCATTGGCGCCCGAGAATTGTACCCTTAACGAACCTGAAAATGCGATTCTGGTGAGCTGTGGGCTTTTTAGATTGCTGTTATAGCGGTAGGGATAACGCCCGACTTGCGCGTTATCCGTCGTTTTCTACAAGCTAACCGCACTTACTATCACCACAATTCATACAGGTCTGGCAGCCATCCATCATGACCACCGCTTTAGTGCTGCACTTTCCACACAACGTGGCGGATGCCATCCACGGGTCTTCTGTGTTTGCGGCATCTGACTGATCGGCTTGTGTAGATGCTGCGTGCTTGGCCCGATACTCTGCTTTCTTCTCATCGATCAATTTAAGCTGTTCTGCGCTGGGTTCTTTGCCCTTGAGCATGCCAATATCAATGAGGTGCGATTCAATCACTTCACCGATCTCGGCAATGATAGACGGCATGTATTTACCTTTATTCCAGTAGCCGCCGCGAGGATCAAAAACCGAGCGCAATTCGTCTACCAGAAAGGTGATGTCTCCACCTTTGCGAAATACCGCTGACATGATGAGTGTCAACGCAACTATCCACTGATAGTGCTCAAGGTTTTTGGAGTTGATGAACACTTCGAATGGGCGACGCAACTCGTTCTCAGTGCCTTCATTGAGAATGATGTCGTTGATGGTGATATACATTGCATGCGCTGATACATGATCAGGCGTTTTCAGCTTGTACGTCGAACCAATCAGCTTGTTGGGTCGTTCAAGTTTTTCGTGCATCTGGATCACATCGGCAGTGATGCTTTCCACTTTAGCTGCAACGTTTGAGCCGTCAGCAGATTGCGAATCTGCTTTGACCACTGAATAGCTAACGATTTTTTTTGATATTTTCATGATGATGGCCTCTAGAACTTTCCGTAGTAGCCTTCTTTCAAGGCGTCGTAAAGGTTGGCTGCAGTATGTGTTTCACCGTCGTATTCGATCTCTTCATTGCCCTTAACGTTAACCACTGAGCCATCGTCGAGAGTAAATTGGTATTCGGTGTTTTCAAGGTCTTCTTGCTTAACAAGTACGCCTTGGAAATTTTCCGGGTTGAAGCGGAACGTTGTACAGCCCTTCAAACCTTTGTCGTACGCATACATGTAGATGTCTTTGAATTCTTCAAAGGCAAAGTCGGTAGGGACATTGGCAGTCTTGGAGATGGAAGAATCAATCCACAGTTGAGCCGCTGCTTGCACAGACACATGATCACGTGGCTTGATATCGTCAGCCGACATGAAGTAATCGGGTAGTTGAGCATCAGGATCTTCGCTGTAAGGTATCGCTTTTTTGTTAATCAGCGTTTGATAAGCAAGTAGCTCGAAAGAGAAAACGTCGACTTTTTCCTTACTCTTACGACCTTCGCGAATGACGTTGCGTGAGTAATGATGTGCAAAGCTTGGCTCTATGCCATTGCTGGCATTATTGGCTAGCGACAGCGAAATAGTACCTGTGGGTGCAATAGAGCTATGGTGTGTGAAGCGCGCTCCATGCTCTGCAAGTTGTTCTACCAATTCTGGTTCCACAGTTGCAATACGTTGCATGTAACGGCTGTAACGAGCATGCAGTACTTTACCTGTGACCGTGTCGCCTACCTTGTAATTATCGGCCTTCATTTCTGGACGCTTTCTTAGCATTTCGGCGGTTACAGTGAAAGTTTCACTCATGATAGGCGCTGCACCTTTTTCTTTCGACAACTCTAGAGCCGTGCGCCAACCTGCTACAGCCAGTTCGCGTGTCACTTTTTCGGTGAATTCCAGTGAATCATCATCGCCGTATTTCATACCCATTAGAGTGAGTGTTGAGCCTAGGCCCAGATAGCCCATGCCATGACGGCGCTTGCGGATAATTTCATTGCGTTGCTGCTCCAGTGGTAGTCCGTTCACTTCCACTACGTTGTCTAGCATGCGGGTAAATATTTCCACCGTGCGTGTATAGCGATCCCAATCAAAATAAGCTTTGTCGGTGAATGGCTCAACGACAAAACGGGTTAGGTTTATTGAGCCGAGGAGGCATGCACCATAGGGTGGCAATGGTTGCTCACCACAAGGGTTGGTGGCACGAATTGACTCATCAAACCAGTTGTTGTTCATCTCGTTAACTTTGTCGATCAGGATAAACCCTGGCTCGGCAAAATCGTACGTGGATGCCATTATCAAATCCCAAAGACGTCGGGCGGGTAGAGTGCGGTAGATCTGGCATGCCACCAAGCCTTCCTCGTTAACCACGATTTCCTTGTGCGTCGGCCAGTCACGCCAGACGATCTGATCGGGGTTTTCTAGCTCGATGTCGCCATCGTCGAGTTCTTTTTGGCGAATAGGGAAAGCCAGCTGCCAAGGCTCATCTGCCTTGACGGCTTGTATGAAGTCTTCAGTGATGAGTAAAGAGAGATTGAATTGGCGTAGTCTGCCGTCTTCGCGCTTGGCCTTGATGAATTCCAACACATCTGGATGGCGTACATCGAATGTGCCCATTTGAGCGCCACGACGACCACCAGCCGATGAAACGGTGAAGCACATTTTGTCGAAGATATCCATAAACGACAAAGGACCTGAGGTGTATGCGCCGGCTCCAGAGACATACGCACCGCGAGGGCGCAGCGTTGAAAAATCATAACCAATACCGCAGCCAGCCTTGAGTGTCAGACCCGCTTCATGAACCTTGCCCAAGATATCGTCCATAGAGTCAGTGATGGTTCCGCTGACAGTGCAGTTGATGGTGGATGTTGCAGGTTTGTGCGCTAGAGCGCCAGCGTTTGAGGTGATTCTGCCCGCAGGTATTGCGCCTTGTTCCAGCGCCCAGAGAAATTCTGCGTACCAATGTGACTTTTGCTCTTCGGTTTTTTCTACGTCTGCCAGAGCACGTGCTACCCGTTCGAATGTGTCTTGTACGTTGTTGTCAACGCTGTGCCCGTCTTTGGTCTTCAGGCGGTATTTTTTGTCCCAGATATCCAGAGAGGTTTCCTGCAGAGGCAATTTTGCCAGTGCCGGTTTGGAAGGGGCTGTTTTCTTAGCTATGGCGTCGACTGGACTCATCGAAACGGATTCTCTAGTAGTAAGGCAAATGGCGATATGAGAAGGGTTCGATCCGTGAATTACGCTGCACCAGAACTACAGGTAGTGCTTTACTGCGCTTCCTTGCGCAATATGTGGTGTTATTTGAGTCTGTTGTGTTCAAAGAGGATACGAAAAGAGGTGCGACAAACAGTGGTTGTGCATCGCTTCGCGGGAGGAGATTGTATCGCTTTAATTTCATGTGGGTCAATGTTGACGACACAATATATTGATATTAGTTGCTAGCTCAACACTACATATAGTGCAATTGGCTCTGAATGGTGGATGAAATTGTGTGCAACTGCGGTAAAAGCTGTGGATAAGCGGTGAATAACCTCAAATGAGCGCATATTTCGCCAAAATAATGACTATTTGGCCTGTAAACTCCTTTCATTCACAAGCGATTTGAGTGTCTATTCACAATCTATTCAATGCCTGGATTCAAAGCGTGTGGAGAGTCTCGAATGATCATCAATAGGTTGGCGCTGCAAACATTATCGACGTACTCTTGACGGCAGACAACATCAAGACTGGGCAGAAGCCCGGCGAGGGAGATTGAGAAAATGTTTTTCAATAAGCGCAAAAATACTGAAAGCAGTGCAAAAGGCAAAAAGGCTTGCCGAACCAAAAAAAGTGCCACTCAAATCGTCTGCAGTACACGTTGGATTCAAGCAAACCAACTGGAAGTTGGTATGTACGTGAACGAGCTGGATATCCCTTGGGAAGAGACCCGCTTTATGTTTCAGGGGTTTTATATTGATAGCAACGAGCTGTTGTTTCAGGTGCAGGATGCTTGTAAGTCCGCCCGTGTGCAAACCGAAAAATTGTCTAAAATTTCCAGGAAGCCGGCGTGTCAGTTGGTTAGTTAGCTCTACCTTGTAAAAGCGACAGATCGGTTACTGTCAGTTGCTGACAAAAAGTAGGAGCTCGTGAGCCTGTCTTGCTCATCCAGCAAGGCAGGTTACAAAAACAAGGTAGCCAGGCCAAGAAAGCCCACAAGCCCTATTGTGTCTGTCACCGTGGTCAGAGCGACCCCGCCTGCCAATGCCGGATCGACGCCAAAGCGTTTCATCACAATGGGCAACATAGCTCCGGCAAAGGCCGCAGCAACCAGATTAAAGACAAGAGCTGCGCCTAATATTAAGCCTATTTGCATGTCGCCAAACCACAACCAAACAAGGGCTGCCACAATCACAGCCCACATGATTCCATTGAGCAGACCTATAGCCACTTCTCGCGTCACCAGATCACGCAAGTTGTTTTTGTTAATCTGATTCAAAGCTTGCCCGCGAATCACAAGCGTTAACGTCTGGCTACCTGCAATACCTCCCATACTCGGCACCACGCTCATCAGCACTGCCAAAGTCACCAGGCGCTCCAGAGTGCCCGAAAATTGCGCGATGACCCACGATGCCAACAAGGCCGTGAGCAGGTTAACGCCCAGCCATAGAGCGCGCTTACGCGTGCTTCGAAGTACCGGCGCAAAAATATCATCTTCCTGGTTGAGTCCAGCCATACTCAGTACTGATTGTTCGGCTTCTTCACGTATGACGTCAACCACATCGTCTACGGTGATACGACCAATCAATTTGTTGTCATCATCAACTACAGGTGCGGAGACCAAGTCGAAGTCTTCGAAAGCTCGAGCGACATCATGGTCTGTCATCAACGCATTCAATGGTTCGATGTTGTTAGCTATGACGCTAGATACCAGCGTGTCAGGATTGTTGGTTAACAATACTCTCAGCGACAGTTCACCTTGATAGCGACCGTATCGATCGGTCACCCACAAACGGTTTGTGTGTCGTGGAAGATCTCCACGACGGCGTAAAAAGCGAAGCACTACATCCAGCGTGACATCAGCACGCACGGTAACAGTATCAAGGTTCATTAATCCGCCCGCACTGTGTTCGGGATAAGCTAGAACTTGCTCGAGCCGTTCTCGATCCTGGCGATCCATGCCAGCCAGTACATCAGTGGTGAATTTTTCTGGTAATGATTGTACAAAGTCAGCTAGATCATCAAGGTCGAGTTGCTCGGTGGCGGCACGAAGCTCTTCGGTATCCATCTCGCGCACCAAGCTCTCACGAACCTCGTCGCCAACTTCCATGAGGATCTCGCCCTCAAGCTCTGTATCTATTAGCTCCCACAAAACGCTCCTGCGAACTGGGGGTAGGGACTCTATGGCATCAGCGATTTCCGCTGGATGCATAGCCTCTATGATGCTTTTGGCCGCGTTCAGTGAACCGTCGCTTATATTCTCTGCGAGTTTGTTGGCCTGTTGTTCAGATTCAAGTGGCTCGGTCATGGGAGTCATTAACGGTAGGAGTTCACGGTAAGAATTCGCAGTACGAGTTCACAGTATCACTATCATGGCAACTCAGTTATTTGCGTCGCTGTTTATTTTGTCCAGTAAGCGGCGGCGTTCCTGTTGATCGTGTGAGCTTGTTAATAGCAGACTCACATGCTTTTTTATGGAGGAGCGTCGTGCAGACGTGAGGCTCTTCTTGGTTTCCAGAAGCAAGTTGGGCGGCATGCTGAAATCAGTGAGCCCTAATCCGAGAAGTATGCGCACGTAGCGCACGTCTCCTGCCATCTCTCCACACATGGCAATGGGTATGTTTGCCTTGAGCCCCGCATCAATGGTCATCTTGATGAGTTGAAGCACCGCCGGATTGAGTGGGTCGTACAGATAGTTAACCTGATCGTCGATACGATCGATAGCCAATGTGTACTGGATAAGATCGTTTGTACCGATAGATAAAAAGTCGAGGCGTTCGGCAAACAGGCGGGCAGACACGGCCGCCGCGGGCACTTCGATCATGGCTCCAATAGGCATGTTTTTATCGAAATCGATATTTTCATCGCTCAGTTTCTGTCTTACCTGCTCAACAAGTTTTAAGCATTGATCGACCTCATTGACACTGGTGAGCATGGGTATGAGCATGCGTATGGGGCCTTTCGCTGAAGCACGCAAAATGGCTCGCAGCTGAGGTACGAAAAGTTGTGTGTCGCTCAAACAAAGGCGTATTCCTCGCAGGCCCAGAGCTGGATTGTGTGCGAGTGGCCTATCACTGGAGGCTGTGCTTGCGCGCATCTGTTTATCCGCTCCAAGATCAACAGTGCGGATTGTCAGTGTAGAGCCTTTAAGTGCTCTCAGTACTTTGGTATAGACCTTAAAGTGTTCTTGTTCCGTCGGTATGGTGTCGCGATTCATATAAAGAAATTCAGTGCGGTACAAGCCAACACCGTCTGCGTTGACGCGTTTCAACGCCTTCAGATCCTCTTCCATCTCAATGTTGGCTGATAGCTTCAGTTCCACCCCGTCGAGCGTTATGGCATCGGCGTCAATGAGCTTGCTCAGACCTTTTTGTTTAAGACGATTTTCTTTTTGCTGCCGTTTGTAATCGACCAGCATGTCGTCAGTGGGCTCGGCCATGATCAAGCCACCACCGCCGTCCAGGGTCAGTGTCTCTCCCGCTTTAACATAGCGGCGAATGTTCGGCACGCCAACGATGGCAGGAATGCCTAAGCTTCGGGCAAGAATAGCGGTGTGCGACAACTGGCCACCGGTTTCTGTTACGAAACCCGCTACGCCGTGATGTTGCATAGCTACAGTGTCTGCTGGAGTAAGATCATCAGCAACGATGATTTGGCCTTTCCAGTTCTCTGAACCCACCACATCGTCAATGCCATCATCCAGTGCTCGCAATACCGAATCGATGACATGGTTGACATCGTCAATTCGAGTAGCAAGATAGGTATCTTCCATTGAACCGAATACTCGGCCTAGCTCTTCACGTTGTTGCTGCATGGCAGCTTCGGCGTTGATCAGTTCAGTTTTTATGATCTCGATGGGTCGCAGCGAAAGCATGGCATCGTCGAGCATAAGAATATGTGTTTCGATGAACGCACTGACATCAGCAGCTGCATCGTCCGGGATATTATCCCGGGTGGTTAATAGCTGGTCCCTTGCAGCTTTGAGTGCTCGTTTGAGTCGCCTGATTTCTGCAGGCACCGCCTTTTTCGTGAGTGCGCGTGATGTGACATCAATCTGGTTACGACGCAGTAGGTAGGCTTCACCTATAGCAATACCACGCGACACACCAATGCCTGTAAACATCAGGCTCATGCCAAGCTACTCCTCTTCGTCGAAACGTCGGGCAATCAGGTCACTGATAGCTTCAATAGCTTCGTTCTCGTCGTGGCCCACAGTGCTGACAATAACCTTTGTGCCGCAACTGGCTGCTAGCATCATGACGCCCATTATGCTCTTGCTATTGACCTGTTGACCATTCTTTTCAATGTTGATGTTTGAATCGAATGAGGATGACAGCTTGACGAGCTTTGCTGCAGCTCGGGCATGTAGCCCCAGTTTGTTGATGATGAGTAGTTCGCGAGTAATCACAATGGCAGACTAGTTTAATTCACGATGGCGACGCGAGACATTATCGTGCTCAGCGCCAAAATGCTTGCACAAAAGCTCAACCAAATAGACAGAGCGGTGTCGTCCTCCGGTGCAACCCACTGAAACCGTCAGATAGGCTCTGTTTTCATCTTCAAATGAGGGCAGCCAACGACTAACAAAATCTCGTATATCTGAAAACATGTCTCTCACATCGGGCTGCGCTTCGAGGAACTGAATAATGGGCTCTTCACGCCCATCGAAACTGCGCAGCTCGGGTTCCCAATGTGGGTTTGGCAAGCAGCGAACATCAAACATGAAGTCGGTGCTTGCCGGCGTGCCATGTTTGAATCCGAAGGATTGGAATATCAAGGCAACATTGCCGCGTGTTTTTCGAAGTAAGTAGGTACGGATGACATCACGAAGGTCATGCAAATTTAGTGCAGAAGTATCTACCACGAGATCGGCATATGCTTTTAGTGGATCAAGTATGCGTGCTTCCTGGTCAATAGCACTAATGAGGGGTAGATCCTGAGTACTCAACGGGTGTTTACGCCGTGTTTCCGAAAAGCGTTTGACCAGTGTGGAACGATCAGTGTCTAGAAAAAGCACTTCCGCGTCGGTGTTTTTACGAAGTTTGAGCTCTTTAAGTAGCTTAAGCATGTTGTCGGGGGAAGCGCGTTCACTGCGGATATCAACGCCGATGGCGAGATTCTCGTACAACGTCGAATCGCTGTCGAGCAGTTTGTCTATGGTTTGCGACAACAGATGCGACGGCAGGTTATCGATGCAGAAAAAACCCTCATCTTCGAGTGTATGCAGAGCGACGCTCTTGCCTGCTCCTGAGAGTCCTGAGACTATGGTTACGCGTGTCATTATTTAATGCTCAGTCTCGGTGCCTGACTTTGGTTTGATGGCTGGAGTAACCGCCATTTTAGGGTCTTTCGATTTTAATTTGGTATACGTTGCAGAACGTGCCAGCTGCAGCTCTTGCTTTTCGATCAGGTCTTGCGATGCACTGTAACCGCCTGAGCGAAGTATTTGATCTCTAACAGCAGCTTCTACCAATACAGCTATGTTACGTCCGGGAGCTACAGGCAGTGTTCTTTTGGGTACATTGACGCCTAGCACTTCACGGGTATCAGAGGGTGCTGAAATCCGATCACCTGATATGACCGCCAGATCTTTGTCGAAATCATCGCCTGCAACGGGTTGCAAATGCACGATGAAACGCAGAATTTTTCGTTCACGGGTATGGGCATCTCCGTACATAAGTGCAATATTAAGTATGCCCAATCCGCGTACTTCCAAAAAGTCCTGAAGTAGTGCGGGGCATTGACACTCGATAGTGCCAGGGGCTATGCGGGTGAATTCGGGCGCATCATCAGCCACCAGAATATGTCCACGAGTGATTAGCTCCAGTGCAAGTTCACTCTTGCCCACACTAGCATCGCCGGTAATCAGAACCCCTGTTCCGTGCACATCCATCATAACGCCATGAATGATCTCACGCTCGGCTAACAATTGATTCAGGGAATCACGCAAGCGACTGTGCAGAGAGCTGTACGGCAATTCTGAAACCATGAGAGCAATATGCTCGCGCTCAGCAAGGTTGATCAGGCACTGTGGTGGAGTAAGATTGTCAGAAACTACCATCATCTCGCAGGTGTCGAGCAGCGAATATTCAAAGTTGGAGGTATCTATTTCACTGTCTTTGGTATAAATGCCCACCTCAGCCGCGCCCAGCAACTGAATACGGTTTGGACTGTTGAAATTGAGTGGCCCGAGTAGCCTTGGTCGTTGACCATCGATCTTGTCACGCGTGAGGTAGCGAGCACTGGCTGCTAATCCGGCAATCCAGCGCAAACTAAGAGCATCGTTGAACGAGTCAAACACCTCACCTACAGTGAGTTTGCGAGAGTGCATCAGTTAAGGGTTATCCATGCATTCGTCTACGTTGCCGTTATCCAAGTTTGTGTGCTCAGCTGAGCGAACCCAGATCGGTAAGGAAGCTATACAGGTTTTCAGCGGAGTCGAAGCTTCGCAATTTGTCGCGTAATGCGACGTCACTGAAGCGCCTCGCTAGGGTTGCAAGGATTTGTAAATGCTCATCGTTACACTCTTCTGGAACCAGCAATCCTAGTATCAAGTCTACTGCTGGCTTATCACCATTGTCGTAATCGATAGGGTTGGTGAGGGTGAGCAATGCTGCTATTGGTTGGTTGATATGCGCAAGGCGACTGTGTGGCAAGGCTATGCCGTGGTCCAGGCAAGTGCTGCCGAGTCGTTCGCGGATGATAAACGCGTCGAGAATTCCCATTTCAGACAGCGTGTTTTCGTTTTCATCACTGGGTTTGGGGCGACTTTTCAACAGTTTGCTGGCAAGTTGCCCAATCGAGCTGTTAGGCTCGGCCGGTTCCACCTCCTCTTCAGTTTCTTCTTCTGCAGGCTGAAGTGACTGGCTCAGCATCTCTGCTAGAGTTTGCAATGCGCGTTTCTTACTGTGCACTTCATCGCACTTGCAACGTATACGCTCGGGTGCGAGCAGTTCTGATAGATCCATGGGGCTTTCGATTCAACAGCGAGTACCGACTCGCCGCCTACCTGCACGCTAAAAGCGCGTTTTGTCGGTAAACGGCGAATACTTCAACGAAGGCGGTATTGTGCGCCCTCATCAACTGGATTGAAAGGTTCGCGTAGGCCAATAGTGTGATTGGCGTCAGTTAATCGTCGATAGAGACAATCAAGGTGTCTTTAGAGCGGCGATTAGCATTGAGCTTTTCCTTGTGCTTAACCAGCTGCCTGTCCAGCTTGTCGGTTAGCAGATCGATCGCAGCGTACATGTCTGGCTCTGTGGTATCAGCGTAAAGTTTCTTGCCGGCAACTTCTATTGTGGCTTCCGCTTTTTGGCGTAATTTTTCAACTGAGAGAATGACATGAACTCCAAAAACCCTGTCGGAGCGTCTTTGGAGGCGCTCCATTTTTTCGCTTACGTAATTGCGCATTGAGCTAGTGATATCGACGTGATGTCCAGTGACAGTTAAGTTCATGTGTATCTCCTGTTAATTACAGCTTGTTAAAAATATAAACGGGTTTACTTACATGGGTCTTTACACGATATGCGCTGCACGAATTCTATCGATCGGCGTTTATTTCTGGGTTACATAAATGGTGAGATTATATTGGCCTTCCTTAGTTCATGCGCTTGCGTTCGTTCGATGGCGGGATTGCCATTGATTCACGATACTTGGCTACTGTTCTTCGTGCAACCTGTATTCCTTCATCGACTAACGTACTGGCGATCTTGCTATCAGACAAGGGCTTTGTGGCATCTTCTACAGAAATAAATTTCCGAATCATGGCACGGATCGCAGTTGCTGAACATTCTCCACCGTTAGCTGTTGATACATGGCTTGAGAAAAAGTACTTGAATTCGAAAATACCACGTGGCGTATGAATGTACTTGTGTGTTGTAACACGTGAGATAGTGGACTCATGTAAGCTGAGTTGCTCTGCAATATCACGTAACACAAGGGGTTTCATCGCCTCGTCGCCGTATTCCAAAAAGCTTCGTTGGCGTTCAACGATGGCTGTGGCTACGCGCAGAAGTGTTTCATTGCGACTTTGCAGGCTTTTAATAAACCAGCGCGCTTCCTGCAGATGGTTGCGCATGAAATTGTTGTCGTCGCTTTTGTCTGCACGTTTTACCATGCCCGCATACAATGCGTTAATGCCTAATTTTGGTGCAATGTCGGGGTTTAGTTCAACGCGCCACACTCCCTTGAATTTTTTTACAAATACATCGGGAACAATGTACTCGTCATGATCGTTGACGATTTGCCTGCCCGGGCGAGGATTAAGCGATCGAATGAGTGCAATCGCCTCTTGTAATTGCTCTTCATTGATCTTTAACAGGCGTCTTAATCGTGCGAAATCGTGTGCAGCCAACAGATCAAGATGCTTTTGTACGATGGTCTGGGCGTGGGCCACAAGATCCGATTCGGGTAGTTGTGAAAGCTGTATATTCATGCAGTCACTGGCGTCGCGAGCAGCACAACCTACCGGGTCAAGGTGCTGTACCAGGTGTAAGACTGTTTCGAATTCATCCAGCGCAAATTCATCTTCTGGGTTTACCACATCTCGGTTCAAGCCTTCTATCAGCGTATCCACGTTGTCCAGTAGATAACCGTTGTCGTCTACTGCATCGATAATTGTCTCTGCAATAACCTGATCGCGTTCTGATAATGGCGCAAAGCGTATTTGCTCATTCAAATGGTCCTGAATGCTGGTAATGCCTGCGTTGTGAAATTCAGTAAAATCGCGTGATTCTCCATCACTGCCTGAGCTGCCTGAGCTGCTGCTCGACGGAGCTGACTCATAAACGTCATCCCAGGCGCTATCCACTGGGAGGTCTTCGGGCATTATGTCGTCTGAATTGCCGGCATTTTCGCCGGCTAGTTCCACTTCGCCAGCCTTTTGACTTTCTTCAGCGCGGGCTTGCTCAGCTTCTCTCTTGGCGTCGCGAGTCTCCTTTGACTCGTTGGCAAGATCAGATTCGCGAGGTTCAGTGCCTTCCTCATCCTGCATTTCCAGCATGGGGTTGCTTTCAAGAGCTGTCTGAATTTCTGTCTGAAGTTCAAGCGTAGACAATTGCAGCAGCTTGATGGCTTGCTGCAGCTGCGGTGTCATGGCCAGAGATTGGCCCATCTTGATTTGCAGTGATTGTTTCATTCAGCGAATTTCTCGAAAGTAGGGCTTGGGTAAGTACGGCACGATTCTTTTATTACATGCAATAAGGTGACCGTTTTGTGACTTAGCGGTCAAATTAACACATTACAGAATTGTAACTTTCCTTGGTCTTGCCAAAACTACGTCAATCGCTGTGCTTATCGGCTATCGGTGTGGATGAGTTCAGGGCGAACCCTGAGCGTTTTCTCAAATTTTAAAGTTCTCCCCTAGATACACGTTACGCACCTCCTCATTGGCAAGTACGTGATCAGGGGAGCCTTCTGCAATCACTGTGCCTTGGCTAAGGATATAGGCGGTGTCACAGATGCCCAAGGTTTCACGGACGTTGTGATCGGTAATTAGAACCCCGATGCCACGATCTTTGAGGTGTGTAATGATCCTTTGAATATCCATCACTGAAATGGGGTCAACCCCTGCAAAAGGCTCATCGAGAAGAATGAATCCCGGGTCGGCAGATAATGCACGGGCTATTTCAACTCGCCGCCGCTCTCCACCGGAAAGACTGATGCCTAGGCTGTCGCGTATGTGGGTGATTTGCAGTTCTTCGAGCAAATTTTCCATTCGTGATTGCCGTTCGTTGCGGTTAATACCTTTACGTGTCTCCAGAATAGCCATGATGTTTTGGCTGACGGTTAGCTGCCTGAAAACAGAAGCTTCTTGAGGCAGGTAGCCAACACCGAGCCTTGCCCGCTCGTGCATCGGATGAGCCGTAATATCTTTACCATCCAGCGTTATGGAGCCTTTGTCGGATTTTACCAAGCCGACAACAATGTAAAAGCAGGTTGTTTTTCCGGCGCCATTGGGGCCGAGTAATCCGACCACTTCACCACTTTTGACTGATAATGAAACGCCTTCCAGAATGCTGCGTTTTTTGTACGCTTTGTGAAGGCCGCTGGCAGTTAGAGTGCGTTGCTCGGGCGGGTTATGCTCGCTCATCGATCACTTTTAGGGGGTTGTATTTGAATGCTAACGCGTCCGCTAGAGCCTCCGCCCTGAGCGCTGACTTTCTGGGTTTCGGCGTTAAAAGTGATTTGCTCGCTGGTCAGATCTTGCTGTGGTTGCGACAGTTTTGCCGAACCTTTCAAAATTAAGGTGCCATTGCGGGCATCGTAGATGACGGTCTGTGCTTCTCCGCGCATCAGCTCTCCAGCTTCGTTTTCCTGTTCAAAGTTAATGGGATTGCCGCGTCCCTCGATAACACTCAGCGCATTGTTCTCAAGAGAGATGGATATAAATTCTGCACTAATTTTCATGCTGCCTTGAGTGATTTCAACGTTGCCGGAAAGGGTTTGCACTCCAGCTTTCTCGTCAAATTCAGACGAATCTGCTCGAACATCGATAGGCTTGCTCAGGTCGCTCTGGCGCGCTAAGCCAAGAGAGTGAACCATCAGCAATAGCACCAACGCGAAACCAAGTCGTTTTAGTGTTTTCATTCGTAGCAATTAGTTGATGTCATTGGTTGGTCTTATCGTTCTGGCTCAACAGTAAGCTTGTTGCCGGGTAATTGATACCGCGCAACGACATCTGCCAGAAGTTGCAACCGCCCATCGTCGATAGTGGTGCGCAGTCCAGTGGCTTTCAATTGCCAGGTTGGGGCCACAATCTCAACCTCTTGATCTGTTTCTACACGGTTGTCAGAGTTGGCTATCCGCAAGCTTTGTGTTGACATAACGATGTCTCCCAAGTTGCTGTTTTCGTCACCTTTAGGAAGAATCCGATTGACTGTCACATTGCCTGTGAGGGTGATCAAATCAGGTTCTGGGTCAAAGCGGCCGTCTTTGGACGTCATAAGCCACTTCACATTATCGCGTCGCAACTCCACTTGTGGCTCGCTAATTTGTGATCGATTGTCGGCCGGGTAGTGCGCTAGCGTCTTGCCTTTAAGCTGGTACTCCACGGTGCCCTGAACGTTGAATCTGCGCGTTGTGAATTCGCTGAGATAGTAATCCGACTCAGTGGCGCGCATGTCGATGGTGTCTTCGGTTTCTACGCTGTCGGTTGTCTCTACCCGATCGATAAGCACAACAGTAATAATCAGTAGGGGGAGTAGTAGCCAGTAGCGAGTCACTAACCGTCTGAACATGCTAAACCACTCCGGCAGTGAGCAGGGCATGCATGGTCACGATGCCCGCTAGCGTGTTGTCTTTGGTGACCGGGAGTGCTGTTATCTTCAGTTCCTGCATTTGGGAGACTGCTACCACAGCCAGAGAATCACTGTCGATTGTGGCGGGTTTTTTAGTCATTACTTCGTTGATGCATAGGGTGCGGATATCAATGTTTTTTTCTAGCGTGCGGCGCAGATCTCCGTCAGTAAATACACCACTTAATTGTTGTTGTTCATCAACCAGCGCAACGATGCCTAGAGCTTTGCTGGAGATCTCTACCAGTGCTTGAGACAGAGTGACAGTGTCGAGGCACATCGGTAGATTTTCATCACTCAACATAACATCAGACACCTTGACCAGTAGACGCCTTCCAAGTCTTCCGCCTGGGTGTGACCGCGCAAAGTCCTCTTCAGTGAATCCACGGGCGCCCAGTAGTGCTATTGCTAATGCATCGCCTAGTGCGAGTGTGGCGGTGGTGCTGGCGGTTGGTGCAAGGCCCAACGGGCAGGCTTCTCTGTCAATTCTAGTGTTCAGTAAAACGGTAGATGCTTGTGCAAGTGGAGAATCGGGCTCACCACATAAACTGATAATGGGTACACCCAGACGTTTCACGCCTGGAATCATGGTCATCAGCTCGTCCGAGTTGCCCGAGTATGAAATGCTGATCAGTACATCATTGCTCTTGAACATGCCCAGATCGCCGTGGCTGGCTTCGGCTGCGTGTACAAAAAACGCAGGGCTTCCTGTGCTAGCGAAGGTCGCGGCCAGTTTTGCTCCAATATGACCCGATTTGCCGATGCCACAGACCACTATCCTACCTTCGCAGGCCAGTAGAATTTGGCAGGCTTGGTAGAAGTTGTCATCAATCCGATCTTGCAACGCTAGTACGGCATCAGCTTCGATGCGCAGAACCGATTTTGCCAGTGTTGCAAGCGCTTCTTTGTTTGGGGCCTTAGTCATCTATTGTGTTGAATGCTGGTTCTGTGCGCTTGGCTAGTCTAATTTATCCAGTTCGTCCAGTTCGTCCAGTTCGTCCAGTTCGTCCAGTTCGTCTAGTTCGTCCAGTTCGTCCAGTTCGTCTAGTTCGTCCAGTTCGTCTAGCTCGTCCAGTTCGTCTAGTTCGTCCAGTTCGTCTAGTTCGTCTAATGCATCTAACTCGTCAAAATCTGATGAGCCTGCTGTGTCCAGTTTTGTGTCGCACAGCCCATCACATGTGGCGCGGCGATGTTGTCTGATCCAGAAGTCGCGAATCACAAGATAGGGGTCAAGGGCGGCGCTGTCGAGTAGGTTGCCTGCAGATAATAACCGGGCACGCAGTGCGACAATGTTTAGGATTGAGAGGGGAAATACGAAGTCTGCATCGTTGGTGAGTGCGCCCAACGATGTCGTTTGGCCTTCAACCAGAAATCCTGCAGTAGAGCGACCGTTGTTGGGCCCCAAAAGAGGGAGCATTAAGAACGGTCCTTCACCTACGCCCCAAACTCCAAGCGTTTGCCCGAATGATTCGTTATGTTTGGTAAGGCCTAGCGGCGTACCGACGTCAATGAAGCCAAGAATGCCCACTGTCGTATTCAGTAGAAATCGGCCAGTGTCCAGCCCTGCTTGCTTGAATTTACCTTGCAACAGATCGTTAGCGACAACGTTTATGTCGTCAATATTGCTAAAAAAATTGTTGACGCCTATTTCAACAAAGTCTGGGGTAACATAACGGTAGCCTTTTGCCACGGGCTTCAAAATAACACGGTCTAGCTTGTCATTAAATTTGAAGATTGGTCGGTTCACAGTTTCTAAGGGATCAAAAACCGGTCCGTTAGATGGATTACTGGCACAACCTGTGAGCGTCAATAGCGTGAGCAATGTAAAAATTAGGCGAGTCATTTTCTCGAGCGTCCAGTGAAGTTTCGGGTTTACTTGCCGACACGTTATTGTAGTTGGCGTTAGCTGAGGGATTGTCTTTACATGATAGAGCAGATCAAGCTGGTACACTCACTTCTCTCAAAGACAAGTGTGAGCTGCCCCTAACGTCATGCACGGCGACAATACGGAAATAGTGCGCGTAAGCGATCTGCATTACTCGCGCGGCACAAAACACATCTTTCGTGGTCTGAGCGTTGAAATTCCTCGCGGCAAGATCACCACTATCCTTGGGCCCAGCGGCACGGGTAAGACAACCCTTCTCAAACTTATTGGTGGTCAACTTAAACCTGACCAAGGCACAGTCCATGTTGACGGGCTCAATGTGGCGAGTCTTAAGCGTCGGGAGCTGTACAAACTGCGCAAGCGGCTGGGCATGTTGTTTCAATCCGGAGCGCTACTGACCGATCTAACGGTCTTTGACAACATTGCTTTTCCGCTGCGTGAGCATACCGATTTGCCGGAAAAACTAATATCGCACCTGGTCCTCATGCGTCTACACGCTGTAGGGTTGCGTGGCGCCAGAGACCTGTCTCCTGCGGAGTTATCAGGTGGTATGGCCAGGCGCGCAGCGCTTGCCAGGGCGCTAGTATTTGATCCAATGATGATCATGTACGACGAGCCATTCACCGGGCAAGATCCCATCTCCATGGGCATATTAATCGAGTTGATCAAAACGGTGAACAGGGCACTGGGCATAACTAGTTTAATGGTCTCTCACGATTTGGCCGAGTCGTTGTCTATTTCGGACTACGCCGTCATTATTTCTGAAGGTTTGGTTGTGGAGGCGGGTTCGCCGGAACAGTTGCGCTCATCAAAATCCGAGTGGGTGCAGCAATTTCTGCAAGGAAAGCCTGATGGTCCTGTCCCTTTTCAGGCTGCGGCGCCGGATTACGAGACTGAGCTGTTTGGTATGCACTCTGGCGGTAAACAGCGTGTCAAAGACGGAGGCGGCTCATGATCAATTATGTAGCCGGAGTCGGGCGTTATTGGCTGGATTTTGTCTGTAGCGTTGGTCGTTCCAGCATGTTTTTGTTGCACACGCTTACGGCTTTACCGTCATTGTTCATGAAGCCATCCCTGTTGATTCGTCAACTGCATGCCACTGGTGTCATGACGCTGTCGATCGTTCTGGTTTCCGGTTTGTTTGTCGGTATGGTGCTGGCGCTGCAGGGCTACAACATCCTTATTGATTTTGGTCAGGAAAACCGAACCGGAACCCTGGTAGCTCTAACCTTGGTCAGAGAGCTTGGGCCCGTGGTCACGGGGCTGTTGTTTGCTGGTCGTGCTGGTTCCGCCATGACAGCGGAAATTGGCCTAATGAAGGCGACCGAGCAGCTCTCTGGACTGGAAATGATGGCTGTTGATCCCTTTAAGCACGTGTTTGCTCCAAGGTTTCTTGCAGGTTTCATGGCTATGCCCATGTTGGCCGCTATGTTCAGTGCAGTAGGTGCTTTTGGTGGCTACTTGGTCACAGTGACGGTGCTGGGTGTGGATGCCAGTGCCTATTGGTCGTTAATGCAGGAGTCAGTGGGCTTTTTCAATGATGTTGGTAACGGCCTTATAAAAGGCACGGTTTTTGGGTTCGTCATCACTTGGATTGCAATCTACCAAGGTGCCGAGAGCATTCCCACATCTGAAGGGGTAAGCCGTGCTACAACTAGGACGGTTGTGTATTCCTCGTTGGCTGTGTTGGGTCTGGACTTCTTGCTAACCGCTATCATGTTTTAACTTTTATGCCTTTCTTCCTCACTATTCGGTATGTCTTATGAATTCACGTGCCATTGAGCTTCTGGTCGGATTGTTCATGTTGTTGTTCCTGGGAGCAATGCTTGTGCTCGCGTTACGAGTCAGCAACTTGACAGGCTTTGGGGGTGGAGATTCGTACCATTTGGTGGCCAGATTCGAAAACGTCGGTGGTTTAAAGTCAGGTGCAGGGGTTGCAGCTGGAGGCGTTCGAGTTGGCGAAATCGAGAGCATTGAGTACGATTCAGAAACTTTCGAGGCGATTGTCAATCTGAGTATGAACGCCAAGTTCGACGCTTTTCCACAAGACACGTCGGCCAGTATTTATACGGCTGGATTGCTCGGGGAGCAATATATCGGCCTTGAGCCAGGTGCGGAGGTAGAGGTTTTGGCCGATAACGACGAAATTTATCAGACGCAGTCGGCACTTGTGCTCGAACGCCTTATCGGTCAGGTGTTGTTCAGTCGCTCTGGTTCAGACTGAATCTATTGTTAGTGACTATTTTTAGTGAATTGAGTAAGGAATTTGTTAATGTGTAAATTAATCAGATCTCTACGTGGTGCTGTCAGTGATGCTATGACCAACGCCTTGCGCGGTGCCTTGGGTATCACTTTGGGTATTGCTTTGGCGCTGTCGTTTGTAACAACTGCAGCGGTGGCTCAAGATGACCATCCAGCCCAGTTGAAGGTCATGGGTGTCGTGAACTCCATGCTCCAGCTCTATCAGGAAGAGGGCGACCGCCTCACTAGCGACCCAGAGTTTCTACAATCAAAAATAGACGAACTGATTGTGCCAAACATTGATTTTGAATCAATGACGAAGCTTGCTGTGAGCAAACATTGGCGCCAAGCGGATGCCAATCAGCGAAAAGATCTCGTCAAAGAGTTCACTCAATTGTTGCTAGGCACCTACACTGATGCGCTTGTTGAGTATGGTGGTGATTCGGGCGAGGAGAACGTCACATTTGAGGCCTTTCGGGCTGATCGGCGTGATGACAGAGCGGTTGTACGATCTAATTTCAAGCAAGCAACCAGCAGCGATGTGCCCGTCTGGTACAAATTGGCGAACTTGGACGGAGATAGTTGGAGAATCTACGATATTGTTGTGGATGACAGCAGTTTAGTGACGCTCTACAGGTCCGGTTTTGCCAGCGAGATCGAAAAAGGCGGAATTGACGGTTTAATCAATCTCATGAAAAAACGCAACGGTAATTCATGAGCTTTAGTGTCACGCTTAAAGACGAAGAAGCAGAACCGCGTTGCCTGATACAGGGAGTGCTGGATTTCACTACGGCGCGTGAAGCTCTCTCGTCTGTTTTGCCCCACATTGCCAATAACGATACGTTGCACATTGATTTGGCTGGCGTCACTGACGCCAATAGCGCGGGCCTTGCATTGCTCGTCGAGTGGCGGGCTGAAGCACTCAGGACCAATCACGACGTCACTTTTCATCATATTCCTGACAGTCTTCGTCAGCTTGCAGTCGTTAGTCAGGTAGATGGCCTGATATAATCTACGCCTCGTTACCTGCATTCTGTGCAGAGTTACTCACGTTTATCTGCATTCATGCAGAAGGTACTGAAGGCGTTTTAGATTGATGAAGAAGCTGCATGGATAAACTGCTCATTGAAAGCAGCCCGCCGTTGTCTGGTGAGGTGCAAATTTCAGGTGCCAAAAACGCTGTACTGCCCATACTTGCAGGCACTTTGCTCGGCAGCAGCACTTCCAGCCTGACTAATGTACCGCATCTTAACGATGTCACTACAACCATGTCCCTTCTTGCGCGCATGGGCTGTCAGATCACTATGGGCGACAACATGCGCGTGGATGTTGACCCTACAGGGATCAATAACTACACAGCAGCGTACGAATTGGTGCGTACCATGCGAGCATCCATCCTCGTGCTTGGGCCTTTGGTAGCTCGCTTTGGAGAGGCTGAAGTGTCTCTACCCGGGGGCTGTGCAATAGGTGCACGTCCAGTCAATTTGCACATTGAGGGGTTGCGTGCTTTAGGCGCTGAGATTTCTATTTCGGGCGGTTACATCAAGGCAAAAGCCAAACGATTGCAAGGTGCGCGCATCGTATTTGATGTGGTTACTGTCACTGGCACCGAAAACCTTCTGATGGCCGCAGTGCTAGCCAAAGGCACCACGGTTCTTGAAAATTCAGCACGCGAGCCTGAGGTGATAGATCTAGCCAATTACCTGATCAAGATGGGGGCAAAGATCGACGGTGTCGGCACTAGCACGATCACGGTCGAAGGCGTCGATGAATTGCAAGGCTGCGAGTACAGCATTGTTCCTGATCGTATAGAGACTGGCACCTTTCTGGTGGCTGCGGCGGTAACGCGTGGCAAAATCAAGGTGGTCAATACAGTGCCGGGGATTTTGGGCGCGGTATTGGAAAAACTGCGCGAGTGTGGCGCTCATATCACCTTGGGTGATGACTGGATCGAACTTGATATGCAAGGCCAGAGACCTCGCGCGGTGAGTATCACCACAGCACCTTATCCCGATTTCCCAACCGATATGCAGGCGCAGTTTTGCGTGCTAAATGCCTTGGCTGATGGCATGTCCAAAGTCACTGAAACCGTTTTTGAAAATCGTTTTATGCATATTAACGAGCTCCAGCGCATGGGTGCTGACATGAGCGTTGATGGCAATGCGGTTACCATCAGAGGCGTTGAGCGGCTTCGCGGCGCTCCAGTGATGGCTACTGATTTGCGCGCCTCTGCAAGCCTAATTCTGGCAGCGTTGATGGCAGACGGTGAGACCAGTGTGCATCGGGTATACCATATCGACCGTGGTTATGAGCGCATCGAGGAGAAGTTCGATCGGCTAGGCGCGAGCGTTCGCAGAGTACCTGATCATTGAACAAGGTCGAGCAAGTACGGCCACTTCGTGTGGCTTTATCGAAAGGGCGCATTTTTAACGAAACGCTTCCTCTATTCGAAGCTGCGGGAATCGTACCCTCCGAGGATCCGGAAAAGTCGCGAAAACTCATTATTCCCAGCAATGAGCCTGATGTAGAGTTTCTCATTGTGCGGGCAAGTGATGTGCCCACCTATGTACAGTATGCCGGTGCTGACATGGGGGTCGTGGGAAGGGACGTCTTGATGGAACATGGTGGGGAGGGTTTGGTAGAGCCGGTTGACTTGAATATTGCGCGCTGCAAACTTATGGTTGCGGGTTTCCCTGGCACCGACCTAGAGTCGCACTCTCGGTTCAGAGTAGCTACCAAATTTACAGAGTGCGCACGTCGGCATTTTGCGGAGAAGGGCAGGCAGGTGACGATTATCAAGCTGTATGGCTCAATGGAGCTTGCACCGTTGGTCGGGTTAAGCGATTTAATCGTTGATGTTGTTGATACAGGCTCCACGCTTCGCGCCAATGGCCTCGTGCCTCTAGAGCATATCAGCGACGTTAGCTCAAGACTCATCGTTAACAGAGCGTCGATGAAAGTGCGGCACGCGCGCATCCATGAAATAATTGACCAACTGTCAAACGCTGTACCCTCGGTCTAACGAATGCAGTTTCTTCTGATGCAACACCAAGAACCGAGAAGTTTTAAACGACAACTATCAAATGACAACCCTTAGATGATAACCAATACAGACGACCTGCGCATAACGGGTACTCGCAATTTGCGCTCACCTGAAGAACTCATTAGTCACATCCCTGTTAGTGATGCAGCTGCTCAAACTGTGACACAAGCACATAGCGATGTGCGAGAAATTATCAAGGGTACCGATGATCGCCTGGTGGTGGTGGTGGGGCCGTGTTCTATTCATGATCCAGAGGCTGCTCTTGAGTACGCCGCGCAGTTGGTTGAGCTGCAGCATTCTCTGCGCAGTCAACTTTGTATCATTATGCGTGTGTATTTTGAAAAGCCGCGCACCACAGTGGGATGGAAAGGTCTGATTAATGATCCGACCATGGATGACAGCTTTCAGATCAACGATGGACTGCAAATTGCCAGGCAGTTACTGTCGAGCATCAATGATATGGGTTTGCCGGTGGGTGTTGAGTATCTGGACCTGATTAGCCCGCAATACATTGCTGATTTTGTGGGATGGGGAGCTATCGGCGCTCGTACCACTGAGAGTCAGGGACATCGCGAACTGGCCTCTGGTCTCTCTTGTCCGGTGGGGTTCAAGAATGGCACAGCAGGTAGTGTGCAAATAGCGGTCGATGCTATTGGTGCTGCCCGCGGTTCACACCATTTTTTATCAGTGACAAAGCAAGGTCAGTCTGCCATTTTCCAAACATCAGGAAATGAGGACTGTCATTTGATTTTGCGCGGTGGCAAGTCGCACACTAACTATGACGCGGCAAGCGTTGATGATGCCTGCGCTTTGTTAGTTAAAGCGGGTTTGCCTGAGCGAGTCATGGTTGATTGCAGTCACGCGAATTCCAGAAAGCTTCACAAGCGACAAAGCTATGTTGGACGCGATGTTTGTGCTCAGCTGTCTGATGGTGAGCGTCGTATCATGGGTGTAATGATTGAAAGTAATTTGGTAGAAGGTGCTCAAAGCATCAATAACAAACCCTTGGTCCGTGGGCAGAGTATCACCGACTCCTGTCTGGGTTGGAGCGACACCATTCCATTGCTTGAACAACTTGCTGAATCAGTGGAAGCTCGCCGACAGCTCGTTTGAGATGACCACACTTCGCGTTCTGTGAGTTGCTGCACAAATACTGCACGCATGGGTAAGTAATATGTTGTTCGCGACTCAGCGACGTATCAAGTAAGTTCGTATCGAGCCGATTTTCCCTTTAGTTACCTGCCAACTCGTGCGGGTATGGCACATCAAGGGGTCAGTCATGGCGCGTTCATCCGATGCAGCATTTCCACTCTCGCTCATTCGCGATAAGTCATTTCAGTTACGCCAGATTCGTCGTGTGCTGTTAATCACAGTGTTTTTTGTGATTCAGTCAACGTTGATGCTTGGCGCCTTCTATCATGTTTTTCTGGGCGATTTGGTCGCAGGTAACGCTCCGCTGTTGTTTGCTTCTGGAGACTTAGGGGTGATGTCTGATGCAGTCCCACCGCTGGGCGAGGTGCTAGGGCAATGGCTGTTTGTCATGCTGCTCGTCAATGCAGTGATTACTACCGCAATTGCGGTCTATATTTTGCGCAAGCTTGGTAATCCTTTGTTAGCAATCAAGCGTGCGCTGAACGAACTTGGCGATGGCAATCTGGACGTTCGCCTACGTGCTGATGACTCGCAGGAATTTGGTGAAATTGTTCACGCGCTGAACCGCGCTTTAGAGCAAGTGCATGGAAAAATCACTGAGGCTCGAGAGCTGACCAGCGTTCTTGACACCCTGGACGAGCAGCCTGAACCTGATGATGAGCGGGTTCGACAGGCCTTTATTGATTGCAGAGATGTTCTCAGCTACTTCGATAACAAAACTGCGGGTAATGACGATTCTGCACATCAGACTCTTGCGAGCGCAAGTTAGTGATGTTCATTTTGAGGATCAGTATTCTGGTGCTCCTGCTAAGCACCAGCGTTACGGTGCATGCCAGTGCAGATACGCTATACCTTCAGGCACTAAGCTCTGTAGAGCGCGCAGATTACTCTAAGGCTTTGGAGCAACTGCGGCAGTTGCAAAGAGAGTACCCAACGTTCAAGCAGATGGCAGCGGTGCAAACGCGCATTGCGGTTCTGCAAGAAGCTGCAGATGCGGGTGGATCCTTGCCAGTGTTTTTGCAGGCACTAACTCTACGGGATGAAGGGCTGATCATGGAGGCTCTGGCAGAGCTAAACGTCATTGCTCAGGCTTATCCTGCAGGCGCACTAACCGATGATGCTTTGTACATCAGCGCTTATCTGCAAGTAATGGATCGATACGACTACGCGGCTGCGCGTGAGGCGCTCGCCACGCTGCAACAACGGTTTCCAGACTCTGCCTACGCTGACTCGGCACTGTATCTTGATGCTATTGCAATGGAGCAACAAGGTGACACTGAAGGTGCTCAGCTTGCTTTAATAAAGCTACGAGAAAAGCACACGGCGTTGAGTCTACCTTTAGGCTTTCGCTGGCCTGTGGGAACAGTGTTATCGCGTTACTGGTTCGATCGAACCGACAGACGTCTGGCTATTGTTCAAGCCAGGGTTGCCAATGCCAGCGCTGTATTGGATGAACACGTTCTGGATGATGGCAAATTACGTGTTGCTGTGACTGTAGACGGTGTAGACATGCAGTTATTGTTGTCTCCCAGTGCAATGACTCAAGACACTGTGTGGTTGAATGCTGCACTGGATGATCAGCTACCACCTGCGGTGGGCGTTTACGATGGCACGGTAGAAGGTGTCAAGACCAGTTGGGTTCGAGCTGTATTGCGCAATGGGTCGATTCAGGGCGTGGTAAATATAGAGGGAGAACAAAGTCAGCTGACACCTGCGAATCTGATTGGTACGCTGGACTACTATCAGCCACGTTCACGTAAACGCGAGGTTGACGGTGGTTTGCATTCTGATCTGGCGGACAGTGTTCAGGGGTTGGATGTTCTGGTAGCTCCACCTGCGCCATCCAGCGATTTTACGCAACGTTCAATTTCGGTTCGAAGTGATGTGCGCACAGTGCCAGTGTCGATTGTGGTGGACAGTCAGTTCGATCGGTATTATGCAGGCGAAGGCATGATCCACGCGCTGAACAATCTCAACGTGGCGGATGGTGTTTACCGTGATTTTGGTCTTGCATTGTCGCTTGACGAAGCGGTTCAATTCTCGGACGTAGATGATCCGCTACTGACAGGTGCTGTGACGCTAGAATCCATACTGCGTTCATTTCGTAATTATCGAATGCAATACTCAACCGTTTTCGAAGACAGTGCGTTGTCTTATCTGTTTACGGGTAATCAGAGAACAGATGTTACGTTGGGGCTAGCGTGGATAGATACTGCGTGTCGCACCGATGGCTATGATGTTGGTGTGACCACTCCCAGTAGTTTTGGAGATGTTTTACTCACCCACGAGCTAGGCCATTCTTTTGGAGCAAAGCATGACTCTGACACGCAGTGCAACGATAATAGGCTGTCGGTCATGTGGCCCAACATATCAGACAGAACAACCACTGAATTTACATCCTGTGCTCAAGAGAGCGTGACTGGCGCACACGCAAAATCGTGCCTGTTGAACAGTATTGATTTGTCGCTCTATGCCTACTCGAGTGGCAACACAGTTAGTTTTACCGTGTTTAATGCGGATAGCTCGCTTGCAGTAGATGCGCAGCTTGCTATTGAAACAAGTTCACCTGATCAGCTGCAATGGCCAGCACAATGCTTCGGACGAACACCTACTAGCGCTATTTGCACTCTTGAAGCTGTGAGCGGGGGCGAGCAGCGCACAATTGATTTTCCTGTGAGTAGTGCGTTTGCGGCCAGTGACGCTCTTGTTACCGCCCAAGTGTCGCCTTCTGTCGTGCTGGAATTGAACGAAGAAAACAACGAGGCAACGATTTCCCTGTTGGCTGGTAGCTCCTCTGGCGTGTTACCTAGCAATGAATCATCGATAGCTGGTGCAGGTTCTGGAGCCTCAGAGGGCGTAGCTCAAACACCAGTCACCGGAGCGGCTAAATCGGGAGGAGCTCTGGGCTATTCTCTGTTGAGTTTGTTGGGTGTGATGGCCTTGCGGTGGCGTGCAAGACGATCGATGTTAGTCCGGTAGACTTAATGCAAAAGTATGCTTTGCAGTAAATGCGGCACCAACGTGAGGTGTGCCAGCTATTGAAATTCTTCGCCAACATCTGGTCTGTTACCTAGGCGCACTCGAAATGCGATTTCTTCAAGCATGGTGTCAGTGAGTGCCTCCTGATGTAACGCTTTGCTATAGCCGCGCAGCAATACCAGTTTCACTGTGGCTCCCGGAGGCAAGGCAGATACTGCCAACAGCAGCTGAGTTGCGCTGCTTACTGGTTTTTCGCCTAATTGAATAACGATATCCATCGGCCTTATGCCTGCGATGAACGCAGGGCCTTCATCTCGAACAGCCGTAATGACCACACCCCTGCGGGTAGCGTTGGCCAACGCTGGAAACATATTGAGATCTTCCACGCCCAGGCCCAGCCATCCGCGTGAGACGGAACCTTGTTCAACGATTTGCGGTACAACTTGCGACAGGAGTTCGGCAGGGATGGCATAGCTAATGCCAACAGCGTTGGAATCTCCTCTAAATACCGCTGTATTGACTCCGACCAGCTGTCCCAGTGGGTTAATTAGAGCGCCACCTGAATTGCCCGGATTGATAGCGACGTCAGTTTGTATGAAATTTTGCCAAATCGAGCCGTTGGCTATGCGCCTGTGAGTCGCGCTTATGATTCCTTGGGTGACTGTCTGTCCTACACCAAATGGATTGCCAATAGCCAATACAATATCGCCCACTTTCGGTGGTCGCGCTTCGCCAAGCTCCACGGCTGGCAGGTTGCTGGCGTCGATTTCTACCACAGCTATATCTGTTTCAAGATCGCTTCCGATAAGCCTTGCGTCAAATTGCCGGCCATCGGTAAGAACAACGTTGATAGTGTCTGAGTTGTTTACTAAGTGCAGGCTTGTCAGCACAATGCCGTTAGCATCTACGATAACTCCGGAGCCTTGTCTAGAGTCTTGATTGTCATCGAGATCACTAACCAGGCTGCTATCTTGCACCAAGCTGTTTTGGGCTGTGCTTTGACGGTTGCTCGCGAAGATACTGACCACAGCAGGTGCAACTCGTGTTATTCCATTGTAATAGCTGTGCGGCCTAACAGCGTGCTCAATGCCGCCGCTGGTTTCAGCAGCAGTTGCCTCGAATGGGTCTTTGAAAGGTGCAGTGTCTGCGTCGTGGTTGTGTGTTGGGGTGTCAGAAAATACTAGCCTGAATTTGTGCAACGGCAGTAACTCTGTCCACCATAAACCGGACAATAGGCCACCAATTACGCAAATTGAAAGAAACAGAGTGCGCATCTGAGCTATGGTTGGGTAAGCGAGTTGAACATAGGGCAATGATACCTCGAATAGGCAGTCTGCTTATTCTGCTTAGGTTGCTTGGATCGTTCAGTGTATTCAAGTCGTTGAGACTTCCTTCGTTTGTTCTTGCAAGAGGCTATGAACCAATTACTAAACCAGCCGTAGAGGCCATGATGGCCACATTTACTATGATAAAATATCAGGTTACCGGTAGTCTTCGGATGGGCTATTTCTTGCGTGGGCTGTTGCAGCCCCAAACTATTAGTTTTTTCGTACTAAAAACTGTACGTTATTTATCTTTATCCGTACTTATCTAGGCAAGTCAGTAACTTTGTAGACGCGGGTCGGGTGCGCGTACTGTTGCCGGATACTGAATTCGTTTTTTTTGGAGACATCGCATGAGTGCGAACAACAATGCAGCGCCACCGGGGGATTCCTCGATCGCTGAAACAATAGAAGACCCAAAGCGACGTCGCATGCTAGTGCTGAGCGCTGCGGGAGTCGGAGGATTGGGAGCAGCCGCTGTCGCTGCACCTATGGTGGTCTCAATGTCGCCAAGCGCGCGAGCCAAGGCTGCGGGTGCACCGGTTGAAGCTGACATCAGCAAATTGGAGCCAGGTCGTCTGCTGACAGTAGAATGGCGCGGCAAACCTGTATGGATAGTGAAACGCACCGAAGAGACGTTGTCTAGACTGGACGCAGACACTGCAAGGCTCTCAGATCCGGATTCTGCCGTTGTCATGCAGCCGGCGTATGCCCAGAATGCCGCTCGCTCAATCAAACCTGAGGTACTGGTGGTCGTCGGTATTTGCACGCACTTAGGGTGCTCGCCCAGCTATCGGCCTGAGTTAGCCGCTCCCGACTTGGGAGCTGATTGGGATGGAGGTTTTTTCTGCCCATGTCATGGCTCGAAGTTCGATATGGCCGGTCGTGTTTACGCTGGTGTACCGGCGCCGTACAACCTCGAAATTCCTCCTTATCGCTATGTGGACGACAACAACATCGTGATCGGTGAAGATTCGGAGGTGGCAGCATGAGTGCGAACATGGAAAAGCCAAACGCGGTAATGGGGTGGATTGACGAGCGCTTTCCGCTAACCAAGCTGCTTGAAGAACACATAACTAAGTACTACGCGCCAAAGAATTTCAACATCTGGTACTACTTCGGTGCACTTTCCATGTTGGTTCTGGTTATCCAGATCGTGACTGGCATTTTTCTGACGATGAATTATAAGCCTGACGGCGCGCAGGCATTCATATCGGTTGAGTACATCATGCGTGATGTCAATTTCGGCTGGTTGATCCGATACATGCACTCAACCGGTGCATCCATGTTCTTTGTGGTGGTGTATCTGCATATGTTTAGAGGTCTGATGTATGGGTCTTACAAAAAGCCACGTGAATTACTGTGGGTTTTTGGTTGTCTGATCTATGTCCTGCTAATGGCTGAAGCATTCATGGGCTACTTGCTGCCTTGGGGACAAATGAGCTATTGGGGTGCGCAGGTAATCATTTCTCTATTCGGTGCAATTCCTTTCGGTATTGGTGATGCGCTAACGTTGTGGCTCAAAGGTGACTACATTGTCTCCGACGCCACGCTCAACCGCTTCTTTGCACTGCATGTCATCGCTGTGCCTTTGGTTTTATTATTCTTGGTGGTAGCGCACATCATGGCTCTGCACGAGGTTGGTTCAAACAACCCTGACGGCATCGATATCAAAGCCAACAAAAATGCTGCAGGCGTTCCGAAGGATGGCATTCCTTTCCACCCTTACTACACCGTCAAAGACTTCATGGGCGCTATAGTGTTTTTGATTGTCTTCTTTGCCATTGTGTTCTTTGCACCCGAGATGGGCGGCTATTTTCTTGAGCACGCCAACTTTGTTCCGGCAGATCCATTGAAAACGCCTGAGCATATCGCCCCGGTTTGGTATTTCACACCGTTCTACGCCATCTTGCGAGCAGTTCCAGACAAACTTGGAGGTGTAATAGCCATGGGTGCAGCGATCCTCGTACTGTTTGTGTTGCCGTGGATTGATCGCAGTCCGGTACGTTCTATCAGGTATCGATCAATCTGGTACAAGATCTTGCTGTTCACCTTCGTCGGTGCGTTCATCATGCTTGGCTATCTGGGTATCCAGCCGGCTACGCCTTTGTACACATTTCTTTCCCGCGTCGGTACTGGCATCTACTTCGGCTTTTTTGTCGGGTTATATCTGGTCAGCAAATTCGAGACAACAAAACCTTTACCTACGAGGGTAACCGCGTGAGTAGCTTTTACAGAGAGGAGCGATGCGTGATTCGATCTGAACACTCGCAGCCAGTCGCACATGCCCAAGTGGCAAATTCGTCCAGCATGGCCAAACTCGCTCTCACGGGTTCGGCGATTGTGTTGAGTCTTGCGATGTTGTTAATCGCTGGTAATTCATCCGCTGCTGGTTCTGCAGTGGCGCTTGAGTCCCCTAGAATTGATCAGGGGAATCAACGCTCTTTGCAGCGCGGGGCTCAGGCGTTCGTGAACAACTGCATGGGTTGTCATACCGCCAACTATCAGCGTTATAGTCGACTTGCTCAAGATCTGGGTTTAAGCGAAGAAGATGTGGCGGCTAACCTGATTTTCACAACTGACGAGGCAGGTGAGCCCACGAAGGTGGGTGCTTTGATGGCTAACAACATGACCACCGAGTACGGTAAGCAGTCGTTTGGTGTTATGCCTCCCAATCTGGCTCTTACAGCCAGATCTCGTGGAGTTGACTGGATTTATTCTTTTCTAAGGGCTTATTACGTCGATCCCACGCGAACTGGAACAGGTGTCAACAATCTCGTCTACCCAGGTACGGCCATGCCGCACATACTCTGGGAGCAACAGGGATGGCAAACTCCCATATTGGGAGAAGAAGAGAACGGTGCTGTTCCAATAACAGGCCTTGAGTTAACATCGCCTGGAACGATGACGCCAGAAGAATATGACGATCTGGTCGCCGACATCACCAATTTTCTTGCTTACATGGCAGACCCGATCAAACAGACTAGACATCGCATTGGTATTATTGTCATGTTATTCCTGTTTGGTTTGCTCGCTATTGCGTACATATTGAAGAAGGAATACTGGAAAGACGTTGTGTAGTTTTTCTTAAATCTCATCAGTGTTTCGTACGACAAAGCCCGCCTTGTTTCAATGCGGGCTTTTTTAACTTAAAGGGGTTGTCACTTGTCAGTTATCGGTAATAGAAGTTCTACCGTTATCATGTATTCACATGCAGACGCGTTGTCCTGGGATGGACTATGCAGCCATCGCGTGCGCTTGGTGCTCAGTGAAAAGGATATCGCGGTGAATGTTGTTGTCGTTGCAGAAGGTGAGGACAACCAAGAGCTGATACAGCTGAATCCTGCCGGTAAGTGCCCCACAATGGTAGATCGTGAACTCGCCCTTTACGACGCACGGGTCATTATCGATTATCTGGATGAACGCTACCCACATCCGGCATTTATGCCTGTCGATCCAGTGTCCAGAGCGAGAACACGATTGGCTTTGCATCGTATAGAATCGGATTGGTTATCCTTGTTGCCGGGTGCGCCAGGTAATAGTTTGTCTGATACTGACGCGAGATCCGCATTATTGAATGCTTTGACATTATCAAATGATGTCTTTGCTGCAATGCCTTTTTTCCTCAGCGAGGAATACTCTATACTGGATGCAGCGCTTGCACCGATGTTGTGGCGATTAGGTGCATACGGCATCAATTTGCCCGGGTCTGCGTCCGCTGTGCGTGAGTATGCCAAGCGAATGACGTCCCGGTCGGGCTTTGTTGCTAGCCTAGACAAAATGGAAAGTGAGATGGTGCAATGACTTCAAGCAGACCGTACCTCATCCGTGCTTTGTATGAGTGGATAGTCGACAACGGATTTACTCCTTATATGCTCGTTGATACGGCGTTGGATGTCGTAGAGGTACCTCGTGCGTTTGTGGAAAACGGGCGTATCATTTTAAATATTAGTCCTGAAGCCACACACAGTTTAGTGCTCGGTAATAAAGCTGTCACCTTCAATGCTCGCTTCAGCGGCACTGCTATGGATGTTCATGTTCCAGTTGTCAGCGTGCTAGCGATATATGCTCGAGAGAATGGTCAGGGCATGATGTTCGGTGATCAGGATGACTCTCCGCCAGATCCGGGTGCGAGCGCAAAGCCAGAAGTAGATAGAGTCCCTGGTGCGCCACCAGAAGTTAAACGACCCAATTTAAAAATAGTAAAGTAACAAGGCATGACGCTGATTTGAGCTGGTCATCCCCACGTAGGTGGGGATCCATGTGCGCATCAGCTTGAATTCCAGCCTTCGACCGAACGACAGTCCCAGTGGAATGACGATTCCTAATATCGTTGCTTTAGTCAGTGCCATTGTCCTAGCTTGATGGCGTTACGTTTAGCCCGACTCAATAGCGTTTTTTATCCACACTAGGTGGTGATTACGCCACGATATTCCGCTCTCTGGCGACGTGTGACGGGAGGCACTGATGGAGGGCTCACCAAGGGGCCTGATAGCAATAACATCGATTCTTGCATTCGCTCGACTACTGGCGTGTTGTTGAAGCCAAAGGCTTGATACTCGAACAAGCTTCCTTTGTTTTTTCCAGTCAATGCTTTCAATGGCTCCACCAAAGCTGACGTGGGTTCTATAGCGGACTTCGACGAAGACGATGGTGCGCCGTCCGTCCAGACCTGCCGGCTCAAGCATAACTAGGTCCAGCTCACCAACGCGCCTTGTGAAATTGCTGTCCAGATGGCGATAGTTCTTACTCTCCAGATAGGAACGTGCCAAGGCTTCGCCTTGAATACCAGCCAATGCGCGTGATGATGTCGTTTTCATGATCTTCCTTGATCATTTGGTGGGGAAAGCCAGAGTACCGCGAAAATGTTCGTGTGCGCTAGTTAATAACGCCGGTGCGTAAAGAGGGTAATGAAGGAGCTTCAACGCTTTCCACGTTTTCGCTGACACCCTTTACGTACTGTGCCCAGTCAAGATAGCGTTGTAGGCGTCCGTCCGGTTGCAACTCAAGCTCTCCAGTAAATCCCGTCAAACGTTCTCCGTTGCTCAGTTTTTCAAGATTGTTAACGACCATGTAAGCGTCAGCGCCCAGAGCATAGAGCTTGCCGTAGACACCATCGGCGTTGCTGAAATTATCTACAATCTGTTGTTTGATGGGATTGTCGTCGAGCGAGGTACGTAAGGTCCAAGGCGCATCCGGGTAGTAAATGGTGTTTAGATCGGCGTTCTTTTTTACGTCGTCATCGTCGCCCGCTATGCGGGACGTGCCGAAGCGCGGCAGCTCGCGAGCGTAAAAGAAGTCCAGTTGTGTGCGTACGGAGCGAGCCTGTTCGTTGCTGAGCGCAAGAAAGACAACATCGATATCACTTCTGATAGAGGGTTCGAAGAATAATTTCTCGCCAATGGTGCTGCTAAGACGTTTAAACCGGGAGTCACTTTTATCAATGGACAGCGCTGTTTTAATTTCCTCAGAGTAATCAAAACTGTCAGTGGGCAGCACTGCTATGTGCGCCACATCGCCCCCGTAGAGAAACATAGCGTCTTGGAATGCCCGCGCTTCTCGATCACCACGTGAGTCATCGGTTTGAAAAATAATGGCATTTTTCAAACCAAGCGCGGCTGCACGAGATGCTGCGGCGAGGGCCTCATCTTCAGGCGCTAGTCCAAACTGGATAACCTTTGAAGTATCGCTGCTTAAGCTTGAGGTTTCGACGGTGTTTAGAGTGAGGGTGGGGACAGGTATGTTTTGCTGAGATACAACAGCCGCAACAGCGCTCTTGGTCAATGGTCCGATGATGGCATTCGCTCCGTCACTCACAGCGTTACGATAGGCTGTCCTGGCATAGCCGGAATTGTCTCCTACATCATAGAAGCGCAGCACAGGCGTACTTTGCTTCGAATTGGCTTGTTGATGTGCGGTCACAATGCCGTCGCGGATAGCTGCGGCAACGATCGCGGTGTTGGCTCCGGACAAAGGGAGTAGCACAGCAATTTGGGTGACGTTTTGGCCGTCCAGCTCTGTGTCAAAGTTTGAAGGGTTGTACAGCGCACTGACAAAAGAGGGGTTGGCTGGATGATCGGGAAAGCGTTGTTGCCAGTCGGCAACTGAATTTTGTCGTGCGCGTGGGTCCAGACCGTTACCAGATCCAGCGTGTGCCATTGCTAATTCTATCCAGCCTTGATAGGTGTCACCGCGAACATTGGTTGTCATGCTGCGTAAGGTAGATAGTGGGTTCGTTGTTAATAACTGCCATATTTGTTGATGGCTGCGCTCGATGACTAGGGGGTCGGTGAGCTGATCCTCAAGATTTATACGTGCTATCAGTTCGTTGTCAGGATCTTGCAAGATCTCGTAAGCTTGAGCACGTGTTTCAAATATTCGACCCCGATGTAACTGAGAGTTTACGGTTGCAGGATCAGGTAGCGCAAGCAATGCGGTTTCTGCATCCCGGTCGTAGATGGCACTCTTCGCGGATAATATATCGCGCCTTTGGGTTAGCGCTAGTGAGGCAAGCTCTACAGGGATTTCGGCAAGCTTCAGCTGGGCTTGCGCCTGCATGCCGCGGTCAAACAGGATTTCTGAGGCGATTAATAGAAAGTCGTCCCGCTGCACAGGGTCAAGGCTGTCTAGTGCCCGTTGTGAATAAATGTCAGCAGCACCTAAGGGGTTGCCCAGTTGAAGCTGCCGACGCGCCTCGGGGTCTGTTATTCTGGCGTTCATTGGGCTATCGGGCAGGGGCGGGGCTCCCGGCGACGTTGCGCAGGCTGACAGAACGCTAGCTAGCAGGGCCAAAAATACCCATCGAAGAAAGGTCGAATTCATCATGTCGTTGCAGCAAATTTTGTACATTGTGGCAACACCCATCGGTAATCTAGGCGATTTTTCAGCCCGGGCAATCGACGCGTTGCGCAGTGTTGATCGGATATATGCAGAGGATACACGGCATAGCTTACCGCTACTTCGTCATCATGGCATTGAAACACGTGTTTCGGCGCTACATGAGCACAACGAACAGGCGCAAATCGATACAGTTATCGAACATTTGCTGGCAGGGCACAGCGCGGCCCTCATATCTGATGCCGGCACCCCGTTGATTAGCGACCCTGGTTTCCGGTTGGTTAGAGCGTGCCGTCTAGCGGGTATAAAAGTGTCTCCAATCCCGGGTGCTTGCGCCTTTGTGGCGGCGCTGAGCGTCAGTGGTTTGCCCACTGACAAGTTCCAGTTTGTGGGTTTTGCACCCCATAAACGTGTTGCACGCAGAACATTTTTCAAATCACTTGCAGAGCTTGATCACACCGTAGTGTTGTACGAGTCTCCACATCGTATCGTGGATTGTCTTGCCGATATTAATGAGGTGTTTGGAGATGAGCACGAAATCTGTGTAGCTCGCGAACTGACCAAAAAATTTGAAACTGTCACTACTGGAACTGTGGCCTCGGTTATTACTCAGGTGACAAGCGATACCAACCAGCAGCGTGGCGAATTTGTAGTGATTATTGCGGGTTCAGGTAAGGCAAATGATAGCGAGGGCGCCTCTCTGGTGAGCCTGGATCGCACGCTGGGTGTATTGCTTGAGCATTTGCCGATAAAGGTAGCTGCGAAGGCCGCAGCGGATTTGTTTTCAGTCAACAAGCGCGATGCCTATGAGCGGGCTCTTGCGTTGCAAGGGAAGAGTTAACACGAATTATAGTGTCCAGCCCTTAGAGCGCCGGCGCGAAGGCATACGCTGGATTTTTGCGCGATGTGCATTTAGTGATTGACCAGTGCGTTTTGCCTGTGTCAACGGTGTTAGTATCCGCGCTGGAGTTGGTCAGGCTATCGCTGCTGATATCCGCGTAAGCGGTTTGTCAGGGGAGGAAAGTCCGGGCTCCATAGGACAAGGCGCCAGGTAATACCTGGGGGGCGTGAGCCTACGGAAAGTGCAGCAGAGAGTAAACCGCCTAAGCAGTGGTTGGTAGCAATACCGCTACTGCCGGTAAGGGTGAAAGGGTGCGGTAAGAGCGCACCGCGTCGGTGGCAACATTCGACGGCATGGTAAACCCCGTCTGGAGCAAGATCAAATAGAGGGACGTTAGGCGTGGTCCGCGTTGTCCCCGGGTAGATCGCTGGAGTGTGCTGGTGACAGTATGCCTAGATGAATGATAGTCCTCGACAGAACCCGGCTTATGGCCAACTCCTTTTTCTTCTTGGGCTTTTTCTTCTTGGACTTTTGCTACTCAGGCTTTTGCTACTCAGGCAGAGTGCAAATGCGATTACGCGGCGCGGCTAGTGTCATCGTCATAGTCCGGATCTTGTCTTCTTGATCTGGCTTCATCGGCTAGCGCTTGCTCGGCGGCTATCTCCCCTTGGCGTGCGTCTGCCTCGTTGAGATCCTGAAACAGAGCCTCAAGATCCCTAAAGCGTGCTGGTAGGATGTACAAGTACAAAATTAAGGTTTCTAGCAATTCCATGAGCCCATCAGCGGTTGGCTTATCAGTGCTGTGGTGTTTTTTGAACAACGCATGTAAGTCACCTTGTTTGGCTGTAGATGACGAAAGCTGGGCCAGAGGCTCGTTGTGGTTTATGGTAGTTATTGAATCCCTGATCATGTTCGATAAGGTGCCACGGCTGTTCCCATTGGGTAGAAAATCTTCAAATATCGTTTCTATCGCCGTTCTGATTAGAACATTGCTAGCCATGAGGTTGCCCGTGAAAAAGATATCTTGGGCTGTTTGACAATACTTCAGAACATTCTCAGGAATGACATCTTCCTGCTCATTCATCTGCATGTATTGCCGAGGCGAAGGAAGCATGAAGATGCCGGGATCGCCCTCACCGTCCTGCCGGGCGTGAGCCACCATATCGACAACCCAGAAGTGCACCGCGGTGTTACAGGCGGGGCAATCGGCTGAGCAAGAAGACGTGTCCCGATTCGCGTCGTACTGTCGTCGTTTCGTGTTGAATATGACGGTAAGGGAGCAGCCCGGACAAACGGCTGCTACCGATACAGGATGCGAGAGTTTGTTGCTACTGGAATACGCCCACTTCTTAATGCTTTCATTCGGAATCTGTTTCAATCTGGCTCCAACACGTCCGGTTGCCCACTCATAGCCACTGGTAACGGCAGAATGATGTTGTCCGTAAGCAAGATACGGTAAGTCGCTAGGGTCGTGCTTGAAAGATAACGTCAATCAGGCGGTTCTGCGATGTGAATCCGAGTTGGCGTTAAGTAACGCCGTCTTGAGTTTCAACAAAAAATGTGACAAGTGGCGTCAGCCCTATAAGCGTCAAAAAATAAATCGAAAATATATTGCAACTTTTGCAAATTTCGTTGCAAATTATTAATGAGATAGCACGTGTAGTTAAAAATAAGTTTACCAAACGATGCTAAGTCATTGATTATTTTAAGGTCGTTTAAGGTCTCTCAAACAGCGCTTTTTCTTGAAAAAACAGGTGCTTAGACGCGCATAGCCGTTGACCACATGATCCAAGGGTCGTATAGTGGGGCCACGTGGAATTCTGTGTCAAATCGTGGGGGTTATAGCAAAAAATGTGGTTTCGGGGCCTCACAAATTTGAGTGTTGACGCGAAAGGTCGCGTTGCTGTGCCCAAAGCTCATAGAGATGTTCTCGAGGCCAGTGGTGTTAAAGAATTAGCGGTTACCGCGTCGCCCTCCGGTTGTTTGAATGTTTATTCAAAAGAAAATTGGCTGGAGATGGAAAAAAAGTTGATGTCTGTGCCTAACGCAGGTTCAAAAGCTGTTCAGCAACTTCAGCACCTCTATATGGGCTATTGCGAAATAGTACAGCTAGACGGTTCAGGGCGGTTAAGTCTCACTGCGCCTCAGCGCAAAAAGGCGGGTATTGATCGCAAGGCTGTGTTGGCCGGTCAAGGCGAGAAATTCGAGATATGGGACGAGGTGCGTTGGGAAGAGAAGTTTGGGCAGCTTGATAGCGAAGGTATCGATCTGAGCGATCTGCCGGCTGAATTAGAAGCTCTTTCATTCTGATGAATATGTCTGATCACACAGAGTCGCACTCAAGCCACGTCTCTGTGCTGTTGCACGAGGCAGTCGAGGCGTTGACGCTGAGTGATCAAGGGCGGTACGTTGATGCCACTTACGGTCGAGGTGGTCACAGTCAGTACCTGCTGACTCAGCTGGCGCAAGACGGTAGCCTGCTGGCAATAGACAGAGATCCAGAGGCCGTCGCTGACGCGAATTCACGTTTTGGTGACGAGCCCAGGTTCAGTATGCGCAAAGCCAACTTTGCCCAGCTTGAAGCGGTATTGCGTGACCAAGGCTGGTTCGGCGAAGTTGATGGTGTTTTACTTGATCTTGGCGTTTCATCGCCACAGCTAGACGTGGCGGAACGTGGCTTTGGGTTCTCACGCGATGGCGATCTCGACATGCGCATGGATCCGCAGAGCGGGCAAAGCGCTGCGCAGTGGATATCTGAAGTTGAGGTACATGAACTTGCAGGTGTGCTCAAGGACTATGGCGACGAGCGATATGCAAAGCGTATAGCCGCGGCGATTGTATCTGCCCGCGATGAAATGCCAATAACTCGCACCTTGCAATTGGCTGAAATTATAAAGGTGGCCCATCCTCGCTGGGAGCGCCATCACCATCCAGCAACGCGTAGTTTTCAGGCAATACGTATTCAGGTTAACGGTGAGTTGGATGCCATTTCGAGTGCACTGGCGACGTGTGCCAAGGCATTGAAATTAGGTGGCAGAGTTGCAGTAATAAGCTTTCATTCTCTGGAAGATCGTATTGCTAAGCGAGCATTTCGGCAACCAATTCCTGATCCGAAAATTCCACGGCATTTGCCACAGCCCGCTGCGATGGCGCATCCATGGCGTGTTGTTGGCAAACCTGTAAAGGCAGGAAGTGCTGAGCTTGAAGTAAATCCTCGTGCGAGAAGTGCGGTTTTGCGCGTAGCGGAGCGAGTGCTATGAGTCGCTCTATCATGGCTTCGCTGGTACTTGCAGCTCTTTGTTTCTGTTCGGCGCTGGCGGTAGTGTTTACCAAACATCTCACGCGTGAGGCTTATGCGGAGATCAGTGAAAATCGAGCTCTCATAAACGAATTGGATGTCCAGTGGAGTCAGTTGCAAATTGAAGAGAGCACTTTTTCTTCTTACGGTCTTATTGAGCGTCAGGCGCGTGAGCGTTTGAATATGATTTTTCCGGGCCTTGAAGGCTCTGTGATGATTGTGCGCTAGCGATGGTTAATTCGAGAACAACTCAGTGGTCTTGGCGTCGTGGTCTTGTTACCGCAGGTTTTTCTGTCCTTGCATTGGTGCTTGTGGCGCGTGCGGTTCAATTGCAGGTTGTTCAAAGTGATTTCTATCAGGAGCAAGGTGCCAATCGCCACCTGAGAACCGTGGAAATCCCGGCGCACCGCGGCGATGTGTTTGATCGCAATGGTGATCCTTTGGCTATTAGCACGCCCATCGATTCGTTTTTTGGCGTTCCTGCTGTACTTAGCCGAGAGCCACAGAAGCTACAACAGGCAGCTCAGTTGTTGAATATCGATGCAGCAAAATTGCAACAACGCGTTGATCAGGCAGTGAGTCAAGGGCGAGGATTCATATATGTAAAGCGACATGTGCTACCTGATGTCGTTGCGCGTGTAAAAGCGCTGGAATTCAAGGGGCTTGAAGTCCAGCGTGAATATCGACGATATTATCCGAGTAGCGCAGCTGCTTCACAGATAGTGGGTTTTACCAATATTGATGACAACGGGCAAGAAGGTCTTGAGATGGCCTATGACAGCTGGTTAGCAGGAGATGTTGGATCGCGTCGCCTTGTTCAAGATCGCACTGGTCGTGAAATTGCTGGCATGGATGTGCTTGTCCCTGCGGTAGCTGGCAAAAGTCTACACCTGAGCATTGATAGCAAGTTGCAGTACTTTGCCGATAAAGCCTTGCGTGAAGCTATTGAAAAACACGATGCCGAGAGTGGTTCGGTTGTCTTGCTCGATGTTAAGACGGGTGAGGTAATGGGTATGGTGAATTACCCAAGCTACAACCCCAACAACATTAGCGACAGAATTGGTGGGCGACAACGCAATCGTGCGGTAACTGATGTGTTCGAGCCTGGTTCAACGATGAAGCCATTTACCATTGCAGCAGCCCTTGAATCAGGTGACTTCAAGCCGGAGAGTATTGTTCACACATCTCCAGGTCGTTACCAGATTGGTAAATACGAGATCAGTGATTTCAAAGACTATGGATGGCTGGATCTAAAAGGCATTGTTACCAAGTCAAGCAATGTCGGCATCAGCAAAATAGCGGGTCAGTTAGAGCCTGAACAAATGTGGTCAGTGTTTGATTCATTTGGATTTGGTCATCCTACCGGTGGTGAATTTCCGGGTGAAGTTGCCGGGTATTTTAATCATCCGACACTATGGCATCGCTCAGAACAGGCTAGTTTGTCCTTTGGATATAGCTTGTCCGTCACTGCATTACAGCTTGCGCGTGCCTACGCTGCGCTGGCCAATGAAGGAGTCATGCCAGCAGTATCTTTTATCAAGGACGAAAGCGATGAACCTGGAAAGCAGGTGATTGATCGTTACATAGCTGCAGATATAAAAATCATGCTCGAGTCTGCAGTCACCAACGGTTCTGGCAAGCTTGCGAAAGTGCCAGGCTATACAGTTGCTGGAAAGACAGGCACCGCGCATCGTTCTCAGTCAGGTGGATACGCCGAGGATCGCTATGCATCATTGTTTGCAGGTTTTGCACCTGTAGATAATCCGCGGTTGGCAGCTGTTGTTGTCGTGCATGACCCAAAGGCAGGAGAGCATTTTGGCGGTGCAGTAGCGGCGCCCGTGTTCGCAGAGGTCATGTCGCATGCATTGCGATTGATGGGTGTTGAGCCAGATGATGTGGATGGTCAACGAGCTCAGGTGCGTGTAAAGGCATCGGGAGATCGATCTTGAGCTTGGCTGCCAATCATTGGTTACTTGATGCATTGATGCATCCGTGGATTGAACAAAACGTGCCCACTGTGGAGGTTTTTGGTGTCAACCTTGATAGCCGCCTAGTGCAAAAAGGTGATTTGTATCTGGCTGTGGCAGGCAGCACCACGCACGGTATTCACTACGCTATATCGGCTGTCAATGCAGGTGCAGTAGCCGTCGCCATCTCAGCATCCGAGTTTGCAGGGGGCGGCGCTATTGTCGAGCAGCTAATACAGCGTGAAGTGCCAGTGTTGGTGGTTGATGAGCTTGAGGTTCAAAGTTGTGCGATAGCATCGCGTTTTTATAACAACCCAGATCAGTCAATGAAGCTGATTGCGGTCACAGGTACTGACGGTAAGACGTCGGTGTGCCGGTTTATCTCACAAGCATTTCGTGCTAACGATTCGGTTTGTGGCTATATCGGTACTCTGGGTTGGGGGCTTAGCGACACGCTACATGAAACTGCACTCACCACACCTGATGGCGTGACGTTGCGACGCATGCTGGCCACCTTAAGAGATCAAGGTGCGCAATTTGTAGCGCTTGAAGCCTCCTCTCACGGCATCGCAGAAGGCAGACTGAACGACTTGTCTATTGATGTTGCCGTGTTGACTAACCTTGGTCGTGATCATCTTGATTATCACGTCACCGAAGAAGCCTATCGTGCCGCCAAAGAGCAATTATTTTATTGGGAAGGTTTGCAAGCAGCTGTTTTAAATAGCGATGATGCAATGGGTGGCAGTCTGTTAAAAGACCTTTCAGATCTACAGTGTATTGCCTATTCCCCCCGGGGCGAGCAATCAATACTTGGAGCTGCAACAGTGCGTGCCTGCAACGTCCAGACTAACGATTCAGGATTGTCATTTGAGCTGGTGGAAGGTACGACAAGTTTCTCGGTATCCAGTGCACTACTGGGTAAGTTTAATGTGGACAATTTATTGGCTTGTTACGCCTGTTTACGCGCATGTGGAATAGCCGCAAATGATGCCTGTCACGGCATCGAGCAAGCCATGCCAGTTGCTGGGCGGATGGAGCGTTTAGGCGGGGGTGACCAACCCACAGTTGTCATTGACTATTGCCACACACCAGGTGCTTTGAAAGTGGCCATTGAAGCGGCACGTGCGCATTGCGCTAAGTCGCTCTGGGTAGTGTTTGGCTGTGGTGGTGATAGAGATTCTGGCAAACGTGTTCCTATGGCAAAAGCTGCTGAGGCAGCTGATCGGATAGTGCTCACAGACGATAATCCTCGCACAGAGGAATCAAGTTCGATTATCGAACAGGTATTGTCAGGATTTGCCCAGCCCGAGGCTGTCACGGTTATCGGTGAGCGTGGGCAAGCGATTCGGTATGCATTAGCGAATGCCAATGCAGGTGATTTGGTTCTTGTTGCCGGAAAAGGGCATGAGGATTACCAAATAGTGGGCACCGAAAAATTTCACTTTAGTGACCGTGAAGTCTCGTTGGCGGCGTTGGAGCTTGCATCATGAGCTTCTCTTTACGGTTGCAGGATTGTGTGACGCCACTAGGTGCGGTGCTAGCAGGTGAAAACGCCATAGTTAGTGGCGTTAGCATCGACACACGCACTCTGCAAGCTGGTGATATGTATGTAGCCATTGTGGGTGATCGTTTTAACGGGCATGATTTTGTGCAGGCAGCAGAAGATGCGGGCGCATTAGCCATTATATGTAGTGAAGACATCAGCAGTGAGCTTCCTTGCCTGAAGGTGGCTGACACCACGGTGGCGTTAGGTCAGCTTGGTAAATTATGGGCAAGTCAATTTGCCATCCCTACCATTGCGATTACTGGTAGTAACGGCAAAACTACAGTAAAGCAAATAGTGACAGGCATTTTGCAGCAGTTAGGGCCTGTACTGTCGACGAAAGGCAATTTCAATAATGACATTGGCGTGCCATTGACACTGTTGGCAATGCGACGTGAGCATCTCTATGCCGTTATTGAAATGGGTGCTAATCATGCCGGCGAAATTGCGACGCTTGCGGCGCTGGTTAATCCTGACGTTGCTGTTGTGACAAATGTAGGAACAGCGCATCTTGAAGGGTTTGGCAGTGTGGAAGGCATAGCTTGCGCAAAGTCAGAGATCTTTGGTGCTCTTCAATCTGATGGCTATGCCGTTATCAATGCTGATGATCGTTTTGCAGATGTCATGTGCGAAGCAACTACGCATTGCCAGGTACGGAAGTTTGGGCGTGGTGAAGACGTCAATGTACGTGGATTACCGGGTAAAGATCTGGTTATTGAAACCATGCGAAGCACGTTCTCGCCGAAGTTTGCATTGGCTGGTGAGCACAACACAATGAACGTACTGGCGGCGGTGGCTGCAGTGCAATGTCTGGACGTGGAAGTTGATGCCATTATCGCGGGCTTAGCGACCATTAAACCGGTGCCGAGTCGGCTTGAGAAAAAACAGGGTCTTAACGGCTCAGTGATTATCGATGATAGCTATAACGCCAGTCCAGATTCTGTGCGTTCTGCAATAGCGGTATTAGCAGCGTTGCCCGGTAAGCGTTATCTTGTGCTTGGTGATATGGGTGAGCTTGGGCCAACAACTAACAAATTGCATAAGGAGATAGGCAAGCATGCCAAGGCTCAAGGAATTGATGGCCTGTGGACAGTGGGTGTGCTATCAGCATTTATTCAACATGCCTATAAGCTAAGTGGCGATGAGCACTGCCCTGTGAAAGGTGATCATTTTCATGACAAAGGCGCACTGGTAAAAAATCTAGGCGTGCACCTCGAACATGGCGTCACGGTTCTGGTTAAAGGATCGCGTAGTGCGGCGATGGAGCAAGTTGTCAGTCAACTACTGGCGACTTCTGCCACTGGGTTAGACTCATGATGCTGCTGATTAGCGACTGGATGGCTAGTATAGATCCAGGTTTTGAAGTAGTTCGCTATATCACGCTTCGCGCTATCTTTGCTGCTTTGACCGCACTGGTTATTTGTTTAATCGTGGGGCCTCGACTGATCGCTTGGTTAACGGCTGCAAAAATTGGCCAGTCAGTAAGAGAAGATGGCCCGCAATCGCATTTGGTCAAGCAGGGTACACCGACAATGGGTGGTGCCATGATCATTGTAGCGGTCGCCTTCAGCACATTAATCTGGTCTGATCTTGCAGTTCGGCAAGTGTGGATCGTGTTGTTTGTCACTATCGGTTTTGGCGCCATTGGGTGGGTTGATGATTACCGCAAGGTTGTGTTGTCGAATTCTGTCGGGCTGACGGCTAGAGAGAAGCTGATTGGACAGACGGTTATTGCCGGAGTCGCCGTTATTCTGTTGTATGTCACAGCCAATGAACGTATTGAACTAGAGCTGGTGGTGCCGTTTTTTAAAGAGACTGTTGTATACCTTGGGTGGTTCTTTATCCCTTTTGCTTTTCTTGTTGTTGTTGGAAGTAGCAACGCAGTGAATCTCACTGATGGCCTGGATGGCTTGGCTATTCTACCGTCCGTCATGGTAGCGGCTGGCCTAGGGCTCATTGCCTATCTGTCGGGGCACGCCATATTTGCAGACTATTTAAGTATTCCCAATGTTAAAGGTGCCGGCGAATTAACCATATTTTGTAGTGCTTTAATGGGTGCGGGGCTGGGGTTTCTATGGTTTAACACTTATCCAGCCCAGGTTTTTATGGGTGATGTCGGTGCGCTTAGTATTGGTGCGGCACTGGGTATCGTTGCTGTTATGGTGCGTCAGGAACTTGTGCTATTCATCATGGGTGGCATATTTGTGCTGGAGGCAGTCTCTGTCATTCTGCAAGTCGGTTCATACAAGTTGACGGGTAAGCGAATTTTCCGCATGGCCCCCATTCATCATCATTTTGAACTCAAAGGCTGGCCAGAGCCGCGAATCATTGTGCGTTTCTGGATCATTACTGTCATTCTCGTGTTGGTGGGTTTATCCACCTTGAAGTTACGCTAATGAAAATCAGCGACCTCATGAACAAGCGAGTATTGGTTGCGGGGCTTGGAGTCACAGGATTATCTGTGGTGAAGTATCTGATTCGCTCTGGCGTCGAGTTTGATATTGCTGATGAGCGCGATGCGCATCAGAATATTGATGCTCATGATAAAAATATACAACGCCACACGCAGTTCTCTGTGGAGTTGTTCTGTGGTTTCGACATCATCGTTTTAAGTCCTGGAATTGCCCGTGCGCATCCTGCGGTTGCATCCGCATTACAGGCAGGTGTGGTGGTGATTGGTGATATTGAATTGTTTGCTGATGCGGTTGGTGTGCCTGTTATCGCTGTGACAGGTTCCAACGGTAAAAGCACGGTCGTTGCCTGGTTGACAGAAGTTATCAATGAGTGCGGACTCAATGCCATTGCTTGTGGAAACATTGGCGAACCTGCATTAGATGCTTTGCTTGGTGATGCTCAGGTGTTGGTTCTTGAGTTGTCCAGTTATCAGTTGGAATCTACAAGCTCACTGCGTCCATTGGCTGCCACTGTACTTAACGTGTCTGAAGATCATCTGGACAGATACGACGATATTGAACACTATGCGGCAACTAAACGCCGTATCTATGAACACGCCGAACACTGTCTAGCGAATTTTGACGACATGCGCACATGGCCTACGCCTGTTAATAACGTTGCTTGTGATTTCTTTACCATCAGTTCAGCTAAGCTTAGTTCGGTGAATAATGGTTCCACCGATAGTAGCGATTCAGAGCAGTCTACTGTTCGTTGGCAGCGAGCCCTTGTTGCTGATGCCTCACTGGCTGTTCCCGGAGAGCACAATAAGTCTAATGCATTAGTAGTGCTTGCCTTATCGTCAACTTTAAATCTGTGCACACAACAATGTATTAAGGCGCTTGCCAGTTTCACGGGTCTGGCTCATCGCAGTCAATTCGTTGTGGAAAAGTCTGGCGTGCGTTGGTTTAACGACTCAAAAGGCACCAATGTTGATGCCTGTGAAAAAGCCATAGTCGCTATGGGTAGTCCAGTCATACTCATCGCTGGAGGCATGGCAAAGGGTGCTGACTTTACACCGCTGCAAGCTACGGTGAAGGAGCACGTGAAATTGCTGTTGTTGTTAGGCACGGACAAACAGACGATAGCTGCGGATTTGCAAGGCAGTACTGATATCCAGATAGTTGAAACTTTACGTGAAGCGATCATTACTGCTCACAACCAAGCTGTGCCGGGAGATGCCGTTCTACTTTCACCTGCTTGTGCCAGTTTTGACATGTTTGATAACTTTGAGCATCGTGGCGACCAATTTGTCGCAACTGTCAATGAGGTGCTAGCCGCATGAGCGCTGTCATTTCAAGAGTTGCCAAGGCCCGCGTATCGACAGTCAAGGTGCATCGGGATTCGAAATTTTCAGATCATGCACTGTTAGTTTGCATACTGGCGCTTGGTTTGTTTGGCGCGGTTATGATTGCATCTGCATCAATGGCATTTGCGCAACGAACGTACCTATCGCCGTTTTACTTCGTTACCCGACAAGTGATGTTTTTAGGAATTGGTTGCTGTCTTGGTGTGCTTGCTTTTCGTGTGCCTTTGTCGTTATGGGAAAAGTATGGGCCACATTTGATTGTTGCTTCCATGATAGGCCTTGTGCTGGTGTTGCTGCCTTTCATTGGTGTAAAAGTCAATGGAAGCCGACGTTGGATAGATCTTGGCTTTTTTACGGTACAGGTATCAGAAACAGTCAAGCTTTTTGTCATTGTCTATCTTGCCGGGTACCTAGTACGCCGAGGCCATCTGGTGAAAACCACGTTTGGTGGATTTGGCAGACCACTACTTCTTATATTAATTGCCTGTTTTTTATTAATACTCGAGCCTGATTTTGGTGCGGCTGTGGTGGTTGCGGCCACCGCTTCACTGATGCTCTTTGTTGCTGGTGTGAAATTTTCTCAATTTGTGTATCTGATTGGTGCGCTTGGCGCATTAGGGGTTTCGCTGGTTGTATACAGTCCTTATCGTCTGGAGCGGTTCTCCAGTTTCATAGACCCATTCGAACATGCTTTCGAGTCGGGCTATCAGCTCACGCAATCGCTTATCGCTATTGGTATGGGCGGTATTAGTGGAGTGGGCTTTGGCAACAGTGTTCAGAAGATGCATTTTCTACCAGAAGCTCACACGGATTTTCTATTCGCTGTACTCAGTGAGGAGCTTGGGCTGATTGGTATCATTTTTACGATTAGCCTGTATGTGTTTATCGTAGGTCGATGCTTTTTTCTATCAAAAAAGGCGGAAGCTCAGGGAAATGGATTTGCTGGATATATCGCATTGGGTATAGGTATCTGGATTGGTTTACAGTCATTTATCAATATGGGCGTCAGCATGGGTGTGCTGCCGACCAAAGGCATCACTCTGCCATTGATGAGTTACGGTGGGAGTAGTGCCGTGGTGTTTGCCATTACTTTTGGCCTGCTATTGCGTGTGGAATGGGAGCTGGCTCAACGCGAGCGTCTCGCTTTGCGTGCAGGTGATGCACTCCGGGAGGCTTACCCATGAATGCCACTGTCGATACCCCAGTGCAAGCACAAAGCGATGCCAGCTTGAGCCGTGCAGTGGTGATTGCTGCGGGTGGCACCGGTGGACATGTGGTGCCGGCCTTGGCAGTAGCTGCCGTGCTGAAAACACAAGATATTCCTGTTATCTGGTTTGGAACGCGTGAAGGGCTCGAAGCTCAAATGGTTCCTTCCAATGGCATCGATATGCGCTGGATAGATATTGTTGCCTTGCGTGGTAAGGGTTTACTACAAACGTTGGCAACACCATTGAAACTCCTGCGTGCTGTTTTTCAGAGTGTGCAGCAATTGCGTGTCGTCAATCCTCGTGCCGTGTTGGGTATGGGTGGGTTTGTCTCAGGTCCTGTGGGACTGGCGGCTTTGTTGTTGCGTACACCTTTGGTACTTCATGAGCAAAATGCTGTGGCCGGCATGACCAATCAGTGGCTCAGTCGCATGGCTACACGTGTATTTAGCGCCTGGCCACATGTTTTTCCTGCATCGCGAGCAGCTGTACATATAGGCAATCCAGTGCGCGCAGAGATGGAGCTACTGGCGTCGACACCTGTAAAGCCTCAAGTGGACGAAAAGGCGCCGCTTCGCGTGCTGGTTGTAGGTGGTAGTCGTGGGGCTCAGGCATTGAACGAGGTGGTGCCTCAAGCTGCGGCCTTGAGTGTCCACCCGTTGTTCATACATCACCAATGTGGCGCTGGCAATGCGGAGTCAGTGCAAGCACTTTATTCGAATGTATCTATTGGCAATGTGGTGGTGAGTGAATTTATTGAACAGATGACTGACGCATACCAACAGGCTGATCTGGTTATTTGTCGAAGCGGTGCGATGACAGTGACAGAGTTAAGTGCTCTGGCAATGCCCAGCATACTTGTACCTTTCCCCTATGCTGTTGATGATCATCAGACGCAGAACGCTCGTCACTTGAGCGATGCTGGCGCGGCTAAGCTTATGGCGCAGGAATCCTTAAGCGCCGAGTCCTTGAGCGCAGTGTTAGACACTCTTGCAGGCGATAGAAGTCAACTTCATCAGATGAGTCAAGCCGCTCGTAGTCGTTTTATGCCTAATGCTGCGCAAACTGTGGCTGCGGCTTTGGTGGAGGTATCACACTAGTGGTAGTCGATATTTCACCCGTTGTAAAAAGTCAGATGCGTCGTGTGCGCTCTATGCATTTCATCGGTATCGGTGGAGTGGGCATGGGCGGTATCGCCGAGGTCATGCATCATTTGGGATTTCGTGTCAGTGGGTCGGATCTGGGAAGTAATGCACTGACCCAAAGGCTACAAGAACTTGGCGTCAACGTTCAACGAGGTCATGCTGCAGAGCATGTCACTGATGCGGACGTTGTGGTCATATCTACGGCGGTGCCTGTTGAAAATCCTGAGCTGGTTCGAGCGCGTGAATTGCGCATTCCAGTGGTACGACGCGCCGAAATGCTTGCCGAGCTCATGCGTTTTCAGCAAGGTATTGCTGTTGCTGGTACGCATGGCAAAACCACCACCACAAGCCTTGTAGCTAGCTTACTTACCGAAGGTGGCATGGATCCTACCTACGTTATTGGTGGGCGACTCACTAGTTCTTCCTCCAACGCCTATCTCGGTCAGTCCGAATGGTTAGTTGCCGAGGCTGATGAGAGCGACGCATCGTTTTTATACCTACAGCCCGTGATATCCATCGTGACCAACATAGATGCCGATCATCTATCAACGTACGATGGTGATTTCGAAAAGCTTAAGCAGACATTTGTTGACTTTCTCATGCACTTGCCATTTTATGGTTTGGCTATTGTGTGTATAGATGACGAACATATTCGGGATGTATTGCCACGTGTTGGTCGGCCGGTGCGCAGTTACGGATTTAGTGATGGTGCTGATGTGCAAGCATTGAACGTACGCCAGGATGGCTTGCGTATGCACTTCGATGTGCGAATTGATGACGGTGGTGATGTCAGTAGTGAAATTCGTGGATTTACGCTCAATATGCCCGGTAGGCACAATGTACTTAACGCGCTGGCTGCCATCACTGTGGCTATGGAAGTGGGTGTCGATGTCAAATCGTGCAAGCGCGCTCTGCTACGTTTTGCTGGTATTGGTCGACGTGCCCAGTCCTACGGACAGCTTCAACTTGATCAGGGTGTGGCTGATTTGATCGATGATTATGGCCATCATCCAACTGAGGTTGTTGCCACTTTGAAGGCAATCAAGGGTGGCTGGTCTGAGCGTCGGTTAGTGGTCATTTTTCAACCTCATCGGTACACGCGCACCCGTGATCTATTTGAGGACTTTGCAGAAGCCTTGTCACTGACAGATGTACTGCTGTTAACCGAGGTGTATCCAGCAGGTGAAGACCCAATTACTGGGGCTGATGGGCGTGCTTTGGCTCGTGCTATTCGTAACCGTGGCGCTGTTGAACCTATATTCGTCGAAAATATTGACGATGTTCCCGAAGCCTTGCAACGCATTATTGAAGACGGCGATATTGTCTTAACTCTAGGTGCCGGTAGCGTAGGCAATCTGGCTGCGCGTCTTGTGGGGTGTTTCAATGAATGAGGCACTCCTGAATAGTAAAGCTGTCACCGCTGAGCAATTTGGCAAGGTCGCTGTGGTCATGGGTGGCTGGTCGGCTGAACGTGAAGTATCACTAATGAGTGGTCAGCAAATTTTTGATGCGCTAAGCGGTGCGGGTGTAGACGCCCACCCTGTTGATGCAGGGCGAGACATAGTCACTGTTCTCACCACAGGTGGCTTTGATCGCGCGTTTCTTATTCTGCATGGTCGAGGCGGTGAGGATGGACTCGTGCAGGCAGCACTTGAGTTGGCTGGCATTCCGTACACCGGAACAGGCGTTCTGGGATCCGCACTGTGTATGGATAAGTGGCGTGCAAAGGCGCTTGTTTCATTGCAAGGAGTTTCCACTCCTGCCGCACAGCTGGTCAACCAGCTCAGTGATGCACTTGCGGTTGTCTCTGAACTGGGTTTGCCGGTTGTAATAAAGCCCACTAGCGAAGGCTCAAGTATTGGTGTGAGTATTGTTAGAGACAGCAGTCAAGTAGCCCCAGCATTTGAACTTGCTAGTGATTATGGTTCGGTGCTTGTCGAAAAATTTATGAGTGGTGCTGAAGTCACAGCAGGCATAGTCAACGGTCATGTATTGCCGCTTGTCAGCATGCGAGCTGCCGAAGGATTTTACGATTATCACGCCAAGTACATTGCTGAAGATACTGAGTATGTTTGTCCGGCATTACTTGATATAAATACCACAGCTAATATTCAAACTATGGCACTCAAGGTATATAATGTTTTGGGTTGTACGGGTTGGGCGCGAGTAGATTTTATGCTTGATGAACACGATGTTGCGCACTTCATTGAGTGCAATACCGCACCGGGTATGACCAGTCATAGTTTGCTGCCAGTGGCAGCTAAAGAATCAGGTTTGGATTTTGGTGCGCTTTGCATGCAAATATTGGCAACCACTCTTCCGGAACAAGATACAACGACGTCCCCGTCGGTTTCAACTTCTGTAAAAGTTGAGCAGGTGTCAAATGAATAAAATAGATCCAACATTTCTCGAATTTAACGAAGTCTGGCCGCTGGATGGAATAACTGCAGGTTTTAGCAAACGAGCAGTGTGTGCCATTCTCGGACTGGTGACGCTTATTGCATTGCTTGCTATAGCATCACGTCTTGCCGTCGATCCTGAGCGTTTTCCAGTAGAACAAGTCGATGTTCTGGGCACGCTGGATTATGCAAATCGTGACGAGTTAATGGATACAATACAACGTCACACTGAGATGGGTTTTTATGGTCTTGATATCGACGACCTACGCAAGGGTATTGAGCGTAATGAATGGGTTTCCAATGCCCGGATTAGTCGTGTGTGGCCGTCTCGTATTTCTCTGGACATACAAGAGCATGAGCCAGCGGCTAGATGGAATGATGACCACCTGATCAGTAAAAGCCTGGTGTTGTTTAAACCTCATCAATTGAGGCGAGAAAGCGCAGATTTCAAACAATGGAGTGATGTGTTCAAGCCTCTGCCACAGGTGCTTGGGTCGCTCGGACGTCACGCTGTATTGCTTGATGCCTATCGTGATTATGATCGACAGCTAACTCTTTTGGATTTGAAAATGGCTTTGCTTGAAGAGGACGAACGCCTGTCGCAAACTCTGATTTTGGCAAACGGTGTGAGCGTGAAGCTAGGGCGTGAACAACAAGACTTACGCATGGATCGATTTCTCGATGTTTACGATCATTTAGCCACTACGAGTGGTGGTGGCCAATTGAGCTTTGACATGCGTTATGAAAGTGGGTTTGCTCTGCGTGAAGCTAGTGCATCCAACATCGAATTTCAGGAATAACAAACTGTGAGTGGATCTGTGGACAAAAAGGTATCAGCAGACAAGCAGATGGTTGTTGGTCTAGACATTGGCACCTCAAAAATCGTGGCGCTGGTGGCTGAGATTGACAATGATGGCAGTGTCGAGTTGATCGGCATGGGTACGCATCCGTCACAGGGTATGAAGAAAGGCGTTGTTGTCAACATAGAGCAGACGGTGCATGCAATTGGACGTGCAGTGGAGCAGGCGGAACGCATCGCTGATGTGCAAATACGCTCAGTGTTTGCAGGCATTGCAGGCTCGCATATCAAAAGCCTAAACTCACACGGCATAGTAGCGATTAAAAATTCAGAAGTTACTCAGGACGATGTAGACCGAGTTGTCGATGCTGCTAAAGCGGTTGCCATTCCTGCAGACCAAAGAATATTGCATGTGCTGCCGCAGCAATTTATCATTGACAGTCAGGATGGTATTGATCATCCCATTGGTATGGCAGGTGTTCGCCTTGAAGCTAAAGTGCATCTGGTCTCGGGATCAATCAGCGCATCACAAAACATTGCCAAGTGTATTCAGCAGTGCAACCTTGAAGTAGAAGAAATCATTCTTGAACAGCTTGCTTCAAGTTATTCGGTGCTCACTCAGGACGAGAAGGATCTGGGTGTTTTACTGGTTGACATGGGAGGAGGCACTACAGATATAGCCATCTTTACGGAAGGGGCTATTCGTCACACCGCAGTTATCCCTATTGCTGGTGATCAAGTAACCAACGATATTGCAGTAGCGTTCAGAACGCCTACTCAGTTCGCTGAAGAAATCAAACTCAAGTACGCCTGTGCGCTACGCCAATTGGCCAGTCCAGACGACATGATTGAAGTGCCTGGTGTTGGTGACAGAAACGCGCGCCGACTGGCACGCCAAACTCTCGCCGAGGTAGTAGAGCCTCGGTATGAGGAATTGCTGGGGCTGGTTCATGCTGAACTCAGGCGCAGTGGTTTTGAAGACGCCTGTGCTGCCGGTGTTGTATTAACCGGTGGCACATCAAAAATGGAAGGCGTTGTAGAACTGGCAGAGGAAATTTTCCATATGCCAGTAAAGCTAGGAGTTCCGCAGCATGTCAAAGGATTGTCTGATGTAACGCGCAATCCTATACATGCCACAGGTGTCGGGTTACTGCTCTATGGGCAACAACGTCGCCAAAACCCACGAAGTGATGCGCTGGACGCCCGTTCTGAAAAGAGCATTTTCCAGCGTATGACCGAGTGGTTTCAAAGAAATTTTTAATCGCAGTACTTTTTTGCACACAGATTTAAAACGCAGATTTAAAACATAGGCGACAAAGGTTCATTAGAAAACCAACTCGTCCGAGAACGTAACACTTTAACTTTATAAATTAGGAGATCTACCCATGTTTGAACTTGTCGACTCAATAAACGATTCACCCGTTATCAAGCTTGTTGGTGTTGGTGGTGGTGGTAGCAACGCGGTGCAGCATATGGTTGCGTCAGGCATTGAAGGCGTTGAATTCATTTGTGCAAATACCGATGCTCAAGCTCTGAAAAGTATGAATGCAGAGACTGTTCTGCATATTGGTCAGAGCATCACTAAAGGTCTGGGTGCTGGTGCCAATCCAGAGATTGGGCGTCAAGCTGCTATGGAAGATCGGGATCGTATTCAAGATCTCATTGAAGGCACTGACATGCTCTTCATCACTGCTGGTATGGGTGGTGGTACGGGCACTGGCGCTATTCCAGTGGTTGCACAAATCGCTCGTGAAATGGGTGTTCTCACAGTTGCCGTTGTTACCAAGCCGTTTCCTTTCGAAGGCAACAAGCGTATGCGTATGGCCGAAGCTGGAATTGAAGAGCTACGTGGCCAAGTGGATTCACTGATCACTATTCCAAACGAGAAGCTGCTCTCTGTGCTTGGCAAAAATATCAGTCTGCTTGACGCGTTCTCTGCTGCTAACGATGTGCTTCGTGGCGCTGTTCAGGGCATTGCTGAGCTGATCACCAACCCTGGTCTGATCAACGTTGACTTCGCGGATGTACGCACAGTAATGAGCGAGATGGGTCTGGCGATGATGGGCTCTGGTGTGGGTCGAGGTGATGAGCGTGCAACTGAAGCTGCCGAGATGGCAATTTCTAGCCCATTGCTGGAAGACATTGATCTGGCAGGTGCTCGCGGCATTCTTGTTAATATCACTGCTGGCTTGGATATGGCGATTGGCGAATTTGAAGAAGTTGGCAACGTGGTTCGCTCATTTGCGGCCGATGATGCCACTGTGGTCGTTGGCACAGCCATTGATGAAGCTCTGGAAGGCGAGTTGCGCGTAACCGTTGTAGCAACAGGTCTTGGCCAGCAGCAACAGACTCAGCAGCTACGTTCAGTTCAACGCAATACTGCTAATGGCGCTCCTGGCTACGCAAACGGCGGCGGCAACGGCGCATCAGCTGGAATGAATCAGGGGCGGCAGGTGAGATCTAACACTCCGTCTCCATACGATAATTACGAGAAGCCCACAGTTGTGCGCAAGACAGCCCACGGCTCATCGGCTGGCGCAGGCCTTTCGCAGGCTGGTCACGATGTAGAATATCTCGACATTCCTGCTTTTTTGCGTCGTCAGGCGGACTAAGGACACTGTTCGTATAAGCACTTGTATCGGGCATGCATAAGTCATTTCTAGTAAACTTGCGCTCAAGTTGGCCGAAGCGTCCTTCAGGATCTGCGGCCAGCTGCCTGTTTTCTCGGGTGATAAAAGTTACCCGGTTTGTGTTTTTGAACGAGTGGTCATCGCCCGGTTAACACCAGATCAATAGCGATGGCAGTGGTTGATCGATGAGTGCCAAGAGGTGAACTTTTGGTACTTTGCTGATCAAAGGTGCTGTGAATCTTGAAATCAACTGCTATATATACTGAGGTGGTTGGTTTTAGATTTAGCGGGAATTGATTGTGATTCGACAACGAACTCTGAAAAATTCAGTACGCGCCACGGGCGTAGGTCTTCACACGGGTAAGAAGGTCTACCTCACGTTGAGTCCTGCACCGGTCAACAGCGGTATAGTCTTTTGTCGCACCGATATCTCTCCTGAGGCCGTAATTCCGGTTAGCGCGGAAGGCGTGCGCAACACGCAGCTGGCTACGCGTCTTTACAACGCCGACGGTGAGCACGTGTCCACCATCGAACATCTGATGGCGGCGTTCGCAGGTTTGGGCATAGATAATTGCCGAGTCGATGTCAGTGCTGAAGAAATACCCATTATGGACGGCAGCGCAGCTCCGTTTGTGTTCCTGATGCATTCAGCGGGCATAGAGGAACAGCAAGCCCCCAAGCAGTTTATCCGTATCGTTAAGCCCATTGAAGTTCGTCTCGAAGATAAATGGGCCAGATTCGAGCCGTTTGACGGTTTTAAGGTCGATTTCACCATCGACTTCAAGCATCCTGCGTTTCATGCAGACGCTCAACGCCTGTGTGTCGATTTTTCAAAAACATCGTTTGTTAAAGATATCAGTCGTGCGCGTACCTTCGGCTTCATGCGTGATATCGAGGAACTGAGAAAGCACAACTTGGCTCTGGGTGGCAGCATGGAAAACGCCATTGTTGTTGATGAATACCGTGTACTCAATGCCGAAGGGCTTCGTTACAAAAACGAATTTGTTCGCCATAAAATTCTAGACGGGATAGGCGATATCTACCTGATGGGCCATAGCATGATCGGTTCGTTCAGAGGGTACAAATCAGGGCACAAGCTCAACAATCTTCTGGTTCGGGAGATGTTGCTTCAGCCGCAGTCTTGGGAAAAGGTCGTCTTCAACGACGAAAAAATCCACGTCTCGCCCATCACTTATGACCAGCCAGTAGCTCAGCCAGCATAGAGCTCTGTTTTAAGCGTCTTTGTGTGCGCAGCGAGCCAAACACCTAGCGCTTGCGACCCGAACGCATGGTCTCGGCAAGCTTTAACATCTGCAAGCTAAGCTCTTCGTTGGCGTTTGGTGTCGATTTATCACCCGCAACAGGGGCCACAAGCGCCTTGGCAGCTTGTTCCAAGGCTGATGCGCCTGACACATGACTATTCGCTTTGCGAATGGTTTTTCGGGTGACCGGTTTTTCCGCCGGCGCTACGTGATAGCTCAGCGTGTGACAATCGTAATCTAGCGCTCGCAATGTGTTGATAATTTGTCGCTCAGAGAATCGTAATCGCGCAATCCACGAGGCGCTATCGACGGTAACGCGCATTCTGCCGCCTTCAATCCGGCAAAACTCAATGTGACTGAGGGTGCTGGCTGGCACAATCTTTGAAATAATCTGTTTGATTTGGCCGTTTTCGCGCATGGCCTGCTTTGCCGCCACAGTCACCAGAGTTCCAAACGATTTCATGAGATTTTCATTGCCAGTATCTTTTTCAAGGGTGTTTTCTCGGTTATCAGACAAAGCGCTCTGATAACGCTCTGACAGGTCGTTATGCCCATAGTAAGTGACTTCTTGCCAAAGGCTAGCACGCTGGCACTGTGGGTTGACGCTAAGGGTGCAGATCGGCTGTTGGAAAACAAACAATGTGCGGCGGCTCCAGCGCTCGCAGTGGTTGTTTACGCTTGCAAAGCGCGTTGGGGGCCATATGACAGATTAAACAACAGAACAACTCAGGAATCATTGAGTTTCAGCAACAATGTAGTCGCAACACAAGGGCTTAGATGAGGTCTTATGTGATGCGAGTTACCGAGTGGTCTATTCGGTGACATAATAGAGGGTCTTTATAGGATGGAGTTCTGTAGAGAGAGCCATTTCACAACAGCGGCGCGGTGCTGCATCAAGGTTGGAATTCATGTTAGGTAATTTGGTCAAGAAGTTCATCGGCAGTAGTAACGATCGCGCGGTCAAGCGGATGTCAAAAGAGGTCGACGCAATTAACGCGTTCGAGCCCGCGTTACAGTCACTGTCAGATGAGCAGCTGGCAGCAAAGACCGAAGAATTCAAAGCACGCTTGGCCAAAGGCGACACTCTCGATAGTCTGCTGCCCGAAGCCTTTGCAGTGGCTCGGGAAGCTGGAAAGCGTGCTCTGGGCATGCGGCACTTCGACGTCCAGTTGATTGGCGGTATGGTGCTTGACAGCAATAAGATTGCTGAGATGCGCACCGGTGAAGGCAAGACTCTAGTAGCAACTGCGGCCGTGTATCTCAATGCGCTCAGCGGTAACGGTGTGCATGTCATTACGGTCAATGATTACCTGGCACAACGTGATTCGGAATGGATGGCCAAGCTCTACAATTTTCTAGGGATGAGTGTGGGCGTCATTATTGGCGGTTTGGGCACCGATGAGCGACGTGCTGCCTATGCTTGTGACATCACGTACGGCACCAACAATGAATTTGGTTTTGACTACCTGCGTGACAACATGGCGCACAGTGCTGAGCAACGTGTACAGCGTGGCCTCAACTTTGCCATCATTGATGAGGTCGACTCCATCCTTATCGATGAAGCCCGAACGCCGTTGATCATCTCTGGTCCAGCCGATGGTGATAGTGAGCTGTACGGCAAACTCAATGCGGTTGTGCCTAAATTGGTGCGCCAAGAAGAGGAAGAAGGCGAGGGCGATTTCTCAGTCGACGAAAAAGCCAAGCAAGTGCTGCTGACAGAAGACGGTATGGAGAATGTCGAACAGATTCTCTCTGACTTGGAAATTCTTGCTGAAAACAGCAGTCTCTACGATTCCGCCAATATTGCCGTGTTGCATCATTTGAATGCCGCGCTGCGCGCGCACACGCTTTTTCAAAAGGACGTGGACTACATTGTCAGTAACGATCAGATCGTTATTGTCGATGAATTTACCGGACGCACCATGCCAGGCCGCCGCTGGTCAGAAGGCTTGCATCAGGCTATCGAGTCCAAGGAAAGCGTTGCGGTTCAACGCGAGAACCAGACCCTGGCTTCAATTACGTTCCAGAACTATTTCCGCATATACAACAAGCTGGCTGGTATGACAGGTACGGCCGACACGGAAGCCTTCGAATTCCAGTCTATCTACGGTCTTGAGGTGGTAGTTATTCCCACCAATCGCCCCACGACTCGCGATGATAAATCCGATCTTGTATTTCTCACCCAGCGTGAAAAATACGAATCTATTATCGAAGATGTAGAGGACTGCGCCAAGCGTAAGCAACCGGTGCTCGTGGGTACTACCAGTATTGAAACCTCAGAATATCTGGCCGGACTGCTTAAGAAAAAAGGCATTCATCACGAAGTTCTCAATGCTAAGCAACACGAACGTGAAGCCAGTATTATCGAAAATGCTGGGCGCCCGGGGGCGGTAACCATTGCGACCAACATGGCTGGGCGAGGCACCGATATTGTATTAGGTGGAAGTCTTGAAGCCGAAATGGCTGCACTGGTCACAGCCTCTGGTGGTGCAGAAGAGGCCAATATGTCGGAGCTTAAATCCAACTGGCAAAAGCGCCACGACGAGGTACTCAATTCTGGTGGCTTGCATATTATCGGTACTGAGCGACACGAGTCCAGACGTATCGATAATCAGCTACGCGGGCGATCAGGCCGACAGGGCGATCCAGGTTCCACACGCTTCTACTTATCTCTCGAAGATAGCCTCATGCGTATATTCGCCAGTGAGCGGGTCAGTGGATTGATGCAAAAACTGGGAATGGAAGAAGGGGAGGCCATCGAGCATCCGTGGGTGACTAAAGCTATTGAGAACGCTCAACGCAAAGTTGAAGGACACAACTTTGATATGCGCAAGAGCTTGCTTGAGTACGATGACGTGGCGAACGATCAACGCAAGGTGGTTTATGAGCAGCGCAATATGCTCATGGAAACCGAGGATATGCGTGAACTGATAGATGAGCTTCGTGAGGAGGTCATTCCTGATTTGATCAATCAATACATTCCACCTGGTTCACTTGACGAAGCTTGGGATCTTGATGGGCTAAAGACTGAGTTGTTGAGTGCGACCAACGAGCAAATTGATGTTAAATCGTGGCTTGAAGAAGATCCAAACTTGCCAGAGGCTGATATTCATCAGCGTGTGCTTGAGCAACTTAGTCGGGCCTACGACGAAAAAGAAGCCACGGCCGGGGTTGAAGGTCTCAGAAACTTCGAGCGCTACGTATCTTTGCAGGCGCTAGACGATAGCTGGAAGGAACATCTTGCGGGCATGGATTATCTGCGACAAAGTGTGGGCTTGCGCGGTTATGCGCAAAAAAACCCCAAGCAGGAATACAAAAAGGAAGCCTTTGAACTGTTCACCACGATGTTGGGAGAATACAAAGCACAGGTGGTTACGGTTCTAAGCAAAGTGCAGGTTCGAAGCGCTGAACAGGTGGAAGAAGCCAAGGCTCAGGCTGAAGCACAAGATCAAAGAACGCCGCAAGTAAGTTACGAACATAAGCCTGCGACCAGCTCGCTAAGTGATGCACCAGAAGGAGAGGGTGAAGCAGCGGTTGCTGCGGCTGCCGCGCATAGAAATGCCGCGTCCGATCAACAACAAGCTGATGGCACGCCAAGTCAGCCAGTTCGTCGCGACATGCCCAAGGTGGGTCGCAACGAGTCTTGCCCTTGTGGATCAGGTAAGAAATACAAGGCCTGTCACGGAAAACTCGGGTAGTGCCTGTCAATTTGAACCTGCCGCAGGCTAAGCCTGTGGCAGGTGTTGAACTGGCAACGCTATCGGCAGGGATCAAGAAAGATAACTCACCAGATATGGTTCTGCTGCGCTTGTCGCCAGATTCCACCTGTGCGGGTGTATTTACTCAAAGTGTGTTTAGTGCGGCGCCAGTGTCTCTTTGTCGAACTCATCTGCCCTCCTGTGCGGGCAATGTACGCGCCTTGCTAGTCAATTCGGGCAACGCCAACGCGGGAACAGGTGAGCCAGGTTTGTTGATGGCGCAGGGTCATTGTGAGGCTGTTGCCACCGCGCTAGCAGTGTCAACTGATGCAGTATTGCCCTTCTCAACAGGTGTTATAGGTCAGCTGTTGCCCGACGAGCTCATGCGCCGAGGGATTGATCAAGCGGCGACACTGCTTGATGCGCCTGACGCATCCTCGCTGGGTGCTTGGCAAGCGGCTGCGCGTGGCATCATGACCACTGATACAGAACCCAAACTAACCTCGCAAGTGTGTCAGGTGTCGGGCAAGCAGGTCACCATAACCGGTATGGCAAAAGGTGCTGGCATGATCCAACCGAACATGGCCACGATGCTGAGCTATGTGTTTACCGATGCAGCTATCAGTGTTGACGACTTGAATCGCGCCCTTGTAGAAGCTGTTGATGTGTCGTTCAATGCCATTACTGTCGATAGTGATACTTCCACCAACGATTCGTTGATTTTAGCAGCGACGGGTTCTGCCAATGTTGAGCTGAGTTCTAGTGGTAGTGCTGGTGACAATCAACGTAACAATGACTGGTCTGGCTTCATGCAAGCGCTGACCAAGGTTTGCTCCGATCTGGCGCAAGCGATTATTCGTGATGCAGAGGGTGCCACCAAATTTATTAGTGTGCATGTTGCTGGCGGCAAAGACCGCAGTGAATGCAAGCAAGTAGCTTATGCTGTTGCTAATTCGCCATTGGTTAAGACGGCCATGTTTGCCAGTGATGCCAATGTAGGACGTTTGCTGGCGGCGATAGGCAAAGCGGGCGTCGCTTGCGATCCAGCCAAAATCAGTGTCAGCTTGGGCGATGTACTAGCCTTTGAAGCCGCTGGAATTGCCGCAAGCTATACCGAAGAGCGCGGTGCAGCTGTTATGGCAGCCAGTGAAATTGAGCTTTTCATTGACCTTGCTCAAGGCGAGGCAAATGCCACTGTCTACACCAGCGATTTGTCACATGATTATGTGAGCATCAACGCTGACTATCGATCCTGACTATCGATCCAAACCATCGATCCAAGCCATCGATCCAAGTCATCGATCCAAGTCATCGATAGATACTGGGCAGGACATGATTTAACGTGGAAAAAAAAATCGTTGAAGTTGTTGCAGGGATTATCTTTGATGTCGCGCGTGAGCACGTGCTACTAGCCTTGCGCAAACCCGATCAACATCAAGGCAATCTGTGGGAATTTCCTGGCGGTAAGTTAGAACTCGGTGAGTTGCAAGCCGACGCTTTGGCGCGTGAGTTATCCGAAGAAATTAATCTTGCAGTTGTGAGCTGCACACATCGGTGTTCACTAGAGCATCACTATGCCGACAAGCACGTTCAGCTGCATTTCTGGGATGTCACGACATTCACTGGCGAACCGCAGGGTTGTGAAGGACAAGAGCTTCGTTGGGTTGCGCTGAGCGATTTACCAGCGTATGCGTTCCCAGCGGCTAATCAGGCGGTGGTTGAGCAACTACTAGGGCGTGAATAGCCAACATTAGTGGCTAATCATTGCCATGTACTGTTCATGCAATGCACTCACTCGAGCTTGAGTTTCCTCCTTACTTAATGAGTTATCTACGACGTCATCTGCCACCTCTAGCCTCTCTTGGCGAGTTGCCTGCGCATCAAGGATAGATTGCGCCTCCCACGAAGTACTGCCATCGCGCATTTTTAGACGCTGAATCTGTAACGCCTCTGGCACATCAACAACCACAATACGATCGAAGCGATCTTGCTGGGTAGTCTCTACCAACAAAGGCACTGCATAAACCAGGTAGGGGTAAGCCAGTTTTCTAGCTTCCGCAATTCGCAAGTCTGATAAGTTACGAATCATCGGGTGCAGCGTTTGATCGAGAAATTCGCGCTCTTGCGGATTCGCAAAAATGATATCGCGCAGCGCTTTACGATTAAGTGAGCCGTCGCTATGAATGATGGCATCGGTGAAGTGAGACGCCAACGCTTGAAGTCCAGCACCACCAGGCTCCACTACTTCGCGCGACAGCTGGTCGGCGTCGATAATAGGTGCACCGTGTGTTTCAAAGCACTCTGATACAAAACTTTTGCCAGAGGCGATGCCGCCAGTGAGGCCAATCAACAGCATGGTACTTACCCTATAAGCTTAACTAAGAGCGCTATAGTACCAAGTGCTGAGGTCATCGCCCCATAACATGGCCAGCCATCCAGCAGCCGCCAGATAGGGGCCAAACGGAATAGGGATGTTTTTATCGCGTTTTGTCACAATAATGAGGGTGATTCCCACTACTGCGCCCACCAGCGAGGACAAAAGAATAATCACGGGTAAGGACTGCCATCCCAGCAGTGCGCCAAGCGCTGCCAATAGTTTGAAATCGCCAAAGCCCATACCCTCTTTGCCAGTGATGAGCTTAAAGATTTGGTAAATTGTCCAAAGAACCATGTAGCCCATTGCTGCTCCAACAACAGCTGATTGCAGGTCGACAAATACAGGCACCAACGCGGCCAGTAAACCAATCCACATCAGTGGCAGGGTAAGTGAGTCGGGCAGTAGCTGATGGTCGAAGTCGATCATGGTCATGGCGACCAGAAACCAGGTGACAATGATGCCCAGAACCGCTGCAGGCGTGGGGCCTAGTTTCCATGCCACGATGACCGACAGTAGCGTGGTGACAAATTCGATAATGGGGTATCTGACAGAGATGCTCGCTTTACAGCCCGCACATTTACCACCAAGCTTTAGATAACTGACAATCGGTATATTCTGTGTAGCCGTAATCGCGTGATCACAGTGCGGGCAACGTGAACGCGGTGTGGCGATATTGAACGGTTCGGCAGGTAACTCATTGCTAAACTGTAAATCCAGTGCTGGTGCATTGTCTGGCTGTTGATCGTTCAGATATTCAACAACGCCGTCGCGCCATCCTCGCTCCATCATGATGGGCAGCCTATGAATAACGACATTCAAAAAGCTGCCAACCATCAAGCTAAGAAACGCCACTATTGTGTAGAACACAACAGCGTTGGATTGTATAAATTCGAGCAATGTCATAATAATAGTAATTGTTGCTTTGCTAGAATGCGTCGCCCATTTTGAAAATTGGCAGGTACATACCGACTACCAAGCCACCAATTACCACACCCAAAAATGACATGATCATAGGCTCCATGAGCGAGGTCATAGAATCTACTGCATTGTCCACTTCTTCGTCGTAGTAGTCTGCCACTTTACCTAACATATCATCAATAGAGCCAGCCTCTTCGCCAATAGAGACCATTTGTACTACCATGTTAGAGAACAATCCAGAGCTTTCAATAGACACTGTAAGCCTCTGACCAGTAGCTGCTTCATCGCGCATTTTGTAAATAGCTTTCTCATAGACAGAGTTACCAGCTACACCAGCAACAGAGTCCATCGCTTCTACCAGTGGCACGCCTGCTTTAGACATGGTTGCCAGCGTTCTGGAAAATCGGGCAGTAGCGGCCTTAACTACGATGTCGCCGAATACTGGTGCTTTGAGAACTAAGCGATCTAGCAATTCTGAAAATGCTTTGGATCGTTTTTTGGCTTGTATAAATATCCAGACTGTAGCTCCCGTGCCACCGAAGAGTACAAACCACCAGGCCTGCATAAATTCAGACGCATTGACGATCATTTGTGTAAACGCGGGTAATTTACCACCCATGCCTTCGAACAATGACTCAAATTGCGGTACAACAAATACCAGCAAGATAGCTGTCACAATGAATGCGATAACAAGAACGGCAACCGGGTAGAACATTGCCTTCTTGATTTTCTTTTTGAGTGATTCTGATTTTTCTTTGTAGGTGGCAATCTCGTTGAGCAATGACTCAAGCGTACCAGATTGCTCACCAGCTTCAGTTAAGCTGCAGAACAACTCATCAAACTGTTCGGGGTATTTGCGCAAGGCATTGGTGAGATTGCTGCCACCCTCAACCTCAGCTTTGATGCCGTTGATCATGTCGCGCATGGCTTTATTGGAAACACCGTTTGCTACAATCTCAAATGATTGCACCATGGGCACACCTGCACCCATCATGGTGGTCAGCTGACGAGCAAACAGGGCAATATCGCTAGGCGTTATTTTACCTTTGCCACCAAATTCTTTGCGTTTCTTGCGAATTTTTGTGGGGATAATTCCTTGACGCCGTAACTTTGCCTTAACCAGTTCCTGGTTGGGCGCAGTCGTGAAGCCGCTTTGCTTCTGGCCGTTTTTGTTTTTTCCTTCCCATTCGAACATTAAATGGGCTTTTGCTGCAGTGGCCATAATCTAGTCCTTGGTTACCCGGTTAGCTTCTTCCAGACTCATGACGCCTTCTGCTACTTTGTTAAGTGCGGATTCTCGCAAGTCGGGTATGTTCTCGTCTTTTGCCTGTTGAGCAATCTCAATTGCATTGCCTCCAGCCATTATAATTTTTCCAATTGCTTCACTAATTTTCATGACCTGATAAATACCTACCCGGCCCTTATAGCCACCGTTGCATTTTTTGCAGCCTACCGCTTTGAACAATGTCATGTCTGCTAGTTGCTCTTCACGAAATCCTTCTTGTAGCAGAAGTTCACGTGGTAATTCTTCTTCTGGCACCTTGCAATCTTTGCATAGTCGACGTCCTAGTCGCTGCGCTATGATCAATGAAACTGCTGTCGCGATATTGAACGGTGGAACACCCATATTAATTAGGCGAGACAATGTTTGTGGCGCATCATTGGTGTGAAGAGTGGATAACACCAAGTGACCAGTTTGCGCTGCTTTAACAGCGATGCTGGCTGTTTCAAGGTCACGTATCTCACCGACCATGATGACATCTGGATCTTGTCTCAGAAACGACTTGAGCGCTTCAGCGAATGTGAGTCCGGCTTTGGCATTGACGTTAACCTGGTTGATACCAGCAAGGTTTATTTCCGCTGGATCTTCGGCTGTTGATATGTTGGTGCCTGGCTCGTTGAGAATATTTAAACCGGTGTAAAGCGATACAGTCTTACCACTACCTGTAGGCCCGGTAACCAGAATCATGCCATAGGGATTTGCCAAAGCGGACATATATAAGCGTTTTTGCTCTGGCTCATAGCCAAGCGCGTCGATGCCCAACTGAGCACTGCTCGGATCAAGAATACGTAATACGGTTTTCTCACCAAACAGAGTAGGGCAGGTGTTAACACGAAAATCGATAGCTTTAGTTTTACTGATTTTTAGTTTGATACGGCCATCTTGTGGAATGCGACGCTCTGATATGTCCATTCTGGACATGACCTTTATGCGAGCGGTAATTCTGCCAGCCATTTCAAGTGGTGGATGTGTGACCTCTTGCAATACGCCGTCTACGCGAAATCGAATACGAAAAATTTTCTCATAAGGCTCTACATGAATATCTGAGGCCCCACGGTTAATAGCATCAAGGAGTACTTTGTTGACGAATTTGACAACCGGAGTCTCATCAACGCCAGATAGGTCCTCGTCGGCGTCGTCCTTGATGACATTTTCAGCTTCAAGATCAAAGCCTTCATCCACGCCATCTTGAAGTCCATTTTTACCTTCCAATGCGCGTTCTCTAAGTTCTGCCAGCTTAGGCTCTTCAACCACCACAGCCTCAACACTTAAACCAGAAGCAAACTTATATTTATCAAGTGCCTCACTATTTGTCGGATCTGAGATTGCAACAAATAACCGAGACCCGCGCTTTGCAATAGGTACAGCATTTTGAGTGGTGAGTAGATCTTCATTCAAAAATTCGAGAGGCAGAGAATCTCCTTTTATACAGTCCAGATCGAATAAAGGTAGGCCAAAATCAACACTGATATAGTGTGCGACTAATTTAGAATCAACTTCACTGTTGTCCATAAGTGCCGTGATAAACGGCTGCTTCTTGACTGCAGCCTGCTCAGTTGCAGTCGTAGCAATCTCGGCAGTAACCAATCCATGGTTTACAAGTTGGCGGGCTATTCCGTTAAGAGGGTTACTGGCATCGTTCATGGATAAGTCTCGGGTTCTGTCGTCCTGTGCGCGTAAGTAGGATCTTATTATCAGTTAATCGGCCGCAAGAGTGTTTGCTTTAATGGACTGCAGGCAATCTTGACTATTTGCTGCTGTAATAAAAAAGGCCTCTCGTTTGAGAGGCCTTTCGAGAGAGCGTACTGTGCTTGTCACTGAAAGTACTATGTTAAATACACAATGCCAGTGGCAGGTTTGAATGTTACTTTTGTGAATTTCAGTTGGCTGAATTATAAGAATCAATTGCAATGCCCTGGAATGTAACTAACTTTCCAGGATGAGGCTGCAGTGGGATCTATGGTGCAGAACCAATCGCCATCAGCTTCTCGCGTGAGGGTAATAATAGCGCCTTTTACAGCGGTACTTACGGAGCCGTCAAGAGTGCCCGATAGGCTGCCGCTCCCATCAGGCAAGAAATTGACTGCCGGAGCTTGATTCATATAATACGATGAACGGAAGCCAATGTCATTTGCAGAAAATGAAAAATTGCCCATGCGTAGTTCGATTCCGATATTTCTTCTTAAGTTTGCCATCTCACTATGTGCACTTGCTACATGGGCTTGCGCTACATAGTCACCGTATTGTGGAATAGCAAGTGCGGCCAAGATGCCGATGATTGCAACGACAATGGAGAGCTCGATCAGTGTAAAGCCTTTCGATGAATACAGCATATTTTATTATTTTTATTATTACAACGATCTGTTTTTATACCTATCTGATTATCCTTTCAGAATCATATTAAAAAGGCCTCTATTGCTACTAGAGGCCTTTGTCTATCACTATTCACCACTCATACTTTTATCGGCCGGAACTATCTGAAGTTTACTTTCAACTTAAGACTGCCGCTCTTGCATGTAGATAAATAGTATTGCTTAATTGGATATTAAACTTATGGAGCTTCACAGCTACCTGGCAGATATGAGGCTTTCCAAGAGTTTGCTGCAGCGCTGTTGATTTCACATTCCCATGTTCCATTAGCCAGACGACTCAGAGTAATTATTGCGCCATTTACGGCAGTACTGACTCGCCTGTTTAGAACACCGACGACTGTGCCAGTACCATCAGCAGCTGCGAAGTCGAGTACAATGTTTGCATCGAGCATAAGGTTGGATTCAGTAAAGCCCGCATCTGCTGCAGTTATAGCAGTAGTGCCTTGCAACAACTGAGTCTCAACACCTGTACGCAGTGCAGACAACTCACCGTAAGCAGAAGTCACCTGAGTACGAGCAATATAATCCTGATACTGAGGAACAGCGATTGCTGCCAAAATACCGATGATCGCAATTACGATCATGAGTTCGATCAATGTAAAACCTTTTTGTACTTTTTGCATCTTAGTCATTATTGGTATATCTCCAGAGATTTAAATTTTAATAGACTGGCTTCAGAGGCCACCTACGAAACTGTTATCGTCTTAATCGACAAATGGTTAAGTGCAGAGGCTGTGCCACTGTTTTATTTATTTTTATTATTTGAATAATGTCAATGTAAACAATCACATGCGTCGAATGTGATCTATGTCTATGTTGATGTGCGTTGCACTTTTGTTGGCAAGTTTTGGCAACTGTTGACAATTGCTTTGTCATTCGAGTGACAAAGTGTGAGGCGCTACTTGTTTTTCAGTAGACGAACAGCAGTCGGTTACAAGCAATTAGTGGTTATTGCTCTTCAGCTTGTCAATCCCGTACTGCTGTATGCGATAACGCAGTTGTCTGTATGTCATTCCTAACTGCTCAGCTGCTGCTTTTCTATTCCATCGTGTTTGATGGAGCACATCAATGATGTGTTGGCACTCGTTAGAGTCGTTTGCAGCAACGGTGCTGTTCGAGGCTTTAAATGGGCTCGATGTATTATCAACAGCAATGGGTAGGTTTAGGTCAGACGCCTCTATAAGCGTGCTGTCACTAAGAGCTACAGCTCGTTCAAGTATATTCTCCAGCTCTCTCACATTACCGGGAAAGGCATAGTTACTTAGTTGTGTTTCCGCCTCAGTAGTTAACGTCATGCAATGGGTAGAGCCTTCAGACAAAGCAATAGCCTGTAGAGTGTGCTGTGCGATGAGAGACACATCCTCGCATCGTTGACGTAAACTTGGAGACTTTATAGAAATAACATTGAGACGATAATACAAATCGTGTCTAAAGGTACCTTGGTCTGCTTCAGTGGCCAGATTTTTATGGCTTGCACTTAATATACGAACATTGGTAGGTATTTCCTCGGCTCCTCCAACAGGTCTTACGCTGCGTTCTTGTATTGCACGAAGTAACTTAACTTGCATGTGTAGAGGTAGTTCAGCCACTTCATCAAAAAACAATGTGCCGCCTTCAGCGCGTTTAAATAAGCCATCATGATCGTTGTGTGCACCTGTAAAGCTACCTTTGCGATGCCCGAACATTTCGCTTTCCATAAGCTCTGATGGAATGGCGCCACAGTTGATTGCCACAAACGGTGCTGCACTGCGGGGTCCATTCTCGTGAATTAACCTGGCAATGAGTTCCTTGCCGGTTCCAGATTCTCCAGTGATCCAGACAGGTGCGTTAGTCTTCGCTACTTTGCTGATTATTTTTTTCAAGTTCATCATAGGCTC
>JALZUD010000012.1 GCA_023301725.1 Granulosicoccus sp. | reverse complement strand
GATGAATTCGAAACCGTTGCAGATCAGTTTTTTGCGAATCCTGATCAGAGCGTGCGAGGATGGGAAAGCGCTCAATCAGCACAATCACGAATTGTATTGGAGGTTCGAGAATGCCTACGCAATCATCCCGATGGTGACATACTGTTTGTTGGTCATGGGGGCGTCGGAACCCTTCTGTTTTGCCACCTTTCCGGCTACCCAATAGGTCGCGAATATGATCAAGGCAATGGAGGCGGGGGGTGCTTTTTTGAATTCTCTGGATTTGAAAGCAAACCCAGGTCGCATTGGCAACCGTTAGAAAATTTGATTGATTAAGACAGCCGAATGGCGCGACATGTGTGACAAGAACTTTAGCTGTCTGAGTGTCCGGATTGAGCACACATAGCAACCGAGCGCGATATCAGCTTATTTCTGCAAAGTGGCGATATTTTTTTGCTCAGGCCCTACGCCTTGTACTAGGCGTGCCCAGCGCAATACGACGTGTATTACGCTGGGGTACGATGGTCACCTGACAAAGACCGCCTTTAAAAAATATCAGGCAGGTGCAGCCTCCTTAACTTCAATCCTTACCATTAAGTCTTTGGCATCGATCTGATCGCCAGCTTTGACTAGCATTTCGTCTACAACGCCATCAATTTCACTGTAGATGGCTGTCTCCATTTTCATAGCTTCTATGGATAAGAGGATATCCCCAGCCGCAATACTCTGGCCTGTTTTCACGTTCACGGTGGATACAACGCCTGGCATCGGTGCACCAACTTGAGCAGGGTTGCCTGCTTCAGCTTTGGCGCGCACTGCAGATGCGTTGGCGCTTTGTAGTCGGTCGGGTACAGCCACCGAGCGAGGTTGTCCATTGAGTTCGAAGAACACGCGCTTCATGCCTTTGTCGTTAACTTCACCGATGGCAAGACAACGAACGACCAGAGTTTTACCTTTCTCGATCTCTACGAAAATCTCACTTCCAGGTTCCATACCGTAAAAATATACCGGCGTTGGCAGAGCACTGGTAGGGCCGTACGTGTCTTGTGCGGTGCGGAAATCTTTGAACACCTTAGGGTACATATTGTACGAGGCTAGTTCTTGCTCTGACACCTCATGGCCGACCGCTTCCGACAGTTCTGTTTTAACAGCCGGTAGATCAGCTGCAGGCATTACAGCACTGGCTCGCTCTGTCAGTGCAGTTTCGCCTTTGAGTACCTTATTTTTAATACCTTCCGGGAAGCCACCTGGTGTCTGACTTAGCTCACCACGCATCATGGAGACTACGGAATCTGGGAAGGCGATATCCTTATCAGGATGCTCCACATCATCGATTGTCATATCCTGACTGATCATCATCAAGGCCATGTCGCCAACCACCTTGGATGAAGGCGTCACTTTAACGATATCGCCAAACATTTGATTAACATCGCTATAGGCTTTGGCAACTTCATGCCAGCGAGAATCCAGCCCCATTGAGTGCGCTTGCTCTTTCAAGTTAGTGAACTGTCCGCCTGGCATCTCGTGTAAATAAACTTCTGATGCAGGGCCCATTAAGTCGCTTTCGAACGCTGCATACTGGTTGCGTACCGCTTCCCAATAGAATGAAATTTGCTCGATAGTTTCACGACTCAAGCCTGAATCGCGCGGTGTGCCACGCATGGCTGCCACCAGTGATCCGAGACAAGGCTGCGAGGTAAGGCCAGATAAAGAATCCATGGCCGCATCAATGGCATCAACGCCAGCATCAACCGCTGCCAATGTGGTTGCCGCTGAAATACCGGATGTGTCGTGGGTATGGTAGTGCGTTGGAAGGCCTATCTCATTGCGCAGTTCTTTGAAAAGCACTGTCGCTGCCGCAGGTTTCATCAGACCAGCCATATCTTTTATACACAGGATATGAGCACCCGCTTTTTCTAGCTCTTTAGCGAGATCGATGTAGTACTTGAGATTGTATTTTGATCGTCCCTTATCTAGCATGTCGCCGGTATAGCAGATCGATGCTTCACACAGTTTGTCTGCCTCGAGCACCGCGTCCATTGAGACGCGCATGTTGTCTACCCAGTTGAAGCAATCAAATACTCTGAACAAATCGATACCAGAACTGGCGGCCTGCTTGATAAAATGCTGAACCACGTTATCGGGGTAGTTGGTATAACCCACACCGTTTGCTCCGCGAATCAGCATTTGTAGCAAGATGTTGGGTACACGCTCACGAATCATCTCTAAGCGCTCCCAAGGATCTTCGGTTAGGAAGCGCATGCTGACATCAAAGGTTGCGCCGCCCCAGCATTCTAGGGACAACAGCTCTGGTAGACCTTTGGCGTACGACTCACTGATATTGATGATGTCGTTAGTACGCATACGCGTTGCAAGCAGTGACTGATGTGAATCGCGCATGGTGGTATCTGTCACCAAGACATGCGGTGTATCACGTAGCCATTGTCCAAACGCCTTTGGACCAATCTCATCGAGGAGATTTTTGGTGCCAGGCTTGATGTTGTTGTCAAACCAAGGGGCTTTTGGTGCGAGTGCGTTGGTTCTGGGTTTGGGGCGATTACGTGTTTCAGGATGCCCATTAACAGTGACGTCAGCCACGTACTTGAGTAGCTTAGTGGCGCGATCTTGTCTTCTAACTTGTTCAAATAAAGCTGGAGTGGTGTCAATGAACTGCGTTGTGTAACTGTTGTTACGAAAATTTTCGTGGCCGATAATGTTTTCGAGAAAGGTCAGGTTTGTGGCCACACCACGAATCCGAAACTCTCTTAGCGCACGATCCATACGCTTGATGGTCTCTTCTGGCGTTGGTGCCCAGGCAGTCACTTTTTCTAGCAGTGGGTCATAAAAACGATTGATAACTGCGCCGGAGTAGGCGGTTCCGCCATCGAGTCGAATACCAAAGCCTGAAGCTCCTCTGTAGGCTGTGATGCGACCGTAGTCAGGTACAAAATTCTGCTCAGGGTCTTCTGTGGTGATACGACATTGCATGGCGTGACCATTGAGCTTGATATCTTTTTGGGCAGGTACGCCAGATTCAGGTGAGCCGATGGGATGGCCTTCTACTAGGTGGATCTGTGCCTTGATAATGTCAATGCCTGTGACCTCTTCTGTCACGGTATGCTCGACCTGTACACGTGGGTTTACTTCAATGAAGTAGAACGCACCCGTGTCTATATCCATCAGGAATTCGACAGTACCTGCACCAAGGTAGTCGGTGGCATTGGCAATTTTCAATGCGTAGCCGCTTAGCTCCTCACGCTGTTCAGCGTTTAGGTAGGGGGCGGGGGCACGTTCAACTACCTTCTGGTTACGTCGTTGTACAGTGCAATCACGCTCAAACAAATGCACGGCATTGCCGTGCGTGTCACCTAGAATTTGCGCCTCTACGTGTCTTGCTCGTTCTACCAGCTTCTCTAAATAAATTTCATCTTTGCCAAAAGCTGCTTGCGCTTCTCGACGCGCCTCGTTCGATTGCTTTTCAAGTTCGTCTTCGCTGCGGATAGTTCGCATGCCACGGCCACCGCCACCCCAAGATGCTTTGAGCATGATTGGGTAGCCGATGCTGGCGGCCATTTTTTTGATGGTAGGCAGGTCTTCAGGCAGTGGCTCAGTTGCAGGTACGACCGGCACTCCTGCTTCGATAGCCAGATTACGGGCGGCCACCTTGTTGCCAAGCCGGCGCATGGTGTCGGCCTTTGGACCGATAAATATAATACCAGCGGCGTCACAAGCGTCCACGAACTCAGGGCTCTCTGACAGCAGACCGTAACCAGGATGAATCGCATCAGCGCCCGATTGTTTGGCAACGCGCAGCACTTCATCGATGGATAAATACGATTCGATGGGGCCCATGGTGGTGTCAAGATGCGGACCTGCACCTACTTGATAGGCTTCATCGGCCTTGAAGCGATGTAGCGCTAATTTGTCCTCTTGCGCCCATATGGCAACGGTCTTTATTCCTAGCTCGTTAGCTGCTCTGAAAATACGAATGGCAATTTCAGAACGATTAGCAACAAGGATTTTCTGAATAGACAAGACTCTGACTCCTCAAGACACAAGATTACTTCGATTCTACGCGCTCGAGCCGGATGAGTCTTGGGTCACAGAGTCTAGGCACTTGTGCCTGAGGGTTAGATATGAACGTCAGTTAGCAGAATCGACACCGATGTCAAAACGGAATTTGACGGTTACATCAAAGCCAACTGTGCCGTCACCACTCTGACTTTGCATGCCAATATTGTATTCCTTGCGATCTATGACGAACTCGCCGCGTGCCACTTGCACGCCTTCCTCATCAGATAAGCTCATGGGGAAACTAACTTGCGTTGTGGTCTCTTTGATGGTGAGGCTGCCAACCACCGCTAGAGTGCCATCATCATTTGCGCTGATATCGGTAGATTCGAAACGCGCCTCAGGGAAGCCTTCCGAATCAAACCAATCGGTGTCTGGCAGAGAACCTTCAACCTGAGCGTTGTCGCTTGTCAGCGTGCCGGTCTTAACAACGGCCACGATGGTGCTGTTGGACGGGGTGTCTGTGTCGATTGTGGCAGTGACGACGCTGTCTATAAAAATTCCTGGTGTTTCGGAGCCGCTCACAAGGGCTATGAAACTGACTTCGCTTTCACCAGCAGCGAGCAGTGCTGAATGGCGATCTATGTTGTTGTAAAAGAATAGTCCTCCAGCGACGCCAAGAATAATGACAACCAGCCCTACAATGTGGCGTTTGAACGAGTGTGACGCTGTATCGGGCGACATACGCAACAAGGTGGTGTCTTTGTCGATAAAGTGATGTTTGAGTGCCGCTCCTGAATGAACTAGCAGGAGCACGATCAGAGCGTGTGAGGCGAGTTCGTGGTATTCGTGGAATGCAGCAGCTATGGCCTCTCTATTAGCCAACTCAGTGAATGGCGGCAGGTGCGGGATCGTGATGACATCAAACAGCACGGTATCGATGTTCAAAGGTGAGGCGGACACCATGATCCAGCCAGTAATGGGCATCGCGAACATCAACGCGTAAAGCAGCCAGTGTGCAACGGATGCGCTTCGTTGTTGCCATAGCGCAATCGAGCTTGGCTCAGCGGGAGGGCGATGCGTTAATCGCCAGATGATTCTCAGTACAGACAAGGCCAGAACCGTAAGGCCAAAACTCTTGTGCCACTGTGTGAGCACAAAACGCACAGGGGAGTTCTCGTCAAGACTGGTCATGAATTTGCCGATGATCAGCAAACCGATGATAAATAAAGCAATGAGCCAGTGAAAAATTACGGCAACATGGCCATAGCGCTGTTCCGTGGAGGCCTTCGCAGACGAATTAGCAGCAGATGTCATTGGCTGATGTTGCTCACTACGTTTAACTGATCGGCCTTGGCGCCGCATCACTGCTGAGTGTGCGGCGCCAAGGCGGTTTTAGATGGTTTATTTACTCTGCAACCTTATTCATTTCAACTGAAATGGTCAGAGCGATTTCATCACTCACCGGGGGTATGCCGCCCATACCAAAATCAGATCGCAATACAGTGCCTGACGCGTCAAGCCCAATGACTGGCTCACCGCTCATTGGGTGGTTCATTGCGCCGTTGATAGAAATGTTGAGGTCTACAGGCTTGGTGATACCCTTGATGGTTAAGTCACCGGTGGCTTTGTAAGCTCCGTCGCCAGCACCTTCAATTGATGTTGACTGAAATGTGATTTCCGGATTATTCGCAGTATCAAACCATTTTTCCCCAACCAGATGGTCTTTCCAGATCTCCGAGCCAGACACGATGCTGTTTGGATCGATTGTTACGTTGATTGATGACTGAGTAGGGTCGGCGTTGTCAAGATTCAGGTCGACAGTAAAATCATCGAAGCTTAATGTCGGGTTTGACAGGCCTAAGTGGTTGTACTGAAAATTGATGTAGGCGTGGGTTGGGTCCAGCTTGTAAGCACCAGAGGGCACGTCTCCAAGATCTGCTGCAGATGCTCCGCCAGAAACTAATGCTGCCGCAAGGATGGTGCTTGAAACGAACGAGCTAGAAATTTTACCAAACGAATTCATATAACGATCTCCATGGGTGTATTTAGATACTGCTGGGAAACAAATGACGGTGTAGTAACTGATGGGCGTTTGGGCTGGCTTTTACATAGCGCCAGTTACCTACGCAAAAACTTACCTCAGCTTTAACTGAGCTCTGAGAGCTTGTACGCTGGGACCACTTTATTGTATGAACGACGGTCGAATTTTGGTGACGTTCAGTAAGATATCAAGTTGCCGATGCCGTCGCTACAGCTGATTGCGGTGTTCGCCGCTGTGCAGGAGTTAGGTCGGTGCAGGTCACAAGAGCAGTTACGTGCTGCGAACGTGGAATTTTCCGCTGTTTAGCGGAAGTGGCGCTTGCCCGTCGTTTACATTGGACGCGGCATTGATGGATCGGAATGGATGCTGACACCTACGGTGTTGTGCCGCAAATTGGTAAAAATTGGCGCGCCCGGAAGGGTTCGAACCTCCGACCACCTGGTTCGAAGCCAGGTACTCTATCCAGCTGAGCTACGGGCGCCCACCGCGAGAGTATACTTCTTTATTGACTGGTTAGTCGAGTTTCAGTTGTTCAAACAGGCGGGTGATAGGATTTAAGTACAGCCTTCTTGGGCTGATACAGTGGATGTAAGGGTTGTTTGTTGGCTGTTTCACCGAAGCAGTACATGGGGTGTCTTGCCCACAACTGGGCTAAGCGTGCGGCCTGATTCATCAGGACACCATCAGCACCCCAAGCGGCGACAATGCAGTCCGCACTGTTGCACGCCTCCCTTAATGCGCGACGATTTCTTTCACCTTCGGGGTTTGCGACTTTTTTAAGCACTGTGGGGTGAGGGGTTCGAAAAGCAAATAAGTTAACGACGGTTAATTGACCGTAGCCCCAGTCCATAGCGAAGCCCATACATCGGCGAATAGTGGGATCGTCATGAGCGGCATCAGCGATGCTGGGGTTAAGACCGATGAAAACACAATGCCCTGAACCGGTATTAAATGTGCGTGATAGCCAATAACGATAGTTGTTGCAACGGCTGAAGCTGGCTTTGCGTTGAATCTGGATGTCGGGCTTCAGAGTTTACTGCTCCACGGCGGCGGCTGGTGGTTCGTTGCCATTCGCGTTCATTGATTGGTATCAGAGGATGCCAGATGCTGTTTCAAATCTCTGGATGCGTAATACAGGCCACCATTGTCCCCATCGACAAAATGGACGTGTTGACTGGCTTCCAAGTCAAACAATAGGCAGGTCATTAGCGCTTGCTCTGTGGCAAAAAAACCGAAATCTATAACACCATCTGCGTGCATCGTTTGTAAAAGGCTCTCAATATTTTGTGCTTGCTCTTCAGTGCAATCAAGCACCATTTTAAGCACTTCATCGAATTTACAGTAGTCACTGCTGTTGCGTAGTTCTTCTCTGTAGATTGGAGCGTTATAGCCAGCTGCGTCTAAATCGAAACGCTCAAGAATAAATTGGATGAAACTCTTAACGTAGAGCTCGATCAGACGGCTCCAGAATGATCGGTCGCCACGGGTCATCTTTGCCTCTGCAATCAGACCCTTGGGTGGCCATGTAAAGTGCATGGATTGCTTTGTGACAGGGCTTGCCTGATCGAGTCCCGTGCCAAGTGCTATGGCAAGCTTTGCTAAAAAGTCAGAAAAAATTGACTGAATATGTTGAAAGTCAGTCGCTTGGGCTTTGACCAGTATGCAGACAATTTTTCCTTTCTGCGTCTTCAAAGGCTCCCATCGGCAAGATAAACCGGTTAAGTCTGGCAAGCCATCTAGAGCATAATCTGACACAACGTACGAGCTTGTTTCAGTTTTTGACTTTATGATTTTTTCGGCCAATTCCACGCCACCGCCACCAAATTGCGCCAACGAGTTCCCGGGCGAAACTTCATAACGTGCCACTAAAACTTCGGTATTACGCGCTAACATATCCTTTACGGGTACAAAGCCAATAAGCAATTCGAGTCCAAACTCGTCCTGAGCCATTGTTCGAGTTCTCACCAGTGCCGCTTCAACGCGAGGCCTGGCGCTTGGTTCTATCAGTAAGGTGGCTCCATCGCCACCGAATACGAATGGCCAGTCGTGATTTTCAGTCGCATTTTTAACGGCACAGATCACAGCACCGCCAATCATATTGACGTCTTTATATTTACCGTTATCCACGGCCCTAGTGGAATTACGAATGTCGGCTATGACGATAATCCAGCCTTCGGGCGCTGCTATGAAATTGTCTTTGTCAATTACACTGGCAAATTGTGTGATTTCGGGAATATTCTTGAAAAAGCTGGAATTCACATTCAGTGCTCAAGGTGTCTGTGCTAGCGCAAAGGTTGGCACATTTTCTGGGATGTAGACTACCTCGTATTTGAATTTTTAAGGGTAAGTATCAATAGATGGTGCATGTGGCCCTCGAAATTGCGAGGCCAAAACTTGAGGCCTCGCAGAACAACATTTAAAGCAATAGATTATTGATCAACGTAGACGTTCACTTCACCAATTGACCACCAGCTGCTGGTGCTACCTGTTTGTTTGATCCAGATAAACCGTGCGTTCTCTTCATCGAAATCGATGGTAGTTATCGCACCATTACCTGAGCCAGTCGCAGCTGTTCGGTAGTAATCACCCGTGTTGGATACTTTAACTTTGTAGCCTCGTGGGTAGTCGTTAGGGTTACTTGATGTGTCGAGCACGATCTTGTTAAATCTAACTTTTTCGCCAAGATCTATTTCAAACCACTGGCCGTCTCTTTGACTCTCTCGAGTGCTCCAGCGACTTGACGTTCTGCCATCTACCGTTCTGTAGGTGATTGGGGCTCTACGAGACGCGTAGATGACCCAGTCGCTACGATCCAGAGCAACACTATTGGTGTTGTCGTTATTGTCACCGTAAACTTTTTCCAAGTTCCATGTAGGGCCTTTGACATCGCAACCTGCAGAACCAATATCAACACGACCAGGGCAGCCAGCTTCATCGGGAGCATCATTGGCTGGTCCGTGACCACATTGGATATCGTTATAAGGAATACGACCGCTGGTAGATCCAGAACCCAGTGCACTTTTAATGTCTGCACAAATTTGTGGAACGCTCTTTACGCCTTCAGGCGTATTAGCTGTTTTTTGATCGAGGTTATGGTCATAGGCATTGGACCCTGTTGAATTACAATAACACTGTCCATCGACTCCGTAACTATCTTGCCAGCCTGGGCTAGGGTTCCATTGTGCAAACGACGATACTGAAAACAAACCTAGTAAAAATAGGGGTGGTATTTTTTTTAAAAACATGTAGTAGTATCCTAGAGGTAAGTTTATGTAAAATAAGCAAAAAAACCAATCCTTGAGGTAACTTCTTGCCGAGGCGATGCTACGTTAATTTAGTTTAGAGTTGTCTGCAAAATTCCTTCATTTTGTGTGTTTAACAATTCTTTTTAGATAGAGTGTTAGGCAGTTCTCATAATTTATTTTTGTTCGGTTTTTGATTGTGCGGATGGAAAAAGCAATGATCAAATACAGCATTTAATAAAAGCTGAATAAACCTGAGTTGCAGTAATCGCTATTTCATGAAAGCAATGCACATCTACTATGAGCTGTCGCGCATGATCGATTTTCTACAAATCTCATTGAGACTTATGGACGGTCCATAATTGTCACCTTAATGCAATCTTGCGATTCTTTCGCTGTGTCACTAGTGGAGGCACAAGCCTGTTGACGCAGCCAATACCAAATCGAAAGTGCTCGAATATAGCGCCCTATCTGCTGGCTTGTGGACACGCGCCGTGCCTTTATTTTTTAGGACACACAAAACCGGTTTAATGTGGGTCTGACTGGTAAAGCACCTCGTGTAGTGGCACACTCTGCAACACTGACAATCGGTAGTATCAATTCCTTATAACGTCGGCCAACTTAGAGAATCTGTATGGAAAAGAGCATTTTCAAATTTATCTGGAAATATTCCTACAAAGAACAACTTGGCTTATTGCTAATGACTCTCATTACCTTTCCGATACTCTATGTGTCACTCGAGCTACCTAAGCGAATAATCAACGACGCAATAGGAGGCACTGGAGGGCCAACTGTCGTATTGGGATTTTCTTTGACTCAAATCCAGTTCTTGTTTCTTCTTTGCTGTTTGTTTCTTTTGGGTGTGTTTGTAAACGGCCTGCTCAAAATGCGCTTGAACACCATGAAGGGGGTTTTGGCCGAGAGAATGCTGCGCCGTTTCCGTTTTCAGTTGCTGACACGACTATTGAGATTCCCTAAGCCATACTTTCGCGCAACCAGCCAAGGCGAGCTTGTGTCTATGGTGACATCTGAGGCCGAGCCGCTCGGTGGAATTATGGGCGATCTGATATCGCAGCCCGTTTTTCAGGCGGGCCAAATGATGACTATTTTGGTATTTCTTTTTGCCCAGAGTTTCTTGTTTGGACTCGCAGCCATAGCTCTCATACCCTTGCAGGCCTGGATCATTCCCAAGTTACAGCGCCAGATTAATCTTTTGAACAAAGGGCGGATCGTAGAGGTTCGCAAATTAGCTGCCGATATTGGTGAAAGTGCGGCGGGTGTCAGCGACATTCGCACTAACGGTGGCTTGCGTTACCGAATGTCACTGTTCTCTGATCGATTGGGTTCGTTGTACAACATTCGATTTGAAATTTATCAGAAAAAATATTTCATGAAATTTCTGAATAATTTCATCAATCAGCTAACGCCATTTTTTTTCTATCTCGTCGGTGGGTACTTGGCCATTGAGGGGCATATAACAGTTGGTGCTCTAGTAGCTGCCCTTGCTGCCTTCAAAGATATGTCCTCCCCTTGGAAAGATTTACTGACGTATTACAATGCAACTCAAGATGTAGCTGTTCGGTGGGATACCGTCATGGAGCGCTTTACGCCAGACACCCTCGTGGCAGATCATCTGTTTGAAGGTACGCCAAAAGATAAATCTGGCCTGAAAGGTGATATCGAAATAGGCGATGTGACAGTGAGTGATGAAGAGGGAAGAGTCATATTAGAAGACATTAATCTCACATTCCCTCAAGGTGCAACCATTGGGATAAAAGTAGGTAATGAGACCTCTGCACAAGCTTTAGCAGATCTTCTGACTAGAGAGGTGATACCGCAGAGAGGAGAGATCACCATCGCGGGTAAGGACCTCAACACCGTTCATCAAGAAACCCTGACGAATAATATCGGTTATGCCCATTCCAGCCCCCACATATTACAAGGTACATTGGGCGACAACTTACTACTGCCATTTAAAAATAGACCAGATCTGGAGTCGATAACTGCCGATGACGCTGCGGAGCACAAAAAATTTATTGATCAGGCCAGACTCTGCGGCAACAGTATGGATCCGTTTGACGTTGACTGGGTAGACCCTTCCGTTGCGGGTTTACAGTCTTCGGAGCAGATTCGCGATTGGTGGTTTGAGTTAGTTCAAGTGATGGGTATTGACGACTTTATGGTTCGCCGTGCATTACGCTCGCACATAGACCCTAACAGTCAAAAGCAGTTAGCGGATGCAATAGTGCGTTTGCGCCCTGAGATTGAAAAGCGACTTGTTCAAGAAGGGGTAGACGACATCGTCTTTCGATTCAGCCCGGAGTCCTTCAACCCTGTATCGCCACTGGGTAGCAACCTGCTTTACGCTTTTCCAACCAGCAGTCTTTCTCAACTGTCGCTATCACAAAACAAGAATTTTGCTGTGCTACTGCAAGATAATGGTCTGGCGACAGAGCTTATGCAGATATCTGTCACAGTCGTTGAAACGTTAAGGTCAACCTTTGGAACTGACGGTACAGATCATCCGTTGTTCAGACGGTTGAATATGGAGGAAGAACTTTACGAAAGTCTGGGTAAAATTTTGCAGAATTGGCGTGAATTAGGTGATGAGGGCTTAGCAGCCGATGAATACGCATTAATGTTGACCGTACCGTTTGCATTTTCGGCTGAACAAATTGGCCCCGCATTTAGTGATGAATTTAAAGATCGTGTACTTGCAGTTCGTAAAACAGACTCTAAGCAAATGGTGCACGCACTAGGTGGTTTATTTAGAACCATTGATGCGTCTGAGTATATTCCGGTCATGACGGTACTGGGCAATGTGCTCTTTGGCCGTATTTCCACACTCGCTGGTGCTCGAGAGAAGCAAGTAGAGGACATTGTCGTGGCTGTCATTAAAGAACGTGGTTTGCAACGACTAGTAGCTGAGTCTATTTACGATCTAGCCACTTCATCGGGTGGTCGAAATTTGCCTGCTGTATTCAGGGAGCGAATTGCGTTTAGTCGAGCGAGCATCAAGAAGCCCGATATTCTTATTCTGCAAAATTCGCTGGCCAGTCATGATAGTGAAAGCCGCGACGGTATGCGTAAGGGTGTAAGTCAGCTAATGCCGGACACGACCACAATATTTATTGAAACCAAGCCAATAAATCCTGACAACTATGATGTGTATGTTGAGCTTGTCGGTGGGCGTGTGGCTAGCACGGATACACACGATGCGCCAGTGGATGCGGATGCTCGTCAGGATCTGGATCTAAAAATTGACAGCATAGCCAACACGGATTTGTTTAAAGGATTGGAGCGTGGTCAACAACGACTGTTAGCATTTAGTTCACAGTGGTACAAGGCAACGGCTGGCCAGAAGATCTTTTCTGTAGGTGACGAGCCTGATGCAGCCTACTTAATGACGGAAGGACGATCGGGACTTTATTGGTCGACTGATGAAAATGGTCGACGTTTGGTATCGGATGTTTTGCCCGGACGACTTATCGGTGATCTATCCATAATTACTAATGAGCAGCGCCAATTAGACCTTGAGGCTACCGAAGACAGTGTGTTTTTACGTATCGGTGCTGTGGAGCTGATGGCTGTTATCGAGAATGATGCCTTGCTCGCCAGTAACTTGATGAAGTCAGTGGCCGGCAATCTGAATCACGTTATTTTAAATTCGCGCGCGATGAGAAATTACTCTGCAGAGCGTGGAGTTGATTTTTCTGAGTTTGATAGCTAGGTAGTACACGTTCGAGGACTTTTACGGTCATTTTCGCTCAAGCGTGGAGATGACGTGGAATGTGTGCTTCAGTTAATGTTACTGGGGTCTTCCGCATTCGCGCAGATGACCTTACTGTGCTTCAAACGTAAGTCTTAAACTAACTAATTAGTTTAGGCAACGTTAGCGATATAGCCGGGATAAAGGTGATCAGCATTAGAGCTGTAAAGATGGCGATATAAAAAGGCCAGATGGTGCGTATTGCTTTTTCCATGGGTAGCTTGCCTACCGCGCAGCCCACAAATAAACAGGATCCCACCGGTGGTGTACACAAGCCCAAGCCCAGATTAACAAGAAGTATCATTCCAAACTGTAGTGGATCGATACCCAGCGTATTCATGATGGGTAGAAATATAGGAGTGCAGATAAGTATCAAGGCTGCCATGTCCATAATCATGCCAAGCATTAACAGCACGACGTTGATCATTAACAGGATTAAAATGGGATTGTCAGTGAGCCCCGTCAGGAATTCTACAGTCAGGTTGGGCACTCGGAAGATAGTCAGCATGTATGCAAAAGCACCAGCGCACGCTATGAGAATCATCACCATGGAGGTTGTGCGTACCGAGGACACAACAGCCACCTTGAAGGTTGCCCAGTTGAGGCTTCGGTAAACCACGACGGTGACCACGAAAGCGTAGAGTGCGCCGAATGCGCCAGACTCTGTAGCGGTAAAGACGCCAGAAAGCACACCACCAACAATGATAACGGCAGTAAGCAGGCCAGGGATCGCACTAAAAAAACTAATGGCAAGTACTGTCCATCCGGGAAATTTTTCGGCACCGTATCCGCGTTTTACAGCAACGATATAAGCAGCGACAGCCAAGCAGGTACACATCAGAACGCCCGGCACAACTCCTGCTAAAAAGAGCTTGGGTATGGAAACGGCTCCGCCTGTGGCTAGGGCGAAGATAATCATGTTGTGGCTGGGTGGGATAATAATGCCAGCTATAGAAGAGGTAACTGTGACGTTGACAGCGTAGTCAGCGTCGTAGCCTTTGTCTTTCATCACTGGAATGAGGATTGAGCCCAACGCTGATATGTCAGCAATGGCAGAGCCTGAAATGCCGCCGAACAGCATAGATGAAAACACGTTGACTATCCCAAGCCCACCGCGAACAGCACCGACCGCGTTCTGCGCAAAACGCACTAACCGTATGGCGATACCACCGTGAAACATGAGCTCACCGGCGAAGATGAAGAAAGGAATAGCCATGAGTGAATACACATTGATGCCAGCGACGATTCGCTGGAAGCCAATGAGCAAAGGTATGCCTTCGTAAGAAATAGCGGCCACAGCCGAGATGCCCAGAGCAAAAGCCACTGGTAAGCCGATAATGACACAGAGGGTAAATACCCCAAGTAGTAGCAGGAGTCCCATGGGTGCCTCTTATTCTATGCTGTCTTTACGTTTGTCCAACCCCATTAACAGGCGAACAAGGTGAGTGGATGAAAAAAGAAATACCAGGACACCACAAATTGTCAAAGGCAGTGAGCGCAGGCCCTCTGGAACCTGAATAAGTGGGATAAGCGAGGCCCATTTGAATTTTGTTAACTCAAGGCCGTAAATAAACATTAGGGCACCAAAGCCTGCCATCATTAAATCGGTTAGAAAGACGAAGGCTGTGCGAATTGAGGACGGCACTGCTGTTCGGAAGTAGACGACAGATAAATGAGTATCCTCACGAACGCCTACTGCAGCCCCGAGAAAAGCTATTACCATTAATAGCAGGTGTGACACCTGTTCAATCCACGTGGGCGTGTCGTTTAGCACATAGCGTCCAAAAACCAGCCAGGCAAACATTACAGTCATAGCCACAATGGCAGTGCCTGCGAGTAGGAGGCACAGGCGGGATAGATGGTCTGATACCCAATCTACTTTTTTTAAAATAGTAGGCGTCTTGGGTGAGTCGTGCATTGTGTTTCTCATAAATACTATTAGATACAGTACTACTAGTTACGTCTACCCTTGTCTTGATAAAATTTCGAGCAATACCTATTCAGAGATAGTTAAGACTCATCGCTATATAAGTTTTTAGAACGCGAAATTTTATGAACACTAGCGTGAGATCAATATGAGGCTAGAGTATGGCTAATTTTTGACTAGCCTTTGGTCAGACTTTGATAAGCGGAGTCTTTGGCAAAGCCAAAGACTCCGTAAAGCGTCAAAAATTACTCAGTTGAACGTGCAAGATCTACCAATGCAGTCATGTCAGGATTGGCTGAAAGATAGTCGTCGTAGACGCTAACCATGGCTTCTTGAAATGGGCCTTTGTCTTCGATTTCGTTAACTACGATACCAGCAGCTTCAACCTTTGTACGAGCTTCACCTGTCTGAATCTCCCACAACTCGCGTTGGTAAACAGCAGCTTCTTGAGCAGCACCGCGCACAGCATCTTGCATGTCAGCAGACAAAGCGTCGAACTTTGCTGTGTTGACACAGATGCACTCGGGGATAATCAAATGCTCGCTTAGTGAGTAGTTGGTAGTTACCTCGTAGTGGCCAACATTGTTGAATGAAGGCAGGTTATTCTCTGCACCATCAACAACGCCTGTTTTCAGAGCTTGTTGAACCTCACTGAAAGCCATTGGTGAAGGGTTGCCGCCCATTGCTGAAATCATGGACGTGTACAGATCGTTGTTCATAACGCGGATTTTTAACCCTTCAACATCAGCTGGAGCATTGATAGGCTTTTGAGCGTAGAACGAACGAGCGCCTGCATCGAACCATGCAAGAGGTTTAAGACCGGCATCTGACATAGCGTTGGCGATGGTCTCACCAGCTTCACCATCTAGAACGCGGAACATGTGTGGCACGCTTTTGAAGATGAATGGTAATGACACGAGGTTGGCTTCTTTAACAATAGGACCAATAGGGCCAAGATTAAAATTGCCAAGTTCAATGGCACCTAAGCGAACTTGCTCAAGTGCATCAGGCTGGTTGCCAAGAACGCCACCGTTGAATACATTGACTGTAACTTCGCCAGCTGTGGCTTCGTCGACAAGCTCAGAGAAGCGGGCCATTGCTGTGGTATTCGGGTGGCCATCGTTGTGAACGTTCCAGGCTTTCCAATTCTCGGCAGCATTAGCATTGAGAGAAAGTGCAACTAGAGCACCTGTTACTAGTAATGGTAATTTCTTGATCATAATTCCTCCAGTGAAGGTAGTTATCGTGTTGTTGTCAACTACTGCGCTACATCAGTCTTGATTTACGATTGGCACTGCTTCAAATAGGTACATTTGACGCTGAGCTGGTCGTGGTTGCATCCTGCACGCTTAAAACCGAACGCACAAGAGGATCACTACCTATCAAGACAAACTAACGGTGAGTTCATTGTACAGTAGTATGGAAGTTGCGGAATAGCGCTTGTGCCAACTTTGTGAGTGGATCTGCGACTAACGCGACACAGGAAAGCACTAAGTCATTATTTTCACTACTGATTTCTATTTTTGAATTACCAGCGTACGCCAAGATATTTAAGCTAATAAATCAACTTTGACACCCAGTTTTGCTCATAAAACTAGAAAAACGAGATATTTTGGAGAATGCCTCAGCCCACAGTGGAGGCCAGACTACGTCGAATTGTTGACAATTCGGATGGCGCGAAGCCTTAGAAGCCTTAGAAGCTATAGAAACCGCATAGGGGAATTGGGCCAGGAGATGTAAACGGGCTAGGAGGTAAAAGTGCATCCTGCACCATGGCATGTTTGAAGCTGTGTTGAAGGCACCGCCAAAGCGGTGCCTAGTGGGCCGTGCTAAGGGGCGTCGAACGTAATGACACCAAAGTATCGATCAGTTTCAGAATCGAAAATGTTGTTTGCCACTTGCCAGAATCTGCCTGGCTCATTATTGGGCCTAGCTGTTAATCGAGCGTAGTAGGTACCGGTGGGTAGTGACAAAGCATCAACATCGACGGCGATAACATCATCGCTATCAGCTATGTTGTCGATATTGACAACCGTACTTGATGCGCTGAAGTCGGGATTATTCGCTATCTCAAGATCATAACTTAACTCTTGACTCGTCACAGAAAACGCTGGTGCCCATGAAAATCGCCATTGATCACCATTGCGTTCAGGTTCATGCAAGTAGGGTGGAGTAGGAATATGGAAAAGTTCACGATGCGCCTGTTCATTTATGCGCGGGTTTTCAGCCACTGCTAGGCTAGACGACTCTCTGTAGAATTGGTTGTATGTGCTGTCAGGTGCACGCTGTTGGAAAGGCGAAGCTGCCATGGTGAGGTTGTTAGTGGTCTCCGTCATGAAGCTATCAGTCATGTAGTTTTCACGAATATAAGCAGTAGCTTCCACCAGCTCGTCATGGATGCCTGATTGTTGAAGATAACGCGTCGTAAAAAAATTTTCAGAGGACGTCGAATAACCAAACGTTGTGCGAACCCGTAATGGCTCACGTTCATAGTTGTTTTCCGGTTCATCCCAGTCTTTTAGAGCGGCATCGTAATCCCACGGTAGGAAGTAGAATTTTTCTGAGTCGGACGGCTGGTAGAGGTAATAATTATGTCGTGTTGCGTCCGCCTGTTGAAGCAAGATATTCACAGCCATCCAGGTTTTAACGTTGTTCAGATTGAAATATTGTTCAAGCACCGACTCGAATTCCCTATCTGGATCGTGTAAAGCGCTCATCATGTTGAAAAGGCCTCGATGATCTTTGCCTTCTTTTATATCAAGAACACTCTCAAAACGTACGTCGCTTAGAGGGTCGCCATCCTCGTCAACCGCTATGTCCTCTAGATCATCGGCATCAAAGCGAAAATCTTCTGCCTGATATAGGTTGCCATCTTTATCCAAGCCATGGCGCTCAAGGTAGTCGTCATTCGGACGCTCAACATGCGTGAATAGACCATAGTCAACCGGGCCTGCACCATCGTCTACCCACAGGTTAACTAGCTGAGTTCGCATACTCGGCAAATGAGGTATTTGACTCATCACATCAAACGCCACTTTGTTGCGGATACGCGAGGATTCGAACGGGTGTTTATTTAACTGAAGAAAACGTTCGTTTCGCCACAGATCATTTTTACTGTCGAGTTTTATGCGGAAAGATTTTTGGTCAGCAAACCGAGCACCGCCGCCACGCTGTCTCATGCTGGCATTGCTGATAGATCCATCGTCGGCAAAATCATCAGCACTCACATGCACTTCGATATCGACAGTGAGTTCGTCGTTGTCAATGACGTCCGCCTCGACGTCGTCTAAGGTGCAGCCTGAATCGTCATCTACTGTGCAATTACCCGGAGTCGTTACCGTTCTGACGTCAACACGAATAACGTTTGGTGTTGCATAGCCATCCTCCAGATATAAGTCTGTATTTTCAACCAGATCGCTAGCCGAAGGCACGAAAATACCGCCTGTGGTGTCAACTGGAAGTAGAACACGTTGTTCAGGGTCGGTGGGCTCTGTAGGCTGTTCAGGGTTGGTGGGCTCTGTAGGCTCTTGCGGGGCGGTGGGCTCTGCAGGCCCTTGCGGCTTGGCAGGCTCGACCAGATCAGCAGGCTCGTCTAGATCAGCAGGCTCAACAGGGTTGATAGGATCTGAATCATTAGCGCCAGCGCTTTTTTCACCGCTGGTGGTGTCAGAGTCAGAAGTGCTGCATCCGGCCATCAACATGGCTAAAGCAAGAATAAAAATTAGTCGTTTCACAGGGCACACTCCTTATGGCTTTGTGTTTTTCTAAATGAAAAAAAGAGAAAGTCCGCGTCTCGCGCGTCGCTGCGAGGTTTGGGCTGTCTGCTTATGGCCTAGGGGGTATCTTACCAAATTGTAATTCTATTGTTCATCGCCTTAGTGCTCGGTTTAGAAGGTAAAAATACCGCCAATCGAGTATTTTCTACCTGGTATGGCCCTTTACCGCCTTGTCCACTGAGCTCTATGGCCACGCGAACTCAACCTTATCCAGAAAAAGCTGAACAGCAAGGCCAGCAGCGACGGGGCGATCTGCCCCGAGCTCGTCGATGAGTCATTGGCGGTATCAGTGGCTGTGTTCTCCGCCACTTGTGAGTCGGCTGAGTCTGAGGAGCCTTCAATAAGCCAAACGAATTCAGCGTCAGTTTTGCTGAGATCGTCTCGCGCTGTCACTTGCACCCGAAAGGTGCCCGTCTGCTCAGGGAAGCCGTGAACGTGACCATCCACCCGCAGTTCGAGCCCTGGAGGCATGCCCACAGCCGAATAGCTCAGCAGGTCTCCGTCTACGTCGATGGCACGAATCATATCTGCGTGCACGAGTTCGCCGATGGGTGATTGTCTGTCTGGCAAGTCCGCAAACTCAGGCTGGGTGTTGGGCTGATTCGCCAACGTGCTTGTGCCGTTCAAAAGATTCACAGGCGCAATTTTAAAGCCGTCCCAGTGCGCGTGCATGTGCCGCTGATCTTCGCTGCGAGGTGTGTGATGAAATGACACACGATTCCAGAGCACGATATCTTCGTTCACGACGCTCTGATCATCTACATACTGCAGCACATGATTCAGACAATCGGGGTTAAACCGAGCGTTCTGGCTGGCGAATCGTTCGCAGTCGTTGCCCACTGTCACAAAGAAATCGAAGTCGGTATACGGCTCTACTTCCTTACGCTCGAATCGATGGCCATTTCTGGTAGGTTCAATTTGAAATCCCACTGCTTGCGGTGATGTTGAATCCATTATTCGCCAGAATTGCTGTGCGTCAGGATCAATGCGTCTTGCTTGTTCAGTGGTAAACACTGTGGTGTCACGGGTACGTAGCCCTTGTGCGTCCACTAGGTATTTTAGCTCTTCGACAGTATCGTCTGTAGCGGATTCTCCCAGGTCAAAATCAAGACGCCAATAGTAGGTGTGCGTATGCGACAGCCACAATGTATCGGGATCGCCTTTGAGCACGCGTCCATAAGGTTCCTCTATGTTGTCCGAGCTTCTCTGCAAAGCGCCAGTGGCGCCGACACTTGGCTCTATTGTTCCATCGTCATAGAAGGTCCAGCTGGTTATGTATGAGTAGGCTCCCACCTGTGAAATAGAAAACAGGTTCAAGCTATCTGCGCTGACGGCTTGTGTTGGAGTTCTGAATCCATTGTCTCCATGCTTAAGCCAACTGCACAAAGCCGGTCTGGTTTGTATATTAAGTAATTGTCCCGTGGGGCATTCTGCCTCGGTCAGAGTGATCAGAAAGCCGCCACCTAAGCCAAACTGAGTGACGTCGTTGTACGTGACGTCGCTATCGTCGTATGCCACATGCAATTGACTAAGGCGTCCTGAGCTAAGCACTCTAAAAGCGTCTTGTCCGGGAGGAGTGTAGTGAACGTCACTGAGGACCAGATTTTCGCGCACGCGCGATTCCCAACAAAGATCCCATGTGGCGCCATTGTCAAAGTGCTGTGTGATTCTTGAATCCGCTGCGCAATTGGGCTCGCTTGCGTGCGCTTTTGGAGCACCTGTAAGCAAAGAAAACACACCTAACAATAAGAGTAACGATACGCTTATGCATTGGGTTTTGACATTCGACACAAAAGCTGCCGATCGTGAAGTTGCATTGTTCATTGTGCCACCTCAAACGGCGATGCATCTGTCCAGTCGTAGGGGAGTAGCGTAAAACTCTGTTGTAGGTTGCTGATGATAGGCCAGTGTTCCGATGAGGGCGATAGTGAACGGCTCTGACTGAACCACAAAACAGGATGTGCCCCCTGTAGATCCTCGTTATTCATATAATCGTCCAGCGACGTGCCGCACGTTGACTGGTTATCGGCAGAGCCTGTGCTGAAATTGTGCTGGGAATAGCGTTCGCACTCATTGTGACGAGTTAGTGCAATATCAAAATTTGCCCAATTGTACTGACCACTGACGTAACCAAAGCCGCTATTGGAGGGATCAAGATAGAAACCCGTGCCGGTTGGGTCGGACACTAGCCAGCCACGAAACTGCTCGCGATTAACATTGGCAAATGTTTCGCTAGGCATTGAGGTGACCTGCATGGGCCGCTGATTCCCTAATTGTTCATTAAGAACAAAATCAAACTGGTGAATCTGGTCAAAATTGCCATCGTCAAGATTGAAGATCAGACGCCATGTAGCGAGCACTGTTGCACTGGCCAGAGTGTCAGCTGATTCTTCAATGATCGACCCTGCCGAATTGAGTGATTTTCCCCTTCCGGATAATGAGACGGCGGGTGTGATCTGACCATCTTCTGCAAACGTGATTGAGGTGGCCCAGATTAGCCCGTCACGCTGCAGCGCACTAGTCAAAACCCATTGTTGACTCTGAATAGCCGGTGTTTGTGCAAATTTTGCCAGAATGCCGTTATCTTGCACTTGGCTGCAAAGAGTGGGTTGTCCACGGCTGTCCGATAGAATAGTGCCGGCACAATTCTGTGGCGTCATTGAAAGCAGGCGTCCGGTATTGTCGTTTCCCAGCTGCGCCCGTGGTTCAGTCTCATCGTGGTAATGCATGAGAACTTGGGCCGCATGTGCCCTGAATAATACTGACCGAGACGTATCACCTGGCGCTCGGTAATGTACGGAAGAGACATCCACGCCGTGTTGCTCACTTACGGCTGCACACAATTGCCATGCAGCACCTGAGCTAAACGCTTGGGTGAGTTCCATATCTTCACCGCAACCCGTAAAGTTCGCGTGAACTGGGTTTAGCCATAGAGATGCCGAACTCACAAGCAAAAGAACACCGATTCGGCATTGGCTGTAGACAGAGATTCTCATGATGGTTTAGCGATCGCCCAGCAGTGTGACGGCAAAGGTTTGCAAATTCACAACAGGTTCGGTTGAAAATACGGTGTTGCTTTGGTCGAATAAGGACAGCAAGGCACAACGCTGGACGGCGCAGGCATTGTTGATGTCTCTAGGTTCGAAGATGCTTGCTTTCACATCAAGCTGTTCCAGTTGTGTGAAGGGTGTTCGACCACTTCGTACTTGTTCGTCTCGAAATTTGTCCAACAGCGCAGATTGCATGTTGACAAGGTTGACGGCGAAATCAATTTCAGTTTGATTCAGAGGTAGATGAACACTTGCGACAGGGTGACTATCGAGGACACGCTCAGTGGCTGTATCGACGACAAGCATACGAGCCTGTGCCAACTCGTAATGAAACTGATAAACCAACATTGACACGTGCTCTGGTGCTAGGGTCGATCGTTTTTTTTGCTCACGCTTTTCGATCGACAGGGTTTGCACACCTAGGGGGTGGTTGGTTGCGTCTTTCGGCGCTACGCTACGTGATGTGAACTGCGGCCAAGCCGTACTCTGAGCGAGTTGACGGGCCGTCTGTAGCTGCGCCTCATCGATTGAAGAACCTAGTACGGTCAGCGGCTGCATGGCGTACAGAATAAAACCAAGAACCAGGCTCGTCGCTGTCTTTAAGATGTTCCTTACTCCTCAGTAGTTGTATGTTTCAAAAGGCATTACCGCCCACTTCAGGCTATAGTAGACGGCTTTAGAGAGCTAAGGTTCGACGCAAGTCTCATCCATGAAAATTGAGCGTCTGTTTTCTATACATACAGCGCTAAAAAGGGTAGCTGCGACGCAATTGTTCACAAAGAGATAAATCACAATGGCTGTGCAACTGGCTCACTATTTTGGCTTTGGATCACTGGTTAATCGACAGACAAGACCAGACGACGAGCGAGCATGGAATGCTACTTTGCACGGGTGGCAGCGTGTGTGGGAACATCGTGTATCAGCTTCAGATTCCCGCTCATCGTGTACTTCGTTAAGTGTGGAGCCTGCGCAAACGAGCATTCAAGGCGTTCTTGTTGAGATTCCACTGGCTGATCTGGCGGCTTTAGACGCGCGCGAGGCAGGCTATGAGCGGATGGAGTTGAGCGCGCATGATGTTGAATTCCCTAAAGATGTAGACGCCAGTACTATATATCTTTACCGCAGTTTGCCGGAAAATCGACATCTTGCTGGCAAAATTCATCCCATTGCGCAAAGCTATGTGGATTGCGTTATGGCGGGATATCAGGAGAGGTTCGGGACGTCGGGATTGAAAATGATGTTGGGAACCACAAAAGGCTGGGATCGTCCAATAGTGAACGACCGCTTGAAACCAATATATCCACGGCATGTCAAGCTATCGGTGGAGACGCTGAATAATTTTGATTCTCTTTTGTCAGAGTTTCGCTGAAGCACCCAGCTTAGAATAGAATAAGTGCTCTACTTCCAGCCTTCAAAACATCGAGAATCTGCAGCGCATGGAACTTGCGAACTACTATTCAGTGACAGATAATTCTGTTCAATTCACACAAGAGCAAGCAAGCGCTTTTGCGAAGGGCATGGCGGGTGATTTTAACCCGATACACGATCCGGGCAATAAACGTTTCTGTGTTCCTGGAGATCTGCTTTTCTGTGTTCTTCTCAGTCGATATGGTGTGGCGCGCACCACGGCTGTTGAATTCACGGGCATGCTTAATTCGCAAAGCCGTATGTGCTTACCTGAGAGCGTTGGCCCATCGACACACATCGTCGACGCTGGTGACAAAGAGCTTCTCAAGCTATCCATGACCGACGATCGGTTTACCCAACCTGAATTTGTCAGCGCTTTAAGCCAGGCGTATGTCGGTTTTTCAGGTCAGACCTTTCCTGATATTCTTGTTCCGCTGATGCAGGGTGCGGGAGTCATGATCAATCCCGCACGCCCCATGGTTATTTACAAAGACATGACCATTGAACTGACGTCGTCACTAACACCTGCATGGTTAAGTGAACAATCTTCGCTAGCTGTCAGCCTTGAATTGTCTGCCGACACCAGTATTAGCGTAAACGGGCGCAAAGGCGCTGTACGTTTATGCTTTGATATCATGTTAGCGGGAAGTCGTATCGGCACGGGTAATAAGAATATGGTGCTTAGTGGCTTGCGTGAATTTGAGGAAGAATCACTGCAGCAAATTGTTGAACAATACAATTTGTGGCGTAAAGACTATGCCCAACAATAATGTTAATTCGCAAGGAGGCGATATAAACATGGATAACCAAAGATCCCAAGAAGCACTAGAAGTGCTGCAAACAATTTATGGTTACGAAGAGTTTCGTGGCCACCAACATGAAATTGTCAGCACGGTTATACAGGGACAAGATGCACTAGTTTTGATGCCCACGGGGGGCGGCAAGTCGCTGTGCTATCAGGTTCCATCCTTGGTGCGTCCTGGCACAGGTATTATCGTGTCCCCTTTGATCGCACTGATGCAGGATCAGGTTGATGCACTGGTCGCGCTAAATCTGAAGGCTGCATTTATTAATTCATCCATGGATGCGCGATCCATAGCTAGCACTGAACAAGCCCTGCTCGAGGGACGGCTGGACATGCTTTACGTCGCCCCTGAACGCTTGCTGATGCCAACCATGTTGTCATTACTTGATCGTGCACAAATTGCTCTTTTTGCTATTGATGAAGCGCATTGTGTTTCACAGTGGGGTCATGATTTCCGCAAAGAATATATGGGCCTTGATGTGCTCTCGCAGCGATTTCCAACAGTGCCACGAATTGCTTTAACAGCGACAGCCGATGAGCGAACGCGTCTGGAGATCGCCAATAATTTAAATCTGAATGCCGCGCAGCAGTTTGTCAGCAGCTTTGATCGTCCCAACATCCACTACGCCATTGGTGAGCCTGCGAATCCAAAAGATGCGCTATTGTCTTTTTTGAATGAACATCACGTGGGTGATGCTGGCATTGTTTATTGCCTTTCGCGAAAAAAAGTAGAGCAGATAGCTGAATGGCTTAACGATAATGGTCGTCGAGCAGTGGCTTACCACGCGGGCTTACCGGCCATTGAACGTGCAAACAACCAGAAACGTTTTCTGCGTGAAGATGGCTTGATCGTCGTTGCCACTATCGCGTTCGGCATGGGCATAGACAAGCCTGATGTACGTTTTGTTGCTCACCTTAACCTACCCAAAAGCGTTGAAGCCTACTATCAGGAAACAGGTAGAGCAGGCCGGGATGGCTTGTCTTCAAACGCCTGGATGGCGTACGGACTGCAAGATGTCATTAATTTGCGTTCAATGATGTCGCAATCTGATGCTGATGAAAAGCATAAGCGGGTTGAGAACCACAAACTTGAAACTATGCTGGGTTTGGCCGAGCTAACCGGTTGCAGGCGCAAGGTGTTGCTCAGCTACTTTGGTGATACTTTGGAGGCTCCCTGTGGGAACTGTGACAACTGCATAAGCCCTCCTGAAACATGGGATGCCACCAATGATGCACGCAAAGCACTTTCCTGTGTGTACAGGACCGGACAGCGTTTTGGGGTCACCTACCTTATAGATGTGTTGCTGGGCAAACTCTCCGAACGCATTCAGCGGTTCGAACACGACAAACAGTCCACTTTTGGAATTGGAACTGATCTATCGGCAAGTGACTGGCGCAATCTTTTCCGACAATTAATTGCGCGCGGACTTTTAGCTGTCGATGTTGATGGCCATGGATCGGTTGTATTAACTGAAAGCTCAAGGCCGGTGTTGCGCGGTGAGCAGAGCCTGCATTTTCGCAAGGTGAAAGGCAACGCAGCGGGCTCAGGACGTACTCGCTCAGCCAAGCGTAAAAGTAAAATTGCGATCAGTGATCAAGATCAACCCTTATGGGAGGCCTTACGCGTGCTGAGAAAGCAACTCAGTGATCTGGCTGGCGTGCCAGCATACGTGGTGTTCAGTGATAGCACTCTGGCGGACATGATCGCCATAAAGCCACGCGACGACAATGAGATGTCCAGTGTGAATGGCGTGGGTAGTCACAAGCTTGAGCAGTACGGCGATGAGTTTCTTGCTGTAATTCGAGATTATGGCTAACAGCGTTAAGATGCCTATGGGCGCGTGCGTCTAATGCACGAAATCCATAGTGTCTCGCTTTGAATATCGAATTTCACGATCCAGCAGGTCGCCTGATAAAGAATATTGCTCCCAACCGGTTTGTCGTCGGTACGGTGGCTGAAGAGAGCGGTTGGTCCAGGTACGAAATCGGGCTATAAGGTTGTTGTTGTGATCGTGTTCATCTAACCACCGCGTCTCGTAAATCATTCGATTTTTCTCCACGCGATTAACGTCGCTCATCGTGAGGGAATGATTGTCTGGCAGGTCGAATAGACGTGCAAAGTCTTGTGCGTTGTTGTCGTTACTCATGAGAGTTAGCGTACACAAGGATAGCGTTAACGCCTGTGAACCAGGTCAAGCTTCACTAGAGGCGTGTGTTCTGCCTTTCATAAAATTGAGACGCTCTTTTCTGAGCAACCAGTTGTCGACCAAGTAGTGAATCGGGATGCTGACCAGCGTACAAACAACCAACGATATGATGACAAACAAATAAGCTGCCAGCATGCCTTCACCTAGTAGTGGTGGAAGTACTTTGCGCAAGATTCCTAAAGTGAATATGTGGCTGAGGTAGAGCGCATAAGAGGCATCCCCCAACAGTACAGCCCAATCGTAGTGCTTGACACGAACAAACAGGCAAGCCATGACGATGCAAAAGGAAGCCATGCCGTACTTGAAAATTCTGGCAACGGGCATGTCAAGTAGCAGAAGACACAAGGCAAACACCAGTAAGTACCAGCTGGTGGATGATGGTAACCGAAACCCTCGTTTCCACGCTACAGCTAACAACATACCCAATATAAATTCGAAAACAATGCTTAAAGCGAAAAATTGGGCGAGGGCGGATTCACCATCATTAAAGTAGCTGGCAATCACGAAAACTATACTTATGATGGCGCTGATAAATGCAATGCGGTAGCGGGCCGAGAAGAAAAGAGAGATAGCGAACACGAGGTAGAAGTACATTTCGAACACCAGTGACCAGCCAGGCGCTACCAACGGCCATACATTGTGGGCGTGTGCAACGCTCCAGTGAGGTATGAAAGCGAGACTCTTCAGTAGAGAGTCCATGCTGAACGTAGTCGCTTTAAAGATTGATGGCATGAAGAACAAAATGGCGGCCATCAGGCCTGTAAAGAACCAGTAAAGGGGTATCACGCGTCTGACACGATTAGCGAAGAAAGCGTGTGGCGTATCGTCTGGCTTGGCGATGTAGATCATGATAAAGCCAGAGAGGACAAAGAATATGTCCACACCAAAGCTGCCTGTTTCTCTCAGGAATACTTCGTAACCTTGCACCTGCGAGGCGGAGTGGCTATAAACCACGGCAAGCGCAGCGAAGGCTCGCAGGTATTGCAATGCATGCAGTCTCATTCTTATGTATCGGCACAAACAATCAGAATCTGAAGGTGATTATAGTTGCTAGATGCCTGCAATACTGCTTAGAGTTTGCATAGATGTTGAATCTATCTGGCTGGCCGACGTAAATAACTGCCAAAGGGGGGCGTTAAGGCGCGGATGCCTGACTCGCTGCCCCCTTTGACATGCCCAACTGCTATTTACTGAATCGCACGTAAGAGAGCTTGATAGTAACGATCACCCGCCGTTCTTAAGGCCCCAGGGCCAAAATGTATGCACGAGGTATTTCCACATGGATATTGAGGTGGTACAAGGTCACTATGATCAGACACTGCGCCATGCTCTACCGTATTGGGAAAGTTGAAGTGCGCATCGTCGATCATCTGTTTGGAGGGTAAAAAGGTGCTGAGATCTTCGCGCTCGTCCGCGCCTCGAGACATGGTGCCCACAACAAAAGGGATATTGGTGTCGGCAATGCGATTCAGGGAATCGTTACCAACATAGTCAAGTTGTGCCCTGAATTGATCGACCAGGTTGACCATGTTCTCAGCGTACACAGGGGCGCAGCGCTCGTTAGCATCTGACTCTCCCTGATGCCATAGAATGCCGCGAAGTACACCGCCAGATTCTCGTATCGCTAAATTACTTCGGGCGACAGCTCGGTCAAACATCAGTGTGTTGCCCAAATCCGGATTATCAGATGGCGATGACACCCAGTTACCGTTCGGGCCGTTGCTGTTGTCACAAAAAGATGATCCTGCCCAGGCGGCTGGTACAAGTACGATGTCAGCGGAAGTATTTAAAAGGGCGCTTCTGGCAAAACTTAAACCTAGACCGATGTAGTCCTGAGACTTGCCACCTTCTGTAAACTCATCAAACGGTAAGTGCAGAGGATCAAGCGCTTGCAGAATAGTTGGAGTTTCGGCAATGTTATCCTCAGATGTGAAATCTGTGTCCAATACGAAGTCGTCATCTCTGTTCTCTGTAACATTGAGTTGCCTAATCCGGGGATTAGGCTCGTCAGCACCACCTACAAAGGACTCACGAGTGCCGTCGCCGCTAAAACCGACCATGTTGCTTTGACCCGCTAGCAGGTAGACATCAGGTGCTGTTGTTGGTTGAACGGCTACGCTGATGGCAATGCGGTCTGTATCGGTGCCGTCAGTTGCGATGATGATGAAGTCGCGTTGTTGTGACGATATGGGAAGGTCACTGATGGCAAGTTTAAGTATCGCCTCGCTGCTGTCCTCATTTGGCGTAAGTTGCAGTCGCGAAAAGCTGCTGGTGACAAAAGCCACATCAGCGTCGCTCTCTCCCACGATATCCAGAGTGACGGGATTGTTGTGCCCGTTTTGTCGATCTAGGCTGAGAGGTATCCGCAGGCCATCTTGATTGCCTTCTAAAAGCACTAGCCCAGCGCCTATAGAACGTATTTCGAAATCACCTGTAGGATCGAAACCTGAGGTATTGGGCGGAGTGGTATTCACAGTGCCGCCTGTGCTATCGGTGCCGCCAGTGGCACCTGATTCGCCGGAGCCACCACCACACGCAGCAAGCGTGGTCACAACTAGTGCTAGAGTAAATTTGGTGGCAAGCGTTTTACAGATTCGAGGCTTGGAAGATGTTCGAGTCACTTGATTTGTTCGTCCAATTAACAGTGCCGCAAGATTAACGGCCTTGCCAATTGCTTTGAGTGAAGCGGTTGGCGAGTTGAAAAACCGAGATGAGAAGTGGTCCGCTTTACAGTGCATTTTCAGTTTAAAAACCCCTTCAAACCCTGTGTAGTCGCGTCAGGGTAATGTTGAAATAAGTGCCTCGTAATAGCGGACGCCCATCTCACGTAACGCTACAGAACCGTAGTGAATGCAAGAACCGGCCCCACAAGGATAAACAGGCGGAATAAGATCGTCGGCATTTACGTGATTTGCATGATTAATTTGCTCACCCACGGTGCGATGTGCGGCGTCCACCAGCAATTTGGATGCTGAAAATGGGACTTGTCCGCCACCCATCGACATGGTGCCAACGATAAAAGGGATATCGGCATCGGGGCCTCGAGCTGCAGCTCCTCTAGCATCTTCTGCGATATTGCTGCGCATTGAGCGAACCATGTCTAATAGATTCTGTGCGTAGGCCGAGGCGCAGATCTGATTGTCTGAGTCAGCCTCACCTTGGTGCCAGAGAATACCGCGCAGGATTCCTCCTGTTTGTTCCAATGTCAGACTCGCTCTAGCAATAGCTCGATCGTGCAATAAAGTGCCACTAAATGCTGCATTCGTCTGAGGCGCTGCGTTCCAGCCGCTGCCCGGAAGTAGGTTGGTTTCACGGCTGCAAAAACCGGTATCCGACCAGGCAGCAGGTACAAGGAAAATGTCTGCGCTCGTGTCGAGCAACGCGCGCTGTGCAAATGCTAAGCCTAGCCCTATCCGAGTTCCTGACTTAATCCCGGCACTCTCCAACCCCGAGTGCAAGGGATCTACTGCAACTGTCAAAGGATTGTTGGTATCGACAAGGCTATCCGGATTTGTGAAAGAAGCAATATTTGGAAAATTATCACTGTCGTTGCCAGTTACATTGAGCTGCTTTATGCGCTCAACTGGCTCGTCTAAGCCCCCTGGACCCGCTTGTTTTGCATCATCTTCGCTATTGCCAACCATATTGCTCTGGCCGATAAGTAGGTAGACATCCGGGGCGCTGGTGGGTGTTACTCGCAAGGTCAGAACCTGAGCAAAAATTTCTCCAGCTGAGTCAATTCCACTGATTTGGATATTGCGCTCGTGAGCACGAATGGGTTTAGGGCCTATGGCGACAGAGAACTGCAGTTGCGTCTGTGTCTCGTTTACACTGATGACGCTGTCACTAAATTGCCGGCCTAAAAGCTCATCGTCGATAGCTGTTACACCGGATACAAATAAATTAATGTCGTTTTGGTGTCCGGCAGTTCTGGTAATCGTTAGCGGGAACTGAACGACACCAGCGCCCTCAACCACAGCAAATTCGGTAGTGTCAAAGCTGAATTCGAACTGATTTGAGGGAATGTTGCCTGCATCTGGCACTTCAGTAACGCCGTTATCAACGTCAACCTGATTGGGTTCGCCACCTTGATCTCTATCACCATTTTGACCTGTGCTGTCGTCTTGGCTTGTGCCATCGTCTTGGCTTGTGCCGTCGTCTTGGCTCGTGCCGTCGTCTTGAATATCGTCAAGCGGATCGTTTTGGAGGTCGCTTGAGCAACCAGCAACCAGCATACTCATCAAAAACAGAGCACAAATTGTATTGATTTTTGGTAGGGCAAATTTCATGTGTATTAAGTAGAGCGTCAGATTAGTATTCAGTCGCTGGCGAGTCTAGCAGAGCGCTGCCCTGGCATCTGTAACAAGTTAATGAACTTAGAGACACGTTAGGGGGATTTGTGAGGCGATAGCCTTTGTTTGCAACCCTGTGAAACCCATTGATGTGTAATGTTTGGATCAGTTTTGCCGTAGTGTCATGCTAGTATGCTGCGCAAATAGTGACGCGCCTCGCGATTTCTCACGTTTTCTGGACTAGCCCTACGCGTATGCCACAAACCTTTCGCCTGATATTGACGTTGGCCTGTCTTTGGCTCTTGCTCTCGGGCTACTTCAAGGCTCAGTTTCTAATCATTGGCGTCATTTGTGTTGCGCTCGTGGCGGTCTTATCCAATCGAATGCGAGTAGTTGAACACCGTGATCAGTCGCTCTATTTTAGCTTCTTGCGTATTCTTGGCTATTGGTCATGGCTGTTGTGGCAAATCGTCTTAAGTAATATAGATGTGACTCGTCGCGTCTGGAGTCGTGAACTGAATATCAAACCGGCATTGCGGCAGATCAGTGCTTCTCCTGACACCGAAATGGGCCGAGTCATTTACGCTAACTCGATTACGCTCACACCCGGAACCACGGCTATCAACTTTACTCCTGAGGATTATATTCTCGTGCATGCCTTGCATGAGGACAGCTTGGCTGAGCTGGAAGCTGGCGAAATGGCAAGTCGGATCAGAGATGTGGAACCTTATCTACTCAAAAAACCCAGGAGTCTCTAGGATGTTTGTTGCAGCAACTATTGCGCTCTTGGTTACGATGGCGCTAACCCTCTGGCGAGCCCTCGTTGGCCCCACACAATTTGATCGCTTGCTGGCTGTCAATTCGTTTGGCACTAAGACCGTTCTGCTGATTTCGGTATACGGTTTTCTAACAGGCAGACCTGACTTTCTAGACATCGCGCTTGTCTATGCCATGATTAATTTTCTGGGCACTATAGCGGTATTGAAGTTTTTCGAAGTCGACGATCTGGGCAGTGGTCAATATCAGGAGGATGACTACTGATGTTAGACGTACTGATATTGCTCATCAGCTGGGCGTTAATGATTCTGGGTTGTGTGTTCGTGGTATCGGGTGCTGTGGCACTGGTGCGTATGCCAGACCTCTACACGCGTTTGCACGGAGCTAGTCTGACGGATACGGGTGGTACTCTCATCATCGGACTTGCGTTGATCATTCAGGCGTTGTTTGTGTTCGACAATTCAATGGCTGCGATAAAGCTAGGTTTGATCATGTTCTTTACCCTTTTTACCTCTCCTACAGCCTCTCATGCGTTAGCTAAAACGGCGCTGTTGTGTGGGCAGGTGCCTCTTGATGCAGACGGTAAGCCTTTGCTCGATGATCCGGAGCAGGCAAGTCTATTAGCTCGTTCGCGTCCTGCAGATTATCGGCATGGCCAAGATAAAGAGCGTATAGCTAAGCAGATGCAAGCCTTGGGCAATCGTGATGAGGGTGGATCCTGATGGAAGCTATCGTAGCTAATGTGCTGTTGACATTTCTGGCTGTCACGGCAATTGGCATCATTATGCTGCGTGACTTGCTGGCCGCTGTCATTTTATTAGGGGTCTATAGCCTCATTGCAGCTGGGGCATTTGTGGTTATGGATGCAGTGGATGTAGCCTTCACAGAAGCGGCTGTAGGTTCTGGAATTTCAACTATCCTGTTTCTGGGCGCACTATCTTTCACAAGACACGATCAAAAGCCACGTCCCAATCACAGTTGGATGGCGTTGTTCTTAGCCATCGCCGCAGGCGGGCTACTCATCTACGGTACGCTCGACATGCCTTATTATGGCAGTGCAACGTCCGCGGCCCAAACCAATCCTGGATTGGCAGTTCGTTTTCTGGAGCAATCGGGTAGCGAAGTAGGCCCACCTAATATCGTCACATCGGTGTTGGCTAGTTACAGAGGCTACGACACTTTAGGCGAAACCATGGTGGTATTTGCAGCGGGAATTGCAGTGCTGAGTGTGCTTGGCTTAAGACGACGGCGCCCCGGAGATGATGCGTCAGTAGAGGCTCCAGGCGATAAATCCGTACAGGTAGCGGCTGAAACATTGGTGGATGTCAATTCAGCTTTGCAAACGCCTCAAATGAAACGCTACCCGAGGCAGCGCCACCGTGTTTTACAGGTAGTAACCAAGCTTGTAATCCCCTTTATATTAATGTTCGGCCTGTATGTTCAATTTCACGGTGACTATGGGCCGGGTGGTGGTTTTCAGGCTGGGGTGATATTTGCTTCAGGGTTCATTTTGTATGGGCTTATTTTTGGTTTGCAGAAAACCCGCTCGATCATGCCACCTTCAGCATTGAGAATCATGATGTGTTTCGGGCTCCTGTTGTATTGTGGTACTGGCGTGGTGACTATGCTGCTGGGAGGTAACTTGCTCGATTACAACGTGCTTGCGCACGATGCACTGCACGGCCAGCACTGGGGAATTTTTACAGTAGAACTGGGAGTGGGCATCACGGTGACTGGTGTGATGATCAGTTTGTTCTATAACTTTGCTAGCAAGCGGTCTTTGTAATGGAAAAAATTGCTGGGCTGTACAGTTACTGGATTGTCGTGGTACTCATGATGGCGGGTTTGTACATCATGATTGCTCGTTACAACCTGACTAAGAAAATCATCGGACTGGGTTTGTTTCAAACATCGATTTTTTATCTCTACATCACCATGGGTAAGGTTGCCGGTGGCACCGCGCCGATTTTGATGGAAGGAGAGCAACCGGTATATTCGAACCCTGTGCCGCACGTGCTAATCCTTACCGCTATTGTCGTTGGCGTGGCCACCAGCGCGGTTGCGCTTGCGCTCATTATTCGCATATACGAAGAATACGGCACCGTAGAAGAAGATGAAATCAAGGCTATTGAAGCTGCGGAGCCTGAGCTTTAGATGAATGCACAAATCCCAGCCCTGTTAATACTGGTCCCTTTCACGGCTGCGCCACTTTGCGTCCTGTTCAGGCACGCTCTAGCCAGTTGGGTGATTGCATTTAGTGCAAATCTGTTTAGTTTCTATGCCGCCATACTGGTACTTGCTCATGTGCGTAGCGAGGGTGTCATCCGCTACAAGGTAGGAGGCTGGATGGCACCAGCCGGGATTGAGTACTACATAGACACACTCAACGCCGCCGTGCTCTTGCTGGTGTCTGGCATTAGTTTAATCGTGCTTGTCTATTCTTATCAAATCACTAAGAAAGAGGTCCCGCTAACAAAGCACTTCCTGTTCTATGCGGCCTGGCTGATGTGCCTAGCCGGTTTGATGGGCATTGCCATAACAGGTGATGCGTTTAACGTATTTGTCTTTCTTGAAGTGTCGTCTCTTGCCACTTACATGCTTATTTCGTTTGGCAAGGATAGAAGAGCGTTAACGGCAACCTTCAGATACCTGATAATGGGCAGTGTGGGAGCATCATTCATCTTGATTGGCATCGGATTTTTATACGCTGCCACCGGCACACTCAACATGATTGACCTTGCGGAGCGCATCCCTGATAGCGAATCGCAACGTGCGGTGCTGGTAGCTTTCAGCTTTATCTGCATAGGTGTGATGATCAAGGCTGCAATCTTCCCATTACACGCGTGGCTGCCCAATGCCTACACGTATGCACCTACGGCAGTAACCGCCTTTCTCTCGGGTACAGCTACGAAGGTTTCTCTCTATATTCTGTTGCGATTTTTCTTCAGTATCTTTGGGTTTGAATACAGTTTCGGGCAAATGCTATTAACCGGTGTTCTGTTGCCAGCAGCTGTGGCTGGTTTTATATTGATGTCGTTGGTTGCTGTGTTTCAAACAGATTTGCGTCGTATGTTGGCGTATTCCAGTGTTGCACAACTGGGTTATATCGTTGCAGGAATTGCATTAGCAAGTCAGGCTGGTCTAACTGCTGGCATCGTACATATCGTTAATCATGCCTTGGTTAAATCTGCCTTATTCATGTCGGTAGGCTGCATCATCTATCAAATAGGTCACGCCCATCGGCCATCATTCGATAATTTGTTCAAGCGCATGCCATTGACTTGTATAGCCTTTATGATTTCAGGATTTGGACTTATCGGTGTCCCACTGACTGTCGGCTTTATCAGTAAGTTTGCTTTAATAGAGGCATCCCTTGAGCAAGGCTCGTGGTGGCTAGCTGTGCTTATTCTTGTAAGCTCTTTGATGGCTTTGGTTTATGTTGCCCGTGTTGCAGAGGTGATGCTCTTCAGGAAATCACGACAAGAAACTCCGGAGTCGTCAGGAATGTCCGAAGCACCGGTAAGCATGCTTGTGCCAATGTATCTACTAATAGCCATCGGGCTGTATTTCGGCATTAGTGGTGGTGCTACCTTGTCACTAGCTGGAGATGCAGCCAGCCAATTACTCAGTGGTTTTACCTTGGGACTGAGTCAACAATGAATCCTCTCTGGACACTACTGCCGCCACTCGCGGTTATCCCTTTTATTCTGTTCTTTGGCGAAAAGCGAAGAAACCTACGAGAAGGCTCCATTATTGTTGCAGGCTTAGCTCTACTGCTCATCAATAATCTGATTTATAACGATCTGATGGCTGGAGGTACACCGCAAAGCGGTGAGTTTGCGCTAATGGCAAACTATTCTCTCAAGCTATCTGCTGAACCCATGGGTGTCATTTTTGGACTACTGGCCAGTTTTCTCTGGGTAGTCACCACGGTTTATAGCATTGGGTACATGCGCGGTCATAGCGAAATTAACCAAACCCGTTTCTATACTTGCTTCGCGCTAGCCTTAGCGGCTGTCATGGGAGCAGCTTATGCCGACAACTTACTCACGCTCTTTGTAGCCTACGAAGTCATCACCATTAGTACTTTCCCTTTGGTGACTCACGTTGGAGGTGAGCCAGCAAGAAAGGCGGGCAGGGTGTATCTAGGTATTTTGATGACCACGTCCATCGCCTTTTTGTTACCGGCGATTATCTGGACTGCCAGCGTCTCTGGCACCATGGACTTTGTTCCGGGTGGTGTGCTCAAAGAGGCTGGATTGAGTAATGGCGCGTTGGCAATCATGTTAGCGCTGTTTGTTTTCGGCATTGCCAAGTCAGGTCTTATGCCGTTTCATCGCTGGCTTCCAGCAGCAATGGTTGCTCCCACACCTGTTAGTGCCTTGCTACACGCTGTAGCCGTGGTGAAAACTGGCGTTTTTAGCCTGCTAAAAATAGTCACTTATACATTCGGTATCGATGTCATTGCCATCAGCGGTGCCGCCTACTGGTTGCTACCTGTCGCAGGCTTCACCATTGTCGTAGCAAGCTTCGTAGCCTTCACCAAAGATAATCTGAAAGCCAGGCTAGCGTATTCAACCATCGGACAGCTTGCTTACATCGTGTTGGCGGCGCTGCTTGCCACGGTCATGTCGGTCAGCGGTGGGGTGTTGCACATTGTCATGCACGCATTCGGCAAAATAACTTTGTTCTTCTGCGCTGGAGCCATTCTGGTTGCGCTACACAAGAGTGAGATTTCAAAACTTGATGGTATTGGTCGCCGTATGCCCATCACCATGGGTGCGTTTTTTGTAGGATCGTTATCTATCATTGGATTGCCGCCAGCAGGGGGTGCATGGAGTAAGTTGCTAATTGCTGGTGGCTCATTCGACTCTGGAACCATTGTCTGGGCAATGATTCTGATGTTTAGTACCTTGCTGAATATCGCGTATTTGTTGCCGATTTCAGTACGCGCTTTCCTTAAGCCCGACCCTACATTGGCAGCAGGCGAACGCGCCACGATGACCGAAGCTCCGTTTGCTTGCCTTTGGGCAATCGTGCTGACAGCTACGGCCAGTATCTGCTTGTTTCTCTATCCTGCACCGTTAATGACACTGATTGGGATGATCCAATGGCGATGAATGATTCCAACGACGACGTTGCGCCATTAGCTAAGCATTTTCTGTGGGTTGATACACGATCGGGTCTTAACAGGCTTATCATTGGTTTACTTGCTTTGTGTGTAATCCTGTTTGCCATAGACTTTATCCATCATCGCCATACCAAAGTGCCTGGAGAAGAGTTCTATGGTTTCCATGCCATTGCCGGTTTTGTATCGTTTACAGTCATCGTGCTGGGTGCACGAGCACTTAGAGTGTTGATTCGTCGCGATGAAAGTTACTACGGTGCGAACAGCGTAGATTCGGAAACGTACCCTGAAGCTGGCACCTCACGTGTTGAGCATAAAGACTGGTCGGGTGATTCGGTTGAAGATTTAAAAGCACAAATGTTAGGCAAGAGTGGTGAGTCATCATGAGTACCTTGCTAGCACCTCCGTTTATTTATTTATTTGCTGCCATTTTATGCCCACTACTAGGATCTAGGTGGCGAGCACTGTTGCTACTTGGTACGCCTGTTATTGGCTTATTAATCATTCTAAGTTTTGGGATGGGCAACCATGCAGTTGTTTCAGTACTAGGCTTTGAGCTGACGTTCTTGCGGATAGACAAGCTGTCGTTCATCTTCAGCATCATATTCTCCATAGCTGCATTCCTCTCTGGCCTCTATGCATGGCACGTTAGAGATACTGTTCAGCAGATTGCTACTTTGGCGTATGCGGGCTCAGCCATTGGCGGTGTGTTTGCCGGTGACCTGATCACCTTGTTTCTCTGGTGGGAAGGAACCGCCGTAGCATCCGTATTTCTTATCTGGGCGAGGCGCACGCCAGCGGCGTATAGCACTGGCATGCGCTACTTGATTGTTCAGGTATTGTCAGGTGTCCTGTTGTTGGCAGGTCTATTGGTTCACTATCACGACACAGGATCTATAGCCTTTGAACATCTGGGCTTGGTGAGCACGGGTACATTCCTGATCTTCTTGTCGTTTGGCATCAAATGCGCCTTTCCATTAATGCACAACTGGCTTCAAGACGCCTACCCAGCCGCTACCATCACAGGCACAGTGGTGCTTTCAGCATTCACCACCAAAATGGCGGTCTATGCGTTAGCCCGAGGCTATGCTGGAACCGAAGTCTTGATCTACATAGGCGCGGTCATGACTCTATTCCCGATCTTCTTCGCAGAAATCGAAAACGACCTACGCCGTGTACTTGCCTACAGTCTCAACAACCAGCTGGGCTTCATGGTGGTGGGCGTTGGTATCGGTACTGAGCTATCACTCAACGGTACCGCTGCCCATGCGTTCTGCCACATCTTGTACAAGTCCTTATTGTTCATGAGTGTGGGTGCCGTGCTCTACCGCACTGGTACGTCTAAGGCATCTGAGCTCGGGGGGTTATATAAAAGTATGCCCGTTACCATGGTGTGTTGCCTGATAGGCGCGGCATCCATCTCCGCATTCCCCTTATTCAGTGGCTTTGTATCAAAATCACTCATACTCGATGCTTCAGCGAGCAATGGCTATTACCTTGTCTGGTTAGCTTTACTCATTGCGTCAGCAGGCGTGTTGAGCCACTCAGGTATAAAAATTCCGTACTTCACGTTCTTTGCGCACGATAGTGGAAAGCGTCCAGCTGAGGCGCCAATCCACATGCGCATAGCCATGATTATTACGGCCACTGCGTGCGTAGTGATCGGGGTGTTCCCTGGCTTGTTATATTCACTGCTGCCTTTCGAGACAGACTATCAACCGTACACCTTTGACCACGTATTGGTCCAAATGCAATTGTTGATATTTGCTCTGCTCGCGTTCCTCTTCCTGATGAAAACAGGAGTTCATCCACCGGAAGTCAGAGCCACCAATATCGACAGTGATGTCATCTATCGAAAAGCAATACCCTCTATATTGCCAGTGCTAGTTACAGGTATTGTTGCCCTAAATGCGTCAGCAAGGCGACTAGCCCTGTCTGCTGTATCAGCGGCAAGTGGCTCTCTAGAAAAGGTCGCCAAACCAGGTTCACCATTAGCACGTGGTTGGAGTGTTGCCAGCATGATGTTTATTGTCGTGTTGCTGATGGTTGCGGTGTTTGTGGCGAATTTGTTGTGATATTTGCCCATCCGATGGGGACCTCGAGTGGGTAAGTTAGATTTCAATCTGTCACCAACAGAGCAACCATAGAGTGAACATCAACGTACGAGCCGCAAAAGAGTCTGACGCTGCTGCATTTCTCGACCTATGGGATGCCTTGGATTCTGAAACCGAATTCATGCTCTTTGAACCCAACGAGCGACAAGCGACACTTGCGACTCAACAATCAAGTTTAGCCAATGCAGAAAGCTCAAACAATGCGCAAATCTTCGTGCTCGAAGATGTTGATGCGGGCTTGTTAGCAGGATTCTGTGCAGGCAGAAGAACCAGTAATCTTCGCGATCAGCATTCACTGCATATTGTTGCAGGTATTCGACAGGCTTATACCGGAAAAACCTGGGGTTACACACTTTTAAAAGAGCTGGAAAGTTGGGCTCGTGAGAATAACGTAAGTCGCCTTGAGCTCAGCGTGATGGTCAACAATACAAAAGCAACCGCACTCTACGAAAAACTGGGATATAAGTTTGAAGGTACCAAAACTAATGCCGTTAAACTCAAATCGGGATTTGTTGATGAGCACATTATGGCTAAGCTGATTTAGCCTGTAATGAACTGGCTACGCTGCCGTCAATCCTCTACGCCACAGCAATGGTGAAATGCGTTGCTGCGAGCAAGTAGCCATCGATATCTACTTGCCTCAGCAACTCTAATGCCCGGTTAGCTTCTCAACGACTCACAAGCAGCCGCAAGTTTTGTTATACCAGCCCAGTCTGCAGCGTCTACCATCGCCTTTGGTGCAACCCAACTGCCGCCGACACACAGTACAGGGTCTAATGACAAGTAGTCTTTCGCATTGTCAGCATTGATGCCGCCCGTAGGGCAGAACACGGTGTCGACAAATGGGCCAGCAAAGCCTTTCAAGAGTGAAGGGCCACCGGCTTGAGCCGCTGGGAAGAATTTAAGCTCTGTAAATCCTTCGTCACGAGCACGCATGATATCGGCTGGTGTCATGATGCCAGGCAGTAGTGGCATGTTGATGGAGTTGGCGGCTCTGCCTAGCTCAGGTGTAAAACCAGGACTTACGGCGAACGTTGCTCCATGTTCTTGAGCGCGTTTCAGATCGTCACCATCCAGTGCGGTACCTACACCGACAATGGCGCCTTCTACATCGCTCATTGCACGCATAGCTTCAAGTGCTTGTGGTGTGCGTAGCGTGACTTCTAAAACACGTAACCCACCTGCTACCAGCGCTTCAGCTAATGGCTTTGCCTTGGCAACATCGTCAATAACCAGCACCGGGATAACGGGTGCTACGAGCATGAGTTCTCTTACATTCATAATATGTCCAGGTGAGTTGTTTGTACTGACAAGGGTAAACCCTAGCGTTAATCTTCGAACATGCTCACAGCGCCAAGTTCAGCACTACTGACGTTCTTGCGGAATGAGCTAAATAGTTCACGGCCCATGTTTCTTGTCTTACGACTTAGGTCAGGGTGTATGGGGTTTCGTGCCTGCCATTCGGCGTCATCAACTAAAGCGTCAAGCTTGCCAGTGTTTGAGTCTAGACGAATGATGTCACCATCCACGACCTTGTGTAGTGGGCCGTCTAACAAACATTCCGGAGAAACATGGATAGCTGCTGGCACCTTACCTGACGCACCTGACATTCGGCCATCAGTAACAAGAGCAACCTTGAAGCCCCTATCAAGTAGCACACCGAGGACGGGCGTCATTTTGTGCAGCTCTGGCATACCGTTTGCGCGAGGCCCCTGGTAGGCAACGACAGCAACAAAGTCTTCGTTGAGTTCATCGTTTTCAAAGGCAACACGCAGTGCATCTTGAGAGTAGAACACCTTTGCTGGCGCCTCTACTACTCGATGTTCAGGTTTGACAGCTGAAGTTTTAATGACAGCACGTCCAAGGTTGCCAGACATTAGGCGTAGGCCACCGTCCTCATGAAACGGCTTAGACACTTTACTCACTATCGTGTCGTCGAGTGATACGGTGGGTCCTTCACGCCACTTTAATGTCTCTTGATCTAACCAAGGCTCTTGTGTGTATTGGTACAGACCTGTGTTGCCGCCCACGGTTCTGACATCTTCGTGCATGAGTCCGGCATCGAGTAGCTCGCGGATAACAAGTGCCATGCCACCGGCTGCATGAAACTGGTTAACATCAGCTTGGCCACTAGGGTACACATGCGTTAACAGTGGGATGACATGATTGAGTTGGTCAAAATCGTCCCAGTTAATATTGATGCCCGCTGTGCGCGCGATGGCAACCAGGTGCAGTGTGTGGTTGGTTGATCCGCCGGTAGCCAGTAGGCCGATGATGGCGTTAACGATAGATTTTTCATCGATCAACTTACCGATAGGTGTGTATTCGTTGCCGCGTTTAGTGATGGCAAGCGCACGTTGTGCAGCTGCTGTTGTTAATGCGGTGCGCAGTTCAGTTCCAGGGTTGATAAATGCAGCACCTGGCAGATGCAAGCCCATGACCTCCATCATCATCTGGTTACTGTTTGCAGTGCCGTAGAACGTGCAGGTTCCAGGCCCGTGGTAGGAGGCACTCTCAGATGCTAGTAAGTCGGCGCGAGTTGCTTTGCCTTCAGCGAATAGCTGTCGTGTACGGGCTTTCTCCTTGTTGGGGATACCTGTTGTCATTGGGCCGGCGGGTATGAATACCGAAGGAAGATGACCAAACGATAATGCGCCCATCAGTAAGCCCGGAACAATTTTGTCGCAAACCCCTAAATAGACTGCTGCATCAAAAACATCATGGGATAGCGCGATAGCTGTTGACATTGCGATAACGTCACGACTGAACAGGGATAGCTCCATGCCGAGTTGTCCTTGCGTGACGCCGTCACACATGGCAGGTGTGCCGCCTGCAACCTGAGCAGTGGCGCCGACAGCACGAGCAGCATCGCGAAGAATTTCTGGCGCTCGCTCGTAGGGCTGATGGGCCGATAGCATGTCGTTATAGGAGGTGACTATGCCCAGATTGGGTGTTTTTTCTGCATGCAAAGTGAGCTTGTCGTTGGTTGGCGCAGCTGCATAGGCATGTGCCAGATTGGTGCAACCCATGATGGATCGACTGGATGGCGCTGCAGCTAACGCATCTATTCGTTCTACATAAGCAGAGCGTGTTGTACTACTGCGCGCAATGATGCGATTAGTGACGTCTTCAACTGTGGTGTTTAGTTGTGCCATAGAATGCTTAACTCTTTGTAACCCGACTACCTTATTATGCCATAACGACACATAAATCGTCACACGAGTGCTGTCACTTTGCCGCAAAAGAGTTAAGCTACGCGTTGATTTAGTTCTTCCATTTATTTTGTAATAAAACTACACAATGAATTTGATTTCAAACGAAACACTGCAACCTTTTGACTTCGTGCTTTTCGGCGGCACCGGTGATTTGGCGATTCGAAAATTGATTCCTGCGCTGTACTTTAGACACTGCGCAGGTCAGCTGCCTGAAGACGGCCAGATTATCAGTATCGGCCGCACGAGCTACAGCACTGCTGAATACCGGCAAATGCTCAATGAAAAGGTTCGTGAGCACATTGAAGATAAAGAGTTCGATGCGCAAAGCTGGCAGGAATATCTAGAGCGCGTTCATTACTGTTCCATTGATGTCAACAACGTTGAAAGTTATACGCCTTTGGTTGAGCTTCTTAAAGGACGTGAGGATCATGTGCGCGTTTTCTACCTTTCAGTTGCGCCTAATCTGTTTAACGCTGTTACTCACGGCGTGCACGCATCTGGGCTAATTACTGAAAATAGCCGCGTCACATTGGAAAAACCGTTGGGCCGTAATCAGGAATCTGCCGAGCAGATAAACGATAACCTGGCTGCTGTTTTTAAAGAGAGTCAAATCTATCGTATTGACCATTATCTAGGTAAGGAGACGGTACAGAACCTGTTAGCTCTTCGTTTTGGCAATGCTTTGTTTGAGCCGTTGTGGCGTAATGATCGAATCAGTGATGTACAGATTACGATTGCCGAGTCACTCGGAGTAGAGGGGCGCGGTGCGTTCTACGACGAGACAGGAGCATTGCGTGACATGGTGCAAAATCACTTGTTACAGTTACTCGTTATCATTGCCATGGAGCCTCCGGCAAGCATCGACCCAGATGCGGTTCGCGATGAGAAAATCAAAGTACTTAGAGCACTCAAACCACTAGAGGGCATTGAGGCTATTGAAAACTCGGTGCGAGGTCAATACAAGGCTGGAGCCTATAGCGATGGTCCTGTTCCTGGGTACCTTGATGATAAAGACGTTGCAGGCGACAGCAACACGGAAACTTTTGTCGCACTGAAGGCTGAGATTGGTTCATGGCGCTGGGAGGGGGTTCCCTTTTATTTGCGCACCGGCAAACGCATGGAGAGCAAGACCACAGAGATTGTCATCAATTTTAAGAAGGTACCGCATTCTATTTTTGATACTGCGGATGGCTTCAATACGCCCAATCAGCTCATCATCAGACTACAGCCAGAAGAAAGCATTCGCATGAGAATTTACGTGAAAGCTTGGGGAGATGACATACAGCTTCAGCCTGTTTACCTGAATCTTGACTTCAACGATGTGTTTCAAAAGCGCAAGATGATTGCCTATGAGCGCTTGTTACTCGATGTCATTCGAGGCAACCCCACACTATTTATGAGAAGAGATGAAGTTGCTGCCGCCTGGGCATGGATAGATCCGATACGTGCAGCTTGGGAGCAATATCAATACCCAACTAGAGCGTATACGGCTGGCACCTGGGGGCCGAGCGCTGCTAATGCGTTGATCAGTAAAGATGGTTTACGTTGGAACGAGGACTAAGCACATGCAAGACAATACAGCAAAGCAATTATGTGAAAAGGCTGGCATAGGCTGGTTTGAAGCGGCAGATGCTCAACAATTAGCGAGTCAATTGGCAGTTAGCGTTATCGCAGCTCTTCAGCATGATCTGGAAACCAAGGGCACAGCATCGCTGGTTGTGTCTGGAGGCAGTACACCAGCACCAGTGTTCAAGTGTTTGTCCTCGGTGGATATCGACTGGTCGAATGTGACAGTCACTTTAGCGGACGAACGTTGGGTACCACCGGGTCATGTTGATAGTAACGAGTCGTTAGTGAGAGAGACGTTGCTGGTCGAGAGGGCAGCTGCGGCCACGTTTGTGTCGCTGTACCGGGCGGATACGACTCCCAAGGAGTCAATTCATGTGGTGGCTGCTGACGTTCTGGGTATGGCACAACCCTTTAGTGCCACAATATTAGGTATGGGTGGCGATGGTCATACGGCCTCTCTGTTTCCAGATGCGGCTGAAGCTGAACTGGCGGATGCTATGGCATTGGATAACTCTGCGACCGTCGCGGTATTGAAGCCCGCCAGTGTGGATCAAATTCGCATCAGTCTGACGCGTGCTGCTCTACTTAATTCCAAGAAGCGTTTTTTGCATGTCACAGGTGTAGGCAAGCGTGACGTGCTGGCTAAGGCGTTACTTGATTGCAGTGCTAAGGAAGAAGCGGGTGCCTTAAAGCCGTATGATGCAGGTATGAAGCCTATCGTTGGTCTGTTAACTAGCGAGCCAAAAATGGCCAGTGTTTTCTGGAGCCCATAGCGGGTTTATTTGAGATCTTTTTGCATGCTTTCCAAAATTAAAGCCGCACGAAGTGGTTTGCGTAAATCGGAACAGAAAGTCGCTGATGCGGTTATCGAAGATCCTGATGAAGCTGTGCAATCCTCGATACACGCTATTGCTACTCGAGCCAAGGTCAGTGAGCCAACGGTTATCCGATTCTGTCGCGCGCTTGATTGTGTCGGCTTCCAGCAGTTTAAGCTTAAGCTGGCGCAAGACCTTGCCAGGCGTGGAACATTTTTCTATCAAGATGTCACTGCCCAAGACACCAGTAAGCAATTAGCCTCGAAACTGCTTGATGGCGCTATTGCCTCATTGGTGCAAATTCGCGATCAGATAAATGAAGAGTCTTTGGATCGGGCAATCGCGTTGTACGAAGCATGTAGTCGTGTCGAGCTGTACGGCTCCGGTGGCTCGGCTGTGGTGGCTGAAGATGCTCAGTTAAAGTTTTTCAGACTAGGCAAGCCAGCCATTGCCTATTCAGATCCGCACATACAACATGCGGCAGCAGCCTTGCTTGATCGCGATGCTCTGGTTATCGCGGTATCCCATTCTGGCCGAAGCAGCGATATTCTTAAAACAGTTGAGATAGCGCGTGCCGCCAGAGCAAAGGTTATTTCGGTAACAGCCACTCGCTCGCCATTGGCCCAATGTAGCGATGTTGCATTAACTGTAGATGTCAACGAAGACAGTGACATCTTCTCACCCGTCAAGTCACGACTAGGCCAAATGGTAGTCTTGGATGTGTTGGCTGTTGGCGTAGCGGTTCGTGGCGGTGAGCATATGCTCGAACAGCTAGCCCGAGCACGCCGCGCTATTGACTTTAAGTTTGTGCAATAGCGTTTGGACGCGCCATAATTGGCGTTTCCTAGTTGGCGGTCCCTAGTTGGCGGTCCCTAGTTGGCGGTCCCTAGTTGGCGGTAATTTCTCCAAATGCCGAAACTGTCGTTGGGTTAACAAGTATGCGCGCTCGAGAGTAGGCTTGATCCTGGTCAATCCTGAAGATGGCAGCCCCATCCTCATTAACATCTACACTCAGTGGATCGCTGAACATCGCATCAGCTGAGATCTGGATTTCGTAGCCAGCTACATCCTCAGGTGGGTCCACAACAGTAACAACAAAACCGCCACCGTCTCTTGTGATATCAGTTTTGACAGGTTCAATGGCCGGATCGATATCTGCCAGTGTGATTCTCGTTTTGGAGCGAAAACCTAAGAGGCCTACGGTATCAACCGCTCTCACACTTAAAAAATAGTCACCTGAATCCAGAGTTTGATTCAAAGCTTGCTGCAGGTCCAGCGAGGTACCATTATCTGCCACATTGAATGTGGTCAGCGTTTGCTGGGCTGCCTCATCGTTTGATACTGTAGCTTCATAGGTAGATGAGCCATAAATTTCCCACCATTCCAGCGTGTCGCCCAGCGCCATTCTGGCCGGTATTCGTTTAAAAACCGGAGCAGGGCTGAGTTCTATAGGATCACCGGCGGCCGTGTCTGCGGCCACAGCAACTCCAAAGCCAATATCAAGGTCAGTGTTTTCACCTTGGGCATCAATGGCAACTGCGCCTTCAGTTACACCAACAAGAAGGTTTTCGTTCGCTGAGATGTCGAACATAGTGCCTCGTACTGCCGCCGATGCGTACGGTGTGATGATCTTGAATTCCAGTGGCTGTTGATCACGAGCGTTGATGTCAGCAGTAACACGACCAGATTGCGTGTTTATTTCTATAAGACAACGATCATCTGCATCCATGCACGCCAATTTAGCCAGTACGGCACGCGTATTGGGCTGCAGATTTATGACTGCACCAGAGAAAAAAGCAATGCTGACGTAGCCATCGTTTTCTGTAGAAATCAGGTCTCCGGCAACAATCTTCGAATCTCTGGTCAGTTCTTGCGAGTCAAGGTCAGTATCAGGGCTGCCAGACTGCGCACTGAATACGGAGCGTCGAGACAACGTAGCTCCCCCTTTGACAAACACAACCTCGGCAAATTCGTCACTCTGGGGTGCAGGTATGGGGATACGTACGACGCTTCCCACGTTCGGGTCTTGCGTGATGGGTATGTTGTTGAATTCGGCTAGGAGAGCTGCAAATGCGGCTCGACCTAGTTCCTTTCGAGCGATGCTGGCCAGAGTATCGCCTTCTTTTACGAGAACGCCGCGCGTGACAATAGACGTCTGAAACGAGGCGTTTTCGTCGGCAGGCGAACTGTCGACTTCCGTCGTCTGAGAAAGCACGCCAGCAGGGATAAGGATGCACGCTGCGGCTAACAGCGTGTATGGCTTACTACGAAGATATTTAGCGATGATATTCATAAGACTCAAAAGTGTTGAGGTCGTGCTATCTACAGCTTTCAAGCAAAACGTGAATAGTGGGCAACGAATTTTGTTAGCTCGGCAGTTCTTTCAGTCGTGTAAGACGCAACATGTTGGTGGTTCCTGTACGCCCGAATGGCATACCCGCAGTAATGGCTATGATTTCACCCATTTCGCCAAAACCTTCCTCTAATGTGACTGAAATTGCACTTGGCACCATATCGTCGATGCTGTGAACGGCTTCATGTACGACAGCGTGTACTCCCCAGACCAAAGCGAGACGTCGAGCGGTTTCACGGTTTGGAGTGCAACCGATAACAGGTGCCTCTGGTCGCTCGCGTGCAGCGCGAAAACTGGAAAATCCAGATTCAGTCCATGTGAAAGTCGCCGCCAAAGGTATAACCGAAGATACGTGACGCAAAGAAGAACTTATAGCGTCAGCAGCGGTGTCGCCTGGAGTAGGTAGGCTGGCATCAATTGATTTTCTGTAATAGGGGTCTCGTTCTACCTCAACGATGATTCTGCTCATTGCAGTGGCAGCTTCAATAGGAAAACTACCTGCAGCTGTTTCAGCGGACAGCATGACAGCATCTGCTCCATCATAGATAGCAGTGGCTACGTCTGAGCTCTCAGCGCGTGTAGGCACTGGCGAGAGAATCATCGACTCGAGCATCTGTGTCGCAACAACTACTGGTTTGCCTTCTTGTCGTGCACTTCGCAAAATTCGCTTTTGCACAACCGGCACGGTTTCCTGAGGCATTTCAACGCCCAAGTCGCCACGAGCTACCATCACACCGTCGCTTTCCTGAACAATTTCGTCAAGGTGTTCGATGGCGCTAGGCTTTTCCAGCTTTGCCATGATTAAGGCCTTGTTACCCACCAGGCTGCGCAGCTCTCGCATATCATCGGGTTTTTGAACGAAAGACATTGCAACCCAATCGACACCCAAGGACAAACCATAGGTGAGGTCTTTGCGATCTTTTTCTGTAAGCGGGGAGATAGGCAGGATCAGATCAGGCACATTGACGCCTTTGTTACTGCTAATTTCGCCACCCACCATAACCTCGGTCAGCGCTGTTGTATCGGTAAATTCGAGCACTTTCAGCCGAATTTTTCCATCATTTACCAGTAGGCTTGCGCCTTCGCTAAGCGCCGCAAATATCTCAGGGTGAAGCAGAGGCGCTCTATTAACATCCCCGGGCGTAGGGTCTTGATCTAACGTGAATTTTTCGCCAACTACCAACATCTCTTTACCATTGGCAAAGGTGCCGACTCTTAACTTGGGACCTTGTAGATCCATGAGTATCCCGATAGGGCGCCCACGCTCCATTTCGATGTCGCGGATAATGCTGTGTGTTTTGGCATGATCATCATGCGTACCGTGGCTAAAATTGAGTCTGAAGACGTCAATTCCTGCGTCAAACAACTTGAGAATAGTTTCCCGATTATTGCTTGAAGGGCCCAGAGTGCCGATTATTTTGGCGTTGCGTCTTCGTCTCATCTTTGGTTTAGTCAAAACTCACATTACAGATAGTGGTGGATACCGATACAGGCGAACACCTACTAAAAAAATGCCGCCCGACTCCCATGATTCTCGCCATAGTTTACCGTAAACGCGCCGCGTTAACTCGCAAGCTATGTAAACAGCTGTATCACTTCTAATTTGCCAACTGTTATGTACTGAATTGCTGATAGTGGTTAAAACGAGGCTTTCACCCGTACCAGCTAAGGTATATTCATAAAATCAACTTACAACGGAGCAAGGTGCATGTCTGCAGAACCAGCTGATATGGGTTTGGCCGCTGAGCCAGCAGCCTCAACGATAAGCACGTTAGCAGATGCGCAGAGCGCACTTGAACGGCAGGGGCGTAGAGAAAAAGCGGCCACTGAATTGTCTCGGCTTGTGCCTGCCGGTAGCGTTCTGTGGAGCGAGGAAGACCTTAAGCCGTATGAGTCTGATGGCTTGACAGCCATGAAGCAGACTCCGTTGCTGGTCGTTCTACCTGAGAGTGTCGAACAAGTGCAGGCGATTATGCGTTGGGCCAAACACTCGCAAACGCCGGTTGTGGCGCGAGGCGCAGGAACAGGGTTGTCTGGTGGAGCGCTTCCGCATATCGATGGAATTTTGCTCGGGCTAGCAAAATTTAACGCCATTCTCGAACTCAATGAAAAGCAGGGGTTCGCCCGAGTGCAGCCTGGCGTTCGTAATCTAGCGATTTCTGACGCCGCTCGGCCTCATGGTTTGTATTACGCCCCCGATCCTTCATCACAGATTGCCTGCACTATTGGAGGTAATGTGGCGGAGAACTCTGGTGGTGTTCACTGTCTCAAATACGGTTTAACGGTGCACAACGTGCTTGCGGCCACGGTTGTCACGATGGACGGTGATTTGCTCACTCTGGGTGCTAGTGGGTACGACAACGCTGGGTACGATTTGCTAGCGCTGCTCAATGGCTCTGAAGGCATGTTGGCCGTGGTCGTGGAGGTGCGAGTAAAGCTCTTGCCAGTACCGCCTGTTGCCAAACTTGTGATGGCGGCATTCGACAGTGTGGAGGCTGCCGGCAATGCGGTGGGTGATGTTATCGCTGCCGGTATTATCCCAGCCGGACTCGAATTGATGGACAAGCCTGCCATTGTGGCTGCGGAGGCGTTTGCAAAATGCGGATACCCTACAGATGCGGCAGCGTTATTGTTGTGCGAACTCGACGGTATCGAAGAAGAGGTGAACACGCAGGTTGAGGGAGTGTCGCAAGTGTTTAAGGCAGCCAATGTATCCAGCTTGCACATAGCGGCAACAGAGGCAGAGCGTCTGTTGTTGTGGAAAGGGCGAAAATCAGCGTTTCCTGCGGTAGGCCGACTTGCGCCAGATTATTACTGTATCGATGGCACTATTCCTCGCAAACAGCTATCTCATGTGCTGCAGCGAATGGAGCAGATGTCAGCCGAATACGATCTGCCTATTGCCAATGTATTTCATGCAGGTGATGGCAATCTGCATCCTCTGATTATGTTTGATGCAGGTAAGCCGGGTGAGCTTCACCGCACCGAAGAGCTTGGCAGTCGTATCTTGCAACTGTGTGTAGAAGTGGGTGGTACGGTTACCGGCGAGCATGGTGTGGGGATGGAGAAAATTAATGAAATGTGTGTTCAGTTTGATGCAAATACTCTGACTCAATTCCATAGCGTCAAGAATGCTTTTGACCCTGATGGTTTGCTAAACCCCGGCAAGGCTGTGCCGACCTTGCAGCGCTGTGCAGAGTTCGGCGCTATGCACGTACACCACGGAGAAGTGAAATTCCCTGAGCTGGAACGTTTCTGATGGCGGCTAACGACAACAGCGCCCAACTGATTGATCAGGTTCAAGGGGCCATTGACACCAAAACATCACTGCGTATTGTTGGAGGTAATACTAAGACTGTGCTGGGTGAGCAGGATAAAATTGAAGGCGCTGTGCCATTAAGCACGCTCGAACATTCAGGAATTATTAGTTATGACCCCACTGAGCTGGTCGTGACAGTGAGGGCAGGTACACGTCTTAGCGAACTCAACAAGGCATTGAGTGACGCGGGGCAAATGATGCCATTCGAGCCGCCCGAATTGGCAGGCTCTACTATCGGGGGAGTACTTGCGTGTGGCCTGTCTGGACCGAGTCGTCCATTTAGTGGCTCGGCACGTGACTACGTTTTGGGTACACGTATTATCAATGGCCAAGCTCAGGATCTGTCGTTTGGCGGTGAGGTCATGAAGAACGTGGCAGGCTATGACGTGTCTCGTGTTCAGATAGGTGCTTGGGGCACGTTGGGTGTGCTGCTTGATGTTTCCATGAAAGTGCTTCCAGTGCCAGAATTGGACCTTACGTTGCGACAACAGACAACGGCACATGATCTGGGTGCATTTGCATCAATCATGAGGGCACCATTGCCACTTTCTGGCGCGATGCTTATCGACGACTGTCGCTATCTGCGACTGAGCGGTAGCGCAGCTGCGGTTCATGCTGCAGCTGCTAGTTTGGGTGGGGATACATTGGATGACAATGCTATCTGGAGTGGAGTGCGTGATCATACGCATGCGTTTTTCACGAACGCTTATGCGGCTGGTGTCAATGAGAATAAAACACTGTGGCGCATCTCAGTTGCCGACTATCACCCTGCGATAGAGCTTGCGGGAAAGTGGTTGTATGAATGGGCGGGTGGGCAACGTTGGCTACTCACGGAGCTTCCGTCCAGCACTGTATTCAGCGTCGTTGAAGCAGCTCAGGGTCATGCCACTCGATACAGCGCTGCTAGTGACAAAGAGCCCTCATTTCAACCTATCGGTGGCGGTTTGCAAAAGCTTCAAACACGTTTAAGGGACAGTTTCGATCCGCTGCGCCTTTTCAATCGCGGACGCTATCATCCAGAATTGGACGTTCCTTCATCACCTGCTGTTACAGGCGTCTGACCCATGCAAACAACCATAGCTCCTGAGTTGATCAATGATCCACGCGCTATCGCTGCGGAAGAGGTATTGCGCAAATGTGTTCATTGCGGGTTCTGTTTAGCTACATGTCCCACTTACAACCTGCTGGGTGATGAATTAGACAGTCCGCGTGGCCGTATATATTTGATAAAACAGGTGGTTGAAGGACATCAACCGACGGTGTCTACGCGCACGCATCTTGATCGATGTCTGACGTGTAGAAATTGTGAAACCACATGCCCGTCCGGTGTGGAATATGGACATTTAGTTGATCTCGGGCGTTCGCTGGTGGAAGAGCAGGTGCCTCGTATCGGCGTTGACAAGTGGTTGAGGAAAGGCATTCTCAGCGTGTTGCCATACTCTAAACGTGTCACGCCACTGGTTAAGCTGGGGCAGGCTTTTCGCCCAATTATGCCAAAGGTGCTAGCTAGCAGCGTACCCTTGAAACAGTTTCCAGGGGCTATGCCAACAACGCAACACAACAGACATATGTTGGTGCTCGATGGTTGTGTACAGCCTTCGATGGCACCAGCCACTAATGCGAGTGCGGCCAGAGTGTTGGATGGGTTGGGTATTCGTCTGTTAAACGCTGCGCAATCGGGTTGCTGTGGAGCGGTGCACTACCATCTGAACGAGCAGGAAAAAGCGAAGGACTTTATTCGAAAAAATATCGATGCTTGGTGGCCATCCATTGAAGCTGGTGCTGAAGCTATCATTGTTACGGCAAGCGGTTGTGGTGTCATGGTCAAGGACTACGCACACGTGCTGGCTGATGATCCTGCCTACGCTGAAAAAGCCGCGAAGGTCAGTGAGCTTGCGAAAGACATCGTAGAGGTGTTGATTGATGTTCTTGGGAAAGAGGATTTGTCCCGCTATCACCAGGCATCAGCCGCTGTGGGTCGGGTTGCTTTTCATGCACCGTGTACTTTGCAGCATGGTCAAAAATTACCGCAGGTAACAGAAGGGTTGTTAGCTCGGTTTGGATTTGAGTTGACACCAGTGGCTGATGGTCATATCTGTTGCGGTTCGGCTGGTACGTATTCCATTTTCCAACCGGCGATAAGCAAACAACTGAAGGACAACAAAGTACAGAATCTTCTAGCTGGACAACCGGACATTATCGCCACCGCCAACATTGGCTGTCAGTTGCAGATCTCGTCTGGAAGCGGCCAGCCTGTAGTGCATTGGATTGAACTGGTAGATAGGGTGGTATCAGCTCAGGTATGATGTGCAATCCTTTGGAACACAATCTTAGCCGCCACGATGCGCCATTATCATCATATTGATCTGTCTACACAGCAAATCCGCTCCGAAGAGCTCGAAGGAGAGGATATCGTCAAGGCGGGACGCTACCTTATTGCCAAGACATTCACAGAGCGCAATCTGGGTTCGGTAGATCCACTCTCACCTGAAAATCCGTTGATTTTTTCTGCGGGACCTTTTGCCGGCACCAACTTTTCGAACGCTAACAGGGTGAGTGTTGGCTGCAAAAGTCCTCTTACACTGGGAATTAAGGAAGCCAACGGCGGAGGCACTTTCGCTTTCGCACTGGGCCAGTTGCAAATCGCTGGTTTAACGTTGGAAGGTGCTTGTGAGAGCTGGACGATGATTCACTTTGCCAAAGGTGGTGAGATTACATTCCTTGATGCAAGTGAGTATCTGGGGTTAGGAAATTTCGAAGCTGCTGAAAAACTGCATGAGCGCTTCGGCAAAAAAGTCAGTTTGGCGATTTGTGGACCGGTGGGTGAGTATCAGGGTTTGCTCTCTGGTATCGCTTTTAGTGATGTAGATTTACGTCCGTCACGTTTAGCTGCCCGCGGTGGTGTGGGCGCCGTCATGGGGTCTAAGAAAGTCAAGGCGATTATCGTTGATCTGGACCGTATGCCGCCCTTGCATGAACGTAAAAAAGTGATGGGTGCTGTGAAGGAATACCGTAAATTGCTCGATGCTGAACCGGCTATCCAAGCATTTCAGCAAACGGGCACTGCTATGGTCGCCGACTACACGAATCACGTTGGTGGTATTCCCGTAAAGAATTTTTCTGGCGGACAGGCTCAGGATACTGAGCTTGGAAAATTCAAACTCGGTGGCGATTTTCTACGTGAACAAAACATAGAACGTGGAGGTATTCAAACCCATGCGTGTATGCCTGGTTGCATTATCCAATGTAGTAACGTTTATGCCGATGCAGATGGCAATGAAGTCGTCTCTCCCATTGAGTACGAAACTATAGGTTTGCTGGGCACCAACTGTGGTCTGGATGATCCTGATGATCTGGCGGCGCTAAATTATCAGGCAAATGATCTGGGTATCGACACTATTGAGCTTGGAGGCACCATTGGTGTTCTTATGGACGCCGGCAAGGGTCAGTTTGGCGACGTACAATTCATGCACGATGTGGTCAACGACATCCGCTCCGGAAGCGAAGCAGGCCAGTTCTACGCGCAAGGTACAGCGCGTGTGGGTGAAGCGCTCAAGGTTGCCCGAGTGCCAGTTATTAAGCGCCAGGCTATCAGTGCCTATGATCCGCGCGTTATCGAAGTCACAGGGCTTACCATGATGATGACTGCGCAGGGAGCTGATCATACCGCTGGAAATTTGCCATCTTATGATTGCAAAGGGAAGAGCGTCGAGGAGTTAGTAGCAGTGAGCTTGGACATTCAAGTCATGTGTGCGGCTGTGGATTCGCTCGGGCTTTGCGTGTTTGGGCGCTCTGTTACCAACGAACAACTGGATTTCATTGTTCAGGCAATAAACGATGCACACGGTGTTCAGTTGCCCACCAGTTTTTTTGCTGAGTTGGGCAAGCAAACCTTGCAACTGGAAAATGAATTCAATCGCTCAGCAGGTTTCGGTGAGACAGATGATGAATTGCCTCAGTTTTTTTATACAGAGCAACTTCCACCAAGTGACAAGGCAGCCAGATTTCACACCGACGAGGTGAGTAAAGCGGCCAACTTGTGGTGGGCGTGATCTAGCGTGTATTCGCCTGCTTGAATGTGTTTCAGGCGGCGTGGTCCTGATCGTTGGCAGCATTGCTGCTATCTATAGAGAGCGAACTTGCTTTGCGTAAATAGTCTGTAATGTCTCGTGCAGGTTTGGGTCTACTGAAGTAAAAGCCTTGCATCTGGTCACAACCTTGTTTAACGAGCCAATCAACTTGAGCGGCTGTTTCAACACCCTCTGCAACCATTTCAAGTCCCAGCGATCTACCCATGTTCAATATAGTGCGCAACAGTACTGAGTGCTTGCTGTCGCTCAAAAACAGGCGGTCAATCTTCATGCTGTCCAGTGGGTAGTTCTGGAGATAGGCCAGATTTGAATACCCAGTACCAAAGTCATCTAGCGTAAGGCGCAGGCCAAGAGCGCTGATCCGTTGAAGAAGCTCGTACACGCCATCTGGATCCCCTGCGAGCATTGATTCTGTGACTTCCAGTTCAATCATTCTCGGGTCACATTTGTGCAATTTCATTGCATTCATAATGTCGACATCCAGTTGATTGGATTCGAACTGCCTGGCTGAGATATTGATAGAAACCTGAACCGGCAAGCCGTCATCTTCCCATTGGCGTTGTTGTCTCATTGCCTCATTTAGCACCCAATGCCCCAGTTCGACTATCTGGCCGCTTTCTTCGGCAATACTAATGAACCTGTCGGGTGCTAGCGTGCCCAGCTCCGGATGATTCCAGCGCACGAGAGCTTCCACGCCACAAACCTTCAAGCTGGCACAGGAGATCTTGGGTTGGTAGTAAAGCTCTAATTCATTGTTCTCTACCGCTTTCTGAAGATCGTTTTCAATACCCATTCGCTTTTTGATATCGCTTGCAGATGTCATTGACATTCTGGAATCAAAAAAGCAGTAGCCACATTGGCTGGCCTTGGCTGCGTACATTGCAGCATCTGCTTGCTCAAGAAGCTCATTGGCGGAGTCTGCGTTTTCTGGGTAAAGCGAAATGCCGATGCTGGTTTTTATGAGTAATTGGTGTTCTGCGATCAGCATGTGTTTTGCCATGCTGCTCAGGACTCTGTTCGCGACAGTGCTACTGTCGGTAGAGGCCTCGATTTCGTTAAGTATGATTATAAATTCGTCACCTGCGAGCCTAAAAACACTGCCTTCGCCTCTGACGGAATCTGTCAGTCTTTGAGCGACCTGAATCAAGAGTAGGTCACCAACAGCGTGACCTAGAGAATCATTGATGTTTTTGAATCTATCTAAATCCAGAAACAGCACGGCAAAGCGCTCGGGTTTGTCTTGGCCAAGCAGGGCATTTAACTTGTTCATCAACGCCACCCTGTTGGGCAGATTAGTTAGTGAGTCGACAAAGGCGAGTATAAAAGCTTGTTCTTTGGCCGCACGCTGTTCTGTGATGTCAATTTCAGTGGAAAGAAACATCTGTTTGCCAGTCGTGGGATTGGTACAACGTTCAATATGTACTGAGTGCCAGCGAATGCCCTTTGTGGTGTGTACCTGAGCTTCAATGTCGCAATAATGCTGCTTCGATAAGGCTATTTGGATATGTTCAGCATCTTCAAGCTTTACTAACCGTTTTTTACCCGCAGAAAAAGAGGTTGGTATTGCGTCTCGAGCTGCACCGTTACTATAGACAAGGTTTTGATTTTCATCATAAGCCGTGATCATGGTCGTGGTGTGCATGAGTGCTGTTGTGCGATACAGTGTCTCTTCATCAGGCGCACGGCTAAGGGTTTCAACCTGCATTAGCAGGAGCATTCGGTTATCCAAAGTCTTGAACGGCGACATCAAAAAATTAGCCGTTTTTGGTACTTGATTTGGATACACAGTCCAGTGTTGCAGCGCGGTGGTGTCCTTTTCGAAACAGTCTTGTTTGATGTGATTCAGGTTTTCTTTCACTGCAACGGACGCATCCGTATTCAGGTTACGCGAACAAAGTTCGCTCGCCGAATCGGCTTCCCAGAATTCAACAGCCATGTCGTTAGCCCACACAATCGCGTAAGCATCTGCGTCAAACAGATACAAGGGCGTCTGGATTCTGGCCATTAGTGTCAAGCGAGGATCGCTTTGTGTTGCGATAGCTATTTTTTGTGAGGTGTCGCTATCATTCATGCGTGCTGTTCATTTAATGGACTTCTGAGATATTGGTGTATTCGTATGCAATGCTGGAGCTAAAACAGACTGCAAATAACCTGTTGACACCTTGAATATCTAGTCTCGACGACAAAATGAGATCCACCTCACAAGAAGAAAGACTGTCTATGGGTACTATTACCAAGCTGAAAAGCGCCTTGGTTCTCACGGGTTTTGCGTCAATGATCTGACTTTGGATTAAGTTTAATAATCTGCGCAGGGCTTTGGCTGTTTATGAGACTTGGTTTACGATGAGTTCAAGGCAGTAGTGATAACTTCGCTGCAACTCGGATGTTCCGGGTATCCCTAAGTTAAGTTTGGAGTCTCTGCGATGAAGCGCACGTTTGATTTTGTTGGTTTAAATACTGTTATTTCTGGAGCATCAAAACCGATGCACGACGTGACGTCGTCACTAGCCCACACAGCAGGGATGGATGCTGGCATGACGGGAACAACGCCCAAAAATTGTCATTATTCTTACTTTGCAGAAGACGAGTTGGAAGCTGAGTGGTACCGAGGGTACCGACTGGGCAGACAGAGTTGCGAAGAAGCATGAATTTTCGCCCCCTTAGAGGGGCGAGTGGTATTTGATCGTGTAACATTCACGTATGAGCTGCCAAGAACTTGAAGACGACGAAATACTGAAAATCGCTGAGCCGATGATGGACGACATCATGGCCGGCGTTTCCAACCGAGACTACAAGATGCACAGTGTGCATTTCTCAGTGTCTCTTAAAGGCGTGTTGACGCAGGATGATTTCCTGGCTGCTTGCGACCAGAGAGAAGCAAGCTGGGGTCGGCCTATAGCCAGAGAAAAAGTTGCGATTTTTCGACGAGAAAAGTCGTTCACCGTAATCTGGGATCAACATTTTGATCACTCTACAGAGCAGGTTGTGGCCTTGACGACCATCGCCTTGAAAGGTGGTCGCTACTTCGTTGATTATTTTTTAATCCATTAGCTCGGCCGATGGATTAAATCAGCGGCACACATGATCTAGCGGCATACATCGTCTAATGTCGCACACCAACGCTTGATCACATTGCTGCCAATGCCAGGAGCACTGCTGCGTGCATCAGTTACTGCATCGCGTGCCGAATTTAAAAAAGCCGAGTCAGAGCCAGACAGAATATAGGCGACTGGCAACAGCCCCACAGTGAACATGACTAACCACAAGACAAGCGCAAGTCCTTTTCTGACGACTTGAACAAGGCCGATCAGACACAGAGTGCCAAAGAACAGCAGACCTAGTGCCTCGGCGTGTGGGTGGTCAAGCAATGTCTCTAGCATTTCCATGCGATATATTCGGATATACTGACGTCGTGAATTTCGAGTGTAGCGCAACGACGACGGCGTCGATACCCTCGCCTGCACATGAATCATCATTGGCCAAAAGCGCATTGGCATCGCTCTCAATAACTCGATCGTTACGTGATCTCTATGAACCTTACTTCCGTGTATTCAAGACGTTTGATGTGGCTGGGGTGCTTGTGCTCAGTCATTGGATTAATGAGTTACGCCATCTACGCCGAGAAAGTCTTATATCTTGACCCATGTCCGCTTTGTATCACCCAAAGGATGTTCTATGTTGGCATTGGTTTGTTCGCGCTCTTCGGGCTATTCTCTGCGCGAACCCAGTGGGCTCAGCGACTGTTTGCCACTTTACTGAGCTTGTGTGCAGTAGGGGGAATAGTGACAGCAGGGCGTCAGGTTTGGTTGCAACACTTGCCGCCTGAGTTGGTGCCTCAATGTGGTCCTGGCTTACAATATTGGTTAGAGAATGAACCTTGGTTAAACACGTTATCTCTGCTGTTTAAAGGGGATGGCAACTGTGCCGAGGTTCATTGGCGGTTTATGACATTAAGCATTGCCGAGTGGTCACTGCTTTGGTTTATCGGGTTGTTGCTGGTTGGCCTAGTGCTGTTGTTTTCTTACAAAGCTGGAGTCTCTGACGCTCGGTCTTGAAACTAAGCTTTAAGTTTGGTCTTGAATTCAACCTTTGAAAAGGAGCTTCGCGCTAAACCTTGAATTCGATTAGACAAGCCTGCGCACCAGCCGATATGTTGCTTTTCGCGCAGGCTCTTGGAAGCGCAAGGGCTTTAGTTTTCGCTGAGCCGCTGCTGCAACGCTGAATAAGCAGGCTTGGCCTGATAGCGACGATCGAATGGCAGTGGATCAAATTGACTACGCCAAGAATAGGTATCAGTAAAGCCCCAGGTCTGGAATGCTTTGCATCTTGGTTGATTGAGGCAAGCTGATAGAACGTCCTCATACAACTGCGCTTGATCTGCTAGCGTTTGCCCGTCTGCCATGGAGACGTCAAACTCTGTAATGTAGATATCCAGATCCATGTCTGCCACTCTCTGGAAGAGAGTTTCCATCTCATCAATTTTGTCAAAATCAGCGAACAGATGCACTTGAAAGCCAACGCCATCAACGGGCGTACCAGCATCTTTTAGTTGCTGCATCAGGGTGATCATGGCCTCTGATTTAGGTCCGTTGAACGAGATATCGTAATCGTTGTAGAGCAGCACCGCATCAGGTGCTGATTCGCGCGCTTGCCTGAAAGCAATGTCGATATAACTCGCTCCCATAGCCTGATGCCATACCGAGTTCCTTAATGTGCCGTCATCTTCCAGTGATTCGTTAACAACGTCCCATATAGGTATGTCGGGGCCATACCGCTTCATTACTCGGTCGATGAATTCGCGCATTATTAGCTCGCGATCATCAAGCTCAGAGCGATGTACCCAGCCGGGAAGTTGGGTGTACCAAACCAGAGTGTGGCCATGAACCGTCTGGTTTTGTAATTTTGCTAACTGCACTAGATTATCAGTGGCTGCCCAGCGAAACAGTCCGGGTATAGGATTGACGTAATCGAATTTGATCGAATTTTCAGTGGTGACAAAATTGAATTCTTGCCCGGCAATATCAGTGTACAAGGCGCCGTCTGGCTTCTCGTAGTAGCTCTGCAGAGCGGCATAGCCGAACAACAAATCGCGTCCTGCTGCTAAATCACGCAGGCGTGCACCGGGACGAATAAAATCTGTCGCGGCAAGCACGTCAATCGACACACTCTGGACAGCGGTGAGGCTGGGATCGACAGAATCGATGGCCATCAGCTCGAGCACAAAATTGCCAGGCGCATCTGGCACGAAGTGCAAAATCGTTATATCGGGTTCAGTAGGATGTGCGGTGATGGTTGATCCCGCAGGCGGATTCGCAATATCCAGAAGAGGTATTGTGCCGTTAGGATCAGTTACCTTGATATACGCCACTACAGGATCGTTCACACGTACCGTTAGTGGTTCAATTTTGTTGAGACCCGGTGGAAGGTTCCTGATGGTGCTCAGGTCGCTGGGTAGCTTGACCTTGATGCGTATGGTTTGTTCGACTCTGTACAGCGGCACAAGAGGATCAATTGCTGTAACCGTAAATTCGTGAATACCGACATCGGGCTCTAACGGTCTCCATCGAAGTGACTTTGTACCGTCGAAATTGTCATCAAACGATCCACTTTCGGGTGTAGTACCTGAAAACATACCCGGTAATCCACCCTCAGGGTCATCAGGGTCAAAAACCACGACAAGCTCTTCACCTGCGAACACCTCAACATTATCTAGGTCTACAAAGAAAGGAGGTGCGTTGGTTGCAGTATCGACATTGGCTGGGGTACTGACTATTGCAGCTGGCAAGCCTGCTGCAAAATCAGCTTCGCTCAGGCCATCATTGATGTCAATGACATTACCGAAAGCATCTCGCATGGCGGTGTAACCCACAATATTGGTCGTTGCCGTTTCGGCTACTACTGGAATGCTTTCTGGGCCAGGGGCAGCTGTTAGAGGCGGCGAGGGTAGAGGATCCAGAACTCGATTAGCTGGAATAGACTCGCCAGTATTTTCGGCTGCGATGAAATCTTCGCCGTTTGGACTGCTCGGGTTATCAGCGTTGTCTGTGTTCTGGTCAACCTCACCAGCTGTTTCGCTATTACCGTTGTCTTGCGACTGATCTTCTTGCGATTCAGTCGAAGCCTCTTGTCCATCACTTGATATGCTCGAGACAGAACTGGAACCACAGGCAGTTAGTCCGAAGAGACTGACTATAGATAAAAACGCAAAAAGCGCAGGCTGCTTCGTTAACGTGGGTTTTGACATCATTCAACAAGATCCCTGTTTCGTTGCTCGGCAACATAATCCGATTGTCAGAAAAATGTTACTAACAATGTATCAACTCAAAGAAATAGGTCCAAATTCTGGTCCTGGCTCACGTTTAGCGAGTTGACTTCAACATTGTATGAAAAGAATAGTTGATAGTTGTTCCATCGGGGTGTCAGATAATGCCGTTTTGACGTTCTTTTTCAAATATTGGAGAGAAATCGACATGGGAACCTTGCACCATTTGCCGACAGATGAAGATGCGCGTGCGCGAATGTTGCAGAAACTGGTAATTGATGCCATTTCGCAGCATCCTGATGCCGAAATAGCTCAACGCTGGATGAGCATGGCCGAGAAGACAATCGCACGTTATCCTGGCCCGCCTTTGCCCTCGCAACCCGTATTGGATTTAAGCGAGTTGGAAGGTCTTAGCGCCGAGCAAGTCGAATGGGTGCAAACACGCTGCGCACACTGGTTGCAAGGTTATTTCGAGGACGTTCGAGAGCAGTTGATGGGCGTTCATGCTGATTTTTTGAAATTGCAAAAGACCATCGCTGAATTGCAAGCAGATCAATCAGATTTCTGATTCGTAGAGTTCGATCCGCTTCGAGTCACGAAAACCGATACGGCCAATACCAGGGAGCTTTATTGCCGGTGGTAGCAGATCGATACCCACGGTAAGTCCGAGCAGATCCACTTCTACTCCCTCCTCAATGCCCGCCATGAGCCCAATGTAGCCTCCCAAAGACACCTGAACTCCGGTGCCGCTGGGCGTTCTTGCTGCAAGGGCCCCATGTGGCAGGTAGTCCTTGCCTACGGCTGTTGAAGGCAACTCCAGTCGCAGCTGTGGCACTTGGCGCGCAAGATGTGCAACGAATGTATTGCTATTCGGACCAGGCCAGACTTTGTACACCTTGTTATACGGGTAGGCGCTTGCCGTTGCATGCAGCTTGTCTATTAAGGCATCGACCTGCTCGTCACCACGGATCTCGCGAAGCAGGGTTGGTTCGCTGCCGAACCACATCGCATCTGGCACTCCAGGCCTGATGCGTACAGTGTCTCTGCCCCAGCGTAAGCGATAGCCAATCACTTCAAGTCGTGTATAGCTGGTCTCAGTGGTGCGCTTGGTGGCGAACCACGTGTGTACGCCGATAGCACCACGCCATCGTGCAGCTCTTGCTGAGTACACCTGAATTATAGCGTCCTCAATGGCCGCCTCTGGTGCCAGCCCTGTGCTGGAGCGTTGGCCGTACCCGCCATTCTGGTCACCTGAGTAGTGAGCAACCACCATGCATCCAACGGGTGCCACAAACAAAAAAAGAACAACCAGCACTGATTTAAGAAGCATTTTTGATAGCGAGCGTCTTCGGGTGGTTTTGCGGATTGGCTTCGGCATTCTGGTATTTGTCGCCAGCTTGGGTTAGGCTCGTTTTTGTCAAAAAAAAATTAATGGCGAACATTAACATGGCTAAGCTAGATGTTCCTCACTGGTAGGTCATCGAATCGTTAGATTGGTTCGCAAAAATCTTCGCTTCTGCTAGGTGGCGCACATCGAAATGAAAAAAAATGACTGATTCACCTGTCAAATGGCTTGATGGTAGCCGATCCACCGCACAGGCCATATTGCAGCTGTCGCCAGCGGATAATGTCGCGGTAGCGCTAAGAACATTGGCTGCCGCTGAGTCGCTACCACTCCCGATTGCGGGCTCAATAGACACCGAAGCTGCTGGAGTTCTGGTCTGCCGTGAACGAATCGCGAAAGGCCATAAGATTGCATTGTGTGATATGCCCAAGGGAACTCGGGTGCTCAAATATTCTCAGCTCATCGGTGTTGCCAGTGGTGATATCCGTGCAGGTGATCATGTGCACACGCACAATCTGGCGTTCGTCAATAACGATAGCTTGCCGGGTATTCAGTCAACAAACCCTGTGCAGCCTGCTGAAGTTCAATGCACTGATTCGTTTCTTGGCTACGCCCGTGAAGATGGCAGGTCGGGCACGCGTAACTATATCGCTGTGCTGAGCAGCGTCAATTGCTCGGCCACCGTGGCGCATCGAATTGCGGGTTATTTCAACCAAGACGCCTTAGCTAGTTTTGAGAACGTTGACGGTGTTGCGGCATTTACCCATAGCACTGGATGTGGAATGGATACCTCTTCCGAGGGTTTCGCGAATCTACAGCGTGTGCTGTCAGGTTTTGCCCGACATCCCAATGTAGGGGGTGTTTTATTTGTTGGGCTAGGGTGTGAGACAAGCCAGATTGGGGAGTTGCTGAGCAATCAGAAATTGCACAATGGTCCGTTACTTCGCACCATGAACATCCAGACTAGCGGTGGTCATGTTAAGACCATTGAGCGTGGTATCCAACAGGTTGAACAGATGCTGCAAGACATTAATGCTTTGGTGCGCACCCCCTGTCCAGCATCAGCCCTGTCTTTGGCTTTGCAGTGTGGCGGCTCTGATGCATGGTCTGGCATTACTGCCAATCCTGCATTGGGTTTTGCAGCTGATTTATTGGTACAGCAAGGCGGCCGTGTTGTGCTTGCCGAAACCCCTGAAATCTATGGTGCGGAACACTTGCTCACAACGCGTGCTACTGAGCAGAGCGTAGCTGACAAATTAATGCAGAGAATACGTTGGTGGCAAGATTATGTTGCGCGAAACAATGGATCGTTAGATAACAATCCCTCTCCTGGTAATAAGTTAGGCGGTTTGACAACCATCCTTGAAAAATCCTTAGGTGCGGTTGCAAAAGGCGGAACAACTCCACTCACCGGTGTTTATCTTTACGCCGAACACATTGATCGGCGCGGTTTTGTTTTTATGGATTCACCAGGCTACGATCCGGCGTCTGTAACAGGCCAGATAGCATCCGGCTGCAATTTAGTGGCGTTTACCACTGGACGCGGTTCAATGTTTGGAAGCAAGCCTGCCCCTTGTTTAAAAATTGCCACTAACACCGATATGTATGATCAACTCAGCGATGACATGGACATTAATGCTGGCACAATAGTCAGTGATGGTGAATCTGTAGAGGCTGTGGGTAGGCGAATTTATAATCGCTTGCTGGAGGTCGCCTCTGGACGTCAAAGTCTCAGCGAGCAGCACGGCCTAGGTGACAATGAGTTTGTTCCTTGGCAAATTGGCGCTACCATGTAGTTTGTTTCAACATGACGACCGATATTATGCACACCTTAGTTGTTGGCGCAGGGTTTAGTGGATACCAAATAGCTCTTCAGGCTGCTAACCATGGCTCGGTGTGTGGCACGCGGCGCAGTGTCGATTCATTAGTAGATTTGCGTCATGCAGGCCTTGCAGCGTGTGTTTTAGATGCAGAGAATACTGAGCAAGATGAATTAACGATTGCTGCCGATGAGAGTTTGAGAGCACAGTGTGCAAAGGCCACTCATCTTATTATTTGTTCGGGACCTGATAGGGCGGCACCGTTCAATGATCCGGTACATGATTTTTTCAGCTCGGGAGCCGTGGAACTGCCCGCATTGCGATGGCTTGGGTATCTGTCAACTATTGGTGTTTATGGCAATCATCTCGGCGGCTGGGTTGACGAATCCACGGCCTGTCAATCCACACAGGTTCGTTCCATGATGCGCCTACAAGCGGAAAGCTGCTGGGGCGTTTTGGCTAGCAAGTGGCAAGTGCCAATGGTCAGTCTACGTTTATCAGGAATTTACGGGCCTGGGCGTAATGCGATAAAAGATGCATTAGCGGGACGGGCAAGAATGCTGATTAAACCAGAGCAAGTATTTAACCGGATTCACGTTGCAGATCTGGCGCGCGCCACGGTTGCTGCAGCAAGATTGCGCTACAGCGGTATTCTTAATATCACTGACGATATGCCAGCTGCACCTCAAGATGTTGTGCGTTACGCGCACTACTTAGCGCAAATACCGGCACCACCTGCAGTTAATTTTGCAGACGCAACGCTGAGCGACATGGCGAGATCTTTCTATAGTGAAAACAAGAGAGTGAGTAACGCGCTAAGCAAACAAGCGTTGGATTTTGAATATCAGTATCCGTCTTACAAGGAAGGGCTCGATGCTGTTTGGCGCCAGATGTCTGAACTGACACGTTAGTCGCTGGTATCCTTTATTTCTTTGTAGGGATACTTGAGATGGCCATAGCGAATGACCAGTACTGCTAGCGTCAATAGCAGTATGGAGAATGAAATTGCCAGTATTCGAAATTGCTCGATCTCCTTTACTTCGATAATCAGATACCGGGCTAAGGCCACCATGGCAATGTATAGTGGAAATCGAACCTGAATCTGCCCCGTTCGCAAGTACTGACCTATCATCGCCAACACTTCTAGGTACAAAAACATCAATAACAAATCAGCCAAAGTGACAGAACTTCGGTCGATCATTATCCAGATTTCCTGGGCTATGGCCACCGTGGTAGCCAGAGCAGTTGCTATCAGTGCAATGATCTCAACCGCGACTAGCGCGTTGTCTAAGATGTGGCGAGTTTTAACAAGAAGCGGGTGGTCGTGTTGCATGAGGTGGCGCTCTGGTTGCTGGCCGTCAGGCATGTTAAGGCATTTGCAACGCGGATTCCACAGTCAGTGGACAATGTGCCGTGTTTGAGTCAGTGTTTTTGCAGCTAATCGCCGCGATTGAAGCCGATAACCCGGTGCAATTGTTGTTAATAGCACTCAGCATATATTGTCTTGCTGGCGTCATAAAGGGTGTGTTGGGAATAGGATTTCCAACAGCTGCTGTTAGTCTGATGGCGCAAGTGATCGATGCTCGGACTGCCATTGTCATGGTGATCATGCCTATGTTGTTTACGAATTTGTGGCAAGTGTTTCGCTCTCGTAAATTGTTGGCGGGAGTAGCACAAATAAAAATATTGCTTGTCAGTATGCTGATATTCATCGCCTTTTTTTCACAGTTGGCAGCGCGGATTCAGATAGATGTACTGACCGTTGTTCTGGGAGTTATTGTTGCTCTGTATGCTTTGCATAGTTTGTTTTCAAAGCCTTTAACATTACCCCTAAAGTGGGACAAACCTGCACAGCTAGTGACTGGAATTTGGGCAGGTGTTATGGGTGGGCTGGTCAGTGTCTGGGCGCCGCCAATACTCATCTACATGCATGCGCGTCGTTATTCCAAAGAGCAGTTTGTCGCTACAACTGGCGTAATTCTACTGACAGGATCGTGTGTTTTGTTCCTGAGCTATGTTAACGCGGGTTCGTTGAGCACTGCTATGCTTATGTACTCGTTACTACTGGTAATTCCTTCATTAGCCGGATTCGCCATGGGCGAGTTCATTCGGCATCGTATCAGTGCTCAGCGCTTTCAACGGCTTTTGCTGTGGTTCTTTTTCATTATGGGCTTGAATCTGATCAGGCGAGCGTTGATGTAATGGAAGACAAAGAAATTGACAGGCAACAGTCAATGGATCAGTTGCCTGTGGTGTACGAGGATGATGATCTACTGATAGTCAATAAGCCTGGCGGCATGCTGTCACAACCTGGTAGATATGAAGACGGCTCTGTACTTACGCGCGTTCTCAACAGCGGCAGAGAACTTACGGGTCCAGTGCTAGTACATCGTTTAGATATGGACACCTCGGGGTTATTGTTATTAGCAAAAAACCGTACTGTCCATCGACACTTGGGAAAGTTGTTTGAAACTCGCCAGATTCAAAAACGTTATCAGGCATTGCTTGAGAGGCCGGTGGAGGCGTTAGGTGGATCGATACATTTGCCCATTAGACTCGATATCGAGAACCGACCTGCCCAGATAGTTTGTGCAGAGCATGGCAAGCCCTCTGCAACGCTTTGGCATAGACGGCGGCCGTGCAATTTTTCAGTAATCAGTTTATATCCTCTAACAGGAAGAACGCATCAGTTGCGGGTCCACGCAGCATCTATTGCCGGTTTGGGAAATCCGATTGCTGGTGATCGGCTATACGGATCAGGTGCTAGTGCTGTGGCGGCCATAGGTCCGACTTCTTTATTGGCTGAAAACAAAGTCGCACTTATGCTCCATGCAGATAGACTGAAGTTTGTTCATCCAAGTACGCAACGCACGATTTGCGTTGTTAGTCCTGCTTCTTTCTAAATTCAGAGAAACAAACAATGAAATCTTTTGCTATTGCGTATGGAGTTGCGGTTGTTGCTTTTTTAGTGATTGATGGCATCTGGCTTGGTTTGGTGGCTAAATCATTTTACTCAGAACAGTTAGGGCATCTTTTGCGTCCGTCTCCTTTACCGGTTCCCGCCATTATTTTCTATTTGGCGTATACCGCTGGCTTAGTCTTTCTTGCGGTGCGACCCTTCGATACTAACGTTTCATTAACCAGTGTCGCGCTTTACGGTGCATTAGTGGGTTTTCTTGCTTACGGCACATATGACATGACCAATCTTGCAACGTTAAAAGAATGGCCTGTTGTTATGAGCTTGGTTGACATGTTGTGGGGCACCATTCTGTCTGCATGTGTTGCAACTATATCGGCCTCGACACTGCGTCTTTTGAGTTAATAGCAGGAAGTTATTGGTCAAAAAGTATGGGTACATAGGCATTTGCATCGTGCGCAGTGTCGCGCCCTAACGCCATCATTGAATTATTTACTTAAATAAGCACTTGCAAATTGATGCAGTGTGCTTGTATGATTATGTGTGATGTTACCGGTAACATTTTATTTGCTCAAGGAATTTTAGTCACCTTGTGTTTATCGCAGCGATTATTGAACGATGCCAAAAATCAAGCTAGATAATTTAACCAAGCGCTACGGAAACGTGGAGGTGCTTCATGGCATCAATCTGGAAATGGAAGACGCTGAGTTCACTGTATTAGTGGGGCCATCTGGTTGTGGCAAGTCAACCACTTTGCGCATGATTGCCGGGCTTGAGGATGTATCTTCGGGTGAGATCTATATCGATGGGCGACCAGTAAGTCATCTAGAGCCCAAGGAACGAGATCTGGCGATGGTTTTTCAGGACTATGCGCTCTATCCACACATGAATGTGGCGAAAAATATGTCATTTGCACTGCGATTGCAGAAGAGACCAAAGAAGGAAATTAATCAGAAGATTGGTGATGTAGCGGAGATGCTAGGGCTCACTGATTTTTTACATAGAAAGCCTGCAGAGCTCTCTGGGGGACAACGCCAACGCGTTGCGATGGGTAGAGCGCTTACCCGAGATAGTGCAACATTTTTGTTTGACGAACCACTGTCTAATCTAGATGCCAAGTTACGCACACAGATGCGTGCTGAACTTGCCACTTTGCGTCAACGCATACACAAGAATATGATTTACGTGACTCACGATCAAATAGAAGCGATGACTCTCGCTGATCGAATTGTCGTTATGCATGCAGGAAGAATTCAGCAACAAGGTTCGCCAGAACAGTTGTTTAAAAAGCCGGTAAATAAATTTGTTGCAGGTTTCTTGGGAACGCCTCCCATGAATTTTCTGACAGCGACAGTGGTTCAGGAGGGTGATATCACCTTCCTTGAGAGTCAGCATTTAAAGCTTCGCTGTGACGAGCCTACTGAGTTTCGATTGCAGCAGAGTAAGAGCCGAGAAATCGAATTGGGTATCAGGCCTTCAGATTTACATTTCGACCCGGATGTGGGGCCTGATAGTTCAATAAAGGTTGATGTCGTTGTTTCGGAGTACGTCGGCGCGCAATCAGTTCTTATTGGTGATTGTGGTGGCGAGAAGGTGATGGTAGAGCTGAAATCTGACACCCCCGTGCAGCTTGGACAAAAACTGAGGTTCAAAGTACACCTTGCAGATATTCATTTTTTCAACCTGAGTGATGGATTGGCGCTGAGCTAAGACTTACACAAAGGCACGTTGTACACATAGACAGTTCACTTAAACAGTTCACTTAAACAGTTCACTTAAATAGTTCACTTAAATAGTTCACTTAAATAGTTCACTTAAATAGTTCACTTAAATAGTTCACCTGGAGGAAGCTATGGGAAAGTATACGAAATCACTGCTCGGAGCAGCAGTGGCATCAATTCTGTTGGTAGGCCAGGCCATGGCCGGGCCTTACGATGAATATGCAGGCACCACATTGGTAGTCAATTTTCCTGCACATCCTCATTACGATGCTGTGATGAGAATACTGCCAGAATTTACAAAGGAAACGGGTATTGAAGTGGAAGTTGATCAACTTCCATACCTGAAGATGCGTGAGCGCCAAACGCTTGAGCTAGGCCAGGATGAAGGTGATTATGATCTTGTCGCCTACGTTGTTTTTTCTAAGGCTGATTATGTTTATGCAGATCAATTAGAAAATCTTGCTCGTTATTTTATGAATCCAAAACTAACCGATCCAACTTATGATGCGGATGATTTGGTTGATGGCTACGTCTATAACATTGGTTTTGCTGGTGGCAACAAAGGCTACCTGGAAGGCAAAACAGGATCGCTTTTTGGTTTGCCATACGGCTCTGAGACATCAGTATTAGGCTACCGCAAAGATATATTTGAAAAGCATGGTCTGTCAGTACCTGAAACCTACGAAGAAATGCTAGATATTGCTTGTCAGATACCTGAGTTGGAACCTGGAATGGGTGGCGTAAGTTCACGAGCGGCATCTGGACACCATGCGGCACATGCCTTTCTACTGCATCTTGCACCACTAGGCGGTCGTATCTTCGATGAAGACTGGAATCCTATTTTAAACAACGCAGAAGGCGTTCAAGCGGCCAATGCCCTGAAAAGTATTGTTGACTGTGGTCCAGAAGGTGCTGCAAGCTTTGGTTTTGGTGAAGCTTTAGGATCTTTCCTTGCTGGTGATACTGCCATGTTCCTTGACACGTCAATTGTTGCAGGTCAGATCGACGATCCTGACAAGTCAACAGTTGTGGGAAAGGTAGGTTGGGCGATGCACCCAATGGGGACTCGTCGCGGTAGTCAAACAGGCGGTTTTGGTATCGGTATTCCTAAAAATGCAGAGCATAAAGATGCTGCATTTTTGCTAATGCAATGGTTGACCTCCAAAAAAGGTGACAAGCTTGTTGCGTTAGCTGGCGGAAATCCATCGCGGTTCTCGACTCATGCCGATGCTGATGTTAATGCCAAGTTCCCGCACATGAGTGTTTTTGGTGAGGCTCTGAAACATGCTGATCCAGATTGGCGTCCTATTATTCCTGTATGGGGAAAAATCAATGCTGATATCGGTACTACCTTGTCTAAGGTATTGACTGAAGATCTGGATATTCAAGAGGCCCTTGATGGCGTAGCGTCGCGCACAAGAGTGGTGATGGAAGAGGCTGGTTATTACACCTGGCAGGAATAATTCCATCGTGACTGAACGAGCCGTTGGTATACACGCCTTTGGTAAACCAACTACTCGTCTTCGCAACGCGAGTGCATAAAGCACTGCTGCATGTACTACAGATAGACCTATAAGTATTGTGTCTATCTGTTCTGGAGCTTCGGTCATTCCGACAGGGAAGTCGGTATAGATTGGTTTAATAGTTAGTATTTTTTTGCTTTTTCTCTAACCTCATTTGGTATCCATGCCAGCTATGCGTACAGCTACTTTTAATCGCCTGACGCCGTACGTGTTTTTGGCACCTGCCATGGTGATTATGGGCCTAGCTTTAGTGTATCCACTGGGATATATGATCTACGGCAGTTTCAGGGCTTGGGATCCAAGTCAGGCACTGGGTGAATCTACATTCATTGGCCTGGCCAATTATTACACTTTATGGGGTGATCCTAATTTTCGCGAGAGCGCAGGTGTCACCTTAAAGTTTGCGGTATCTGTTGTTACTGTTGAGATGTTTATCGGTGTGGGTCTAGCACTGTTGTTAGATCGAAACCTTCGTGGCATGTCGGTGCTACGCACCCTGTTTATCCTGCCGATGATGATTGCACCGGTCGTGGTTGGTCTGATCTGGCGTTATATGTATCACCCCACGGTTGGAGTGTTTAACGATGTCTTGAGAGCCGTGGGGCTGGAGCCTGTTGATTGGCTGGGGCAACATGCGCTGATGTCAGTGATTATTGCTGATATCTGGCAATGGACGCCCTTTATATTTATCTTATCGTTAGCCGCTTTGCAATCATTACCACGCTCGGCGTTAGAGGCTGCACGCATCGATGGGGCCAACGGTTGGCAGCAGATTATTTATATCAAGTTACCTTTGATGATGCCTGTGCTCATTGTTACTGGGCTACTTCGTTTAATCGATGCCTTCAAGGTGCTAGAAGTCATTCTGGTGATGACAGAAGGTGGTCCAGGTTTATCTACTGAAATACTAGCCTTACGAATATCCAGAACAGCTACAGAATTCAGAGAGTTAGGTGTTGCCGCGGCAATGTCGAACTTTCTCCTAATGATGCTTTTGTTTTTGACTATTATCATGCTGGTGTTTAACCGAATTCAGGAATTTCGCGCAGCCCGTGCCATTAGAGCTATAGAGGAAGAGATGTAATGTCTGCATCCACTCAAAAACACAAGTCACAGCATCCAGCCTTTTACGTCATCATTGTCATGCTCGTTGTCATGGCAGTGGGTCCGATAGCACTGATGTTTATCAACTCATTCAAGCTGGATGTGGACATTATCAGCGGTGCCTCTGGATTGCTGTTTCTGCCCACCATCCAGAACTATGAGACGGCACTTTGTGATGTGTTGCCCTATGCGCCAGATCATGTTGAATTTTGTTCGCTGAAATTTGGTGGTGCATTTATTAATTCGCTTGTTATTGCACTGGTATCGACAGTTCTTACTCTCGTTATTGGATGCATGGCAGCTTACGCACTAGTGCGATTTCGCTTCATGGGGCGAGATACCGTGTCTGGAACTACACTAATGGTCCGTATGGTTCCACCTGCTGTTTTACTAGTACCTGTATTCGGACTGTGGAATAACGAATTTTGTATTTCAAAAGCTTCTTGGTTTGGTGCGTGGTTCAGGGAAGAATTTGGAGGCAGGGGTGATATTTGCCTCGCAGGCACACACAGCGGCATTATTATCATCTACGTTGCAATGAATTTACCATTCGTTATCTGGATTTTGCAGAGCTTTATTGTTCAGGTGCCAAAGCAGCTCGAAGAAGCTGCTCGAATGGATGGAGCTGGGCCATTCCAGATCTTTTTCAAAGTTGTTTTGCCCCTGATCAAGCCTGGACTAGCTGCTGCTGCAATATTTACTTTTCGTATTGCCTGGAATGAATACCTATTGGCCTCGGCGCTATCTGATCGAGATACGAAAACAGTACCAATTTTGATTGTAAACAACATGTCTGAATTTAATGTTGAATGGGGTGTGATTATGGCTACTGGCATGCTGCTGGCCATTCCTCCCATTATTTTTACTTTGTTCGCTTCACGTCAAATCATTACGGGTATGACAGCTGGTGCAGTAAAAGGTTAATTGACATCAAATCAACAATTTGAAGGCTGACGAAAGCTACACACACATATTGGAATAAACTTATGAAAAGCGTTGCAGTAATTACAGGTGGTGGTGCTGGAATAGGAAGAGCGGTTGCTCTGAAGATGAGTGAAGCAGGATGGAATGTGGTTGTTGCCGGAAGAACACAATCGAGCCTTGATGAGACGGTTGCACTGATGCCGACCGAGGGCTTGGGTGTTGTTTGTGATGTCAGCAAGGAAAGCGATGTGAAACAGTTGTTTTCGCTTGCAGTGGATACGTTTGGGCAAGTCGACATGCTATTCAATAACGCAGGTATTGCAGCACCTGCAGTACCGATTGATGAGCTAGCCGTTGATACTTGGAACCAAGTGATTGCCATCAATCTCACTGGTGCGTTTTTGTGTGCTCAAGCAGCCTTTGGTCAAATGCGCAAGCAGGCTAATGGTGGGCGCATTATTAACAATGGGTCGGTGTCGGCGACAACGCCACGGCCTTTTTCAGCTCCTTACACTTGTACTAAACATGCTATATCGGGATTAACAAAATCACTGAGTCTTGATGGGCGGCAATTTGGCATTAGCTGTAGCCAAATTGATTTGGGCAATGTGAGTTCAAAGATGGGGGACAAAATGGCGGAAGGGGTTTTGCAAGCGAATGGATCTGTACTGGGAGAACCCACCATTCCGGTAGATCCGGTGTGCGATGCCATTTTGTACATGGCTTCACTACCCAAAGGTGTCAATGTTCTCAATATCACCGTCATGGCTAACGACATGCCTTTTGTAGGTCGAGGCTAATTTTCTTTACTGAAGTACTCTGGAGATTTTGTGACTGCAACAATTACACTTGATAAAGATTATCCCTTTATCGTTGGTACCTATACTGATCTTGATGCCCTGGCTCATCAGCCTCACGCACCAACATCGGGGAAAGGAATCTATGGGTTAACGTTAACCACGGAAGGAACTTTGGTTGAGCGCGAGATTGTTAATGCACTAAATCCAGCTGTACTTATCCCACATAACAACGGGCGCATGATGTACGCGATCGAAGAAACTATTCAGAACAACGGCACTGTTGTGCAATTCCAAGTGGGGTCTGAATCGACATTGAGTCAGGCAGACACGTTTACCGCATCTGGTAAGTCAACTTGCTATCTTGCATTGTCCCCACAAAAAGACAGTGCCATTGTCATCAGTTATTGGGATGCAATAATCGATGTTGTTGATGTAGATAAAAGCGGGCGGTTGGGTGAGGTGTTACAGAGCTTCAAACAGCACTATCGCCAAGGTGATGACTGGCGGCAAGTCAATAGCCGTGAAGATCATTGGGAAAATCGACAGGTTGGTCCTCATGCTCACTGTGCACACTTCTGGAAGAGTTGGGTGTTTGTTCCAGATTTGGGCGAAAACGCAATCTTTCAATACCGGTATGACGCGCACACGAAGTCTCTGGCGCACGATACGCACATTGAGTTCGAAGCAGGTTCAGGCCCTAGGCATATGGTGATGCACCCAAGCCTCGACATTTGCTACATATCAAATGAGTTGTTCAATACGGTATGTGTTGCCAAACTTGATGCATCATCGCCCGATGAGTTGAAGCCTCGGTTAATACCGATGCAATATGAATCCACGCTCGAGAACAGGGAGCAAACCTCCTACGTCTCTGAAATAAAGTTATCCCCCGATGCGCGCTTTTTGTATGTGTCAAATCGAGGTGATAACTCTCTTGCCATATTTAAGTTATTGACGGACGGCAAGCTGGAGCGTATTGACATCGTACCGACAGGTGGCAAGTTTCCAAGGCATTTTTCTATAACGCCTTGTGGCAAGGCTGTCATCATTGCCAATCAGGATTCTTCCACGTTAAATTTGTTTGCACGAGATGTTGAAACGGGATTGGTTGCTGCCACTGGTTATGTTTATGAATTGCCTGCGCCCAACTATATTCGATTCTTCTAACATCCACGTTAGCGTGTAACCGGGCACTATTTCATGGCTCTCAGATATTCGGCAAATATTGGTTTTCTTTGGGAACACTTAGCGTTGCCAGAACGGATAGTGGCTGCGGCTCAAGCCGGATTTGACGCGGTTGAATGCCATTTTCCGTACGAGTACAACAGCGCAGAAATATCAAAGGTACTTGTGTCCAACAATATTCCAATGATTGGAATTAACACCCAGCTAGGGCCAGCGGATGAGGGGCTATTTGGCGTAGCGGCTCTGTCAGGCCGTGAAGCGTTGGCACGTGAGTACATCGACCAGGCTATTGCTTACGCCTGCGATATTGGTGCCTTAAATGTCAATGTGGTTGCTGGAGCTGGTACTCAGGCGTCAGAGAGTGTTTTTCAGGAAAATTTGCGATATGCCTGCAAGCAAGGTGCTGAGCACGGACTCACCATCGTTATTGAACCATTGAATCCGCGCTCGGTACCCGATTATCATTTTAGCCGAGTTGAGCAAGCGGTTTCTATCATTGAAGCCGTTGGAGAGTCCAATCTGAAGCTGATGTTCGATTGTTTTCACACACAGATCGTTCAGGGCGATTTGTCCACACTTTTACTCGGAAATTTGCACAATATTGGGCACATTCAGCTATCCGCTGTGCATGATCGTGGTGAGCCTGACGAAGGTGAAGTACACTATCCTTATTTGATGAAACTGCTAGAGCGCATTGGTTATTCTGGATATATCGGGGCGGAGTACAAACCGCGCGGTAAAACCGTCGAATCCGGACTTTATTGGCTTGAGGCGTTCCGCAAACTCTAATCGCACACCATTCCCCGGATCACAGCAAGATGACAGTTTTAAAATATTGTATAAGCGATCTTCGGGTGAGTAGCTATTGCACAAGAGACAGACCTAGCTCCAAATGAGTCAGCGAGGCAAGGTCTCTATGGTGACGATGGAGGATGTCGCTAAGGCCGCAGGTGTGTCTCGTATGACTGTCTCGCGAGCTATGCGAGCTGATGGCAGCGTGTCTCAAAGCACGCGTGATCGTATCATGAAGATTGTCGATAAAATGAACTACGTGCCTGATCAAATGGCGGGTAGTTTGTCGACAAAACGATCTGGCTTTGTAGCCACCCTTGTACCATCCTTGAACAATGTGCACTATGCAAAAATGGTCCAGGCTCTTACTGAGACCATAGAAAGTACGGGATTACAAATTCTGTTGGGTCATACCGACTACTCGATGGCACGCGAAGAAGAGCTCATAGAGAGCATGTTAAAAAGAAGGCCGGAAGCCATTGCTCTGCCATTTGATGGTCATACTGCGCGAACCGTAAAGCTGCTTAAACAAGCTCAAATACCCGTTATTGAATTGTGGGAGACTCCAGTAAAGCCCATAGGCTATACGGTAGGATTTTCGAACGAACAAGCCTCTTATATGATGACTGAAAAGCTCATCGAACTCGGATACAAGAACATTGCATTTTTGTGCGAAACCAACGACGAGTGGACTCGAGGTGCCGCGCGAAGAGCAGGTTTTGGAAGTGCGATGGAAGCTGCGGGCTTGTCCTCACATCGCATGATTCGGTACGGTAATCCGCCTATGTCAATTAAGGATGGCTACTATATTGGCAAGAATCTGAAGGAATATTATTCCGACATAGATTGTGTGTTTTGTGTTTCTGATTCGCCCGCGTTTGGTGTTCTGCAAGCGTTACAAGAGAACGGTGTGCAGGTACCCAACGAAGTGGGGGTGGCAGGTTTTGGTAACTTTGAGGTGTCGAGTTTTTCCATGCCATCTATTTCAACGGTGACGGTGGACCCAGCTGAGGTGGGCAGAATAGCGGCCGAACTGGTTATCCGGTTGCTGAGCGATGAAGATGGCTTAAAGAAAGAACCCAAGAAGCTCAAAATCGAAGTTTCGTTGAGTATGCGCGACAGCACGCGCCTAACACCCTAATAAGACAACCCTGACAAGACAGCGCTAACAAGACAACCCTAACCCTAGCTCACTGCCGATGCACAATGCAATGCCTGAGTTAGTTGCTAAAACGGCTTGAGATGGACGTAACAGTTGCATGGGCTGTTTGTTAGTCGACAAGTTGATCGTTCATGGCATACACTTTGTCTGAACCGACGACAAAGACTCTAGTCGAATCGTCAGACGTGCTTCTGCACATTATTTCTCACTAGATTAATTATATGCTCAAATTAAAAAATCCCGCTCTTCTGCGTGAGGCAGCCTGTGTTGGAATGCGATGGATAGAGGCCAGCTCTACTGATAGTATTGAAGTGCGCAATCCCGCTACTGGCGAGATTGTTGGCAAGGTCCCGAAATTAGGCACTGACGAAACACGCGAAGCCATTGAGACGGCGGAAGTAGCACGGCACGCCTGGGCCAAACGCACAGCCAAAGATCGCAGTAATGTTTTGCGACGATGGTTTGAACTGATGATGGAAAATCAGGATGATCTTGGTGCGATATTAACCGCCGAACAAGGAAAACCCCTAGCTGAAGCCAAAGGTGAAATAGCCTATGGAGCCAGCTTTATAGAGTGGTTTGCAGAAGAGGCTCGTCGTGCTTATGGTGACGTCACGCCAGGCCATGCACCTGACAAACGGCTAGTCACCATCAAACAACCTATCGGTGTTGTTGCTGCGGTAACACCGTGGAACTTCCCGAATGCCATGATTACTCGAAAGGCTGGCCCCGCGTTGGCTGCAGGCTGCTCTATGGTGTTGAAGCCTGCGTCTCAGACACCTTTCTCTGCCATTGCACTAGCGGTGCTGGCAGAAGAGGCAGGTATTCCAGCTGGCGTATTTAGCGTGGTTACAGGGTCTGCCAGCGCTATTGGTGGGGAGATGACCTCAAACAAAATAGTTCAAAAACTGACCTTCACCGGGTCTACTGAGATTGGTGCCATGCTCTATGCGCAATGTGCGCCGACCATTAAGAAGCTAGGTTTGGAGTTGGGTGGCAATGCGCCGTTTATTGTTTTCGATGATGCTGATATCGATGCGGCTGTAGAGGGCGCTATTATCGCCAAGTACAGAAACAACGGTCAGACGTGTGTGTGCGCCAACAGGATTTACGTTCAAGCAGGTGTATACGATCAATTCGCTGAAAAACTGAAAGAAAAGGTGGCTTTACTGCCTACTGGAAATGGTTTTGATGAAGGCGTTGTATTCGGCCCTCTGATTGAAGAGGCGGCTGTGGTGAAAGTTGAAGAACAAATTGCAGACGCTGTGGCTAAAGGCGCGAAAGTAGTTCATGGTGGTTCGCGTCATAAGCTCGGTGGTACTTTTTTTGAACCTACGATTCTCACGGGGGTGACAGCTGCCATGACTGTTGCAACAGAAGAAACATTTGGTCCATTAGCGCCGCTATTCAAATTTACAACAGAAGCCGAAGTTATTGCTGCTGCTAACGACACTGATTTTGGTTTGGCATCTTATTTCTATACGCGTGACATGGCGCGAAGCTGGCGTGTGGGCGAAGCCTTGGACTATGGCATGGTAGGTATTAACACTGGTCTGATATCCACAGCTGAAGCTCCCTTTGGTGGTGTAAAGATGTCTGGATTAGGTCGTGAAGGCTCACACCATGGTCTGGATGATTTTATGGAACTTAAATATCTGTGCATGGGTGGCATTGGTGATGCCGACGAAGCTTAGGCTAATCGTCTAACGATTTACACGGTTGCAGCGCCTTACGTTGTTGAACCGTGTGGCACTCATGCCAAGGATGGCATGTTTGAGGTTCAAACAACGGGTGCACACGTGGGGTTTATGGGTTTGAATTGACTGCACTGAGAGCAATGAAATGTGGTGTAAAAACTAAGGTTTTGAATTCATCTTCTGGGCTTTCATACTGACTCCCGCGCCAAGCAAAATACACATGGCTCCAGCCCATGTAATCCATGAATATTTTTCCTTAAAAAACAACATACCTATGAACAGGGCAACACCTGCTGCAACATACCCAATTTGACTCAAATACGTTGGCCCACCGACATACTGCAAACGTGAATGTACTGCCACCATCATGCTACAAATCACTACGGTAAAAAAAGCGGTGATTTTAATTGACTCCAGACCCCCAGGCAACGATGCATTGGGTAGTACCTGAATGATCAACAGTAACATTGCAGATGACGCTAAGTTCATGCCTATTGCAAGCTCAATGGGTTGCGCACCCGCAGGCCAGGCCATGGTCCGATACACATTGCCTGCAGCTAAAGATAAGGGAATACAAATTCCTGCTAATAACAGACCAATACGGGCAGGGTTGTCAACTTCTCCGCGTGTTAACGATACGATAACAGCGCCGATAAACCCTAGGGTAATACCTATCAAGCCTAGCTTGTTTGGCATTCGAACTTGCCAGATAGCTGAGATAGCGAGTGTGAATAGCGGAGACAAGGTAAATAGCAAACCAGTAAAGCCTGAGCCCAGCGCTGGAATGACGCTGTACGTGAGTATGTTGGGTAATACCAGTGATATTAGTGCAGCAATAAAGTAGAACTTGCAGTTGCGAATGGTCAGCAACAAGGGTTGCTTACGCGCTACGCGAAACAACAGTAGTGCAGTAGATGCGCCAAATGAAAAAAGAAACGCCCACACGACAGGGTGAACGCCAGCAAGGCTGCCTTGTTTTCCCAGTGGGAAAGTCAGCCCCAATAGGCTGCCTGTGGCAATGAGCAGAAAGCCAGGTGAATTTAACAGTCGCATAGTGTTGAGCGCTTTAAAGCGTTTTTAACGCGTAATTTCTAGTGACTATAGCAGCTGGTTTACGAGGGTTAGCACCTAATAAGTGGATACCAAAAGCGATATTATTTTCTCAAAGGAAACCAATCACAGATCAACTTCCAGCACGCCTCCTGCTTTAGCTGCCCTTGACTGACACAAAATTATCGTGTCTTCGCGCTGTTTGTTCGACAAGACAAAATCACGGTGATCAGCTTCACCGTTCAGCAGGCCACACTGACAAACCCCACACAAGCCATCGCTGCATTTAACATCTATATCAATGCCGTGTTCCTGCAATACATCGGTTGCAGTTTTCTCAGATGGTATTAAAAACTCTCGGCCAGATTTTACCAACTTCAGCGTGAAGTCATGGTTGACCCACTCGGGTGCTTCAGGGACCGAGAAGTATTCCAAATGGCGCAAGTCCTCGGGAACCCCAGCGCGCGTCGCTGCTTGCATAACTGAGTTCATGTATCGTTCTGCACCGCAGGTGTAGACATGCGTTCCTTCCATGCATTGTGTCAAAATTGCATTAATATCAGCACGACTATCTTCATCAGTGACGTGATAGTGAACTCGGTCGGCCCAGGCAAAACTGCCCAAATCTTCCAGATAAGCCATCGTACTGCGAGAGCGGCCAGAGTAATGCAATTCGAAGGGTTTGCCTAAGGTGTGTAGACGATGTGCCATGGCGATCATTGGCGTGATGCCTATGCCTCCTCCCATCAAGAAACTATAGCTCGCTTCTTCATACACTGGAAAATGATTGATTGGCTTGGAGATAAAGAGTGTGCGACCTTCGCTGAATATACGATGTATCAACAGCGAACCACCCCGTCCTTCGTCTTCACGCAATACGCCAATCTGATAAACAGAACGGTCTGCAGGATCGCCACTCATCGAGTACTGACGTAAAAATTCAGGGGCCACTACGATATCCAAATGTGCACCCGCACTCCATTCAGGGAGTAGCTCGCCGTTGACAGTCCGAAACTCGTACTTGTGCACATCAGCTGTCATAGATTCGGCTTTACTAAGCACGACTTGAATGACAGGACTAGCCATGTCATCTCTGACTTTATGCGCCAAGTTTTCGGTATCCCCATTGGCTAGTCGCAACTGATACTGCTCGGCAGTGATCATCGCCTGATAAGCTTCAATGCCCTTTTCACGATCCATAGGAAATGGGTAAGGGTACGGATGCGGTGCCAAGTTGGCCGGATAAACAGCCAACGTTTGATCTTCGTATTTGAGGTGCAAATCTTTTTGTAAAGTACGGGTATTTACCATTTTATCGGTTGGTCGGTAGGCACCGTCCGCCTGAATTTCTAAATCCCACCACCACTTTTTTACAGGGTTTAAACTGCCGTTATCCACCATGTCGTCGAGCTTGGCTAATAGTGGAGCAGCCTTTGGAATATTCATCGCTGCCCAACGGAAGGGTTCCTCGGCAAATAGCCCCTCTAAATTCCAAGGGCATGTTTTCATACAGCGGCCACACATGGCGCCGCCAGGTTGAGCAACACGATAGCTGGTGCATTTTTGGCTATCGGATTTCCATATCTCATAGCCGTTGAACATCAATTTTGGACCCGCGGTAATTGCACCTGCAGGACACTCCCGCGCGCATTTATTACAGCTCTCGCAGAAGGTTTGCAGGCCAAAATCTATAGGTTGGTCGTGCGCCATGGGCAGATTTGTTGTAACAACTCCAGATTTGAGCCGAGGCCCTAGGAACGGGTTGAGGATGACTTCACCGATCCGTGACACTTCGCCCATACCGCTGAGCAGAAGTAGCGGTGGCTGCAGTACATCGCCATCCAGTACGGAGTGAGCTTTAGCGCTGTAGCCAAGATTGCGCAATTGTTTTGCGATCACACCGCCTAATAGCGAAAACCTAAGATACGCACGCATCGATTGCGAGACAGCGATCCAATCATCGCCAGACGAGCCGTCCATGGTGCTAAAACCCTGATCAACGATCATCGAAATGGCCTGGTCATGCGGTGGCTCAAGCACCGCCCCCGTGGCGTCGTGAGAGTACCAAGTCCAATCGGGGCAACGAGATATTCCTACAGCGTCTGCTCCCAAAAAGTAGCTACTGGCCTTTATCAAATTACTGGCTTGTTGAGGGTCTAGTTCTGTGCGTTTTTCATTCGGCTCGCCATCTTGCAACAGGACAAAGGCGCCCAGTGCTCTGCGCTGCGCCATCGATGGCGCGGCCTTGCGGGCATAGTGGCCACCCTTGGCATTGTCCTGCAGCGTTTTTCCCATATCGCCAAACTGCGCACGGGCAAACATATCTGTGCGCTTTGGAACACGCGCCACTCTGTCTTCGTCAATAAACGTTGTGGGTTTATCCGAACGTTTCAGCTTCTCGAACGGCTGTTCGCCGTCCATATAGCGCCGTTTAGCATAGCGTGTCTGGTTAAACGCATTCTTGGCAAAGCCTTTTCCAAGTTTCCATGCCAGCCCGTGAGTGCGTGCACGAGGTTGCTGATCACTGGCTGCAAGTGGTCGGTCGGCTGCCAGTTCAAAGGTCGTCGTCACCACACTCAAGCCGAAGCGTTTACCCACATAGGGGTTCTGAAGCAAGCCTGCTTCCACTGTTGCCAAGCCTGCGGCCACCGCCAATAGGTTGAGGTCAACATCGCTAGAGGTGCTGGTGTGAGCTCGTGCATCAAAACCTAACAAGCGCACGTAATTGGCAATCACTACAGCCGCTTCAGAGGCTAACAAGCAGGCTCGATGGGCTTGTGAGTCAACGATCCAATCTACTCCCATTTCTCCAGGCTCAGGATCGCGTGGGTACTCGTAGAGGAAGACTATGGCATGCGTGTGCCCACCAATAGAGGTAGGAGGGGCGTTCATGGAGTCCCTTAGGTCAGCCATGATCATATCGATGCCAGACGCCAGAGTTTTAGTTTGGCGAGTACGCAGATCTTCAGCTAGATGTTCGATGTCAGGGTTGACTGCCGGCGACTTTAGTAAAGCACTCTGCGGCAACTGGCAAACACCCACAATAGAGGCATCAACATAATATCCGAAGGCTTTTAAATGCTCAGACCTGTTCTGCAAATCACTAGGGCAATCTGCAACAGCCTTGTTCACCAGTCCATCACGAATAGCGTCAAGCATTGCTTGATGCTCTCCCATCGCATTGATAATCGAATTGGGCATCTCAGGTAGATGAAAACTGAGCGGCTTGAACGGCGGACAATTATCTAAACAAGGCCCAGAATTAACACGTGCCAGCCGCTCTGTAGGATACGAGCCCAAATGCACGGGGCGTTTTTTGTCGGAGAAAAGGCGAATTGTCACCTGTGTACCCTCAGTTACTGAATTAGAAATCGACTAGTTCGTTGGTAGCTCATTGAATTTGTTACCAACAGTTGTCAACAGTTGCGCAAACTCGGCTGAGTCATCGTACGATAGGCCTTTAAGGAGCGTCTGGTGTAGCTCAAGAGAAGTGACAAGCATGGCATCATGCAACTCGTGTATCAATCAGGTGCATACGTTGAGATCCATTATTGAAGAATACGCTATTGGTGAGCCGGATCGTGATAGAGGTTAATCAATTCGTCTGGGTCTGGGTCTATGTCCATATCCATATTATAAAGTTCGCCGTCGTGGTCACTGAGATACATTGACGTTTGTTGTGAGATCCTCGTTGAAACAACTTCAGTCAGGGAGGATTGCTGTCGTTGATGTCGACCACATTCTGCCCACACGTAATGCCGGTATCGTTAAGCGTAGGGACGAGTGGGAGAGCCCCGCCGTAGCTGATCTTGTGCAGCAACTACGTCGCTATTGCGAAAAGAATCCTAATCAATGATGTAAACCCTAGTGAGGTTAATCAGTATAGAAAATATAATTTGACCATTTGGATAAAAATTGCTTAAATCAGAATAGGTTTACTGAGGAGAGGGTTTTATGCGGCAGCTAGATCGTCCTTTTGCAGGATTGGAGTCAGATATCCATCCGCCTTTAAATACGCACGAAGCTTCGGTAGAAGCTGATAGATGCTACTTTTGTTATGACGCTCCTTGCGTTACTGCTTGTCCTACGGGTATCGATATACCCCTATTCATAAGGCAAATTCAGACAGGCACTCCGGCGGTTTCAGGTAAAACCATTTTCAATGAAAATATTCTTGGTGGCATGTGCGCACGTGTTTGCCCAACAGAAACCCTGTGCGAGCAAGCTTGTGTGCGTCAGGAAGCTGAAGGCAAGCCGGTAAAAATAGGCGCATTGCAACGCTACTCCACGGATTACCTAATGCAAGCTAGCGACTCGCACCCCTACAAACGTCAGAGTGCAAGCGGTAAAAAAATTGCGGTTATTGGTGCGGGCCCGGCTGGACTTGCCTGTGCTCACCGGTTAGCTCTATATGGTCACGATGTAGTCATCATGGATGCACGTGAAAAATCAGGTGGTTTGAACGAATACGGTATTGCCAGTTACAAAACTATCGATGATTTTGCACAAAAAGAGGTTCAGTTCATTCTTGATGTTGGTGGCATCGTGATTAACAATGGGGTAAGGCTTGGCAACAACCTAGCCCTGCAGGACGTCATAGATCAACACGATGCTGTGTTTATTGGCATAGGGCTTGACGGCGTTAACAGCGCAACGATTGAGGGAAGTGAGCTCAAGGGCGTTAGTGATGCGGTACAGTTTATTTCGCAACTACGACAAGCAAAAGATTACGCCTCTATCGCAGTTGGGCGTCGAGTTGTCGTCATTGGTGGTGGTATGACAGCCATTGATGCTGCAGTGCAAGCTCGTATGCTTGGCGCAGAAGATGTGACCGTAGCTTACCGGCGCTCACAACAACAGATGAATGCCAGTGTGTACGAACAACAACTGGCTCAAACCCATGGCGTGACCCTAAAAACTCAAGTGAGCCCGGTAAAGATTATTGAGGACAATGGTGCAGTGGCAGGTGTTGAGTTTGAATTCACTACGCAAGCCACTGGCAGTTTGACGGGAACCGGTGAAAAAATAATCATTAAAGCTGATCAAGTGCTGATGGCTATCGGTCAAACATTTGATGCAACAGCTGCGCAGGCCTTTGGCCTTGACATGAACAATCGCCGTTTACACGTTGACGATAACCGCAAAACCAGTCATGAAAAAATCTGGGCTGGAGGAGACTGTATAGATGCTGGCGATGATCTCACAGTATGGGCGGTACAAGACGGCAAACTAGCTGCTGAGTCTATTCATCAGCAATTATCGCTTTGATGTTCCGCGTGATTAATGAACAAAATCAGCAGCGATTAACAAATTTCACGTCAACAGCTTGCGCACATGAACTGTCTGCTGTGAGCATGGCATTGGAGAATTGAATGGCCGACTTAAGTAGCGAATTTATCGGAATTAAATCACCCAATCCGTTTTGGTTGGCCTCAGCGCCACCAACAGACAAAGCCTATAACGTGGTGCGTGCCTTTGAAGCGGGTTGGGGCGGCGTGGTGTGGAAAACACTGGGTGAAAACCCACATGTGGTAAATGTTAATGGCCCTCGCTACGGTGCTGTGTATTCAGCTGATCGGCGATTAATCGGACTCAATAACATTGAATTGATCTCTGACAGATCGCTGGAAGTCAATTTGGCCGAAATCAAACAAGTGAAACGTGACTGGCCAGACCGAGCGATGATTGTGTCACTGATGGTGCCTTGCGAAGAGAAAAACTGGAAGGATATTCTCAAGCGCGTTAACGATACCGGCGCAGATGGAATTGAGTTGAATTTTGGTTGCCCTCACGGTATGTCAGAGCGGGGCATGGGCGCATCAGTTGGGCAGGTTCCCGAGTACATCGAGATGGTAACGCGCTGGTGTAAGGAAGCCACAGACATGGCTGTTATTGTCAAGCTAACGCCCAATATTTCGGACATTCGCTATCCAGCACGCGCTGCATTAGCAGGTGGGGCAGATGCGGTCTCGTTAATCAACACAGTCAGTTCAATTGTTAGTGTCAACCTTGACACCATGTCCCCTGAGCCCTCAATTGACGGCAAAGGTTCACACGGTGGTTATTGTGGTCCAGCGGTGAAACCTATTGCGTTGAATATGGTAGCTGAAATCGCGCGCGATAAAGAGACTGCCAATCTGCCCATATCTGGTATTGGTGGGATAACAACCTGGAGAGATGCAGCCGAGTTCATGGCATTAGGTGCTGGTAATGTACAGGTCTGCACTGCCGCCATGACCTATGGTTTTAAAGTGGTTCAGGAAATGATCTCGGGACTTGAACACTGGATGGACGAACAAGGACATGCCAATCTCGATAGCATCATCGGTAAAGCCACACCGAATGTGACCGACTGGCAGTATCTGAATTTAAATTACATCACGAAGGCGTCAATTAACCAAGATAGTTGCATTCAGTGTGGACGCTGTCATGAGGTCTGTGAGGACACATCGCATCAAGCCATCACACAAGAGTTGAACGGCAAACGTCACTATGAAGTCATCGACAAAGAGTGCGTTGGTTGTAACTTGTGCGTCAGCGTTTGCCCTGTGGAAAATTGTATATCCATGGAGCAAATGACATCTGGGGTGGATCCAAGAACAAATTTACCTATCAACAACGAATACGCGAACTGGACAACTCACCTGAACAACCCCATGGCATCCCGTTAGACTCTAATGCAATGTCTAACTCATCAATCCATTAAACAACAGGGTTTTGAGCGTGCTTTCAGCATCATCGAACAGCGTCTCGGTATTATCGGTCAAGAAGGCTGTTTGTGCGCTGAAATCTGCGTAGTGCTGAGTGGTTGCCCATATAAAAAACATGAGGTGCAAAGGCGAGACAGCGTTAAGTCTACCTTCATCGATCCACCGCTGAATAATAGCGCAACGATTATCAAGCAACTCTCGCAGATCAGTTTGCAGAAAGTGGCCAATCATAGGCGCGCCTTGCAGTATTTCGTTGGCATACAATCGGGAGGCTTCAGGGTTTGATTTCGACATGGCCAGCTTTGCCTTTACATAGGTCCAGATCTCTTCAGCAGGGTCGCCCTCGGGGTTCAGCTGGGTTAAAGGTTGCAACCATTCAGTTAGGGTACATTCCAGCACAGACAAGTAAACATCTTGCTTACTTTCAAAGTAATACAGCAGGTTGGCTTTGGACATATTGGCTGCATCAGCAATTTGTGCAACCGTGCTACCACGATAACCGTGGTCAGAAAAAATTTGTAACGCAGCGCCAATTATTATTTGCCGGTTTTGCGCTTGTATTCGGGTGGTACCAGGCTTTTTACTGTCTAATTTAGGTTTTGTCATTATTGTCTATTGTTAGTACTGTAAGCCTTTTGTTTTATGTCTGACTGAGCCAGTGTGTAATAGTTGATAACAAGATCAGTTTATACTGATCATGATTAAAGATGAACGTGTAGTGATATTCATCTGAACTGCTGAGTTAATAACAAAGTGTAAGGAGAGTTTTATCATGTCAGAAGCTGTCTCGCGACCCAATAATCTGGATGCTTTCTGGATGCCGTATACCGCCAACAGGCAGTTCAAACAAACACCTCGTATGTTTGTAGCAGCAAAAGATATGTACTACACCACTGACGATGGGCGTCAGGTTCTGGATGGAACTGCAGGGTTGTGGTGTTGCAATGCAGGTCATGCACGTCCAAAAATTGTTGAAGCGGTACAGAAGCAGGTAGCAGAACTGGACTATGCGCCCGCGTTCCAACTGGGTCACCCTAAGGTGTTTGAGTTGGCAACAGCATTGGCAGAGCTTGCGCCGCCAACATTGAATCATGTGTTTTTCACCAACTCAGGGTCTGAATCTGTTGAGACCGCACTGAAAATGGCTCTCGGGTATCACCGGATCAAAGGCGAGGGCAGTCGAACACGGTTGATCGGCAGAGAGCGCGGTTACCACGGTTCAAACTTTGGTGGTATCTCTGTTGGTGGTATTGTCAGTAACCGTAAAATGTTTGGTACTTTGCTTGCCGGTGTAGACCACTTGCCGCACACCCATGACATTGAGCGCAATGCGTTCAGCCGCGGCCTACCACTTCACGGTGCTGAACTGGCAGATGAGCTTGAACGCATCGTTGCACTTCACGATGTATCCACAATAGCCGCCGTAATCGTTGAACCCATGGCAGGTTCAACCGGTGTGCTTATGCCGCCTGTTGGGTACCTAAAACGCTTACGCACTATCTGTGATAAACACGGCATCTTGCTGATATTCGATGAAGTCATTACAGGCTTTGGACGGCTAGGTGGTGCGTTTTCATCCGATGTGTTTGGTGTAATACCCGATATCATAATTACCGCCAAAGGCCTCACAAGCGGTGTTATACCAATGGGTGCCGTATTTGTACGTGATGACATCCACGATGCCTTCATGAACGGACCAGAACATCTCATTGAGTTTTTCCATGGCTATACCTATTCTGGCAATCCAATAGCCTGCGCAGCCGCACTAGGTGCTCTGGAGACCTACAAAGAAGAAGGCCTGTTTGAGCGAACAACCGAACTGGCCGACTATTGGGAAGACGCTTTACATTCATTAAAAGACCTACCGCACGTTATTGATATTCGAAATTACGGGCTTATTGGTGCGATAGAACTTGAACCCATTGCGGGTAAACCTACCCAGCGTGCCTTCAATGCTTTTTTGAAAGCGTTCGACAAGAATTTGCTGATACGCACCACCAGTGACATCATTGCATTGTCGCCGCCACTCATCATTACTAAACAGCAGATCGATGAGCTGTTTGACGGCCTTAAATCAGTATTACGTTCGTTGGATTAACATCATCGTAAATCAACTTACTTAAGCTACTTACACAAAAAACGAGAGGCGATCCTTGAACATAAACAGCAACATGAAAATCAACAGCGAGCGGTTGTGGGATGCGTTGATGGAAATGGCAAAGATCGGGCCCGGGATTGCAGGTGGCAACAACCGTCAAACACTCACCGATGATGATGCCGAAGGCCGGGCCTTGTTCCAACGCTGGTGCGAAGAAGCTGGCATGACCATGGGGCTTGACGAACTGGGCAACATGTTTGCTCGGCGCGAAGGGACCGACTCAGCTGCACTGCCTGTCTATGTGGGTAGTCATCTGGACACGCAACCTACAGGTGGTAAGTACGACGGTGTTCTCGGTGTGCTGGGAGGCTTGGAAATTGTTCGCCAGTTGAACGATATGCAGATTAAAACGCGGCACCCCATTGTGATTGTTAACTGGACGAATGAGGAAGGCACACGCTTCGCACCCGCTATGGTGTCATCAGGTGTATTCGCTGGCATTCATTCGTTAGACTGGGCTTACGATCGAGAAGATTCTGAAGGTTTGAAGCTAGGTGATGAATTGAACCGCATAGGTTGGCGTGGTGAGGAAAAAGTAGGTGCGCGAAAAATGAAAGCCTTCTTCGAGCTTCATATTGAACAGGGACCTATTCTTGAGCGAGAGAAAAAGGACATTGGTGTCGTCACACACGGTCAGGGACTGAACTGGTTAGAGGTCACGCTAACGGGCAAAGAAAGCCACACAGGTTCCACACCTATGCCTATGCGTGTTAATGCTGGGCTTGGTATGGCAAAAATCACGCAACTGGTTGATGACATTGCCTGGAGTCATGAACCTAACGCGGTGGGTGCCATAGGACAATGCAATGTTTATCCAAATTCACGCAACATCATTCCGGGTAAGTGTGTTTTCACCATCGACTTCAGGCACCCTGAAAAAGACATCATCACTGACATGGAAACACGTCTGCGTGATGGTGCAAAAGAGATTTGTAGTGAGATGGGACTAGGGTTGGAAATAGAGCAGGTTGGGGGCTTTGATCCCGTGGAGTTTGATCAAGACTGCGTTACTGCTGTGCGAAGCGCTGCCACACGCCTTGGCTATAGCCATAGAGATCTCGTATCAGGTGCTGGCCATGATGCTTGCTGGATCAATAGAGTGGCACCTACGGCCATGGTGATGTGTCCGTGTGTA
>JALZUD010000011.1 GCA_023301725.1 Granulosicoccus sp. | reverse complement strand
CCAATTATGACGATCTTCGCAGGTGCCACACCTGGTACGCCACCTATCAACTTGCCACAACCGCCGTTAGGTTGTTGCAAGTAGTTCGCTGCTGCTTGAATCGACATACGACCTGCCACTTTGGACATGGGCGCCAACAGAGGTAGTGCATTGTTATTGTCTGTCACTGTCTCATAAGCTATGCAGGTGGCGCCACTGTTGACCAGATCTCTGGTTTGATCAGCATCAGGCGCAAGGTGCAAATACGTGAATAGCGTGTGATCTTCACGCAACATCGCACGCTCTACAGCCTGCGGCTCTTTCACTTTAACGATCATCTGAACGCCTTCAAACACCGCAGCAGCATTTGGCGCAATGTCGGCACCCGCGGCGATGTAGGCGTCATCGCTTGAGCCAATGCCTATACCTGCATTGGTTTCAACCAGCACCGAATGCCCCCGCCGAGTGAGTTCGGATACGCTATCTGGCGTAAGACCTACTCTTTGCTCGTGGTTCTTGATCTCTTTCGGTAATCCAATACGCATCGGCTTCTCCTGATTGCAATTAAGGTTGAATACTTGGTTTCAAGATACCGAGTCAGAGTTAGAAGGTGTATGCAAGTTCACCGAAATTTGTGCACTTTGTTGAATTAATCACGAAATATTTATCATTCTGTCGTAGTATCTTCGAATGATTGAACTTGACAGCATAGATCATACGATTATCAAGGCTCTACAAATAGATGGTCGGATCACTAACGCAGAACTTGCCGACAAAATAGGGCTATCAGCCTCAGCGTGTCATCGCAGGGTGCGGCGTCTAGAAGATGAAAAGATCATTGAACGCTATGCGGCTATCGTCAATCGAAAACTAGTGGGGCGCAGCGTCTCCGTTTTTGTCGAAATCTCACTCGAATGCCAGAGAAAGGAGACGCTTAGCGAGTTCGAGGCTGCAGTACTCAAGGTGCCCCATGTACAGAGCTGTCACCTTATGGCTGGAATGCCAGATTATCTGGTACATGTGACCTGCGAAGATGTTGCTGACTACGAAGCCATTCATCGCGAAAGTATTGCTAGTCTGCCTGGCGTGGCTCAGGTTCGCAGTAACTTTGCCATCCGCTGCGTCGCTGACACCATCGCTCTTGATCTAGACGAGGCCAATTAGCGGTATCCTGAAGACCCGCAACCGAAACTACAGACACTTCCGACAATGATTGAATTTTATTCTTGGACAACACCCAATGGGCGAAAAGTATCCATTCTTCTCGAAGAGCTTGGCATTGACTACACCGTGCATCCCATTGATATTACAAAAAATGAGCAATTCAGCCCCCACTTTCTTGCCATTGCACCAAACAATCGTATCCCGGCTATTAAGGATACCGAGACAGGAATTTCAATGATGGAATCTGGCGCCATCATGCAATATTTAGCAGAAAAACATCATCGTTTTCTGTCAACAGATACTAAAACCCGCTGGACAACGCTTGAATGGTTGAACTGGCAGATGGGCGGCCTTGGCCCAATGGCAGGTCAAACTCATCACTTTTTAAAATACAACCCGGGAAAATCTCAATACGCCGAAGACCGATACCAGAGTGAGACACGCAGGCTTTACGGCGTTCTGGAAAAACAGTTAGAGAATAGGGACTTCATTGCGGGAGAATACTCGATTGCTGACATGGCTTGCTGGCCATGGATCTCACGCTTTGAATGGCAAGGCATTGACTTAAAGGAGTATAAAAACCTGTTGCGTTGGTATACCACTATTGCTGCACGTCCAGCGGTACAAAAGGGATATCAGGTACCCAAATTTGTCACTAAAATACCAATGCCTTGAGCGAAGTTACTGGGTTTTGCCACAAATGCAAACGCACTAATGAGTTCGCACCGGACTAACATTGAGGCATCACCTCGCTTAACGCCGCTTAAACCTATAGCTCACTCGATCTAGACAACGGAAAAAAGCAACAATGGCCATCAAACAAAAATCAACGATTAGCCAAAGTATAAAAAGCACAAGTCCTTCACATGCGCTGTCCAATTTAAGTGTTCGCGATGTGACCTTCGCTATTGATGAACCTACCGAACGTGGTGGCACCAATCTTGGGCCAACACCTACCGAAGCCGCTGTTGCAGCCCTGATAGGTTGTACCAATGTTATTGCCAATAAATGCGCTGATAAACTAGGCGTTGATATGGGTCATTTAACCATCAATGCAACGTACACCTTTGATCGACGAGGCGTCATGCTCATGGAGGAGGTAGAAGTACCTTTTACCAAAATAGAACTGAATATCGTTGCCGATGGAACAGCAACGACGGCAGAACTTGAAAGTGTCGCAACAGAACTGGCCAAGTATTGTCCAGTAGCAAAAATATTTCGCCACGCTGGTACTGAAATTGTGGAAAACTGGTCAAAGGCTTGATAGTAGATACTTAAAACACATAACGAGAGTAGACGCTTGGACACTGGAAAAAAGAGAATCGCCGTAATCGGTGCTGGTCCTTCAGGGCTTGCCCAGTTAAGAGCATTTCAATCAGCCGCACAAAACGGCGAAGCCATTCCCGAAGTCGTCTGTTTTGAAAAACAAGATAATTGGGGTGGTCTTTGGCATTACAGCTGGCGCACAGGGTTGGATGAGCACGGAGAGCCTGTGCACGGCAGTATGTATCGCTACCTATGGTCGAATGGCCCCAAGGAAGGATTAGAATTTGCTGATTACAGTTTTGAAGAGCACTTTGGTAAGCAAATCGCTTCCTACCCTCCACGCGCTGTTCTATGGGACTACATAAAAGGGCGTGTTGAAAAGGCCGATGTGCGTCAATGGATTCGATTCAAAACGCCGGTAAAGCTCGTTAAATATGACAACTCAAGCGAACAGTTTTCAGTAACTTCGCACAATCTTGAAACCGACCAAGAGACAACCGAGTTGTTTGATCACGTCATTGTGGCTAACGGACATTTTTCGACACCCAATGTCCCTCAGTTTGAGGGCTTTGAGAGTTTTAATGGCCGTATCATGCATGCACACGATTTCCGTGATGCCGTTGAGTTCAAAGATAAACGAGTACTTATTATTGGCACTAGCTACTCCGCAGAGGACATTGGCTCTCAGTGCTGGAAATACGGATGTCAATCAGTCACCGTTAGTCATCGCACAGCACCTATGGGCTATAACTGGCCTGATAACTGGAACGAGGTTCCGTTACTGCAAAATGTGCAAGGCAATACCGCCACTTTTAAAGACGGAAGCACTGCAGAAGTGGATGCCATCATTTTGTGCACAGGTTACAGGCATCATTTCCCCTTCATGGCAGACGATCTGACACTATCCACAGCGAACCGGCTCGCGTCCAACGATTTGTATAAAGGTGTGACTTACGTGCACAACCCACGTTTGTTTTATTTAGGCATGCAAGATCAGTGGTACACCTTCAATATGTTTGATGCACAAGCCTGGTACGTACGCGACACTATTCTTGGAAAGCTTAATGCACCAGATAAAAATGCGATGCTTAGCGATGTTGCCGATCGCGTAACAAAAGAAGATGCACTGGAAGATGACTACGCCTGTATCCGATACCAAGGTGACTATGTAAAAGAACTTATCAGCGAAACAGACTATCCAAGCTTTGACGTCGATGGCGCCAACGAAGCTTTTTTTCAGTGGAAAAAACACAAAAAAGAAAACATTATGGGATTTCGTGATAACAGCTATCGATCGGTTATTACAGGCACCATGGCACCCGCTCATCACACCAAGTGGGTTGATGCAATGGATGATTCGTTTGAGTCCTATATCAACGGTTAGGCGGCTCAGCCTAAGACGACTATTGATTGCTCCAAGTGCCTCTAACAGGGGAGCTAGTGTAGAAGGGTAATCCTAAGAGCCATACCCTATTAGTTCTTGTGTTCAGAATTGAACATGCGCGATACCTTTTTCTGGTATCGCGCATCGTCTACAACACCAACAGTGTTTGTACAAACATCTTGCATTAAAAGTGAGTGGCTCTGACTTAAGCCCGTCATCCCCACGTAGCTGGAAACCCATGCGGCTATAAGCCTTGGATTCATAGCATTCGCGGGAATGACGTTGCCTACTGTTTTCGCTTAAGTAAGTGCCGTTACATCAAAGATCAATGTTGGTTTTTTCAGCTTTCTTATAAGCTCTTCCTTCATGTATTGCACCGCCTACCAAGGCGACAACACACAGCGCTATCGAGATCAATAGCCAAGTGAGCTCACCGCCCACGCCAGCGTAATAGGTCCCTGTTACGCCTTCCCAGGTACCTGTATCAAAAGGTGCACCGAACATAATATTCTCCTATAGTTTTTTAGTGTCCGATATATTTAGCAGACGGTGTCATACCTTCAGGGTATGCTGATGAAGGCACTTTCGTTTGATCAAGACCGATAATTTCAGCTGTGCGACCTACGCGTAGCAAGCCAAATATGCGCAATATAAGAGAGCACACATAGCCAGGCACAAAGCCTAGAGCAAACATGACGCCCACGCCAATTGCTTGACCAGTAAGGTTAGTTAATGCCACACCCTCACCTTGAATCGCAGGAAATCCAGCGGCGAATATACCCACTGCAATAACACCCCAGGCACCCAGTACACCGTGAACGGCAACTGCTCCAACCGCATCGTCAACACCCATTTTTTCAATAAGGCGTGCTGAATAAGGCATGATGACTCCACCTATCATGGCAATCACAAAAGCCATTGGCGGCCAGTAGAGGTCTAGCCCGGCTGCCACTGAAATGATTCCACCCAGTGCACCAGACATCATCCAGAAGGGGTCACGAGTAATAAACCAGGCACCAATAATACCGCCCGCAAAACCCATCAGTATATTGAAGGTTATGGCCGATAGCGTCATCGGTGTGCCATAGATGGAAGTGAAGCTCGTGGCTGACCATGACCATGCTTCACCAGGGAAGATGGCACACGCCATTAAAAAGCCAAAGAAGCCTGCGATGATCGCCATTAAACCTACCAGCGTCATCGGCATGCTATGACCAGGGAGATTATTGGCTGAACCATCGCTGTTAAACTTGCCAATTCTTGGTCCAAGATTTATCAAGACACCAAGAGCGAAAAAGCCGGCAATCATGTGTACGACACCTGATGCACCAAAATCGTGATACCCATACTTGGTGACTAACCAACCATCTGCATGCCAACCCCAGGCAGCACCAACAACCCATGCGCCTGCACCCAATATGATAGCCAACAACACAAAGGCAAACAATCGAATACGTTCGATAACAGCACCTGACATGATTGATGCAGTGGTTGCGCCAAACAAGGTAAAAGCACCCCAGAACACACCAGACGCGCTATCCGCCAAGTTTGGCCCCATGACAGCGCCTGCCGGATTAGCGACAGCAACTGCGTAGTCCCAACCGCTGATTCCAGCTGGCCCTACGCCAAAATCAATTCCAGTAGGCAAAGCCCAATACAAAAACCAACCAACATAGTAGAAAGCAGGCACTAGAAACGCAAACGCCAGAATATTTTTTAATCCCGAAGTTAGAACATTCTTTTGTCTCGAAGCACCCATTTCATAGGACAGAAATCCTACGTGAATGAGAACCATAAGCGGTATTGTCACAAAATAATAAACCTCAGCCATCGCGGTGTTGGTGGCTGCCTGAGCGGCCATGAGCGCCGCTAATTGTTCTTCCATTGTTATCCTCCAGTGGTTTGTATCTGACCGACGGTTGATATTTTTATAATACCGCCGTACTCGAGAGTAACAGCAATTGCCGACTTACCAAATCAAATGTCGCTATTACACAAGTAATACTTAATCACTATGGCGATACGAAAGCGACTTTCCACATTCTTGCCTAGACTTCATTGGGAATTATCGGCACAGTGTTATCAAGCTTTCTTGAGGAGGAGTAAAAATGTGCGGTAGAGTCAACGTGCATGACAACGAAGGCGTCAAGCAATTGCTCGAAGCAATGAATATGCAGGCAAAGCCCAATCGGGCGCCACGATTTAATATTGCGCCAACTCAACCACTGGATGTAGTGAGGTACCGTCAGGGCCTCACATGGGAATCCATGAGCTGGGGCGTATCAGTTAGCGCGCGAGGCAAACGGGGTCAAGTTATTACCAAGCGTGTACCTAATGCACGGGATGACAAGGTGTGGTCATCATACCTGTGGCGCAGCCTCATCCCCGAACAGCGTGTTCTGATACCAGTAAACGGGTTCTATGAATGGAAGCGTGAAAACAAGAAGCTGGTGCAAGCGTTCTACATCACACCATCAAATCATACAGCTATGTTTCTTGCTGGCATATTTAGAGAGCCTAAGGGCGGCGATAGCACGCCTGAAGTTTCAATTATCACCACCGCTGCCAATGAGGAAATGCGCAATGTACACGACAGAATGCCAGTCTGGCTGTCGTCAAAAAACAAAGCCTTTGTGTGGCTGCAGGAAACTGATAAAGATTCCCTATCTGAGCTTATCAAAGCAACTCACAAGAATTCATTCGTATTCACGCCAGTGAGCAACTACGTGAACAAATCCACTAACGAAGGTCCCGAATGCATGCAAGTTTCTGGGATGAAGTCATTCAATTATTAATATTATTTGACGCCTCTTACTACCTCGTCCAAAATTACTGATAGCTACTGCATTCCAGCTCATCAGTCAGCTCGAATTACACCTTACTTATCGTTAGAAGCCACAGCGCTGTATACAGACACAAAATAAGGAACGATATAAGTCAGTACCAGTTTAAACCAATTAAGCGACCCACCGTCTAGTACCTCGGGGCCTTGGTTGATGCAGTTGAGCATCGTACCAACCACAAGCGCAATCACCAAAGCTCTTTTCTGAAGATACTTCTTGAAGATCATACCTTCTTTAATCCATCGCTTGTCATGAGTCGTAGTATAGTGCCACCGTCGTTGTTTACGAACAGTATGACTGAAAGAAAACGCGTGGCGTGTGTAAATTTCATCTAATAGCGTGTATCGAGCTTGATGCCGCTTGCCACCCCAATCACATTGCATTAATGCGCCAATGTCATCAACAGTTAACATAGATCCCAGAACTGATAAAGCAGGGGCAATTGCAGTGGCTGCAGGCTCTGCGATCTGGGGACTATTCTGGATCCCCTTACGCTATCTAGACGATGCGGGCATTACAGGCCTGTGGGCTGTAGCAGTAGTGCTAGCGGCTGCATTAATCCCCAGCATCATCGTGGCTCATTTTCGTGGCGAATCACGCTCATTTCGCAACATAGACTGCTGGCTGGTTGGCGTTGCACTTGGATTGGCAACAGTGCTCTACTTTGCAGGTGTTCTGTATTCAGATGTTATTAGAGTTATTTTCCTTTTTTACCTGCTACCTCTATGGACAACACTGTCTGCTCGCATCATCTATGGTGAACCCATACGTCGAGAACAGTTGGTTGTTATCATCGCTGCCATTACAGGTGTCTGGCTATTGCTGGGCGGTGGCACAAACCTACCGGTTCCACAAAACATAGGTGATTGGTGCGGCATCGGAGCAGGTTTTTGTTGGGGGGTGAGTCTGTCTCTACTAAGGGGGCGCGAGCAAACACCTCCTTTCGCCAGTACGGCGGCCACCATGGCCACCGGTTTGCTTATGGCGATCGTTGCTGCCACTGTCATGTATTACCTGCCCCCCAGCACCAGCGAGAATGTTCTGATTCGCGATCAACCCCTATCTCTTGGCACCATAGCTGTAGGCTTGGCGTTTGGCATGGCTGTATTGTTTCCAGCCATGCTTGGACAAATCTGGGGCGCTAGACGTATACCAGCGCCAACCGCCGCCCTATTAACCATGACTGAAATAATCGTTGCCACCGTATCAGCAGGCTGGCTCATTGGCACCGACCTTCCACCGATATCCATACTCGGTGGGGTCATCATCATCATGGCAGTATTCCTAGACTTACATGCGCAGCGAAAAAAGAGTTAGCTGGTTTGCAAACGCTTAACTTTGTAAGAGTTATATTTTAAACAAATAGCTTTAATAGTTACCTTTTACGCGCTCCTTACCTGGATCAAAGTGCGGAGTGCCGACAACCGTTGCTGCCAGTCTTTTCTGCAATCCATCAAGTTGCCCAACTTCTAGCTTGGTACCAACTTCGGCATGAGTGACGTCGATGCGAGCAAGCGCTATGGTTTTCCCCAGAATGGGCGACTTGACTGCTGAGGTCACTTCACCCACCTGAGCTCGCCCTACTCTTACACAGTCGCCCGATGACGGCACCACGCCACCGTCTAAGTCCAGGCCCATCAAAACGCGCTGTGGTTGCTGCTTACGCTGCTCCAGCACAGCCCTACCAACAAAATCATCCTCCTTCGACTTTAACGGTACGGTAAACCCTATACCGGCCTCAAAAGGATCAGTTCTATCGTCGAATTCATAACCGGCGAAAATCAAGCCACTTTCGATACGTAGCATGTCTAGTGCAGCTAGTCCTAATGGCACCATTCCTCGAGGTTCTCCGGCTTTCCAGAGAGCGTCAAATACCGTTCTGGCATCCTTGGGGTGACAGAATATTTCATAGCCCAACTCTCCGGAATATCCTGTTCTGCTGACCACCACTGCAGCACCGTGAAAGTCGCCTATTCGCGCCACACTAAAACGAAACCAGCCAAGTTCACTGATAGTGGCCTGCGTGGGAGCTGTCCAGAAAACATCGGCAAGTATCTCTCTGGACAGCGGACCTTGAACGGCTACATTGCACAGTTGTCTGGTGCTGTCACGCACCCACGCATTCATACTGTGTTGTTGTGCAAGCTCGCGCAACGCAAGGCCGCTGTCATCGTTGCCACCAATCCAGCGAAAGTTATTGTCACCTAAGCGGAATACCGTTCCATCATCGACCATCCCACCATGCTCGTAGCACATCGCGGTGTACACGACCTGCCCCACAGAAAGCTTTTTCATATTACGCGTTACCGCCAACTGCATGAGTGCTTCTGCATCAGGACCGGTAACTTCATACTTGCGTAAAGGCGAAAGATCCATAATCGCCGCCTTCTCTCGACACGCCCAGTATTCGGCAATAGTGCCATGCTGAGTCATGGTGTTAGGCAACCAGTACCCGTTGTACTCTATAAAATCTCGAGTATGCTCTGCAAAGCACGCATGGAAACCTGTTTCCTGTGTTTCTTCCACATCTGCCTCCGGGGTTTTTCTGAATCCAATGGACCGTTTAAATAATTGCTGCTTATCGTAAACACGTGTTTGAATGTCTGTCGGATTCCAGCCGTTAGCAGCGTCCACATCACAGGGACAAGCCGTGGCAATACAGACTAAATCTGTTAGTGCGCGCAACAATACGAAGTCGCCTGGACGCGACCAAGGGTCGTCCATAAGAATGGCATTGGTATCATCAAGCAACGTATTAAAAAAGAAATTGATAGCTGGCCACCCACCTCTGGGACGTATACCAAACTGATCAAACTGATGGTTGATGTTGTCCGTGCAGTTGCGATGCCCCGGGTAACCCAAGTCTTCGTAGTAGCGAGCGGTGCAAGCCAAACCAAACGTGTCATGTCGGCCACAGGTATCCTGCACAATTTCAACTAGCGCTTCCTGATCGCTACTGTAGTATTTCGAAAAAATGCCCGGCGCAGGATACAGTGACCCACCCAGAGAACGAGTCGTCGTCGGATCAATGTCTCGCTCAAGCCCCTTGTCTAATGCGCGAGCCGACAGAGCTTGAAAATCAGAACACTCTCGCCCCTGAACATCCAGTATTTGTACAAACTGACCAGCTTTAACTTCAAAAGCTACTGCATTTCCGGGTTCAATATTCTCATCCAACAAAGGGTCAGCCAAAGGTGCTGGTGCCTGTAATTTATCCGCTGAATTTCGAGTAGTCGATCTTTCAATGAACACGATAATGTCAGTTAACGTGTTCTGGGATTCTGGGCTCATGGGATCCCCGTGGGCTGCAATGCATAGCAGCCCAGCAGCCATCACTGTTACTGATCGAAGCTCGCCTGCCACCGACTGCCCATCGAACAAAGCAACACCATCAGCGTTCGCCAAGGAGAAGCCTGTAGCCTCGAGCAAATTCAATACACGCAAGCCACTGGCACCACCGTGGATCAGCGTATTTTGCAAACCCTTGGCTACACCTTGGCCTGTGACTCCCAACACACCAGCATCTGAAGAGCCGTCAGGCGTAAAGTGCACAAGCTCGACAGCTTGCAAACCAGCGACATCCAACACGTTTATCACGTCCCCCGCCGCCACCTCCAGCGCACGTGATCCACCACCTGGAATCGTGTGTCGCTCGACGTTGTCTGGCAAAACAGGAAGCCCGGGCACATTGACACCTGAACGAGAAAAAGTAGCTGTGACAGCGCTGATATCAATCATGAGTTTCGGCCCTATAGTCGTGCTTTTTGCGCCAAGCCTTGATCAAACGATCAGAGATCATTCCCAGAAAAGCAATACATAGGCCTGCGACCAGTGCACGACCTGTTTTATTACCCGTACGTGCTCGGTTGATTTCCGAACCAAGATCCTGAGTGCCAATCAAGGCAGTAATAGCCACCATAAACAGCGCCATGAAGATAACCTGATTTATGCCTAGCATTATTTCTGGTGCGGCCAAGGGCAACTCCACTTTACGTAACTGCTGCCAACGAGTTGCACCTTGCTGTATGGCAGCTTCTCGGATATTAAAAGGCACGTTGCGAAAACCAAGATTGGTATAACGAATCATAGGCACAAGAGCAAAAGCAAGCACAGCAATTATGGCCGAGATATCACTGACCTTGAACAGCATAATCACCGGTATCAAGTAGATAAACGATGGGAATGTTTGAAAGAAATCGCACGTAAGGATAATGTAACGCGACAGCCGTTCATTTTTTGAAGCGATCAATCCTATGGGGAAACCCACAACAATGCAAAAGATCGCAGCACTACCAATCATGTAGATAGTAATCATGGTCTCTTTCCAAAGACCGGTTAGCAGTGGAAAAGTGATCATCAAACCAACAGCTATTGATAATTTCCAACCACCCAATCGGTAGCCCAGTAGCACTACCAGCCCGATGAACGTTGGCCAAGGTATCGACAGCATGAATTTCTTAATAGGTATTAATATATCGATCAAGACAAAATTGCGAAATCCCTGAACATTGTCATACCAGTTGAGTAACACCCAATCAACGCCTGCATCCCACGCGGGTGCAGTGGTTATAGGCCATTCTTTAGGCAACACTCGCAGCGCAGGTATTAGCCAAGCTAGTATAATGGAGGCCATCGCAAACACAGCAGCAAGCACTAAATGCTTATGTCTCATTGACCATGGCAAGCTCTGATCAACATACTGCTTAGGCTTGTGTGCATAAGCCGCACTGAGTCTGTCAAGGGCTACAGCGATAACAACGATAGCGAGTCCTTGCTCAAGCGCCTTACCCAGCTTTAGGGTTTGTAGAGAATTCAGTAACTCATTCCCAAGACCTGACGCACCAATTAACGAGGCAAGCACAATCATAGCCAGCGTTTGCATGATGCCCTGATTTAAACCCACGAGAACAGTCGAACGAGAGGTAGGCACCTTAACTCGCCACAGCATTTGACGAGGAGTACAACCCGCCATCTCGCCGGCCTCGATGACGTCACTGGGAACTGTTTTCAACCCAAGCAGAATACATCGCGCTACCGGCGGCACGGCAAATACGGCAACTGCTAACATTGCCGGCACGTCGCCAATACCAAAGAGCACAACTATCGGCACCATGTAAGCAAATGGTGGCATAGCTTGCATAAGATCAAAAAAAGGCGTTATAAACCGTTCAGCACGTAAGCTTTTTGACATACGAATTGCCAAAAACAGACCTATCGTGAACACGAGTGGCACAGTCAGCAGTACCAATGAAAAAGTATCCATTGCTGGCCGCCACACACTAAACAACGACAAGTAAAGAAACGCGCCGCCAGCTATAGTGGCCATGCGCCACCCTGATACCCAGTGGCCCAAAATAGCCATCAATCCGACGACGGTGATCCATGGCAGTGGATCAACCCCTACTTTGAAACCATTGAAGAAAATACCGTCAGTAAACGAAAGTTGGTACTCGAATATTTTGATCATGCCACGAGTAATATCAGTGGGTACAAATTCGTAGTTTTTACCCTCGAAAAACGTCACCCCATAAACAATCCATTCGAAAAAATCTGTTATCCAGTTTTTTAAAGGTATAACCCACTTACGCGGATATTTAGCAACCCAGCTGAATTGTTCCTTGGCAAAAATGCCAGCGGATATGATGAAAACTGCCAACAACACATAAGTTAGATCCCGCCTAATTTGTAGCGCGCCAGATGGCTTATTGGCTAAGTTCGAATTACCCATCAGTCGGTAAACAGAACGCTAACTAGTTTTTCTCTGTCAATCGAACCAAGTAGCACACCCTCTTTGTCTGTCACAGGCAAAGGTTTTTCACTCATCATGATGCGCTTGGCCACATCCTCTAAAACAGCATTAGCCATTACAGGTTCCTGACTTGTATCTACTGTTCCCGCATCGCTCATGATTCTGCCAACGCTAATCAATTTGGCTTTTGGAGCATTCTCCACAAACGCCTTCACGTAGTCAGTGGCTGGATTGGTGACAAGCTCTTCTGGAGTTCCTATTTGCACCAGTTGCCCATCTTTCATAATGGCTATGCGATCACCTAGTCGCACTGCCTCATCAAAGTCATGAGTCACAAACACAATTGACTTATTCAGTTTCGATTGCAAGCGCATAAATTCATCCTGCATTTCCCGGCGAATTAACGGATCCAGCGCAGAAAAAGGCTCATCTAGGAACCAGACTTCAGGTTCGACCGCCAGGCTACGAGCAATACCTACTCGTTGTTGCTGTCCACCCGACATCTCTCTTGGAAAATAGCTTTCTCTGCCTGACAAACCAACCAATTCAATCAGCTCACGTGCCTTGGCGATTCGCGTTTCGCTGTCCTTGCCTTGTATCTCTAAAGGAAAGGCAATGTTTTCAAGCACTGTACGGTGAGGTAGCAAGCCAAAATGCTGGAACACCATACCCATTTTGTGACGTCGCAGTTCGCCTAGTTCGCGAGCTTTGATCTTGGTGATGTCTGCACCGTTAAAAAACACCTCACCAGCCGTCGGCTTCAGCAGCTGTGTTATGCAACGTAGCATGGTGGATTTTCCGGAGCCACTGAGGCCCATGATCATCAATATTTCATTCTGATGAACATCTAGGCTGACATCTCTTACTGCTCCAATCAAACCAGCAGCATCGATTTGCTCCATAGTGGGTCGATTATTGTGCTTCTTAAGTAACTGGTTAGCACCTTTGCCAAACAGCTGCCACACATGCCTACATGAAATTTTTACGTTATTGTCGTTTGCGTCTTTTCTCATGTGGCTTGTAGCAGTGAACTGGAGTTATTGACACATGGGCCGATCTTTATTAGTGGCCCATGTGCCGCGGTACTAGTTAGAAACACTAGGCAACTGATTTAAGCAGCACACTCTGGAATCCAGCCATCAGCTACTGCTTGATTGCTTTCAATCCATTTGGCGGCGGCGGCATCATGATCCAAGCCGTCAACATCAACCATAGCGGCTGCCGCGTCAATCATAGGGCCGGTAAAATCCATGTTGGAAATTAAATCATTTGCACAAGGGTATTTAGCCGCAAACCCTGACCATAAGCCCTTTTTCAGATAACCGCCAACAGCTGCTCCACAGTCATTAGCCATATCAGGATTGATCCCCCAAGAAGGGTCGGTAACACATTTGTTTTCCGCATCACGTGTTGGAAATTCAATAAATTTTCCAGGATAAGCTGCACCTACCCAGTTCGGAGCCCAGTTGAATAAAATGATGGGCTCTTTGCGTGCCGCGGCAGATTTCAACTCACCGAACAATGCATCAGCCGACCCCGCATTGACAATGACAACATCCAGTTCCAGCGCCTCAATCCGCTCTACATCTTCAGGATGCCACTCAGCTGGACCAGACAAATACCGCGCGCTGGGGGATGTTTCAGGCGTTGACAGCAATTCAGCGCAATCATTGAGTGCTTTGTAGTCAGGAAGACCTGGGCAAAGCTCTTCTACATAATCGGGATACCACCACTCTTCTCGAGTTGTTGCCTGGTGGCTTCCACCATCAACCATACGTCCAGCTTCAACCTCTTTCATAAAGCTGGCATTCATCGAGCCTTCCCAGACTTCCATCTGCAGGTGCGCATCGCCTGTGCCCATAGCGGCAAATTGGCTCTGGGTATCCAATGTCACTAATTCGGTGTTGTAGCCAATCTCATCGAGCATGAGCTTGGCTACGCGTGCCAGAACCTTCTGACTTGACCAATTGTTATCAATGACCTGAATTGGGTCTTCCGATTCTGCTGCCATGGCATACATGGGAGTTAGTGAAGCTGCAGCGATTGCTGCAACGGTCAATGTCATTATTCTGTTTTTCACGGTGTGTTTCTCCATTCTCAATTGGGTCGGTTATTCGATAAACATAAGCTCATCCGAATGACGGGCCCCTCTTAAGTGGGTGCTTCCATCGAATACTAAAAAATTGAGGTCTGAGGCAGTAGTGTTCCACCACGGCACAAGACATAACCCGGACGCGCTTAGCAAACTGTACACCAGTTTTTCATAAAATGAAAATCTAATTCCTGTGTTGAAAATCGAACTGGCAAATGATAGGGTCTGCAGACTATATTGACTAGCTGCTATCTATCGCCATGTGTGGAATTGCCGGGCTGTACCTGAAAAATCCAGATTTGTTTTCATCTTTGGGCAAATTGTTCAAACCCATGCTTATCGAAATGACCAGTCGTGGTCCTGATTCGGCAGGTATAGCCATCTATAGAAATCGCGTTGCTGCTGGCAATACCAAGTTTTCTCTGGCTCACGACTCGGTCGATTACGACTGGAAATCTTTAGCAGAGGCGCTTGATGCTGAACTGAAAGCGACAAGCTCTATCACGCGAATCGACACACATGCCCTGCTCATCAGTGATGGCGATGAGAGTCATGTGAAGCATTGGCTTTCGACTTACGATGCAACAGTTCGCTTGGTTGGCAGCGGAGAGAGCGTAGAAATTTATAAAGAAACCGGCCTGCCCGAAGACGTTTATGCACGCTTTGACCTGGAAGGCGCATCAGGCCAGCACATGATTGGTCATACGCGCATGGCGACAGAGAGTGCAGTCACATCAGCGGGCTCTCACCCTTTTGCTACTGGTGCTGATTTGTGTCTGGTACACAATGGATCGCTATCTAATCACAACCGCTTGCGCGAAGAGCTGAAACGCAAAGGCGTCAGCTTTGGTAGCGAGAATGACAGCGAGGTGGCGGCTGCCTATCTCACATGGAAGCTGCGTCAAGGCATTCCATTAAAACAAGCGCTAGAAGATGCCTTAAAAGATCTCGACGGCTTTTTCACGTTTTGCATCGGTACCAGCGACGGATTCGCGGTGGTGCGCGACCCTATTGCGTGCAAACATGCCGTTATGGCAGAGACCGATGATTGGGTGGCAATGGCAACAGAGTTCAGATCTATCGCAACCTTACCAGGCGCTGATACAGCACGCATCTGGGAACCAAAGCCCGCTACGGTTTATGCCTGGGGGAATGAATCGGTGAAGGCTCAGATGGAAACACCCATCCTGTCCTCCGTCGAGCCCGCAGTTGCAGGAGCTTCACTGTGAACTCACTCGATCTAAAAACACTGGGTTTGCGCGCAATAAACCAAAAACTCCAATCTCTGGAGGCCCAGACAAACGAACGGGAATGGACCATCACCCATCCAATGGGACAACACGCCATAGCCTGTGGACTCACGGTACCAATTGACGTCACGGTGGACGGGCATGCTGGATTCTACTGTGCGGGTATGAATCAACAAGCGACAGTCACTATCAATGGCCATGCTGGCGTGGGCGTGGCTGAAAATATGATGAGCGGTCTAGTACGGGTCAAGGGCAACGCCAGTCAGGCAGCTGGAGCTACAGGTCACGGCGGCTTACTGGTTATAGAAGGAGATGCCTCTTCTCGTTGTGGAATCTCTATGAAGGGCATTGACATCGTTGTTGGTGGGTCGGTGGGGCACATGACAGGCTTCATGGCACAGTTGGGACATCTGGTCATTTGTGGCGATGCAGGTGAGGCGTTGGGAGATTCTATCTACGAGGCCAAACTCTATGTGGCAGGCGCTATAGAGAGCTTGGGCGCAGATTGCATCGAGAAGGACATGACCGAAGATCACATCAACACGCTGGCCGGTTTGCTTGAGAAAGCGGGTATTAACAAAGATGCACATTCATTTCGGCGTTACGGCTCTGCCAGAAAACTATACAACTTCGATATCGATAAAGCAGACGCATACTAGACACATTGGTGAGTCGACTTAGTTGATTACCGGCTTGACTTGACTTAACTTGCAAACTTTCCCTGGCGACTTTGCGATCGCGCATTTCGGATAACGGCTAGAACACACAAATATAAATATGGACGATAAAATTACACAAGCCTTGCCCAGACCATCAGCCACCTTCGACGACTACACCATGTCGGAGATTCGCCGAGCTGCCAGCACCGGGATTTATGACATCAGAGGATCAGGCGCGAAGCGCTCGCTCCCACATTTCGACGACCTACTGTTTCTTGGTGCATCCATTTCACGCTACCCATTAGAGGGCTACCGTGAGCGTTGTGGTACCGAGGTTACTCTAGGCGATCGCTATGCATCCAAGCCACTACAGTTAAAAATCCCCATCACCATTGCAGGCATGAGCTTTGGCTCTCTATCAGGACAGGCCAAAGAGGCACTAGGACGTGGAGCAAACCTTGCCGGCACTTCAACAACAACAGGCGATGGTGGAATGACACCCGAAGAACGTGGGCATTCGAAGCTGTTGGTGTACCAATACCTTCCCTCTCGCTACGGCATGAATCCTGACGATTTGCGTAAAGCTGATGCTATTGAAATAGTGATTGGTCAAGGTGCCAAACCCGGCGGCGGCGGCATGCTACTCGGCCAGAAAATTAACGATCGGGTAGCGGCAATGCGATCACTGCCCAAAGGTATCGATCAACGCTCAGCGTGTCGCCATCCTGACTGGACAGGCCCTGATGATCTGGAAATAAAAATTCTTGAACTACGCGAGATCACCAATTGGGAGAAACCTATTTTCGTGAAAATTGGTGGCTCCAGACCCTACTACGACACGGCACTTGCGGTGAAATCTGGCGCTGATGTTATTGTTCTAGATGGGATGCAAGGTGGCACAGCTGCCACCCAGAACGTATTCATTGAACACGTAGGTCAGCCCACCCTAGCTTGCATAAGACCAGCCGTTAAAGCGCTACAAGAGCTAGACATGCATCGCAAGGTACAGATCATCGTTTCAGGAGGTATCAGAAATGGAGCCGATGTAGCAAAGGCTATGGCTCTGGGCGCAGATGCTGTATCTATTGGATCAGCAGCGCTCATCGCTATGGGTGACAACGACCCCTATTATGAAGATGAATATCGCAAGCTTGGCACTACTGCAGGATCTTACGATGCATGGCATTTGGGCCGTGATCCTGCTGGAATTACCACTCAAGATCCTGAACTGGCGAGTCGCCTAGATCCAGTAATGGCAGGTCAAAGATTGGCAAATTATCTCAAGGTAATGACCCTAGAAGCACAAACCATAGCAAGAGCGTGTGGTAAGAATCATGTACACAACCTTGAACCAGAAGATCTCTGTGCACTGACAGTGGAAGCCGCTGCGATGGCGCAGGTGCCGTTGGCAGGAACCAGCTGGGTGCCAGGGCAAGGTTACTGATACAACAAGCAAAAAAATTGTGGTAATTATGCAGTGGTCGTAACAACGTTTTAACCGACTGAAAATACAGCAAAGAATAGAATGAGGAGATACATCAGGTCATGACACAAAATCTGACGGAACTGGCCAAAGAAAAGGGCATCAAGTACTACCTGTTCAATTTCACCGATCTATTCGGCACACAACGCGCCAAATTGGTACCAGCAGCAGCAGCCGGTGGCATGCAAAAAAGTGGGGCGGGCTTTGCAGGCTTCGCTGCATGGCTAGATTTCACTCCTGCACATCCTGATATGTTTGTGATGCCTGACGTAAATTCAGTTATCCAACTACCCTGGAAGCCAGAAGTGGCCTGGGTTGCTGGTGATCCGTGGATGAACGGCGAACCTGTAGCGCAAGGGCCACGCAACGTCTTGAAGAAGCTAATGGCTGAGTCTGAAGCCAAAGGCATGTTGATGAAGTCAGGTGTAGAGCCAGAGTTTCATCTCATATCCCCCGATGGAAGTACTATCTCTGATGAAAGAGATACACAAGAAAAACCTTGCTACGATCAGTCTGCCGTTATGCGGCGATACGACGTGGTATCGCAGATTTGCGACACCATGATCGAACTAGGCTGGGGGCCTTACCAAAATGATCACGAAGACGCCAACGGACAATTTGAAATTAACTGGGATTTTAACGATGCACTGACCACAGCTGATCAGCTTGCCTTCTTCAAGTTTATGGTCAAATCCATTGCCGAGCTGCACGGTCTACGCGCTACGTTCATGCCCAAGCCGTTCTCACATCTAACGGGCAACGGTTGCCATGTACATGTCTCAGTATGGAGCAACGATAGTAAGACCAATCGCTTTGGTGATGACAAAGGGGAGTTAGGGCTCTCAGATGAGGCCTACCATTTCATCGGCGGACTGCTACACCATGGCGAAGCTCTGGCAGCTATTACCAACCCTACGGTCAATTCATATAAGAGAATTAGTGCACCACCCACCTTATCTGGTGCTACTTGGGCGCCAAGCTCAATTACCTTCGGTGGAAACAACCGCACTCACATGATTCGTATACCCGACGATGGGCGAATAGAGTTGCGACTACCCGATGGCGCAGCCAACCCTTACTTGTTAATGGCTGTGATTCTGGCTGCCGGTATGGACGGTGTTGACAACAAGATACCCGCTGGCAAACGACTGGACAATGACATGTACGCGAATCCAGAGCTGGCAGGTTCGGACCTAAAGCAATTACCAATGAACTTACTGGATGCCATTCGGCAGTACGAGAAGGACACCACGTTGACATCAGCAATGGGCGCAGAATTTAGCGCATCCTACTGCAAGCTCAAACGAAATGATTGGAGCAAATACTCCAGCAGTCTTAGCCAATGGGAACTAGACAACACTCTAGACTGCTAACTTATCCCTGGGTTATTTAAACAGAGCAGATATAAATCTGTGTTTGAATCTGACATTATAAACAACGGAAGAGGTATTACACCATGACAGCAAGCTGGCGTTTTTCTGCACTGGCCGATCGGCATCGTGCTCTCGGGTCTAATCTTGAAGATTGGAGCGGCATGGGCACAGCCTGGACGTACGATAAAGATCAAGAAGAAGAGTATCTTGCCATCCGTACAAAAGCTGGCGTTATGGATGTCTCTGGCTTAAAAAAGGTACACATCACGGGTGCTCATGCCTCTCATGTCATCGATAGAGCCACTACCCGAAACGTTGAAAAAATCAGCCCCGGACGTGCCTCCTACGCTTGTATGCTTAATGACGCCGGCAAATTTGTGGATGACTGCGTTATCTACCGCACTGGTGCCAACTCTTTCATGGTTGTCCATGGCTCAGGCGCTGGTCACGAACAACTGACTCGAGCAGCCATTGGACGCGATGTGTCCATCCGTTTTGATGACAACCTGCACGACATATCCTTGCAAGGACCACTTGCTGTGGATTTTCTTGAAAAGCATGTAGAGGGCATTCGGCAATTAAATTATTTCGCCCATATGCCTACGCGTTTATTCGGCCATCCAGTCACCATCTCCAGAACAGGCTATACCGGTGAGCGTGGCTACGAGATTTTTTGCCGCGGACAAGATGCGCCCAACATTTGGGACACCATAGTGGAGCAAGGCGCATCAATGGGTATCATTCCTACGCGCTTCACCACCTTAGACCTGCTACGTGCCGAAAGCTACTTGCTGTTCTATCCTTATGATAATTCCGAGATGTATCCTTTTGAGAATGAAGGTCCGGGAGATACACTATGGGAACTGGGCTTGGACTTTACCGTCAGTGAAGGAAAGACTGGATTCCGTGGAGCCGAAGAACATTATCGCCTTAAAGGAAAAGAGCGTTTCAAAATCTATGGGCTTGTCCTTGAGGGCAAAGAGGCTGCTGAAGAAGGGGCGCCGTTGCTACTTGATGGCAAGAAGGTCGGTGTTGCCACCATAGGCATGTATTCCCCTCTAAACAAGCACAATGTCGCCATTGCACGCATGCCTGTAAGCTGCACAACCCCCGGCACGTCAATGCAAGTTCAAAACAGCACCGGTACAATTGATTGCAAAACAGCATCTATGCCTTTCTACGATGTTGACAAAGAACGTCGTACCGCCAAAGGCTAAACCATAGACTGGACAGAGAAAATTTATAATGAGTCAGCCAGACGATTCAGCCATTCTAAGCAGACCTCGATACGGCACATTGTCGCCTATCGAGGCCTCGTTTCATTTATTTTGTGCCGATGATGAAGGTGGCCAAGCCATTGTTGATCTGGCACAACATACGCCGGCACATTTTTTCGATTCAGCAGAAATTATTTATGTAAATAGTCAGCCGACACTAAACAGCAAAACACTGGCAGGTTTAGAGCAGCTGAATTGCCCCCGTATGTACACAGGTCCAACCATCCACGCAGCCCTACCTCGCCTAGCAGCGTCTATAGGCCGCATGCGTATGAACTCGCAAATTTATATTAGCGGTAGCGAATCATTGTTAGGTCTTGCAACAATGACGGCTATGCAAGCGAACATTGATCATCAAGCACTACAAACTGAGCATAGAGGCTCACTGGCCCGACGAGTACAGTGTGTTCATTGTAAAGGCATTACAGAGCAGGTCACGACACAACCCGCCAGCTGTGAACATTGCGGATTACTGCTACTGGTGCGAGATCACTACTCTCGACGAGCAGCTGCGTTTCAGGGAGTCAACATTAACGCTGAAGATCCCACCGAGGTTCCTGGTAAAGAGGAGGTATTTACGTGAGTTCGCCTGCCACACTTGATGTTGTCGTCACTGATGTTGTCACCGTCAATTCGCTCATAAAGCGTTTCCACTTTGCGCGACCTGATGGGCAACCACTGCCAGCATTCTCAGGTGGCGCACACATTATCGTCGAAATGCAAGATGGTGAAAAACTACGACGCACACCCTACTCCTTAATGAGCTCGCCACTGGATACTCTCGATTACCAGATCAGCATAAGACGAGATGATGAAGGCCGTGGAGGTTCTCTATATATGCACCAGCAAGTGAAAACTGGCATGCACATGCGTATCGGTTATCCTACTAATCTGTTCTCACTTGACAAGCGAGCGCCAAAGCATTTGATGATTGCCGGTGGCATTGGTATCACGCCGTTTCTTGCACAAATAAAGCAACTGCTATCAACCAACGGTAATTTCGAATTGCATTACAGCGCGAGAAACCCAGCATTGGGTGCGTACATGAATGAGCTTACGCAAACCATTGGTAATCGCTTGCATACTTATTATGATGATAAAGAACAACGTATTGCATTCGATACTTTACTGAGCACACAGCCTGCTGGAACACATGTTTATGTCTGTGGACCAACACCCATGATTGAACACGTACTCGAGCGTACAGCAGCACTAGGTTGGCCAAAGGTGCACGTGCACTACGAGCACTTTGCCAAGGCATCACCGGGTGAGCCGTTCACCTTGCAACTGCAGGCCAGCAATAAAACAATAGAAGTGGGAGAGAATCAATCAATGCTGGAGGCCATGGAGGCAGCCGGTGTTGATGCACCGTATTTATGCAGAGGCGGTGCGTGTGGTCAATGCGAAACGAACGTTATAGAACACAACGGCACCTTGCTGCATGAAGATCATTGGCTTGACGAAAGCGAACGAAGTAGCGGCAAAAAAGTCATGCCTTGCGTATCCAGATTTCGCGGTACGCAACTTGTTCTAGATCGGTGATGGCCAAAGTTCAGACTATAGCCGGCACCTCCTAGATAAAAATCAATAGCGACAGGAAATACATCATGGCAACCAAGGCCTGCGACCTGCCTTTTCGAAAAGAGACATTCCGCGACGATTTTACTTTTCGTAACTCACCAGAGACGATCAAGCGCGCGCCATTTCCTTTTGACAAAGACTCGTACATGTATGCAGTCAATATGGAACTGCACAAAGATGGCCGTACAGGTACCGCCTTTGAAAATCCATTTGATGTTGATGAACACTACGTTGCAGAAATGCAAGACAGAGCCTTGGTACTCAATGAAGATCCACTGCGGTGCCAGTCACTTGCACACATGAAATTAGCAGGTTGGGATGTGCTTGAACTGCTTATGACTAACAAAGCCGCGAGCTACCCTGAATGGTTTTCACTCACTATAGACGGCAACCAGTGGCATTGGATCAATCGTCCTATGGGCATTGATCAGAAGTTCACTTTCGGTGATGAAACAACACTTCCCTATGAACCCTTAGAATATATAACTCGCCAAGCTCAAGGAGACTTCTGTGTGCTGGATGAACGCGATGGCAACCTATGGATGGATGCAGGAATAGTCACCACGCAAGCCGACTGGTCTCTGGACTTCGACATCGGCATGAATTTCTTTGAATGGCATGCACCCGTACCACTTGCTCATGAGAAGGGAATATTCAAGCGAGCTCTGAAGTATCTACTCACCATTCAACAAGGCAACCCTGCACGCAGACTCAATTGGACAATGACAGTCAATCCCAGACTGGATACCAGCCCGGAAAATTATCATGTCTGGGGTCCTGAAAATATTCAGATTACACCCGAAAATGTTGCCGAAAAACTATTTCTGCGTATTGAATTACAAAGCTTCTGGCGTCTGCCTCGTTCCAACGCTATGCTCTTTCCTATTCGTTGCTACTTGTTAAGTATGCAAGACTTGTCTACCGTTCCGAAGTGGGCAACGCGCATGCATCGAGTACTACAAACGTTGCCACCAGAAATTGCCAGCTACAAAGGTCTCGACGGCTATAGAGACATCGCTATCGAGTGGCTGTCTCAATTTGATGACGGAACACCAACCAGCAGTGGTCCCTATCCAGACTAGTTGATAAAACTAGGATAATTTATGCGACGTTTAGGATACTGAGTCCTTGGCGCAAGAGCAAAGCGTGCTATGTATTCGACGCTACTGTGCTTCTAGAAATCGACTGTGGATAGGAAATAATAGATAGGTAACGCGCTGGTAGCTCAATGAGTCTCACTGGACCATGCGGAGCATCTGCATCAAAGTACAGTGAGTCACCTGGTTCCATCAAGAATGTCTTGTCACCATGTTGATATTCAACTGAGCCTTCCAGAAAATACAGAAACTCAATGCCATCGTGCTGAAAGGTAGGGAAAATATCAGATTTATCAGTTAGCGTTATCATATACGGCTCACCGATTACACCACTTTCGTTAGCACCCAAATACCCGAGCAACTGATACTGATGCCCCGCACGGGTACCACGACTCTCTATCGATCCTCCTTCTCCGCTCTTAACATGAACGGCAACACGCTCTTCCTCAAAGCTTTTAAGGAAAAATGAAATTGGCACTCCAAGCGCGTGTGACAACGATTGCAACGTAGTCAAAGATGGTGACGTTAGTCCGTTCTCAATTTTGGACAGCATACCAACTGATAAATCGCTGTTCTCCGCCAATTCTGAAACGGTAATACCCATTTGTTTTCTTTGCGCACGAATTTCCCGCCCTATCGCAACTTCAAGCCTGCGCTCAGTATTGACACGGACAGCATGTGGGTTCTGCTTAAGTGGTGATTTCAGAGCACCCTCACTCGCTTGAGAAGCGTTGAGCGTCTTTTCAGATCCCACTTCTGGTTCACGATTATTCATCGCTACACAGCGTTGTCGATGTACTCATAATGCTATTGCCCACGTACGTGAATGTATTGTAGGGCTAGCGGCAACCTCTTAGGTATTCACCAGAGACTGTTGACGCATATCCTCAGGCACACCAAATGCCAATCCAGCAATACTACCTAGCGCCATTGATCGTCCACAACAATCGCCACCGCAGCGGATGTTATCGAGCACTGCAGTTTTAAAATCTGTTGCATGATTCAGCAGATGCCAACACAAAGGCATTGAGTGCTTGACGTAGCATGCCATACCAAATTGTTGTGCCGCTAACAATGGTTCATAGGCTTGTTTGCTTAGAGCATCACGCATGAGTTCTCCTAGCTCACCCTCAACAGCATCTGCTGCAGTAGACAATGCCGATTTGAGTGCCACTCCGGACATTAATTGAGACAATACGCTGTGCACAGCTTTAGTTGAACTCTCGACATCAGCATTGACGGAGATGACAGAAGCAGCCTCTACTGCTTGGGCTGCAGTGAGCCCAGCCGCGAACAAGCCTGGCACAACACACAACCCAGGCATCTGATCATCATCCATGCCTGAAGGACTGCTAATATTTTCACCGTCTAGTAAAAATCGACCAACAAGCTGCTTGGTTGGTCTGTCGGCATAGCCATGATAGGTGCCACAGGGACCAAATGTTGCCATGAATGCTTGTTGGTGATCAGACACACTATAGCCAGCACCTAAATCACCAACAATACGTGCAGACTCTCCATAGTGAGATAGCTCGCCAGCACGGCGTGCCTGATGAACAAATGAACCGCGCTTGTTTTCAAAAACTGCTGCATCTGGCTGACGAAAGAGAAGAGATCCTGTAGCTTCAATCAGCTTTATCTGCTCTTGGTCATACAACCAATGTAGCCCCATACCTGCGGTATCTGCAACTAATGCACCTGTTAGAGCGTCTTGTCGGTTCATATAAGCTTTGTCTGTTAGGTTAGCTATGAATACTGCTTAGTAAAAACTTATAACACATAAGTAGTCCGTACTTCGAAACGAAAAAGATCGAGACTGCTGTCGTAATTAAGATTTTCACAAGCCGAGGCTTTACTGCACATGCGATCCTGCAACCGCCTTATCACTGATGCCTAGTAGACGCTCAAGCTCTTGTTCAAGCCACAAAGCCTGATGGGGATCACTAAGCCCACTGAGAAGGGTGATTTTGCCACCTTCACGCTTAGTCGCTGACAACCGGTAATACTTGCTAGAGCGAACGCTTCTGTTTCCATGGCCTTCTGACTGGGAACGCGTTTGGTACTCTGTCGCGTAAAGCTGCTCTATCTGAGCTGCACTAAGCTTACGCGCACCTGGCCAAGGTAGTGGTACCTGCGCAATCTGCAAACCTGTGGCATCAACACGGATGCGATGCTTGTTGAATGTACGCACTATTGCAAAATAAAAAAGTCCGATACTGCCTGCAAGTAGAAAAAGCAACCCCGATGTTAATGCTGCATTGGCGAATCCGCCAGCTATGACCAAAAGCACGGCACCGTGAAAGATACCGCCTACCTTCCAACTGACTTCCATAGAACCTGTTCCACGCTGTACCGTAAAGCGCTTCGGCATCGACACTTCAAGACGCTCGGTTTTTTTCTGTGGGGAGCTGGAACTCGGCCCGGAATGCTGGTTGCTGAGAGCATCCCTCGGAAGCTCATGCAGGCTGCCGCAATGACCACAGGTTGCGACCCTCAGCGAGGCATCTATTCCATCCGCTTCTAGCCCTGCGCCGCAATTGCGGCAACTCATTGCGTTCACGCTTTACTCACCATCATTGTCGTTCAGAGATTATAACGATGTTGCAAGAGACACTGCAAAAAGAGTAGCTTCTTTGCTGCAATGAATACGCGATATGCGTAAATTTAGTGAAGTATACCTGCCCTGCTGAATGGCGCTAACACAAGCTCGCCATCCTCACATCACTGGGGACAAATGCGCTACCAAACTTGAATTTCCGCACTCGCAGGAATGACATGTCCTACAGTTTTCGCTTTTGCAGGTGCCACTTCCTGTTCTGCTAAGTCAACAATGCATCAGCTAGCGCGCTGGCATAGTCGTGACTCATCTGACGCCCAATGGATGTGCCATAACCCAACGATTCGCCAGCGTGAAACATACCAGGATAGGTCTGACATTTCTGCGTAATTCCTGCCACTTGTAAGCGCTTTGCGTAAGTGCACACCTCATCGAGAAAAATATCTGCTTCGCCAATGCACAAATAGGCGGGCGGCAAATCGGCAAGATCTGTCGCCATTGCCGGCACAGAATGAGGGCTTGCAGCTGTTCCTCCCAAATACATTTCCCACGCTTGCAACGAGGTTGCTCGAGGCCAACGGGGCACATCCGTGAATGCTGCAGGGTTGTCATGTAGATGATCAAGCATGGGGTATAACAAGAGCTGAAAGGCAATGGAGGGTCCGGCAATATCGCGATTATGTAGCGCAAGAGCCGCCGCTAACCCTGCACCTGCGCTCGCCCCACCTATAGCGATACGCGCCGTGTCGATACCAAAATTGGCACTGTGTTCCACTAGCCACTGCAAGGCACATTGACTGTCATTTAATGCGGCTGGAAAAGGGTGCTCGGGCGCGAGTCGATAATTAACTGAAAAAACTCGCACGCCTGCCAATTCAGAAAACAGTGCACCAAACCACGCGTCGTTACCGTGGCCCATAACGTAGCCACCTCCGTGCATCCAGAGCAATGCAGCCGTCGTGTCTGGTGCTTGCGACGGACGGTATTCATAAATTTGAAGCACCCCCGCAGGCCCATCTATGTCGTGGCAGATAGCAGGCAACGCTTGCGGAAAGTAGTGCTCAAAATCGCGCAAATCGGTTGATGCGCGCAACTGCTGTAACGTGGCATGGCTAAGCTGCGGGCGAATTGGAGCATGCTCCAGTAAACCTTGCAACTCTGGGTCAATATAAAGCGCAGTCATGTGGCAATGGCTCAATCAGTATCAATTTAAATGAAAACAGCACGAGTTCTATAAGTAAGTCGAAACACTGTGCAAAAAAATGTCGCTCAAAAACTGCGTTTTCGAATAACTACGAGACTGTAAGCAGACACTGTTTGGTGGTACTCAGCATATATACGCGAATATAACAGTTAGTTGAACGGTTGCTACTTGGGAAAATGGATCAACAATTGCCGCTTAAAACGTGTGCAATCATCTAAATTCAACACCTGAGGCAAAAATTTTCACTATGTCGATAGATAAAAATCGCCTAATTATGGAGCTCGATGAATACCGGCGCACAATTAACCGTGAAAAGATAAATCCTACACTCACTAAAGTGAACATAAGTACCTTGGCACCAGTGGTGAACATCTGCGCCAAAGCAAGGGCGGATTACATTGAATGCTTGATGAGTATTTCAAACGAGGACACGGGCGAAGGATGCAATCCCGAAAAAATTGAAAAACTGCGACAGCATAGGATTGCATACGAAGAGCTGGTGTCCGCAGCCAATGCACTTGAGACTGTCATTAAACGCGGATATGTTGATGTCAATTAACGCTGCACGCGCTCTGCAACAACGCTTGTGTAACAAGGAGTAAATGCAGTCGAAAGGCTTTAAAGCTACGCCTGCTAGCCACGTGCAGCTGCAGGCGTAAAGTGGTGCATTCTCTAGCGTATTGCTTTAAAACTAAGCACCGGTATCGGCAACAAAGCCTGCAGCTTCTATCCCGGCAACTGCACACTGCTCATCATTTGGAGACGTGTCACCAGTCACCCCTACAGCACCGATTAGCTCACCGTCTTTTGTTCGAATTAGCACACCACCAGGCACCGGCACTAAAGCGCCATCACACAGTGAGTTCATGGATTGAATAAAAAACGGCTCGGCTTTAGCACGTTCGAATAGTGCTCTTGAGCCCATTCCCAAGGAGTACGCTCCGTAGGCTTTGCCATGAGCGATCTTAGGTCTCAACAAACTAGTGCCATCCTGGCTTTCGCTAGCGCGTATACCGCCGCCCGAGCCAAGGACAACAACAGCCATCGGGTTGAAACCTTGTTTCTGTTGTTCTGCAAATGCGTGTTCAATGATCACTTTTGCGTTAGCTAAAGTCAGATTCATAAAGAGCTAGCCTGTTTTTCAGAATGATATGGAGGATGCGAAGGAACTGGATTTATTTTCCTATTTCTGCAATTTCTTGAAATAGTCAAATATTTCAGGGACATTGCCGTCGCCTTGGCCTGCGTCTAGTGCAGCCTGAAGATTGGACGCTGTGCCTTCTGCGATCTGAGCACGAGTACCCATGTCTTCAACCATTTGCACAAAATAACCAATATCCTTGTTTGCGTTGGCGATAGAAAAACCCAGATCGCTGACGCCATCAACGGCGTATTTTTTGCAAAATTGCATGAATGGGGAGTTAGACGGACCAGCTGACATGATGTCGAAAAGTTGCTGCGTCTCAAGGCCTGCACGATCTGCAACAGCAAATGCTTGACTCATAGCACACACCGTTGTCATTCCCATAAAATTGTTAATCAGTTTGGCAACATGCCCAGCTCCCAGAGCACCCAGGTAGAAAACATTCTCGCCTTGAACATCAAGGACTGGCTTCACTTTCTCGAATGTCTCCTTATCGCCCGCGGCCATGATGTTGAGCAATCCATCTTTAGCATGCGCTGGTGTTCGGCCCAGAGGTGCGTCGAGCATACCTGCACCTTTCGCTTTCAGGTCAGCACCAATTTTCCGTGTTGACGCAGGAATCGAGGTGCCATAGTCAATCACAACAGCCCCTTCTTTAATACCAGCCAAAATTCCATCATCACTGTAAATCAAGCTCTCAACCACATCTGACGTGGTTACACAAAGCATGATGATGTCGCAAGCTTCAGCGAGCTCTTTGGGGGTACTTACTTGCGTGGCGCCACGTGAAGTGACTGCTTCAAGGGCTTGTTTGTTTCGCCCCATCACATTTAGCGTATAGCCGTTGTCTAACAGGCACTGAGCCATATTGCCGCCCATAAGACCCAGACCGATAAAGCCAATTGTAGGTTTGCTCATTTGAAATTTCCTCTGTTAGTTATTTATGGTTTGTTAATTAGATGAGTTGGTTTATTTAAAACCGAGCAAGCCAGCTTCTGCGACCTCAAGGTCTTGAGCAGGAGATCCTGAGCTAACACCAATGGCACCAACGACCTCTTCACCTGAAAACACAGGAAGGCCACCTGCCACTACCACCATGCGACCACCCAATGTGGATGAGAGTCCGTAAGCAGGCTTGCCAGGCTGACTCACCTCGCCTAACGCATGAGTGCCTTTGTTGACTCCTGCGGCAGCATAGCTTTTGTCGATTGCCAGATTAATACTGGTGATTTTAGCGCCATCCATTCGCTCAAACGCGATCAGATTGCCGCTTTCATCAGTAACCGCAATGCACATCGGCACACCCATATCTGCCGCTTTGGCTCTAGCTGCAGCAATAATCGCGTAAGCCTCGCCTATATCCAGACGTTTAATAGTTAGCATTTTGTGTTCTCGCGTCGCATGGAGAGCTCTAGCCCTGCAAATCGCTAATATTAACGCGCAAAGAGCCTGTGCGGTGAGAGTCAGAGCGCTAGTAACGAATTAAAAGCCAGCGGAGCCGTTTTACTGGGTTACTAAGACGCAGATGTAACTGGTTACAGCACGGTCTGTATAGACAAATTGAGGTGTTTCAACAGCCGATTAAAACAGGCCTGATGTTTGTCTGACGTCAATTACAACTGTAAAAGCGTTACCCTATCTAACTTGAACTTCAGCAATTTGTAGTAACCCTCACTACACCTTACTAAGGCTAACCAATCTGATGTCTGCATCCGCTGAGACAGCAAGCACCTCAGCTGTCGCATCCCGACTATCCGACCTATCGCCACAGGCTGTAGGCACAGGTTTACTGGCAGCCATCGTTGGCTTTACCAGCTCGTTCGCTGTCATATTGCAAGGCTTAAGAGCAGCTGGTGCTAGCGACGCTCAAGCCACCTCAGGCCTTATTATGCTCACCATGGGCATGGGTGTATCGGGCATCGTGCTAGCGCTTCGCTACAGAATGCCCATAGGTGTGGCATGGTCAACCCCGGGAGCCGCCCTCCTTGTGGTTTCTGCCAATACACTGGGTAGTGTTAATGAGGCCGTTGGTGCGTTTATCGTCAGTTCGCTGCTGTTAGTCGTTGCAGGATGGTTCCGACCACTGGGCAGGTTAATTGAGGCGATCCCTACTAGTCTTGCTAATGCCATGCTTGCCGGTGTATTACTCAACTTATGTCTGGCGCCTATTCATGCACTGGCAGCCGATGCATGGCTGGCAACTCCATTACTTCTCACTTGGTGGCTTGTGGGGCGTATCAACCGATATTTTGCGGTACCTGCCGCACTGCTCGCCCTCGTACCCATTGTTATTTGGAAATTGGGCTTGCCAGTGGACTTTAACGAGCAACTCAGAGTCAGCCTGGTTCCGTCAATAACGTTCATAAAGCCTGTATTTGAGCCTCAGGCTCTTATTAGCATCGGTGTTCCCTTGTTTGTTGTAACCATGGCGTCTCAAAATGTGCCGGGAGTTGCCGTGCTAAAAGCTAGCGGCTATAGCCCAAAAGCTGGGCCACTAATAATGAACACAGGATTTTTCTCGTTAGTAACTGCACCATTTTGTGCACATGGAATCAATCTGGCTGCAATCACAGCTGCCATGATGTGCAGCACTGATGCTCATGAAGACCCAACCCGACGCTATTGGGCAGCAGTGGTTGCAGGAATGGCTTACGTGGTACTAGGCTTCACGGCAGGTGTGGCAGTACTATTAATTACTCTAGTACCAAGCCTATTAATTGAGGCTATTGCCGGGCTTGCTTTACTTGGCTCGTTCTCATCAGCAATCTATGCCGCACTATCAAATATAAATCAACGAGAATCAGCAGCCATTACCTTTCTTTTTGCAGGTTCCGGACTAGCCTTTATGGGGATTGGTGGTGCATTTTGGGGACTGTTGATTGGCGGACTCATGTACTTTGTAGCTCAATCGCGGCATAAAAAAATATCTCATTGAGGCAGATCATGAAAAACCAACTGTGCGAATCGTTTGGCTTTGAACATCCCATAGTGCTTGCTCCGATGGCAGGTGTTGTTTCTCCTGAACTGGTGGCAGCTGTTAGCAATTCGGGAGGCTTAGGACTTGCACCACTTTGGCGTTTTAGCGTCGACGATCTGCGCAAATATATCCATGACATCAAAGCACTCACCGATCGCCCGTTTGGCGTTAATCTAAATTTGGAACATCCTAGTGAAGCGCAATTAGATGCATGCCTTGAAGAAGGCGTAGCTGTTATTTCCTTGTTCTGGGGACGTCCTGGCAACTTGATTGCTCGGGCAAAGGCAGGTAATGCCAAAGTTATCTATTCAGCTGGAGATGCACAGGCTGCAAAGCATGCAGCAGATTTGGGTGCGGATGCCATCTGTGCACAAGGCTGGGAGGCCGGTGGTCACGTGTTTGGCAAAGTGGCCACGATGCCACTGATACCATCGATAGTGGATGCAATAGGCCCCAGCATTCCTGTTATCGCGGCGGGTGGTATAGCCGATGGTCGTGGCTTGGCAGCAGCGCTAGCTCTTGGCGCATCAGCTGCGTGGATCGGAACGCGATTTCTGGCAGCCGAAGAGGCATGGACTCATCCAGACTATTTACAACATCTCTTCATAGCCTCTGAAAATGACACTGAGTATTGTGAAAACCTATTTGACATAGGCTGGCCCGATGCGCCTCACCGTGCATTAAAAAACAGCACGATCGAACTTTGGGATAAGGCTGGCCGCCCATCCAGCGGCTCGCGCCCATCTGAACACGAGGTGCTTGCGGTCACGGACACGCAAAAAGAAATCGTACGCTACCAATCAGTCTCACCGCATAGGAATCTGACCGGCAGCATAGAAGCGCTGTCGATGTGGTCGGGCCAAGGCGTATCCATGGTCAAACGATCTCAACCCGCCGCTGATATAGTCAGAGAAATAGTAGCAGACGCCCGTCAGGTTATCAGCAAACTCCCAACTGTTTAAAGTCCCCCTATCGTGAGCGATCAAAATGTGTATTGAATCTCAAACTGAATTCCATTGACTGGAAATCCGTGTTCAGATTCACAACAAAAAAGTCAGAGGCCTAATGCTTACCGCCCACTAGCCGTCACAGCTTACAAGTCAATGGATCTCGCCAACGACGATTCAATGGATCCAGCTAACCGACGTAAGATGAAATTGACAGATTCGAGTTTGTCTGTGAAGCATCACTACCTTTGCACAGGTACCTCAGGCCACAACCTTAGTGATTCACTTCGCACCCATTCTCGGTTGCGTGAATGCCATTAGTAAATTTGGCTACCCGACAAAGATAAACAGCTGCCTAATTGCGTTGATCGTAATGCGCCTAACGTGTCTTAAAAACACATTGATCAAACTTGATAGGAAATAATCACACGATGCGTCTAATTTGGATTCGGTATCTGCTGACTGCTATTGGTTTGCTTGGTGCGATGACGAGCAGTGGCAGTGCGCATGCAGCGGACAGTTTTTGTCCAGGCGGGTTTCAGCATACTGTGATCAAGGCCTCAAGTGACTATGAGGGAAGCAAGTATGTTGCATCAAGAGCAATTGACGATAATCTTAGCAATTGGTCACGCTGGACTTCACAAGGCCCGAGTGAATCAATTATTTTGGATTTGGGTTCTAACAAAAGTATTGATCAAGTGCAGGCGCTTTGGCTAAACCAAGAAATCAGGACCACGCTTTTCGATGTAGAAACATCATCTAACGGTAGCGATTGGCAGAGAATTTTAACGGGAGCCGAAGCTAAAGATAGCTACAACATGCTTACCTTTGATGTCCAACCCACCCATGCTCGTTACATCAAAATCATAAACCAAGGCAATTCGTCAACACAACGAGATTCACTTATTGAAGTGAGAATCATAGATTGCCCAAGTGAATCACTACCACAAAACTGCACAAGCTTAGATAACTTACACATAGATCGCGCTTTCTCCGCCTATGGCTATGATGCCAATTATTCACCCTCTAGGGCAACAGACAATTCGCTAAACTCCAACTCAAGATGGTCTTCAAAAGGCCTTGGCAATTCAATAATCTTCGAGCTTACGAATGAATCCATTGCACGAGAAATTAGAGTGGCTTTTCTCAAAGGCGATGTTCGACAAACATATTTTGAAATTCAAACCTCAAAGAACAACCAAGATTGGACAACAGTGCTCTCGAATGGCATCGCTGAAGGCTCTCTGGGACTACTGCGATTTAACGTTACCGACAGCAGCGCAAAATATGTGAAATACATTGGTATGGGTAATTCCGCCAGCCGTTGGAACAGCATAGTAGAGCTAAACATACTCGGGTGCGGCACTGCCACAGACAATTCACCCCACAGTCCTACCTTGCTAAGATAAAAAATCACACTGGCCCAAAGTTTACCTTTTATGTAAGCAGGCGAGCATATCGGCCTAATTGCAAGAGGCTTGTTTTGTATCTGTGTTAAAGAAAAATGTGCTCCATTTGAACTGGTATGTTGATAGTCCAAAAAAAACTGCCCCTTAACGGGGCAGCTTTTTTTATAGTCGTACTTTACTTAGGTTTAAAGCTGTACTGAAAAACAGCTAACCTCGAACATTATTGGTTTAGTCAACCACATGGTCATTGGAAATCAAGCCACGATAAATCAACGCACCGATGATGCCTCCAACGATAGGAGCAGCCCAAAACAACCATAGTTGTTCTACTGGGGCGCTTACAGCCCCAACGCCACCATCACCAAAGACGTAAGCAATAACTGCAGCTCCAGTAGAGCGCGCAGGATTTACACTCGTATTAGTCACTGGAATACTAATAAGGTGAATGAGCGTCAAGCCCAGACCAATAGCCAGACCACCCATAGCAGGAGCTGCCTTGCGTGATGTTGCGCCCATGATGATAATCAAAAATATCGCAGTTAATACAACCTCGGCAATCAACGCGGCAATAACAGAATATTTTGTAGGTGAGTAGTCCCCATAACCATTGGTTGCAAATGTTCCAGCAACATCAGTGATACCAAAATCACCTTGCCCTGAGGCAATTGCATACACCGTGTAAGCTCCAAGTATAGCTCCGATCACTTGGGCAATAATATATCCAGGCACATGTGCAGCGGGGAATCGCCCGCCTGCCGTTAGTCCTAGTGTAACTGCGGGATTAAAATGGCCGCCCGACACATGACCAACTGCATACGCACCTGTGACGACAGTAAAACCAAAGGCCAGACTTACGCCCATGAAGCCTATGCCTAGACTAGTCCCGTTGGGCCCAGCACCCCAGCCTGCGGCAAATACAGCAGCTCCACAGCCACCTAGCACCAGCCAGAATGTTCCAAATATTTCTGCAAAAAGTGATCTTGTCATTACTCGACTCCTTGAAATTATGTTTTGTTAAAATAACGCTAAGTTTGTAAATGTAAAGAACGGGAAATTGGCAATCACGCAAAAGATATTTCAGCGATCTAATAACGCCAACAGGTTTTCACGCGATAGGTTTGGCCTATCAATATCGAATGCTTAGATCCAGTAAACACGTGAATTGACATTTGCCGTCAATGTGACGAACAATGCTGCCCTGCTCAGTTACCGCAAACACTATCGCAGCGTTCGGACTTTGAATGTGTGTAGATTTGTTAAATCAAAATGCACAATAAAACTTAACAACAGAGTATTCGCACTTGTATTTTCAACTAGTTCATTGGAAACACAAATTTGCCAAAAAATGGTGAAATATTGTAAACAAAGAATTCACACAACCTTTTTTCACACCTCTTGTAGCGCATAGCTAGCTTCAATAAAAATACATTTAGCCATGGTCATCGCTACAACTTACTACCCCGTATGTGATTATTTTTCACGCAACCGAAGTGATAGCAATGGCTACCTTTACTGTGTCAAATATTGCAAAGTATTGACCAGCCTTAAGTTGCATATTCTCCGATGAGGCAGGGCAATCTGGCTCCACTCAAGCGATAATCGCCGTGCGCAGTGCCATTGTCCGTGTAGGCACACGGCAAGCACGCGGGCAGAATACATTCAGGCCCCGCCTAGGGGGAGAGCCATTCAGAGACACAGCTCAAAGCCGTCGTACTCCTTACACAAGCCTAATGGTTAATGCCGATTTGCTAGCGCCCTGGCATTTTTAAAAATCATTAAAACAACGATGTTACGTCGATGTTGGTGAATTTCAGGCACGACCTGTGATAATGGGTCCCTATAACGTTGAAACGAGGATGGCAGATGCTTTATTCGCTTACCACGCACATTCCCCTGTACTCATCGTTAAAGGCCGGTAACACCAACATCTCTAAGCAATGAAGTCATCCATATGAGCCAAACCATACAAGCCCAAAACGGTAAAAATATTGTCGTGACCGGCGTATCTAGCGGGATCGGCCAAGAAACTGTTCGGTGCCTAGCCAAAAAAGGCTATCGCGTATTCGGCAGTGTGCGCAAAAGCGGCGATGGCAAGCCGCTAGAGGATGAGCTAGGAGATCGGTTTCACCCTCTGGTATTTGATGTGTGCGACAAAGATAGTCTGAAAAGATCCGCAGAGATCGTATCGCAAATCGTAAAAGATGATGGTATCAGTGCCATAATCAACAATGCGGGACTTGCCTTATTTGGCCCAATCGAGCTACTTGAAGATGATGCCTTTGAGCACATTGTCAAGGTTAATCTCTTAGGCACACGCTTTGTCACGAATGCATTCTTACCCCTGTTACGCACTGGAAATCAGAGACAACTAGGATCTAAAATCATCAACATAAGCTCTCTCTCGGGAATATTCAACACACCGATGAATGGTGCCTATTGCATCTCCAAACATGCGATGGAGAGTTTAGGGGAGATCTATCGACGAGAATTATTTGGTGAGCATATAGATGTTGTATCTATTCGCTCTGGTCCAATTCAATCTGAAATATGGCGAAAAAACATAGACTCTACGAGCACTTATGAAGGTACTACCTATGAAAATATGGCAAAAAAAACGCACAGAATTATGGAACACGCGAAAAGATCTGCCTTACCGCCATCAGTAATCGCCGAGCTCACCCTGGATATTGTTGAAGGTAGAAAGAAAAAGCTCAGCTACCATGTTGGAGAAGGCGCACGAATCTCGAGAATTCTATCCTCCACTCTTATGCCTAAGCGATGGGCTGACAAGCTTATTCACAATGCGCTTAACAAGAAGAGCTAAGACAGCATAATGACACCGCATTTTTTACAATACGTTGGAGCCGCTCTGGCGATTATCATTGGCTTAAATGGACTGTTTCGTCCTCTGCACATGGGACGCCTAGTTGGACTAGGCGCTGATACCAAAGTAGGTCTTGTTGAAATTCGAGTGCTATTTGGCAGCTTTCTTGTCGTCCTTCCAGCTCTGGCTATCGTGTCTCAAAAAGCAGAACTGTTCGAGTTTTTTGGTATGGCGGCCGTGGCTGCAGCAATCATCAAAACCACCTTTACTTACTTGGATAAATGCCCATTGAAAGCTATCTGGTTCGGTATCACTGTGGACGTCATCCTCGCAGTTTTACTCCTTTGGTGAGTTAGAGTTAGTGGTTCCTCAATCACGTGAACACAGCCAGATTTCTAATCAGATCGTACTGATGCACAACCCGGCAGAGTCGAACACATGGCATTTTTGCGGATCTATTCCTAGCGCACAATGATCACCCGGGCGCATATGATGCTCACCGTCCAGTCTTGCTACAAGCTGCTGTCCATCTTCAAGCTTCAAGTGCACAAAGGCTTCACCACCCAAGTGTTCAAAGACCTGAACCTCGCCTCGCAGCTGCCCGTCTTGGTCCATTCGCAAGTGCTCTGGTCGAATGCCAAGTGTGACATCGCCATTCGCGTACGCGCGATTGCATAGATGGATGCCCCCTAAAGAGACACGTTCTGAGTAACAACTCGCATTGAGAAAATTCATCGCTGGAGACCCGATAAATCCAGCTACAAACCGGTTGGCAGGTTTTCGATAAAGCTCCAGAGGCGTGCCTACTTGTTCCACAGAACCCTCTCGAAACACCACAATACGATCTGCCAGCGTCATAGCTTCCACTTGATCGTGTGTGACATACACCATCGTGCTCTTTAGACGCTGATGCAGCTTGAGAATCTCGACTCGCATATGGACTCGTAACGCGGCATCCAGATTCGACAATGGTTCATCAAACAGAAATACCTTGGGCTCTCTAACAATGGCTCGCCCAATGGCTACACGTTGCCGTTGCCCACCCGAGAGTTCACGCGGTTTGCGATTCATCAGATCTTGCAAACCAAGAATATCAGAGGCAATATTCACGCGCTTATCGATCTCGGATTTATCCACTTTGGCATGCTTTAAAGAAAACCCGAGATTGCCGCGAACATCCTTGTGTGGGTAGAGTGCATAGGATTGAAACACCATTGCAATACCTCGATTCGAGGGAGGCTGATGGTCAATGCGCCGCCCATCAATATGAATCTCTCCCGCAGTGAGTGTTTCAAGCCCGGCAATCATGCGTAGCAAGGTCGACTTGCCACATCCGCTAGGACCTACAAACACAACCAACTCACCATGCTCAACGGCAAGTTCAATATTCTGGATAACTGTCGTCTCGCCGAACGCTTTTTTCACTGATTTTAGTTCTAGTGTTGCCATCAGCCCTTGACCGCCCCCGTAGTGATGCCACGAATGAGTTGGCGTGAAAAAATGACATACATAATAAGCACCGGCATGATGGCCACTGACAGAGCTGCCAGAACCGAGCCCCATTTCACAGTGTATTGTCCGATAAATTGTTGAACGCCTAGCGTTACGGTTCGAGTCTCTTCACCTGGCGACAGGATCAGAGGAAACCACAGATCATTCCAAATCGGAATCATCGAGAAAACGGCAACAGTGGCAATAACAGGGCGCACAAGTGGCAGAACAACTTCGAAAAATATTCGATACTCAGACAGACCATCGATGCGTGCACTGTCTTTTATCTCGCCAGATACCGAACGCAGGAATTCTGACAAAATGAAAATTGCAATAGGTAGCCCTTGCGCTGTGTAAACCAGTATCAAGGCGGTCAATGTGTTCGTCAGACCCAAACTCACAATCAATTCAAGTAACGCAACTGTCCCCAGTCTGATCGGGACCATGATGCCAATAATCAGGTACAGGCTGATTAACGTGTTGCCTTTGAACTCGTATTCAGACACCGCATGTGCGGCCATAGCGCCAAAGAGCAATATGAAAAATAGTGAAACGCACGTCACTATCAAGCTGTTGCCAAAGAACATTGGGAAATCACTATTCGTCATGACACTTTCATAGCCCTTCAGCGACAACGACTTGCCAATGGGCAAACCCAGCGCATCCCCGAATATGGCTTTACGGGTTTTAAAGCTATTGATTAAAATCAATATCAGCGGGAAAACAGCAAGCAGAGTCCATGCGAGCAATATGGCATGTATTGCAGTGCTCGATAGATGATCACGTGCTCTTCTCATGAGTCGTAGCGCTGCAGTTTTCGTTGAACACCAAAGAGATAGCAACCTACTCCTGCAAGGATAATGAAAAACAGTGCCGAAGCAACCGTTGCCCCCATATGCTGATCACCCAGTTGAGCCTGGAAGCCAAAGAAGGTTCTGAACAAAAAGGTGCCCATAACGTCGGTTGAAAAATTAGGCCCGGCCAGTCCTCCTTGGATGGAATAGATCAAGTCGAAGCTGGCTGTGAAGTTACCGATATAAGTCAGTATGGCGACAAGCCCCAGCGTGGGAAGTATCAGTGGAAGTTTGACCTTCCAAAATATCGACCAACCGTTTAATCCATCAATGCGAGCAGCTTCGATAGTTTCTTCGGGAATGTTGAGCAGTGCTGCGTAAAACAGCATTAATGGAATGCCCACGTACTGCCAAATAGAAATCAGCGTCACTGTTACCAATGCACTGCTCTCGAGCCCTAACCACGGTTGAAACCAGTGGCCAAGCCCGACGGCTTTCATGGCATCCGGAGTAACACCCCACAGAGGTGAGAGTATAAGTTGCCAGATAAATCCTATGACCACCACTGACAACAATGTGGGCAGGAAAAAAACAGTTCGGTATATCGCTGCACCTTTGAGCGTGGGTATGCTGAGTAGTGCCGCCAGTGCAAGCGCGATAGGATTTTGAATAAGCATGTGCATGATGAACAGCACAATATTATTCTTGAAGGCGTTCCAGAATTGTTCGGCCCAGTAGGGCTCTGCGATTAAACGCACATAATTGGCAAAGCCGACGAACTGCGATTGCCCCTCATCGGCAACATACAACGACAATCGCAACGATTCTATGATGGGATAGATAGCAAAAATGGTGTAGATCAGTGTGGCGGGCGCTAAGAAAACCACAATGTACCAACGGCGCTTCAGCCGGCCGGATGTGAGGTTTTCAGTGTGCATCAGTATTAACCGTCATGACTTGTAAAAGTGATAAACCGGGCGAACAGAAATAATTGTCCGCCCAGCCACACCGCTGTACTGAGCATAGATGGCTGTGAGGAAAGGCACCAGACAGCACGTCTTTAAAAATGGCGCATCCGATTAAGGTTGCTACCATCCATCAAGATTAGCCTGTGCCTCTGCAGCTGCCTCCTCCGGCGTCATGCCACCATTAATCACATTGGCCGTAAGAGTCCATAGCTGATTGCTCAGTGCAGGCTCTCCGCGCGAGAGGATCTGATGTGCTACGCGAATAGTGGACTCGCAGCTGCCACGCATAGCAACGAATTCCTGAGCAAGCTCATTTTCTACGTCGATATCATGATTGCCCAGCGAAAAGAACCCTGGCGCGGCATTAGTCAACAGGCCAGCAAATTCAGCAGACGTTGTCCATTCAAGAAACGTCGTAACAGCTTGCTTGTTTTGCGTGGCTGCGTTCATACCGATACCGATATCAGTGTGGTCACTGATATAGCACTTACTGTCAGCATCCTTCTTGGGTGGTGCGAAAGCACCTAGTTCAAAATCAGCGTTTTCCTGAAAACCTGTGATCTCCCACGAACCTGTCGGATAGATAGCAGCTCTACCCAGAGTAAACAGATTCTGACTATCGGTATAGCCTTGCGCCTGATAGCCATTACCCAGATAAGGCGTCCATTTTTGCATTTGCCTGAATCCTTCGACATACGCGTCGTCAGTCATTTTTGCATCGCCACTGAGTATGGCAAGACGACCTTCCTCACCGCCCCAATAGGATGGCCCTACGTTGGTATAACCCATGGTGGCAGCTTCCCACTGGTCTTTAGTGCCCATAGCCATCGGTATGTAAGTACCTTCTTTATTAATGGCATCTAATGCTGCGTAAAATTCAGCCTCGGTTGTTGGCACATCCAGTCCGAGTTCTGCGAACGCATCCTTGTTGTACATGAAGGCGTGGATGACAGACGCCATAGGCACGCAGAATATTGCATCCCCAGAATCAGTAGACCAAGCGGCTTTTGCCACATCAGAGAAATTTTCAAGACCTGCCATGCCTTTGATATTGGCAAGACTACCGGTATCGTACATCGCCAAAGAATTGTCGAAGGGTCGGCAAGTAATAATATCGCCTGCGGTGCCACCTGCCAGCCTTGCATTCAAGGCTGCGTTGTATTCAGTGGCCGCAGTAGGCTTGAATTCAACATCAATTTCCGGGTAAGCAGCTTCGAAGACGGGCAGGATTTTTTCATCCCAGATTGCTTGGTCGTCGGCTCGCCAGCTTTCAATGGTGATGACGGTTTTTTCAGCCAGTGCCACGCCTGACAGACTCAACGATACTGCTAACGCAGCTGTGCTAAGGGTAAATCCTCGCATGCTCTCTCTCCTCTTATTTTTAAATATTCGGGTCCCCTGATAGTATCGCCATTCGGCGCGAACGTAAAATGAATTGTGAGGTAGCGAGTGGTTGTTGTAAATCCGGCAGGATTATAAGCACCTGAGCCAATAGCGCTTACGAGTCAAAAAATGCCTCAATGCCCTAGGCTTTGCAGAATTGAACATTCTTAAGCCACATCGTCACTGTGCTTCGCGTGCCGATTGGTGAGGCGTAGCCTGTACTTGGCAAACAAACGGTAGGCCGCTTCCAGAATCGTTAATAAGAAAGGCGTGTGTTTAATCACTGGCACGATTCGACGGTAATAAGGCAAATGCTTCCAGATGTGTAAAAAACCCTTGACGCCAGTATGCATTTGCTGCGATTCATCAGCAACATGAATTCGATCCATTGCTTGTTGATACGTGATACCCGCATCAGCCAAGGCTTGTTTGTTTTGATTGATATCCACCCATTTTATCGATTTGGACGCATCGATTTTTTGCATCAGCTTTACCTCTTTTTCGCAAAGCGGACAATCACCGTCGTGATATACCGTAGCTTTTGGAGGCGTGTTGTTTGCGTCTTTTGTCATTGCATCACCCTTTCAAATACCTGTCGGACCATTAATCTGGTGCCTAGCTGGTTCTCTTCGCAGCCCGAGCACTGGTGATACCTTTTTTAACGCCTGTTGGATTTATAACGAGACAAAATATTGGCGACGTACTTGGCAATGTCGCAGATTGAAAGCAAGCGCCATTAGTCATGGTTTCAGTTAACCTCTTTTATAATCAGACGTCTTAGGAGAGATAGGATGCGCGAGTTCACGAACCCATCAATCGAAGCAGTTTTTGAGAAATTCCCTGATTCACACAAGACCCACTTGCTTCAGTTACGCGAATTGATATTGGATACGGCAGAAACTTTGGAGCTGCCCGGAGGTATTGAAGAGACACTGAAATGGGGTGAACCAAGTTACTTGCCAATCAAACCAAAACAGGGTTCCACCGTTAGAATCAACCGACTTGATGACGACAACGTGGGACTATTTTTTAATTGTCAAACCCTGTTGGTCGAAAGCTTCAGGTCGATGTATGGCGACGAACTTTCATATTCAAAAGATCGCGCGCTGGTGTTTAGCACGAGGATGCAATTACCTGAAAAAATAATTGTAAATTGTACGAAGATGGCGCTGAGATACCATCTAGATAAACGCTAGCAACCGCGTTTTTGCCAGATGATTTGCTTAGCAAGATATCTGCAACACTGAAGAAGGCTTGAAGCTACCAGAGCTAAAATTTTGGCGTTTGATTTGCACTAACGTCAACAACTTTCTGCACTAGTCAGACGAGCTGAACGGTTCTCGCATACTGCACTCGTCTCATTTGCATACATCACTTAACCGAGGAACATGGCGTTGATGTACTGCCATGAATCTAAGTTGAACTAAAGGTGATACTGCAGTTACTAAATAACTATCTTCAGGCGCACGCGCTCCGACAATTCAACTACCAGCCGCACTGTTAAAAAGAACACGCTTCAACACTGCAGCTAACTCCAAACCTTATTGTTATGTCGAACACGTTTCGATATTGCAGTCACCGCCACCAGCATCGATATCTCGACCATGTCACTTTTAAATTGACACAAAATGTTAACGATGACGCGTTTTTAAATCTGACTATTTTGATGGATCGTAATATCATATAAGGGTTACGAAAGTTTCTTTTAAATTCCCCACGCATCTAGAGCTTCACTAAATTATGGACAGCAAGGTCCTTGTATTCGAACTCAATGAAGTTCCCTACAAAGTCATCGATCAGTTTGTACAAGATCATCCCCGGTCTACTTTTGCAGCAGTGTTGCCGCGCGCAGCTCGCAGGCACTCACATCTGCCAGACACTGGGCAGATGCACCCGAAAACAAGTTGGCACACGTTTCATCGCGGTGTACCCGACCACGTACATGGCTATCGCGAATACAATCAAATTGAAGCGCCTGGACAATACGCAAACCCGACATTCCTAGAGCTGGCACGTAGAGCTGGACGTCGCGTGGGTTGTGGCGCATCCATTGGTTCATGGCCTATCCCTGAAAACCATGAACAGATCGACTTCTGGATGGCAGACCCCTTCTCCCCGACACCAGACTCTATACCAGAGGTTCTGAATCACTTTCAAGCCTTCAACACTGCAGCAGTTGCAGGTTCAAGCCGGAATGTTCGTGCAGGCGGCTTCACCAAAAAAGCAGCCTTTGATTTTTTACTGCGTCTACCTGCGCTAGGTATCCGCCCGCAAACTTGCCTGTATGTCGTTCGTCATCTTATTAGCGAGCGACGAGATAAAAAGAAGGCAGTTCGGCGACGAAACATTCAAGCATTAATGAGCTTTGATGTGTGCTTGAATCAATGGAAGCGCACCAAGCCGCATGTGGCAACCATCTTCGGGAATCATGTCGCAGCTGCGATGCACCGCTACTGGGCAGCCGCCTTCCCTAATGACTATGTTGTTAACAACATGCCGGTCGATTGGCGTGAAGATTATTGCGATGAAATCGATGCCGCCATGCTGCTCGCAGATGACATGTTGAATCGACTGATTAAAGCTGCGGATGCTGTCCCTGGAACGCGAGTATTGGTTGTGGGCAGTATGGGTCAAGCAGCTGTTGAACATGAAGTTACCAACAACCAGCTGATCATCTCCGACATGACTCGCTTCCTTGGCAAACTGGGATTTTCGCAAGATGATTTCGAGCGTAGACCGGGTATGGAGCCTGAGTACATAGTCGCTTTCAGTGGGGCAGAAAAGCTGAAAGAGTTTGACGACGCTTGTGAGCGGATGAATATCAACGGAAGAATACCGCACTGTAAAATTGCCAACAGTGACACCTGCTCCATTCTGGTCGATCAGTACAACGTAGAATTTGATCACGTCACAATCGATGGTGAAAAATTCAGCTTGGAAGACGTAGGTTTAAAAATCGAGTCGATAGATGATTCCGCAGGATCCACGGCGCAGCATATTCCCGAGGGAATATGCTTGGTACTTGACCCCAAAGAAGATTTATCGCGTTATTCAAGCGACGTTGTTGATGATTTGTGCGCGGTCACTGCATCCATTCTTGCCGCGCAAAACGTGTCCGTTCCTGACTACATGCCAACGCCTATTGATGAGTTGACGGAATCGCTTGGTGGTCAGATTCGTTCACCTGACAAATTGAATGGGTCTGCTGCAGACATGCCCACGAATAAGGCCACACAGAAGCAAGGCCTTCCTGTCTGAACCAGTGCATTACCACTGATCGCGAGGGCAGCCTCTGAGCTGCCCTCAGCACGAAAGAAGAACCCCTAGCGAGAATTGATATACACATTAGCCGGAGAGGCTATCTGGGCATGACGTAAACCGCCACTCGCTAAGAACCCCACTCTGGCACTTGACTGCCCTCTCACAGCGTACTGAATGCCCTCTAGCGCTTGCCAGCTTTGCCCTCTTAGAGCGTACTGACTGCCCTCAGCCTACTTAACTGCCACTTGCGATACCCTGTACTGAGTTGCTCAGAATATCTGGTCCAGCGACTATTCAGTATACTGTTCTGGATATTTTACCGAAAGCTAACGGTCGCGTTGTTGCATGTGATGTATCAACGATCGACAATGCAAGCATGTGGTGTCAAAAAATGCTGCATATCCCTCCTACGCGCATTGCAAAAATCTCCCAAAAACGAGCCCACAGCACACCACAATGTTAGAGCCAGAAGAGCACGAGCCTAAAATGCACTATAGAGTCTGTAATTTCTGTGAGGCCATGTGCGGTATTGAAGTTCAGGTAACACCACAAGAAGGCTCTGATCAACCAGCAATTACCGTAAGGCCTGATAAAAACGACCCCTTTAGCAAAGGCAGCATGTGCCCCAAAGCGCCCATTCTCAGCGCACTGCAATCAGACCCCGATCGTCTACGCTACCCAGTGAAGCGCGTTGGCAAGGATTGGGTGGAGATATCGTGGAGTGATGCCTACGCCATGGTCGAAGAGAATATAAAGCGTATCCGTGAGCAACACGGTGCGAATGCGATCGCCAGCTATCTGGGCAACCCCATTGTTCATAATATGGGCATGATGCTCTTTGTGAAGAAGCTTACAGCCGCCATAGGTTCGAAGAATGTGTTCTCTGCAACCAGCATGGACCAGCTTCCACATCACTTTGCGGCGCATTTCATGTTCGGCCATGAATTTCGAATTCCAGTGCCCGATGTAGACCGCACCGATTTCATGATCATCATGGGTGCAAATCCGATCGCCAGCAACGGCAGCATAATGACTTCAGCAGGGATTCGTGAGCGGCTAAAAGATATCGAGAGCCGTGGTGGTCAGTTTGTTGTGCTAGACCCAAGAGAGACCGAAACGGCGAAAATTGCTACTGCTCACCATTTTATCCGTCCGGGTACCGATGTCTATTTTCTACTGGCATTTCTTCACGTACTTTTTAGAGACAATCACATCAAACTTGGCCAGTTAGAGCAACACCTCAAGGGCTTAAAAGTTGTGGAGTCCATAAAAAACACTGTTACCCCGATACAGGCAGAGGCGATCACAGGCGTTGCTGCAGCTGTTATTGAACAGCTGGTCAAAGACTATGCCGCACAGGATCGAGCCGTTCTATATGGAAGAATGGGGTTATCTACCCAACGTCATGGTGGCCTATGCCACTGGCTGATTAACACCATCAACATTGTTTCAGGTAATTTTGATAAGCCCGGTGGAATGATGTTTCCTACACCTGCGATCGAACTGGCAAGAGGCCGTGGGCTACAAAATAAATTTGGTCGTTGGAAAAGCCGCGTCCGGCAGATGCCCGAATTCTACGGAGAGTTACCCGTATCGGCAATGACTGAGGAGCTAACCACTAGCGGTGAAGGGCAGGTTCGCGCATTTATGACCATCTGCGGCAATCCAGTTCTATCGACACCTGGTGGCGGCAGGCTTGATAGCGCATTGCCTGATCTTGAGTTTATGTTCTCTATAGATAACTACATCAACGAAACCACTCGCCATGCAAACGTAATTTTGCCAACGCCCAGCGGATTGGAAGTTGAACATTACGATCTTATCTTCAACCTGATCTCGGTGTCCAACAACGTCAAATATTCAGAAGCACTCTTGCCACCTGCAAAAGATCGCCCGTACGACTGGCAAGTACTAAAAGAGTTGATCGGTCGGATATCACCTTCAGGTGCAGGCATACTGCATAAACTAGAGACACCAAGGCGTGTCATTAACTGGGGATTGATGCTAGGCGCCTATGGCAAACTTAGCCATCCAAAGCGTTGGTTCTCAGGATTAACACTCAATAAAGTGATTCAATCTGGTCATGGCATTAGCCTAGGGCCGCTAGTGCCACGCGTACCAGAAGGGATGATGACCCCCGACAAAAAAATCGATCTCTCACCTGATGTTTTTTACCAGCGCCTCACACAGGTCATTGATGAAGGCGTGATCAGTGCTGCAAGTGTTGATAACACAGATGAGGTCATGGATTCCGAAAGCGCTAACAAAACAACTTCACCGCAGTTCCGTCTTATCGGCAGGCGCCACGTCAGCACCAACAACTCTTGGATGCATCAATTTCACAAGCTGAGTCAAAGCCGCCAAGTGAGATGCACCGCCATGATGAGCAGCGTTGACGCACAGCGTCTGTCTATTGCTGACGAAGACGAAATAACCGTAAGCTCGTCCAAGGGTTCTATAACTCTGCCAGCAGAGGTCACAGCCTCTATGATGCCGGGTGTCATCTGCATTCCACACGGCTTTGGCCACACACGCGCTGGCACCAGAATACCCAATGCAGAAGCAAAACCAGGCGTAAGCGTTAATGACATAACAGATCATGAGCATGTTGATCCACTCACCGGTAATGCCGCGTTCTCTGGTTTGCCGGTAAGCGTTGAAAGAGTCAGCTCCGCACGCAAACAGTCAATCGTTGAAGGCAAACCACTAACGGTATTGTTCGGCTCACGTACTGGCAATGCTGAATTTACAGCGCAAGATATCGCCAAACGGGCGATCGGTTATGGATTGGTTGCAGACCCTATGGCATTGGATGACATCAGCTTGGGCGACCTTGTCAATGCGGAACGAATTCTCGTTGTCTGCAGCACCTATGGTGAGGGCGAGTTACCAGACAATGCGCAATCACTAATGGACGCTTTGAGCGGACCCGATGCACCTCGACTCGATAAAAGTCATTTTGCGGTACTTGCCTTCGGTGATCGAAGTTACACCACCTTTTGTGAAGCCGGCAAAACATGGGATGCAAAACTTGAAGCGCTTGGCGCAAAAAGAATCTCTGCACGGGTTGACTGCGATGTTGATTACTTTGACGCCGCCGAAGCTTGGATGGAAGCAGTCTTACCGGCAATAGGCGACGTCGGCAACCAGGATGTTATCGTGTCGAGAGCTGCCAGCAACGATTCACACGTTCGATACGATCGAAACAACCCTCTGCAAGCTCAACTTCTCAGCAAATATCAACTCACGGCGGAGTCATCTTCTAAGCAGACTTACCACTACACCTTGTCAATTGCTGGAGCACCTGTCAGCTACGATGTGGGCGATACCTTGAATGTGCTGCCCGTCAACCGTGAATCACTAGTGTACGAGCTTCTAGCTCTTGTCGGTGGTAATGGTGACGAGCAAGTCGCGAGCAGTTCAAAGACGCTACACGAACTGCTACTGACCGATCTTGAAATACGAACACCATCTCCTGCACTGCTGGATGCTCTAGCCGAAAAATCATCGAACACAGCCGTGCGCGACCTGTTGGGTGGCAGTGATAAAGCGGCAAGAGAGAAATACCTATGGGGCAAGGACGTCATCGATCTATTGACGGACAACCCAGGCGTTATAGATTCTGCAGAAATTTTACTCAAGTTACTACGACCTTTAACACCACGATCATATTCTATCTCTTCAAGCCTCAATTGCCATCCGGATGAAGTTCATCTAACCGTGGCGACAGTGAGATACAACAACGAGGGAAAACAGCACAGCGGAGTGGGTTCGGGTTATCTCGCTGACTTAACCAATCCGGGAGATGTCGTTAACGTCTACTTTGCCCCCAACAATAGTTTTTCATTACCCGTCGATGACACTACGCCCATTATTCTAATAGGGCCAGGCACAGGCATCGCCCCTTTCCGTGGCTTTTTGCAAGAGCGCGAGCACCGTCAGGCCACAGGAAAATCCTGGCTCTTCTTCGGTGATCGAAATGCAGAAACCGATTTTCTGTATCGTGATGAATTGAATAACTATCTGCAACAAGGATTACTGACCCGTCTTGATCTCGCATTCTCTCGTGATCAGAAGAAAAAAATCTACGTGCAAGATCGTATGCTAGAGAACGCCGAAGAGTTCTATCAGTGGCTGCAACAGGGAGCTGTCGTCTATGTCTGTGGCGATGCCGGGCACATGGCTGCAGATGTTGACAAAATGCTACACGCCATTGTAGAAATGCAAGGAACAATGAATTCCGACACTGCCATTGACTACGTGAATCAACTACGCAAGGACAAACGGTACTTACGCGATGTCTATTGATAATTCTGATATTTCGTCTATCAATCCCGTACCTGAACCTGACAACAGCGACTTTGTCAGGGCAAGCATTGCCGGCGAAACTTACGTACAGATAAGTCGACTGAACAAGACGATATCTTGGTCAGATCCTGTGCATGCACTCAACTGGTTTGATACTCGACTACTGCCACTTTATAATTTCTATAATTTTGTTGCAGCACGATCAGTCACTCGAGTGGGTGGAAGACCCATTTTCAAAGGTGAACTGACAAAGCATATCGCTGGAAACACTAAGGATTTACGCACTGTCTTGCTCATTGTCAGATACCCATCACCGCTGCACTTTAAAGATATGGTAGAAAACCTCTACTTCAAAGTGGTCAGTATATTGCGCGGCCTAGCAGTAAAAGAATTTACCTTTTGCCTCACTCACACAGTGCAAGATGTCAATGTCTCAACCGTTATAAACCCTGAACTAAGTTACGCTGTACATCACTTCAGCGGAGCTGCAGACGCTATCGAAAAGGTTCAGGCAACACTAAGTAAAAAAAACATACAGATAGAATTTTCCAGTTGCAAAACTCACACTTTAAGTACCAGCGGCGCAAGTGGTGTCACCAAACCGATCCCAGCACTTATGGATGGCTTAATACTTATCAGTGCACCTGACAGTAGCTCACTGGAAACACTTTTTGCATCAGCCGACTATCAGCACATCATTGGTCAAACAGATAGCTCATTCATCGGTCTTTTTAAGCGCGTGATGTAAATCGCTTAAAACACTGAGCAACAAAATTAATGAATACATTATGATGCGTATCATCACGTTAATCACTGGATCATTTCTGCTTGTTTTGGGTATTTTATCCTTGGCAACACCCATACCGGGTGGAATACTAGTTCTTGCAGTTGGCGCGGGAATGGTCATCTGTACCAGCGAAACAGCAGCCGGGAAACTTCGTGAGTTTCGAACAACACACGCCCGAGCAAATAAAACGATAGTGTGGATGGAGGTACGAATGGGAGAGCGATTAAGCGCTCCGTTGCGCGGAACCAGGCCTATTCCTAATCCAGCTACCCCAACCCCAGACCTAGACCCAGACCCAACACTGCCTAAATCGTTACCTTAGTTTGTCTAACAGCATTTGAACCGCGCAATTCAACACACTGCTCGTCGGTCCAATCAGGCGCTATTTGACGGCTACCCCAATTTTTCTGTTTGCACGCAGCGCTCATAATGTTACTGGAGCCTGCGCTGTGTTTTGCGTGATCGAATAACACATGGCCCAACTCATGCGCCATAATCCAGACAAAACAGCGATCACTGACACGATCTGTCAACCAGGAGGTACCAGCAACGCCAGCGTTAAGCGAAGGCAAATAAGAGAACGCGACATCAAGTTCAGCCGTTGAGGGAATAACAAACAACGCAGGTTTAACTGGGGCGTATTTGGCGACTAGGCGATCTCGTGTTTTTCTATTAATTGGAGTATCCGGCGCAAGTGCAGCGGAGCGAACAGTTGTCAACAATGTAATTTGGCATTTCTCAAAGAGTGCGCTGACAGCTGTTGTGGCTGCGCTCATAAACTGGATACTTCGAGCTTTATTGACAACATGTATATTCACTTCTAGAAGCATGTCGGCTGGTTGCAACACACTTTCGTCAGATTGCTTTACTTGTTCCTCAGAACCAGGATTTGCCCCACCGCTAACACATGATGATAGCAACGCACTCAGAACCACAGACAGATAGACACGCAACAAGGAGCGACCGAACATAGATGCCTGATAACGGCTCATCAGGCAAGCCCTCTATGGAGTGGTTCTAGATTCGCATCGAACCGTTTCCACGAATAAAGTGACGATGTTGAAATGGCTTGTCTCGCCTGAAAAAAACTAGCGGTATTAATATCCGATCCGGCGGCTTGATTTAGGGTGGTATCGGGAGAATATTTTTTGCCTAAAAAACTGGCTACATCTGAAAACGCCAACTCTGGATCAGCAACTACTGATTCATAACAAACCTCATACATCTGCAGCGGCAACACCGCCTGCCAATGCTTCATCAACCTGTCGTATGATTTCCAGGCTCTGCCTAGCCCGTATAGATCGTACGTAAAGCGTAAACCTCTGGCAAATAGGTTGGTATAACAAGAGACACAGCAAGCGCGAGAATCACGCGAACTGTGCAGTATTTTTGCATTGGGATACATAGCTGCGATAATACCCAAGCGCAAAAAATTTCCAAGCATTTTGTCAACATAAAATGTACGCGACTCACCTTCAATAATTGAAGTATTACTCAGTGTATTAACAACACCTACCACGGGCAATGATTGTGAATACTGCTTTCGCATGTAGTCACTTTGCATTTGCTCAATAAATTTGGCACACTCGGGAGCGGGCACCTGTTGAGACGTTATTGTAGGCAAATCCATAAACAACCGACGCACAGTAGGGTGCTCACCTAATCCATAGGCCCCCATTGTTTGCACTAGATTGTGCTCCAGCAATGTTGAACCAGAGCGCGGCATACCGACAATGAAAACCAGTTCATCACCACCCTGCCCCATACCCTTTATCCGTTCAAAATACTCTGCTGAAAAATTCTTGATAATGCCGTCTATGTAGCGATCCCACGCATCCGGGTCGAAAGGGTTATTTTCGGCATGAATTCTATTCGCGTTAGAGTAGGCTGCAAATGCCATGTCAAAGTGCTTCTGTTCATCACGCACCCGCGCAATTGAAAATAGAAACTGTGCGCGTTGCTCATCACTCAATTGTTTGTTATCGACTTGTCGCTGCCAGCTAACAAGCTCGTCTTCGGTGATATTCGAGCGGCCGTTGGCAGCCAAACTGTAGGCCGCACGCCCCAACGTAGTATCAACACTCAATGCTTGCCGATGACTTTGTGTAGCTTGTTCAAAATCACCCGCTACCTGCTCGCATAAACCACGCTGAAACAAGGTGATAGCAGACTCTTGCTTAGTGGCCAGTAATGAAGCAGGTGATCGGGACTCTATAAAGGGTCGCGCAGCTTGGTAGCGACCAAGATTGATCATAAGGCCGGTAAGTTGTTCAAACAGATTTGCATCCAGATTAACGTTACTTGGATCAAACACCGTTTGAGTTAGAGCGCAATCAAGTAGACGTGACGCTAGTTCAGATCGGTCAGCATCTGTAAGTGTTTTTATAGCCTGTATCAGCGGCTTAGCATCACTGGCTACAAAAACCGTTAGATCCTGAATACAGTGTTCAGCGTGAGCAAAGTCGCTATTTCGAGCTAGCACACTGACTAACTGAAGCTTGATGGCTGAAGCGGTGTTTTTTTGCTTTGCCAGCAACGTCAAGTGCTCAATGGCCTGCTCGAGTTCGCCTAGCGCCTCAAGAGCATTGGCAAGATTTAAGCGACAGTCCCAGTCGTTGGGTGAACGCTGTATGGCAGCTCTATAACTATCCGCAGCCTCTGCGAAACGAGACTGATCAAATAATGCATTGCCTAGCATAAAATATACATCGGCATCATCAGCACCAAGTGAGAGCGCCTTGAGGAAGTAGTCCTCAGCCGTTTTAAAGTCCTCCAAGGATTGGTATAGCTCACCCTGATGAAAACTAATCAAGGCATTCGCTGGGGATAACTTAGCGGCTTTACCTAGCAACTGTTTAGCGTGTTCATGCTTGTTAAGTTGCAATTTAAGCACACCTCGCATGTGCATGGCTTCAACATGGCATGAGTCACGCGAGAGTACCTTACTATACAACCTATCCGCTTTATCCAAATATCCCTGCTGGTGAAGTCCGATTGCTGTTTGTACTATAGAATCAGAGGACTGGGCCATTCAAATCACTTAATGCATGCCTATAGGATGCTGCTAGCGTACACCAGATAACAGGTTCTGCAAACCACAAAGCCGTTGGATTATTTTACAAAAAACGATCCAACGGCCCAATCTCTAACGTGGGCAACATACCTGCCCTATATCTCTATCGTTAGTCCTTAATCTTTATCATCAAAAATTCAACTGAGCACCAAAGGCCAACCGAGTCGCATCTCCGTCACTGCCATCTGCACTCTCAAGGAATCCTTGAATTAACTCGACGCCAAATGAGGATCGAGGATACGGAGAGAAAATGTAATTGAGATGAACAGTTTGTACATTGTCAATGCCGTTAGATCTATCAGGATCATCATTTTCGAAGTGACCCACCGAGATCAATGAACTTGAGCTCTCAGACCAGTCGAATTTTAGATTGATAGTCGCAGCCAAGGATTCAACGGTATCAACTGAGCCGTCAGCATTGACAAAGAGATCATTGCCAGCACCGTTAATTATGTAGCGGCCAATTCCATCTCCAAACGTAAGACTTGAAGAAAGAAACGCAGGCCCAAACTGCCATCCACCCGCGAGGTTTATCCCATATCCTGTTTCGGTTTCTTCCACATTCTCGCCATTAACGTCTCCGTCAACACCTAATGATCGCAAAACGCCACTGATTTCGTAACTCCCTCCTATGCCCTCTGGGCCTCCGCGCCAAGCAGCCGTGAAATCTGGCAGGCTATCTACACCCGTACCGTCACCAACTTCACGTAAACGTCCCAAAGCTCCATTGCCGTCAGTTTCGGGATTCTCGATGGAGAAAGAAAGACCGTTACTCATTGTGTATCGAACTTGAGTCTGTCGAATAAAGGCTTTTCCAGCTGGACCAAAGAAATCCACCGTACCGGGATAGGCGACGAAATCCATAAAGTTAGTCCATGTTTGCCCGATCGTCCAGGCACCGTAGTTTGCATAGGCATGCCGTAAACGAAAACCAGATGAATTAGAGAACGTCTCGTTTCCACCGCCGCCAAAGAAATCGCCTTCAAAATGTGTTTTTAACGTGGTTCCACCTTCAAGTTCTGTCGTAGATCTGACGGCCAATCGTGACTGGCGAGCATGTAGTCGAAAATGTCCGTCTTCTCCATCTCCTGCGGTACCATCGGAAGGAATCGAACTCACTACAAAGGAGTCTCCCAAATCAGACCCATCGTCCAAGTTTGCAGTAGCTCTCACATATCCACCAACAGTAACTTCTGTTTCACCAGCTGGGATTTTTATACCGATAGGATCAAAGCCAAGGTGTTCAACAAAAGCCGGATCCGCATTATTCGAGAGCGCTTTTGCACCCATTGAATTTATTTCGTTGGCAGTGGCCAGTTGAGCACCAGAAGCGAACATTGCAACACCGCTACTTAACAACACTGTTCGAATCGAAATGGTGAGTAGCTTTTCTCTACGTTTGTATTGACTCATACAATTCTCATGGTTAATTGACGATAATTGGCTCAAAATTTATAGCCAACTGCTTAAGATAACAAACGATTCAAACCTATTTACCTCATTAATGAAGTAGCTAGAATCGCTAGAGTAGTTGTTATTCCAAGTACGACTTCACAGCCAAAAATACTCCTGAGGTGATTTTTGAACCACTAACAAGCTCTTTACCGTCAATTCCGTGTCGATATCCCAAGTTATTCACTGAGACAAGAACAATATTTCAGAGTTGCTTTCGCGTGTGTACCACTCCTTTTATAAGAGTAGCCAGTATTTCGAGAATCGCCAGTAACAATTACGGCGCGTGATAAACTAATTGAAAGTAAAAAGGCTCAAGTGAGTTCAAGCATCACTTTATCTACCAAAATATGTAAACTGGTTTTGGAACTAGCATTATTATCAGGTAAAGCGTCAAAGGTGTGCACACAGTTAGCCGAAGGCCGCGTTGCTCTTCTCAACACAAGCCTGCATGCGATGGGGATCTGTATCGATGTCGCAAATCGCAGCTTAAATAACGGTAGTTTGGACTCTGTATCTGTCTACAGCAGGTGTGAATTTTTTTACCGTTAAAAAGAAATTTTAAGATCGAATACACGGATGCTAGGCCAGGCTAGATGTGCTATTTTGTGAATAAAGAGCTCTCAATATATTTTCTTTGCACTTGTATTATCGCTTTTGACAGGCGTAAGTGCTCTTGTAATTGCTTATCAGATTTCGACCCAGACAGTGCGTCAGAAACCTCAAACTATGAGAGCGGGCTCGAACCCAGCTATAACGGCACGACAATGATGGCATTGACGACTACATCGACAACATCAGCTGCACTTGCGCGGTAACGCTCGGCTCGATACTGTTAATGGAATCGCTCATAAAGATCTTCAATATTGCTGCGAACATCAGCTGCAATGTTGTCGAATTTGGGTTCCATTAAATCAATGACCAATTGCTCGAGTTGATTGCGATCATATTCGCTAATCTGCCCACCACTTCGAGTATGGCGATCAAATATTTCCGCCATTGCACGTACCCCATACTGCTGATCTACTGACTGTTCAGACCGAATAGCGCTAAACGAATCGTACAACAATGGCTGCGGATCGTGGGTTAGTCGAGCGCTGACAAGCAATGCTTCGCCGCGCACAGAGGCATCACCATCAGACTGAATAACCTGAGACAGCATCGTTAAAACCTTGGCATCCCCTTCAAATATTTCAGGACGATTCAAAGCCTGAACGACAGACTGCCGTACATATCCGTTTTGTTCATTAGATAAAAGCTCTGAGAATTCATCTACCCAGAGCTCACTCATGGATTCTGTACCAGTTAGCAGGTGGATGCCATCCAGACGGTGATGCGCCGAGGGAGAATCAATCAGTGCTTGCCCTAGAGCTAAACGATCACTTTCCGTCAATTGAGCAAAGGCTGCAATTATAATTTTTCTTTTATTGCCGTCTGCCTGCACCGCAATATCAATAAATTCATCAAGCATCTGAGAATTCGATTGCAAATAGACTGCCAGCTGCAAAGCCTGCGCATGTAATTTTTCGAACTCATCATCAGCAATTCTATATGGCAGTTTGAGTATTTCTATTGTCTGTTTACACTGCAAACTGCAATCTGAGGATTCTGAATTTACCCCTGCTGGGATGATATTTGCCTGGTCGAAAAAATCAGTGATTTCATCGTTGTTATCTGCTAAGACGCTGATTGCGTTCGCTTCTGAACTGTCAGCCAAGGCAAAGGGATTAGTGCCTTGAACTGGTTGTGATTTACGTGGCGCTTGTGGCGCGTTAACCTGAGTGTGCAGGCTGTCGGAACTGGATAGATGGTGCGTAATTGTGTACCACAGACTTACGGCACATAGCGTCACTGTGGTCAGCGTATAAAAACATTTGCGGTACAAAGTCATTGTGGTGATTTCGCGTATAAACGAGGGGCCGTAGCCCCTCATTCATTTCTGCGGCTCTAGTCGTGTGACACTGACAATCGATAGAAGGTAACGATGTCGCCATCGCTGCCTCTACCGCTGTTGTTTTGTGTATAAGCACCCGCTTTAAAATACATCCACTCGTCTGAACGATTGTAACCACTGTTCAGCGAGTTCATATCAATAGTGCGCTGTGCAATCACAGGACCGTTACGGTCACCACGGCGAATGATGACTCTGATATCTTCGTTATCGTTAATGATGCTGTAGGAAAACAGCTCATTGAGCTCAATACCATTTGACGGTCCTGAGGTACAAGCCTCGTTACCGAGCATAAAGAAATCTACATCATCGCTATTGCGGATTTCATGAGCGAAATAGATGCAACCTTTGGCTTGCCCGGCTCTCTTGCGATAGTACAAGCGTAGCGGCTCATCATTACCTGCATGAATTTGCCCGATGATAACGCGCCCAACCTGACTTGAACCACCCGATGTGGTCACCTTGTTGACTCTCAGAGTGGCATCTAGCTGCCCATTAACACCGCCCCAATTAGAGTTATTGCCCGGCTGGTATCCTAGCTTCCAGTTGTTTCGGGTAACGCCAGTATCGTCAACGGATTGATTGCCGGCGCGTAGCATTTCACGCAATTCCGAACGAACAAAACCTGAGTTGCAGCTATCACTGGTAGTTTGGCCATCGACGCGAGTCACAAATCGCATGCCGCCATCGCTGTGAGTGAAAAAGAAAGGTCGCGAAGAGCTGCTCAACGGATTTCTGTCATCCCAGTTGTAATCCCACGTACGCTCAGACTTGCATCGATTGTCGCTGCGCGCTGCAGGTGAATCAAGTGACCATCTTGTGAGATCAAAATT
>JALZUD010000010.1 GCA_023301725.1 Granulosicoccus sp. | reverse complement strand
CATTTTTCCTGGATCTCTCGGGGCCGCCTAGGCCTAGAGTGACTAGGCCTGCGCGGCCCGACTCAACCCAGTAAAAATTCCGTGCAACCCCTTATATACTGCTCTATAAGCTTCTGAGCTCAAAATTTTATGCAACACTAGGGTAAACTCACTTAATAAGCTTTGGGTACTCAGCCGACGCGTTCAACTGCCGTTGTTGAGCTTCCCATACATGGCGAAGCTCAGGCGCACCAATCATGTTGTCTTCTTCATCCCGGTAACTCAATGTATCAATAACAGGATTACCCTGCCATTTTTCTTCAAGCGCTTTTCGCTTTGCCGAGGGAGTGAATTCTGCAATGAAAGCGTTTACTTCACACAGCAACTTATAGGATTCAGGCACAGCAGCAACGGCCACAACATAGTAATAGGGCGATTCAGGTAGGTTATCACTGCATATTTCAATTTTTCCATGCCACGGACTCTGGGCGTTAGTGCAGGCCCAATGGTAGACGGGCAAGTCAACGCCGAATGCATCAACAACACCCTCAACCAGACAATCATGTATTCGCGATTGATCAGAATACGCAATGAGGTTCTTCAGAAATATTTTACCTCCAGGAAGATCTTTATTTGATTGCCAGCGGACACCGATGCTGGCCAGAAGCTCAAATGCTCCAGGGTCGTTAATAATGCCCAGTGTTTTTCCCTGTAAATCAGCAATTCCATTGATTTGCGCATCGCCTACACGGCGTGCAAGAACCCAATGTAGATAGGTGTATGTCTCAGAGTAGGCAACACTATCGTAGGTACCGCTCGGTGGTAACCCACTCAATACAATATCTGCCGGTGCCTCATTGGCTCGTGGACCAATGTAGAGGAGTTGTGTCAAAGTGTCCCACGGCACCTCAACAAACTCACAACGCACGCCGAGAAATTCTGCCAGTGCAGTTGCATATTCAACATCAAGTCCGATAAATTCTGTCGAGCCCTCTCGTCGAAATGACAGTCCAATGAGATTAGGCTCTATTGCGATACGAATGACTCCACGCGCCTTTATATCTTGGTATCTATCGTAAGATGGTGAGTGTTTAATACTATCAAGCTTCAATAAGGCCACGAGCTGCTTTGCAGTGCTGACAAACGATGAACCTTGAAATGCATCTGATGCAAGTTTTACGCGATCACGGCACCACACAATTTTTTGATAGGCAGTTTCAACCGCCACTGTGTTTTCCTGTGTGACTTCAGAGATAACGCTGTGATGCTCAGACACTTCACCCAATGATGCACCAACATTTGAAATGGCACTTTTTATTTCATCAAACGCATTGCCAATCTCTACTTCAGTATTGTTGTGAGACTACTGAAAAGTTTCCACAGATTTGATCATCAGTGCATTCACACTGGTTAGATCAAACATGTCAGCAGCTTGCGAGTGATGCCTAACGGCATCTTTTGCAAGTCGCTTTACTTCATCCGCCACAACCGAAAATCCAGCTTCTGACTTGCCTGCCCTGCTTGCTTCAATTTTTGCATTCATCGCTAGCATTGACAGCTGCTGGCCAATACGACTCAGCTCCAACATAACGCCTTTTACGCCCTCCTGGCGTTCAGTCAGTGTATCCCGCGCAAGCTGCAAGTCATTTGAGATGAGCTGTAAATTTGAATCTGTTGCTTCATTGAGTTTTGATCTGATATCCGCGGTTGCTATCAAACATGTTTCGCAATCATCAGCCATTTTAGTAATATTGGCATGTAGGGCCAACTCACGTTACTCGACCTCTAATTTGGTTTTTTGATGGTTTCCCAGCACATCCATTGCGGAGCTTTGTAGGCGATGAAAATGCGATAACGTTGCCTGAGAAAGCTTAAAAATATCATCAATATCCAGCTCGTTTCCAGACTCGCCCTCATACTTGAGTGCACTCTCCAAATTTCGTGTTTTCTGATTTGGATCGATGGTCATATACATCCGTAGAAATCTAGCAACAAAGCGCTACTAGTGAACATTCAGGAACATGACAAAATCATGCCACGGGCTAAAAACGCCATGCTTAACATGTTGCACCTTGCAGAACCACGTGTAGTCAAACCCACAGAGCCATCTATTTCTCAGTGTTCAGGTAGCTAAGGATTTACACTACTTAACGGTATCGTACACGGTGTAGATGCTAGCCTTAGCTTTTCATTGAGCAAACTCGATCTGCTAAATCGTTCACACAATTGACCTCAGCGCTAACGACAATGGCACTTATAGATACTCTTTATTCCCACGTAGGTGTGGATCGATTCGCCGATAAACCTTGAATTTTAGTCTTCTCGAGAATGACGTCCACACTATTTTCGCTTACTTAAGTGCTATTAGTGTTTACAGTACTTTGAAGAAGAACATGCGATTTTCAGATGTCGCTATTGAAACTCGTCAGCGCACAATAATTGTTGTTCGATTAATCTACCGACAACCCACAATGTACCCACTTTCATTCTCTAACTGCCGCACTAGCACCCTTTTGGCTATGTTGTTATTTGCCACTAGCTGTAGCAGCGATTCAGGCACTGTGGTTGGAGCAATGTCGCCCAATACCAATAACTTACCTTCAGCGATTGAGCAAGCTGTAGCAACGCAACAACAGGTTCCGTTCAGCAATACATTCGATGATGCTCGAATCACTGAAGCAAGCGGGATACAACGTTCACTACTAATTGACAGCATTTATTATGTTCACAATGACAGCGATAGTGATCCTTTACTTTATACATCCAATGCTGCAGGACAAATCCTAGGTTCAATTAACATAATTAACGCAACATCCACAGATTGGGAATCTCTGGCAGGTGCACGACACGACGGGCACAACAAATTGATCATTGCCGATATCGGTAACAATGCTAGACAAAGGCAAGATCTTAAGCTTTGGGTGATTGATGAACCAGCGCTAAATGAACTTGACTTAGGATTTGAGCTCGAATTGATAGCTGACACCATTGCATTGAATTATTCAGATGGATTGTCATACGATGCTGAAGGCCTATTCATAGATGCTGATAACGACACACTGGTTGTTCTCACCAAAGATGCTCAGGATTCTTCAACACAGTCCATTTGGACGGGATCTCTTTCAAGGGGCTTAACCGATGGAAGCCAGTCTCTGGTATTCAACGGCCTAGTTAACCTGCCAGCCGCACCTTTCGCTAACGCCATAACTGGTGTAGACATTCATCCAAATGGACGCGAATTAGCCGTGTTAACTTACGGCCCCTTGCCCGGTGTGGGCAACATTCATCTGTGGACACCTACAGATGATGAAGGGCTCACCGATGCCCTTTTACGGCCATCTGATCGGATGATAAGTGTGCCGCTTATTGGCTCCAACTTCCAGGCAGAGGGTATTAGCTACAGTGCCGATGGGAATACTCTGCTAGTGGGAGCCGAAGGACTTTCTCGCAGTGCACTTACAGTGGTAGCACGCTAGCGACAACAACTACATTATCAGCGTTAATGAAGCTATAAAGATAGTTGCCCGTTACACAAAGACTACGCTTTTATAGCAGTGGCGCCTTAGCGAACAAACAAAGCATCAAACGCATCCAACACTCCAGCCAGATCAGGATTGTACGTAGTTCTAGCGACTGGCACCCCATCAGGCGAAGGTGTATGTTGCGCGCCCAACCAAGGCTCACCTGTGTAAAACAAACAACGACTGAACACTGCCCATTCATTACCGTTGCACACACGCACCAATCCATCCACACCATACAGGGGATTGGTAGGTGCTACCAACACGCTCTGGTGAGACTGATTGAGTATACGTAGATCGAGATGCGCGCTGCTACGATACTCCACACCTTCTTGTGCTGGAGTGTTTTCATCATTGTTGTAGACAATCAATTTTTTCTCAGCTGTAAAACCTGTGTTAAAACTGTCTATCGTGTAGTTCACATTAAGCACAGAATCATTCGAACTGGCCACTACCAAGGCAGGGACGTGCAATGGTTTTCTTGGCCACCGCTTTTTTAGAGCACGCGCTGTTTTGTAATACTGCGACCCTGAATTAATAGGAATGGAATTGTACTTAACAGGATTATCCTCGCGAATCATACCGCCGAACATCCAAGGTTTGAACTTCTTGTACACGCCCGCCCAGCGCAATAGGTGGTTTATATTGCTTTGAAAAGCAGGCGAAAAAAGTAACAGTCCGTCTATCGGGTTTTTTTCTGATTCTGCCGCCAGCAACGTGGCAATAACGCCTCCCAGAGAAAAACCACCCAGATAAAATGGCTTATCGGTGTCTCGATAAAGGCGAGCCTGGTCTCTCGCTGCACTCAGCCATCGTTTGTAAGACATCGACAACATGGCTTCTGGTGTACTGCCATGACCTGGCAGTAATATGGCTCTAACGTCAAATCCCCGATCAGTCAAAGCACGGGCCATATCAAGCCAGATAAACGGCGAATCGTTCAAACCATGTATCAAAAGAAATTTACCCCGGTACGGCACATCTTGCGATGCCTGGAGATCAAAAGGAAGATTCAAGTAGACGGCCGCCTTATTCCTCTGGCTCATTTGATGAGTCATAAGGTGATTTTTGACTTCTGCAATATGTAAGTCAAATTCTTCTTGCGGGCTCGGAAATCCAGAATCACTGTAAGTGCAAGCTTGCAGCGCTAAACAAAACACAATAACCAGTGCTTGCGCAGGCTGCAATGCAGCGCGCGAGACGTACTCAGTTAGGCCAAAGATCAATTGCACAATAAAATATCAATGTTAGCGAGACTTCCAGGCGCTGATCACCTGCTTATAGTTTTTGATGACCTGCTGTTGTAAATCTGCACTATCAATTTCCCCTGATAGCCAGTTTTTTGCAGGCTTTCCAAAAATACTACGCCCTACCGCAAAACCCCGTACACGTTTGATGCCAGAGCACGCCTTAAACCCAACACGAAGCTCCTCAATAGGCGCATCCAGACCCAGAATGACAATTCCTCGGCAATGCACGTCACGCTCATCTATCAATGTATCTATTTTTTGCAAGCTTGGCGCCTCTAAACTTGGTAATTTCCACCAGTCAGGAAACACCTGAAGATCATAAAAGCGCTGCACTGATCGAATAACTGCGTCATCATGATCGATGCGCCTCTGACCGTCCACTTTGGGCGGAATGATCTCCAAGAGCAGCTCATGACCACTGACTTGACAAGCGTGCCAGAGATTCAGCACTTGCTTTTCTTGCGCATCACGCAAGCTTTGCTCGTCGTCCGGATGATAAAAAACCAGACACTTCACAATGTGCTCAGATGGCCAGGCGATAAGCTGCGAACCGATACTCTCCCCGCGCTCCAGCTCAAGTGGCCTTGAACCAGGTACTTCAACGGGCCGTCCAATCCACAAACCTGAGCCTGTGGCTGCATTCAACGTATCTTGTGCAAAGGTATCGTCAGCAAGAATACCTGCATGACCTTGCAAGCCATCCTCATTGACAACAGCTAGTGTAGCCACAAGCAGTAATTTTTTTAATTCGGGAATACGTGCGGTAGACACGCCTGCCTCTTTCGCCATATCAATTAATTGCGACCGATGATCAAAGGCATGGATATACAGCTCAGGCCAAGGCGCACGACGGTACCGAGCCGTCACTCTGTGCAGGTGATTAAGCCATGGGTGCTGATCAGGGCGCTTGATGTCGACACTGTTTTCCAGATAATAATCCATCTCTGGTACCGTTGGCATGGCTGGTGTGCAGCCATGGCGCGACACCACTAGCGCGCCACAGGCATTGGCATAGGTCAATGCTTGTTCGAAGCCTTCATCGTTCAACCACCCGCGCATAAACCCGGCTGCAAATGCATCTCCAGCCCCCAACACGTTCAGCACCTCAACGGTCACGCCTTTAACTGTTATCCCCTCATCCAGTGAATCCGGTATGTCTGTATCAAAGACAGTGGCACCAAAAGGGCCTCGCTTTAGAACGATAACTGCTGTTGAAACCTTTCTGATATTGGCCAATGCTACCAGCGTATCAGTGCTGCCACCGGCAATGTGCACCTCTTCTTCGGTGCCAATGACTAAATCGAATAGCGGCAGAATAGTTTGCAGATGCGCAGTAACGCTGTCTGAACTGATAAACCGCGTCTCTCCATCTCCACGACTCGTTAGTCCCCAAAGCACCGGGCGGTAGTCAATATCCAACGCCGTCTTCACACCCCGCTCACGGGCTATTGTTAATGCGGCAGTGGACGATGCTTTAACCGACTCTGTGGAAAAATGAGTACCGGTAATGGCCAGACATTTAGCACTAGCAATGTAATCGGCATCCAGATCATCCACACTAATAGCCATATCTGCGCAGTTCTCACGCACAAATACCAGAGGAAAGGTATCGTTGTCCTTAATGCTCAACAGTACCATCGCCGTGGGGCGTGTCGGATCAGTGATAACGGCTTGCGTGTCTACGCCTTCGCGTTCCAGCTGCTCACGTAAAAAACGTCCTGCATGTTCATCGCCCACTCGAGTGATGAGGCCAGTTCGTAGCCCTTGTCTTGCAGCGCACGCTGCAATGTTGGCAGAAGAGCCACCCAGGTATTTTGAAAAGCTAGTGACATCCTCTAGCCGGGCGCCAATTTGCTGTCCGTAAAGATCGACACCGCAACGGCCTAATGTAATCAGATCTAGCGTTGGCTTGTCTTTCATCAATTTGATTCTCAGCTTATAGGGTAACAATAACCGCTTGCCCGCTATGTGCTGACTCATAGGCAGCATCTGCTAACAACAATGATGCAAGCCCATCAGGGCCAGTAGGCACCTGCACAACCTCACCCACCATCCACGACACAAAACAATCAAGCTCGTGCGCGTAAGCCTCCGTGTACCGTGTCATAAAGAAATCATGCAACGGTCCTGTGGTGTAGCCGTGGCCGTTAGCCTGCGTAAGCAAGTTAGGTTTCGGGTTATCTATTGATGCCATACCCTCACTGCCATGTACTTCAGCCCTTTGGTCATAGCCATAACTGGCTCTGCGCGAATTTGTGATAACACATTGTTTGCCTGAGGCTGTGGTGAGCGTGGCTGTTGCTGTGTCAAAATCTATTCCAGCAAGCGACTTATCTATCAGACACGAACCACTGGCTGTGACCGATACTGGCTCCTCGCCCAACAGAAAACGCGCCATGTCAAAGTCATGAATCATCATGTCGCGGAAGATGCCACCACTGCGCTTGATGTATTCCAACGGTGGAGGCGCAGGATCACGAGAAGTGATGATCACCTGCTCCACGTCACCTACTTGCCCTTGATCAATCGCCGCTTTGAGCGACATAAACTGAGCATCGAACCGACGATTAAAACCAATCATCAATCGACCATTATTCTCTTCAACAACTTTCAGGCACGCTCGCACTCGCGCTGAATCAAGGTCTATTGGCTTTTCGCAAAACACCGCTTTCCCAGCTTTGACACACTGTTCGATGAGATCGGCATGGGTATCAGTGGGCGTTGCGATAATGACACCATGTATAGCGTCCGAATTAATCCAATGCTCGGCCGTATTAATTACACAGCCGTGCTGGGATGCTAAAGCACTAGCGGCAACTTCAACCTCATCAGTAACGCCTACAAGCGTAACCTCCTTATTCATACTCACTGCATAGGCATGTACTTGACCAATACGCCCTGCACCTAATAAAGCAATTCCATACGTCATATCTTAGCTCTCCAGTGGACCAGTAGATACCCATCTACGCGTCTCACACGATTCGTGTACAGCATCAATCAACTCCTGCACACGCAGCCCTTCAGAAAAATCAGGGTACACAGCCTCAGCAGTGTCAATAGCTTTTAGGAAGTCTTTTTGTTCAATGATGATTTGATCCTGATAACCTGTGCCGTGTCCGGGTCCTAAGCAAAAGTGCACATAATCAGGGTGTGCGGGGCCTGTCAGAATTTTTCGAAAACCACGCATACTTTCAGGTCCTTCCGCTTTGTACAGGTACAAGGCGTTCTGGTCTTCTTGGTCAAAACGAATACTGCCTTTGTCGCCATGTAGTTCATAGGCGTAACCCATCTTTCGGCCATGCGCCACTCTGCTGAAAAACAAGTGCCCCATCGCACCATTAGCAAAACGACACATCATCTGAGCCTGATCATCGTTGGTTACAGCCTCAACACCGTTGGCACCTTCGCGTTGTGCACATGTGATTTGCTGATCCCCAATGAGTTCAACAATATCGCCACCTAATGCTAAAGCCGCATTAACAATATGAGGCGCCAGATCACCCAGAGTTCCATTAGCCTTACCGCGAGTTCGCCAATTGGCAGGTTCACTATGATCAGCAAGAAAATCTTCACTGTGCTCAGCTTTAATATAATGCAGCTTGCCTATCTCGCCATCAGCAACAAGTTGGCGAGCAAACTGTGTGGCAGGTGTTCGTACATAGTTAAAGCCAATCATGTTGACCACACCTGAATCCTTCGCAGCTTGAGCCATAATTGTGGCCTCAGCGGTGGTTTCAGCAAGAGGCTTTTCGCAAAATACAGGTTTGCCTGCAGCAAAGGCTGCCAGCGCTATGTCGTGATGCGTTTGTTGTGGGGAGGCAATAATAATGGCTTCCACCTTAGGGTCGGCCACCAACTCTTGCCAGCTATCTGTTCCACGTAAAAAGCCCAGCTCAGCTGCAGCCCGCTTGGCACCCGCCTTAGTGGTGGTAGCAATGAGCTCACAACGCGGTTTAAGTGTGGTGTTGAATACAGCACCTACAGCATGCAGGGCGACGGCATGCGCCTTACCCATATAACCTGACCCAACAAGCCCTATTCCAATTTCACGCATTAGTATTATTTACCTAGAATTGTCTGACTAACTTCAGAGATTAACGTCAGGGATTGATTTCAAGTCTTGCTTTCAGTGCTTGCTTTCAAAGGTCGGCCTCAAAAGGCTGCAAGTAACTTCAGCTGGCTTTTATAGCATTCATAACACGACGCGCAGCATTCATCACAGGCTCGTGTGTATCTTTAAGAATAGATACCCGATCAAAACGGGCAGCATCTTTATTCACAGACTCACGTAGTGCCTTGCCAAAGGCCATTCGCAGTTCTGTGCCAATGTTGTATTTACAAATAGCCGTAGTACGGGCAAGATGCACACGCTGTTCAATGGCCACGCCCGAGCCGCCATGAATCACCAAGGGCAAGTCGCACTGTAATTGAATCTGCCGTATGCGCGCCTCATCAAGCTGAGACACACTATCGCTTTGCAGATGCACGTTTCCCACTGAAATTGCCATGGCATCAACGGCTGTTTCACGGGCAAATTTTGCAGCTTCTTCTGGCTCCGTGCCATGCGATTCTTCGCCTTCGGCATAACCGACAAAACCAATTTCGCCCTCACACGACACACCCGCTGCGTGCGCCACGGCTACAATGGCTGCGGTTTCATCAATGTTCTGCTGAAGAGGTTTTCGAGAACCGTCATACATCACCGACGTAAAGCCGCAATCAATCGCTTGCCGACACTCTTCCATGCTATAGCCATGATCAAGATGCGCAACCACCGGTACGCTAGCGTTGTCGCCTAAGTGCCGAAACATAGCAGCCAGAACCGGCAGAGGCGTGTGCTCACGACAACCAGGGCCTGCCTGCAGAATCACCGGACAACCTTCAGCTTCAGCCGCCACGACAAAAGCGCGGGTATCCTCCCAGCCTAGAGTGACCAGCCCTGCCACGGCATAACCGTGTTGCAAGGCCGGTTGTAGAACATCGCTTAACGATACCAGTGCCATTACTTGAACTTAGCAATCATGTCTTTAATGCCGGGAATGGTTTCGATCTGATAGGCGTGTGTAGGCTGAAAATATTGCACTAACGAACGCTGACTCAAACCGGCGAGAATAGTGAAGTAGTACATCTGGTAACCAGGCAATACCGCACAAGGATGATAGCCGTTGTCCAGACAAATCGTCGAGCCATCAACAATGTGATAAGCATCACCTGATTCATTGTCTACACGTTGCAACATTTGCACACCCGAGCCGTGCTTGGGCTTGAAGCGAAAGTTATACGTCTCATCATGACGAGTCTCATCTGGCAGACGATCGGTATCGTGCTTGTGTGATGGAAAACCTGACCAACCACCTTCACCTACAGTGAACAACTCACTGACTAATAAACGCCCTACTTTGTCATGGTATTTGGTACCAAGAATATGTTTGATCTTGCGATGTGTTTTTGTTTCATCTGAGCCATATTGCACAAGATCTAACTCTGCAGTACGCACATCAAACGGCTCTAGCACTTTGTCGTATTTTGCACCGGCAATAAACACCTCAGCATTGTCTGACATACAAACCATGGTGGCTTTTGCACCAGACGGCACGTAAGCACCTTCAGGCTCGCCGCCCCATACATCTTCAACACGATTGCCAAGCGCTGCAAATGCTACACCCTCCACATCAATATCCACAGTACCCGTTGCCGGCACGATACACGTCTCGTAGCCAGGTACCTGATATTCAAACGCCTGACCTTTCTTGAGCTTAACGATATTGAAGTAGTTGAGTGGAACCGTGGAACTCTCGACATCAACGATAGGCTTGTTCTGATTATCGTAGGGAGCTATGTGCATCGTGTCAGTCCTGTATTGAGTGTTCTGCTAAAAATTGATCAAGCTCTTCTGGGCTTGGCATCGCCGGTGCGCAGCCAACCCGTGTGACCACTATGGCCGCACAGGCAGCGCCGCGAGCTACCGCGTCGTTCAACGTAAAACCATGGGCTAGGCTGGATATAAAGCCACCCATGAAACTATCACCCGCACCTACTGGCTTGAGTGCATCAACCGGAAAGATGCCAGTGGTGAATTCTTCAGTGGCCGTCATGGTGATGGCACCTTTCTCACCCATCTTATAAACCACAATACCAGCCGAGCTGTTCGCAAGTTCTCGAGCTTTATTCAAGCCTTGCTCATAGCCACCTGCCATAAAACCAAATTCTGTATCGTTACCGATGATGATGTCACACAAAGCGGCAGCTTTTGAATACACCTGGGCGGCCTCGTCAGCACCCGCCCAACTATACGGACGATAATCCACATCGAATATCAAAGGAATGCCCGCTTCGCGTGCCTTGTCAAATGCCAGCATGCAAGCGCTGCGCGATGGCTCAGACGCTAGTACAGTGCCCGTGGTGATGAGCGCAGAGTACTTTGAGTAATCAATAGCACTGACGTGCTCTTCAGTCATCTGAAAATCAGCAGCGCCATTGCGATAGATCACCGTCTGGTGAGCTTCCATGCGGCATTCGGATAACGCTAATGAATTACGAAACTCACCGGCCACGTTCACAACATGATCACGATTTATCCCGTAATGATCGAGCTGATTAAGACAGTACCGGCCCACGGCATCATCAGACACACTGGTGACTAACGACGCTTTGCCACCTTGACGCGTTAATGCTGCACAAATGTTTGCTGATGACCCACCAAGGGCCGAACGGTAAGACAGTGCATCTTCAATGCTGCTACCCACAGGTTCGGGGTAGAGATCCATGCCTGCACGGCCAATGACCAGAAAGTTATTACCAGCTAAGGCGTGAGTATCAAACATGGTGATTAAACACCCTTTCGCTGCTTAACGCGGCTTGATTCCCAATCCGTGTGCGCATCACGAATTTTTTTACTTTCACTAACCGATGGCGTACCACATTCCCACCAGGTATGCCCTTCGGTGGTCCAACCCTCATAGGCATCGACCTTCATGACGATGACATACGTGCACTTAGCGGCTTTCGCTCGCTTAAAAGCATCAACCAGTGCTGCTGCATCAGTCACAGTTTCAGCTGTTGCACCTAGCGCTCTTGCGTGAGCTTCAAAATCAACGCTCACCTGATTAATGGCTGTTGGAGTATCTTTAATGAGATTATTGAAGCTCTCATTACCCGTGTTGTTTTGTAGCTTGTTAATGACCGCAAAACCGCCGTTGTCTAACACCAGTACGATGAGCTTTTTGTCAGTGAGTACTGATGAGTACAAGTCGCTATTTAGCATCAAATAGGAACCATCACCAGTAAACACGATGGTGTCTTGCTCGGCTTGGGTTTCACTTTGCGCGATACGCGCACCCCAACCACCCGCAATTTCATAACCCATACAAGAATAGCCAAACTCCACATCAACAGTGCCCTGTTTGAGTGTGCGCCAATTGGCCGTAACTTCCGCTGGCAAGCCTCCTGCGGCGGCCACCACACGATCGTGCGGGTCACAATGTGCGTTTACCACACCAATGGCTTGAGCATAGGAATTAGGACGATTGCCGTAAGAGACATTTACAGACACGTAGTTATTCCATTTATTACGCTCTTCCTGTGCCTGCGCCGTCCATGATGATGGCGCCTTGTAGTCGCCCATGGCAAGTTGCAAATCTAACAAAGCAAGTTTTGCATCACCCACAACTGATAACGATTGATGCTTAGCCGCATCATGCCTGGCCGCATTGATAGAGATGAACTTGGCGTCTTTCGAAAAGGCTGTCCACGAACCTGTGGTGAAATCTTGTAAGCGTGTTCCCACAGCCACTACGACGTCAGCCTGCTCTGCGATGACGTTGGCCGAATCAGAACCCGTCACACCAATGGGTCCGATGTTTAAGGGGTGTGTATCTTCAAGATTTGCGCGGCCGGCAATGGTTTCAACCACAGGAATGTTGTGTTCTTCAGCAAAACTAATCAGTTCAGCCGTGGCACGTGAATACTGAACACCACCACCTGCAATGATCATGGGTTTGGAAGCTGCAGCTAATAGCGCCGCTGCATCAACAATTTCACGCTCATCGGCGCCAACACGACGAATACGATGCACACGCTTTTTGAAAAAAGCCGCGGGGTATTCATAACTCCAACCTTGTACGTCTTGTGGCAAACCGATAAACGCGGGGCCACAATCAGCAGGGTCTGTGAGAGTGGCAAGCGCCGCTGGCAAACTTTGAATAATTTGCGCCGGATGCGTAATACGATCCCAATATCGCGTAACCGCCTTGAAGGCATCATTAACCCCGAGGGTCGGATCGTTGAAGTGCTCCATTTGCTGCAACACAGGATCGGGCAAGCGCGAAGCATAGGCATCACCACACAACATGAGCATTGGCAAGCGGTTAGCATGCGCCAGCGCAGACGAAGTAAGTAGATTAGAAGTACCGGGCCCTGCCGATGCAGTGCAGAACATCATGCGTTGCCGAAGGTGATACTTGGCGTAGGCCGCTGCTGCAAAACCCATGCTCTGCTCGTTCTGGCCGCGATACAAAGGCAGCTCTTCACGGGTGTTATAGAGAGCCTCGCCCAGGCAGGTAACATTGCCATGGCCAAAGATGCCAAAGCCGCCACCAAATAAGCGCACTTCCTGTTCCTGCCCATCGCGCTCGACGACGATGAACTGTTGCGACAGATAACGCACGACAGCTTGCGCTGTGGTCAACAATAATGTGTCATCACTCATCGTACAGTTACCAGTTGACGCCTCGAAGTGTCACAGAATACAATATCTGCAACCGGTTGCAAACCGTCCCATACACTATTTGACTAATTAAAAATAATGAGCATAAGAATCGGCAATGCCCCCTGCTCCTGGGGCGTGGAATTTGCCCAAGACGACCGCAACCCCACCTGGCAAAGTGTGCTTGATCAATGCGCACGCGCAGGCTACAAGGGCATAGAACTGGGGCCAGTGGGCTTTATGCCAGAGGACCCTGCCGAGCTGGGTGATGCCCTGGCTGCACGCTCACTCGAATTGATCGGTGGCGTGGTATTTCGCCCATTTCATGACAAGAGTCAGTGGGATGATGTGATGGACGGTGCGAAACGAACCTGCGAAGCACTTAAAGCTCATGGCGCCGAGCATTTTGTACTAATAGATTCCATCGCACCCCAGCGAGCACCTACCGCTGGGCGTGCTGCAGAGGCTGTGCAAATGGACAGCAGTGATTGGAAAGCCTACGTGGAACGTATTAAAACCGTGGCAAAGCTGGGCCGCGATGAGTACGGCCTCATTCCTGAAATCCATCCACACGCGGGTGGTTTCATGGATTTTGAACCCGAAGTTGAGCGCCTGCTTGAAGAGGTAGATTCTGACTTATTAAAAATCTGCATAGACACAGGCCATTGCACGTACGCAGGCTTCGACCCTATTGTGTTCATGGAACGTCATATGGATCGCATCACGTACGTGCATTTCAAAAATACTGATGCTGCAATAAAAGCTGCGGCTATTGCCAATCGAACAGGCTTCTACGACGCCTGCGGTCAAGGTATCTTTTGCAACCTGTCCGAAGGCGAAGTTGACTTCCCAGCAGTGCGTAAATTACTAGTCGATGCTAACTACAGTGGTTGGTGCACCATAGAACAAGACTGCGACCCAACATTGGATCCAGATCCTGAACGCGATGCACGCGTGAATCGTGAATACCTGCAATCAATAGGCTTTGCATAATGAAAAAACTACAATGGGGCATGGTCGGTGGCGGCGAAGGCAGTCAAATTGGCCCGGCACATCGTTTAAGTGCGGGGCTTGATGGCCTGTTCGACTTCAGTGCAGGCGCACTGGATCATCGTGAAGCTGAAGGTCGCGACTATGGACAACGGCTAGGCCTCGCCAAAGATCGCGCTTATGGTAGCTGGCAGGAAATGTTGGAAGGTGAGAAAGGTCGCGATGACCGTATTGATCTTGTCTCCGTCGCCACACCCAACTCCACCCACTTTGAAATCACCAAAGCGTTTCTGGAAAACGGCTTCCACGTGTTGTGTGAAAAACCAATGACCATGACCGTCGATGAGGCTGAAGAAATTGTCCGCCTCAGCGAATCAACTTCACGCATCTGTGCCGTGAATTATGGCTATACCGGTTACTCACTCGTGCGCCACATGAGAGCCATGATTGCTCGAGGCGATATCGGCAAAGTGCGCGTAGTAAAGGCGGAATTTGCTCACGGACACCATGCCGATGCAGCCGATGCCGACAACCCTCGCGTGCGCTGGCGTTACGATCCTGCGCAAGCCGGCGTGTCTGCCCAGTTCGCCGACTGCGGCATTCATGCCATGCACATGGCCAGTTTTGTAACGGGTCAAGAAGTCACCAAGCTAGCTTCCGATAATGTGTCTTGTATCAGTAGCCGCGTGCTAGAAGACGATGCCATGGTCAACTTTCGCATGAGCGGCGGCGCTGTTGGGCGCTTATGGACGTCAAGCATAGCTCTCGGTAATCAGCATGGCTTGAGCATTCAAGTGTTTGGTGAAACCGGCGGATTGCGCTGGTCACAAGAGCATCCTAATCAGTTGTTCTACATGCCCCTCAATGAAAGGCTGCAAATAATTGAACGTGGTGAAAGCAATCTCTCACCTGAAGCTGATCGCACTACGCGCGTCACCATTGGTCATGCTGAAGGTATGCCACTAGCGTTTGCCAATATCTATAAGGATCTGGCAGAAGCTATTAGTGCTACAAAAGAAGGTCGAGCTATTGATCCTGCCGCTGACTTGTACCCACGTGCAAGTGATGGCTTGCGTTCAATGGCAGCAGTTGCTGCAGTGGCAGATTCTGGAAGCCGCGATGCAGTCTGGGTAGATGCAAGACCACCTATGTATCGTTAGTTTTATAACGTCATTCCCGTGAAGAACGTCGTTCCCACTAGGAACGTCATTCCCGCGATTAATACCGTCATTCCCGCGCAAGCGGGAATCCATGCCCTGTCGCGCTATGGACCCCCACCTTCGTGGGGATGACGGCAGCCTCGTGGGTATGTTAGTAACCAACTACCGCTCGCTCTCCTAACCACTATCTGTGCGCTTGCTATCAGGCCCGTGCGACGGCAGGTTCAACCAAATATCGCTTACGATCAATCAGCGTTAGCACTCACCAATGAATCTAACCTTGGCTTTACGGGTGCTCAATGGTGGCTGTTAGTACGATGCGTCGTACATCTGGCTGGCGATAAAGTCTCTGAGGTTGTCCGGTTTTAACTCTTGCGCCAGGCCTTGCTCATAGGCTTTCTCAGCTACAGCTGTGGCAATGTTCAAAGACGCTTCGCGAATATCGGTTAGCGGTGGAAACAACGTAGATGATTTAAGATTCTCCTCGCTCACCATGTCTGCCAAGGACTTGGCAGCGGTAAGAAACATCTCATCACTGATGGTTGTCGCGCGGCACGCCAGTGCGCCGAGTCCAATGCCGGGGAAAATATAGGCGTTGTTGCCTTGACCGGGTTTCAGTGTTTTACCTTCATAGTCCACTGCATCAAACGGGCTGCCACTGGTGAATATAGCGCGGCCCTTGCTCCACTCATAAGCTTTTTCGGCCGTACATTCGGCGCGAGATGTCGGGTTGGATAACGCAAAGATAGCTGGACGCTCATTCAGCGCCGCCATGGCCTCAATAACCTCTTGTGTAAAGGTTCCCGGGGTGCCCGTGGCGCCAATGAGTACATGAGGTTTGATCGTGTTTATCGCGTCAATGAAATTTAATTGTTCGAGGTCATGTGCATAGGGCCGGTTGTGCGGCATGAGGTCGGTGCGAGATTTGACAACGAGCCCCTTTCGATCATTAAAGAACAATTTTTGTGTTGCTTGTTCTTCACTTAAGCCCAATTGTTGAAACGCGGCAACCATCAAATCGCCAATGCCAGTGGCTGCTGAACCGGCGCCCAGAAACATGATGCGTAAGTCCTTAAAATCATGTCCGCTTATTCTGGTCGACGCATACACACCCGCTAATGTAACTGCGGCGGTGCCTTGGATATCATCGTTGAAGCTGAGTACCTTATCGCGGTATTCTTCCATTAGCTTGTAGGCATTAGGTGTAAGAAAATCTTCAAATTGAATCAGCACGCCTGGAAATTTATCTTGCACCGCTTCGACAAATTCAGCCATTAGAGCATCGTAGGCTTCACCTTCTAGCCGCTTATGTGGGTAGCCCATGTAAAGCGGATCATTTAGTACCTCTTCATTATTGGAACCGATATCGAACATCACTGGCATACAGTGCTGGGGGTGAATACCGGCGCAACCCACATAGAGCGCGAGCTTGCCAATCGGGATACCCATCCCGTTTGCGCCTAAGTCCCCAAGCCCCAGAATTCGATGGCCGTCGGTGATAACAATCACACGCACATCGTTTCCTGGCCAATTGTCGAGCATGTTGCGAATATTGCCCTTATCTTCAGGGGTAATATAGAAGCCTTTTGGTTGGCGAAATATATGCGCAAATTCCTTGCAAGCCTGACCTACAGTGGGCGTATAGATCAACGGCATGATTTCTTCGATGTTATCGATCACCGTCCGATAATAAAGACGTTCATTACGCCCTTGCAACGCGTTTAGAAAGATATATTTCTCAATATCGTTTCCCTTACGACGCATGTTCTCCAGAGCACGGGGCATTTGCTGATTTTGAGAGGATTCCGCATAGGGCAAAAGACCGCTCAATCCGTATTTTTCGCGCTCATCACGCGTAAAGGCGGTCGATTTATTTAGAGAGCTATCATTGATAGCTGCATAGCCTGAAAGTGGGCAAGAATCGGTCATGGGAATCTTCGTTGTTGTCTTATCGAAACCAGTAATGTTGTATCTTAATTGAAATTTCAACCTAAACTCATGTATTTCATAGGGAGGTAACCATTGCTTGTTTCTCCAATGCTAATTGCAGTGTTAGTTTCGTCTCTAAATTCTGAAGATTTGTCTACACGCCGAGCGCGTGCGTGTAGTCGCAGTTTTCGGCACATGCCGAGACTGAATACGACCCTATGGTATTGGTTGTAATGACCTGAAAGCGAAGAAGAGGCATGGAACTGCGCAATACAATAGGGCGACCCGAAGGCGGTGGCGAGTACGCTCCGATGAAGACTGGGTAGATGCAAGACTACCTATGTATCGGTAGCTTCACGGGTAGCTTCACGGGTAGCTTCACGGGTAGCTTCACGAGTAGCTTCATGACTTGTTAGCTGCACCCCTTTAGAGGCCAGCTTTTCAAGCCGAGTTAACGTCCAGAGCCCGGCGTATTTGTTGAAGCTACTCTGTGCGTAGCAAACCGCCGATAGGTATCCCACGCTACCATCGAGAAATCCGCGGCGCAAAAAAAAGATCAGTATAAAAGTCCAGAGGGCTCGCAAGGTGGCGCTGAATAGGCTGTGGCAACGACGGCCTTGATTGAAATATTTTTGACTGCCCAGCCACGCATAGTGAGCCGTTTTGTTTGCAGCATGTCCAAAATCTCGATGGGTAAAGTGCAAAAGCCTACCGTTAAGAGCTATGATTTGACCAGCGGGTGGAATTAAACGCTCATGAATACAGTCAGCACTAAACGATGCGCCATCCCGCCACACTAGTCTGAGTGGTGATCTTGCGCTTCGGCCGTAGTCGAGCCGCTTTTGGTAGATGGTCACACCCCATTTCATCTTGGCAGCCACTACACTGCCGCGATCCTCATCCAGAAATGTGGCTAGTGATTCTTGTAATTCAGCATCAAGCACTTCGTCTGCGTCAATTGCCAGAACCCAATCGCATTGAGCCTGCTCCAGAGCCCGCTGCTTCTGCACACCGTACCCTGGCCAATCGGTCTGCCAAATTTTATCAGTGTATTTACGGGCGATGTCGACAGTATTGTCAGTGCTACCGCTATCGAACACAATAATTTCATTGGCTAGCGCTTGTACGGAATCCAGACACATAGCTAGCCTGTCAGCTTCGTTCTTTGTAATCACCGAAACAGACAAACTGTATTTTCTGGAAGCAGGGTTGCTGGGTATCACCGCTATTTCGCTCTACACACTGTGGGCGTTATCTTACAGTACAGTTTCCGGAAGATACAACAGCTGGATCAATCAGCGTCAACACACGCAAATGAACCTAACCGTGGCCTTAACGTTGCTCTCTCGACCACTTTACTAGGAAATAAGCGCGCCTCAGGAAATTTTTCAGGATCATCCAGCATAGCAACAATCAATTCTATGGAGGAACTGATAATTTGCTCTATGGGCTGACGAATAGTAGTTAAAGCAATGTTCTCCCAACCTGCCATCTCCATATCATTGAGTCCCAATATTCCAACATCATCCGGCACCACTAGGCCAGCATCAGATGCAGCGCTCAAAGCACCTATCGACAACACATCATCGCCACAAAAGTAGGCTTCAGCCGGAGCGCCTCGCAAAAGACGCAACATCTCTGTACGACCTGCATTAAAAGAGTAGGCATCTGCAAAAGAATAACTGCACGACATTGAAGGATGCAAAGCCAATTCAGATGCAAACCCCTCGTGGCGATCCTGGGTGGAGGTGGCTAGTTCAGGACCGCCGAGAAAGGCTACATTCTTATAGCCTCTCATGACAAATTCTCGCGCCGCTTGTCGCCCGCATTCAACGTTATCGATACCCACGACATGGACTTGTGGCGAACTGGTATGACGACCGAACGAGTGCACAACCGGTATCTGTGCATCACGAAATGCATGAGAGAATGCAGGCGTGAGCGTTGACGATGCAACGACAACACCATCCACTGAATATTGCCGCAGCATTCTCACACAATTAGCAGGATCTGTTTCATCAGAGAGATTCACCAGCAGCGGGCGAAGACCCCTTTCCTGCAAACCACGCGTAAACAAATCAAACACTTCCAGAAAAATAGGATTATGGAAATTATTCGATACCAAACCGATGAGTCGTGTTCGACCTGTGGTTAGACTTGACGCCAGCGCGTTGGGTGTATAGCCCAGCTCAGCGGCGGCTTTCTCGACTTTACTTCGCATACTGTCAGAAACAGATGCACCGTCAGTAAATGCACGGGAGACTGCCGAACGGGAAACTCCCGCGCGCATGGCCACATCCTTAAGCGTCACACTCATATCAACGATTCAAGCAGTTCAACGATTTAGACATGATTCGTTTTATCGTTGGAAACTTTGTCGTTGTTTGTGGTGCTTGCTGCGCTCGCACCGTTCAATTCAATCGAACGATCAGCCATCACTTGCTCACTCACTACTCGATCGTTCTTTACCTGATCATCCACAGCATGTTTAGCAGGCCAGCCATCAAAGAAGAGCTGCCACATAGAATAGGCGCCTAGTGCGACAAAAATTGCCCCCCAAAACACCATGCCTCTGCTGAACTCAACCAACGACCAGCCAAAACAAAACGCAACCAGAGCAACTCTGCGCCACAGAGGCACGAAAAATTCTATTTGTACTTCGAACAGCTTCATTGACTTCTGCCTGAAATCATTACGTTGCCACTATCTTATCAAACTGAACGGTTCGTACTTTGTCTTCATAGAGTCAGGCGTAAAGCTGGCGCCGTTACTGCCCACCTACTAAGCAGCACCCTCAAACTCAGCGCCCGTTTTCGCTCCAGTGATATAAGCCACCACGTCCTGCCCATCTGTTTCGTCAACGTTAAGGTTGGCAACAATTCTTCCACGACGAAATACGATAATGCGATCAACCAGATCGAATACTTGTCGCATGTTGTGGCTGACCAGAATTAGCGGTTCACCATTGTCTTTCAGAGTACGAATGATATTCTCCACCTGCGCTGTCTCTTGAACACCGAGGGCCGCCGTAGGCTCATCCATGATGGTCAGTTTTGAAGAGAAAGTAGCCGTACGCGCTATCGCCACACATTGTCGCTGACCACCGGACATATTCTGAATGGTGTTGCGTATGTTGGGAATTTTAACGGCAGTGCGCTCAAGTCCTTCTATCGTGGCTGCACGCATCGCTTTGTAATCGAGCAGACGAAAAGGCCCTAGCCAGTTGCACTTGGTTATTTCCCGACCTAAAAACAGATTATCCGGCACATCCAGATCATCAGCCAATGCCAATGTTTGAAACACCGTCTCAATACCTGCTTCTCTGGAATCAATGGGACCGGCAAAGTTCACCTCCTTCCCATCAAACGAAATAATGCCACTAGTGCGCTGCTCAACGCCGGTGATCTGTCGAACAAAGGTCGATTTCCCGGCCCCGTTGTCTCCCATGATGGCAACGTGCTCACCCTTGTGAAGCACAAAGTTAGCGTCATTCAACGCGTGAACTCCACCATAGTGTTTGGTGAGGCCCTGAGTTTCTAGAATTGTATCGCTCATTTATCCTCTCCTATTTGCGCGATGCCGCACGCTCTTGGCGCACCTTATCTAGAACGACCGCACCTATAATGATGAATCCCATTGCCATTAACTGATAGTAAGCATCTAGCTTCACGTAGGTAAATCCAGATTGGATAACACCAAAAACCATAGCGCCCAACACCGTGCCAATAATCGACCCTCTACCTCCGGTCAGACTCACACCGCCAATAACCGCCATGGCAATGGCATACAGTTCATAGAAAATACCCATGCCTGACTGTGCGGTCAGGTTCTTGGAACTCAAAATGATGGCCGCAAACGCCGCTAGCATCGAGGCAATCATGTACACCATGATCTTATGCTTTTGTACATTGATGCCCGACATGCGAGCCGCGTCCTCGTTCGAGCCAATAGCGTAAGTATGTTTGCCGTAAACCGTATATTTCAATATAAAGTGGAATAACACTGCCAGCCCTAAAAACCAGAACACCGGCATCATCCCACTACCAAGACCCGCATAGCCTTCAGTTGGAAACGATACTGGCTTGCCACGTGTCCATGCCTGAGCAATACCACGGCAAATCAGGAACATGCCCAGTGTGGCGATAAACGGCGGTATGCGCGTGAAGGCAATAAGACTTCCATTGATCGCCCCTATTAATGCCCCGAATGACAAGCCCACAATAATTGGTAGCAAAATGGGTAAATCAAACGCCCATTGCCCGAACACCGCTTTAGGGTTGGGGCCACCGTTAACCAGTTCTGTTTGAGCAAATGACATGACAATCATCGCTGTTGCCCCGACAAGCGGACCTGACGACAAATCAATTCCACCGGAGATGATCACTTGCGTGACACCTAATGCAATGATGCCAATGATGGCTACTTGCAGGATGATGATGCGCAATCGCGCCTCATTAAATATGGAGTCAAAACGGTCGCGAGAATCAAACAGAAAACTCTGCTCATTCATGTATGGCAGCGTTTGACCGAGTATTTCGAATATCGCGATGATGACAATTAACGCGATAAGAATGTTGAGCTCATTAGGCCATGTACGCCTGCTTTTATCAAAGTCGAGGCCGCCTGTGCCTTCTGTCGATCGAGCCATGGGTGGCTACTCTCCTGCTTTTGTTAGTTGTGTACGTAATTCATGTGGATAAACCACACATGAAAATCACAAGTGCGCAAAGTGCCGGTATCACCGATAAGTCATGGTGATACCAGCTCATATTGCATTACTGCATTACTGCGTCGTCAACTTACAAGAAGTCTTCAACAGTCTCAGGAGTTACTAGCTTGAAAGGGATGAAAACAGTTTTATCAACATCTTCACCTTTAACCAGCTTGATTGCTGTGTCGATAGAGCCTGCGCCCTGACCTGCAAGATCCTGGAATACTGTGACGTCCATTTCACCGGCTTGCATCGCAACCAGTGCATCAGGAGTAGCATCAACACCACCAACAACCACATCGTCCATAGAAATTCCAGACGCTTTCATGGCTTGGATAGCACCGATAGCCATTTCATCGTTGTTACCGAATACAGCGTCGAAAGGCTCGCCTGATGCGATCCAGTTAGTCATCATGTTTTGCGCTTCATCGCGAGACCAGTTAGCTGATTGCTCATCGATCAAAGTGATGAAGTTACACATATCCATACCAATAACGTCATGGAAATCTTTTGAACGTTGAACAGCTGCTTGGTTAGACAGACGTCCCATCAGCATGTACGCTGAAGCACCACCAGATTTTCCTTGTGCACGCAAATCTTGGCACATACGGAAAGCTGCCAATGTTCCAGATTCGATTTCGTTAGACGCTACGAACGCTTGACCGTCAGGCAGTGTTGCCATGTTACCCGGCTGGCGGTTAACGTAGACCAGAGGGATTCCAGCAGAAGCTGCTGCTTGTGACATGGCTTCTGTAGCATCAGTATCTACAGCATTAACGATGATGGCATCAACACCAGAGGCAATGAAGTTGTTGATCTGGTCAAGCTGCTTTGCAACATCTTCCTGTGCATCTTCCATCTGAAGTTCAACACCATCCAACGTCCCAACATGGTCTGTCATGCCGGTGCGCATGATAGTCAGGCCGTTGTCGTCAAAGTTAGCGATTGATACGCCCAGTGTCTCGGCCAATGTAGGGCCAGACAACAACGTGGCAACAGCGGCAACGATTAGGGTTTTTTTCATCTCTTCTCTCCGTGTGGTTGTGTCCGGCGCACACCGTTGTTTTGAATACCGGAAAACGCCTCGAAAGGCTTTAGAACATCACTCATTCATTCATGCGGCTTTCACCACTTGATTGGACTCAATGAAACTGATTGATTCGCGTAATGCAATGACAGGTTCCGCTAATTGATGCACATCGGTCGAAAACGCTTCGAACGATACCGCGCCGCGATAACCACCAGCGTGCAATGCATCGAGTTGCTTGATGTTACCCAGACGATCGTTAGCATCTACCAGCACGCGGTGCGAATCACGCATGTCAGTGTTACTCACAGAGGTATCGGTAACGCCAGACACATGCACTACTGCAGTGTGCTCCGGGTACACGTCACCACCGGCGAGATAATGGTGGAAAGTATCGTGCACCAGTTTGAAACAATGACTAACGTCAAGGCTCTTGATTGCATCGACAGCTTCGCGCTTGCTTCGCAATGAACAACTCGTAAATCCCAACGGCTCAATCAGGCCAACAAGAGCATGCGCTTCGAGCAATGGTTGCAATCCTGTCAGAGCTTCTAACAAATTGCCCTGCCGCTCACCGTCAGCACACCCGAGCCCATCGTTTCTGGGGATAAGGCTGATGGCCTCGGCACCACAACCCACAGCAAGCTCAATCAGAGCTTCTGCCTCATCGCGTTTTGTAGTGCTGAAGTCATCGAATGCGCAAACTTCTGATAGCGCAAGTATTCGCAAACCGGATTGCCGGGCGGCTGCACCTGCATCCTGTGCACTCATCCCGTCAAACAGTGAGCCTGCAAGATCACAACGCAGCTCTACGCCGATACACCCAAGCTCGGATGCCCACGCCAATAGCGACGCGTAAGAGGCGTTGGCAAGTGACATGTGATTGACAGCGAAATCGGGCAAAAGATCTCCGGTAAGCTGAAGAACAACTTCAGCCAGAACGTCATAGGAGTGTTGATTATGCGAGCGCTTAAGCGACGTTGCAAGCTTTTTTTGCAACCGGTTGCAGTTTTATTCGTTTTGTCGCGCTCAGCGCTAAATCCAATGCTCGATCACAGCACTGTAATTCGCCGCCACCTGTGTGATCAAGGCCTCATCATCAGGAGACCAAACCTTAGAAGGTTCGCCGAATTACAGCAAGCAAACAAAATTCCCGCCTGCACAGGAATAACGTTGAGAAGGCTCTCAGATGCCAGCAATGGGCGATGACTTGCCAGTCATTGGCGGTAATCTGAATGGTAGAAAAACAGACGCTTGATGATGTGTTCGCGTGGCCACGAGTGCATCAAGATACCGATACTTCCTCGTAGCGTGCCTTATCCACTTTCATGTACGCAACACCTTCGTCAATCTTAACCACCACCTCTTCCACACCTGGTTTGGCCAAAAGCTCTTTGATCAGATCGTCAGTGCGGCTTTTGTCATCATCACTAAGAGGTCGTCGGTGCGTCGCCATTTTGCGTGGCGGCTGAAACGGCCATAGCGTGGCAAGCCAAACCAGAGTCAAGGCAGCCATAACCAGATAGAGCCCTGTGGCGCCTACCCAGCCATAGAGCCAACCCGCTCCAGCACCGCCAACAAACGCACCTAGAAACTGGCTACTAGAGTAAAGCCCCATCGCACTACCCTTGGCTGCTGCCGGTGCAAGACGTGACACCAAAGAGGGCAACAAAGCTTCGAGAGTATTCAAAAAACTGAAAAACACCGTCACGCCTACAAACAGCACAATAACGTTGCTTGGAATAGACAGAAGCCCAGGGCCGGCAAAAATAAGCTGTGTCACGCCCATACCACCCACACAAAACAGCAATACGCCACGCATGGCGCGCTTCTCGCCATGGATGATGAGCGGCACCATCACACCGATTGATAGAACCACCGCCGGCAAGTAGATGAGCCACTGTCTGTCTACAGAAAGTCCAGCATCCCTAAGCTCAAGCGGCACAGCAAAGAAGATTGCCGTAATCAGCAAATGCAGCATGAAAATACTGCCATCAAGGCGCAGCAACTGCGGGTTTTGAATTAATTTTTTCATCGTACCGTAGTTCGCCCCGGTATCAGCGCTGTAATGGCAACGATCAGGGTTGGGCACAACGGTATGCAGCAGCACAATGCCCACGACAGCGGTTGATGCTGTGAGCCAGAACAAACCATTAATTGAAAACCAGCCAATGAGTAGCGGTCCAAGAATGAGCGCCAACACGAACGCAAAACCGATACTAGCCCCAAGGCTTGCCATTACTTTAGTGCGTTGCTCTTCGCGAGTAAGATCAGCCGCCAGCGCCATGAGTGCCGCTGAAATAGCACCCGCTCCTTGCAAGGAACGACCAAAAATGACGCCGTAGATGGACTCGGAGGTTGCGGCAATAACGCTACCGATAGCCAGCAAAACAAGACCAAGAGTAATCACGTTCTTGCGCCCTATGCGATCACTGAGCATACCGAACGGCACTTGAAAGCACGCCTGTAGCAAGCCATAACTGCCGATGGCCAAACCCACCAATAGCGGCGTGCTGTGCTCGTAGTGATCACCAAACAGGCTGAACACTGGTAGCACTATAAACAGGCCAACCATACGGACAATGTAGATCAAAGCCAGTGACCATGCGGCCCGCCGCTCCTTGGGCAATAAAGCTGATGAAGAACTCTGACTCATGGAATACGGTAGTTGAAAAAGGAGGCGCTAAAAAAGCTCTGGCGCAAAACGGTGGATGCAGACTGATGCTCGCGCGTGGAGAGCTTACCGGCAATCTCTGTATAGTATCAGTACGGTGCGCTTCGAGCCACGCCAGAGTGCTTGATAGAGCGCCCAGTGGGCTCTGGCGAAGGCCTGAGTGAACGCTTTGGAGAAGGGTTGGGTGAAAATCCAACGATATGTAAAAGCGCCCGCGGCTTGAGTGTAACGAACATTTCCGACGCTGCGCCCGAAACAGTTATCTATAAACCAGAACGACGGCCATGTCCGTCATACCAGCGAGCAATTGATGGATACCATCCGCGTCAGAGGTGCCCGTACGCACAATCTGAAAAATATTGACGCCGACCTTCCGCGCGATTCGCTGATAGTCATTACGGGCCTGTCCGGTTGTGGCAAATCGTCTTTGGCCTTCGACACCTTGTTTGCTGAGGGGCAACGCCGCTATGTGGAGTCACTGTCTGCCTATGCGCGGCAGTTCTTGTCAGTCATGGACAAACCCGATGTGGACATGATCGACGGACTTTCCCCAGCAATTGCCATTGAACAGAAATCAACGTCACACAATCCCCGCTCCACCGTTGGCACCATCACTGAAGTGTACGACTACCTGCGTTTGCTATTCGCCCGCGTTGGTACACCCACCTGCCCCAAACACGGCGAGACCCTAGAGGCGCAAACCGTGAGCCAGATGGTCGACCATGTATTGCAAATGCCCGCGGGCAAAGCAATGGTACTGCTTGCTCCAGTGGTCAAAGATCGCAAAGGTGATCACGCAACTCTTTTGGAGCAATTACGTGCCCAAGGCTATTTGCGCGCACGCATTGATGGCGTAATTACAGAGCTTGAAGGCGACATTACCCTAGCGGCTAAGAAGAAACATCGGATTGATGTTGTGGTAGATCGCTTCAAGGTGCGTGATGATCAACGACTTCGTCTGGCAGAATCGTTCGAGACGGCCACAAAACTTGCCGAGGGTAACGCTGTGATCACCGCCCTCGACGGCAGTGAAAGCGATGTCGTCTTCTCCACCCACTTTGCCTGCAGCCAATGTGGCTATTCGTTGGCAGAGTTAGAACCCCGCGCATTTTCTTTTAACAGCCCACACGGTGCTTGCCCCACCTGCGATGGTTTAGGTGTAAGTCAATACTTTGATGAAAGCCTGATAGTGACCAACGACGCCATCAGCTTGGCCGGGGGCGCAGTGCGTGGTTGGGACAAGAAAAATCCTTATTACTTCCAGATGCTTAAATCTTTGGCGACACACTACAAATTTAACGTCAACACCATCTACAACGAGCTGGATGAAAACATACAGAACATGCTGCTCTACGGCTCAAAAGATGAACAAATCAAGTTCACATACCAAAGTGACAAGAGCCAGGCTGTGCGAGAGTCGGTTCGTGCTTTTGAAGGTGTGATTCCTAATTTACAACGCCGCTACCGAGAAACAGAATCGAATACGGTTCGTGATGATCTTGCCAAACTATTGTCCAGTGATACGTGCCCTGATTGCAAAGGTGCTCGATTAAATGAAGCCGCTCGACACGTGGTGATAGATGGGAACACCTTGCCGTCAATAGTGGGTTTATCTATTGGCCAAAGCGTACAACTCATACAAGACTTGCAGCTCATTGGACAACGCGAGGAGGTGGCCAGCAAAATCACCAAAGAGGTGCAACAGCGTTTGCAGTTTCTGGTTAACGTAGGCTTGGACTACTTGTCACTGGATAGAAGTGCCGACACCTTAAGTGGTGGAGAGGCACAACGCATACGTTTGGCCAGTCAGATTGGTGCCGGCTTGCAAGGGGTTATGTATGTACTTGATGAACCCTCTATTGGCTTACACCAAAGAGATAACGACAAACTACTGGGCACCTTGGCCTACCTTCGAGACTTAGGCAACACGGTGATTGTTGTTGAGCATGATGAAGACGCTATCCGCACTGCCGATCATGTTATCGACATAGGGCCAGGTGCCGGCGTGCACGGTGGCCGCATTGTGGCCGAAGGTACACCTCAGGATATTATCGATCACCCGGATTCTATAACGGGCCAATATTTGAGAGGCACACGCCGCATTGAAATCCCTGAACGCAAAACACCCAGTAAACAATTCATCTCCATTAAACAGGCGCAAGGCAATAACCTGAAAAATGTGGATGTAAAAATTCCTGTGGGACTATGCACAGTGGTTACTGGTGTATCAGGCTCTGGCAAATCAACATTAGTAAACAACACGCTGTACCACAACGCTGCCAATCTTATAAACAGTGCTCACCACAAGAGCGCAAAGGTCGGTAGCGTTACCGGGCTTTCTAGTTTCGATAAAATTGTGGCCATTGACCAAAGCGCTATCGGGCGCACGCCACGCAGCAATCCCGCCACCTATTCAGGCCTTTTCTCCACTATACGAGAATTGTTTGCTGGCACCCATGAGGCTCGATCTCGTGGCTATCAGGCAGGACGATTCAGTTTCAATGTAAAGGGTGGACGCTGCGAGGCCTGTCAGGGTGATGGCCTTATAAAAGTAGAAATGCATTTTCTACCCGATGTGTATGTACCTTGCGATGTGTGCGAAGCGAAGCGCTACGGACGTGAAACACTGGACATACGCTACAAGGGACAGAACATTCACCAAGTGCTGACCATGACCGTTGAGGAGGCTAACAATTTCTTTGCCGCAGTACCTGTGCTGCACAGAAAACTGCAAACGCTGATGGATGTGGGATTGTCGTACATCACGCTGGGCCAAAACGCCACCACACTCTCGGGCGGTGAAGCTCAACGCATTAAGCTTGCAAGAGAGCTATCCAAGCGCGACACCGGCAACACCCTGTACATACTGGACGAGCCTACCACCGGGCTTCATTTCGAAGACGTGAAAGCCTTGCTGATCGTTTTGCAACGACTCCGAGACGCCGGCAATACTGTTGTTATCATTGAACACAATCTTGATGTCATAAAAACAGCTGATTGGATTATCGATATGGGGCCAGAAGGCGGCCAAGGTGGTGGTGAAGTGGTCGCTTGTGGACCACCAGAAGATATTGTGGCTTGCGAAGCTTCGTATACTGGTCATTACCTGAAACCGATTCTTGCAGCCTTAGCGTCCACCGATGAAAAAACCGACTCGGCCAAAAGTACAAAGGCAAAGGCAAAGGCAAAGGCAAAAAAGTTTGCAGGCAGAAAGATCGCTAAAGCGACGACGAAGAAAAAAGCGGCGAGTAAGAACTAATGCTTAACTCACCTTGCGCCTAAGCGTTATAACAACGCCACGCCGTGGCATTCCACCATCAAAATGTTCGCCTGCCCAGCACCCTTCAGCTCGGATATTTTGCTCGGGTATTCCTGAAAAAAGTAATTCGTCTCGTACACGTGCGGCGCGGCCAAGAGCAAGAGCTTCCTGCCCTCCTTCCGCTGAGGTGTTGCCGTGAGAGCAACCAATAATCGACACCACATCGCTGCCGGGATTAAACCCCTTGATGAACGTTTCAACTTGCGCTTTGTTGATAACACCCATGCGAGTTGAATCGTTGGCAAAGGTTAATACTTTCTCTTTGACAATAAGCGTATCAGCAAAATCCGACTGAAAATTAGATACAAGTGTATTGCGAATGTTATTCGGGTTAACACCTTGGCCAGCAGCGTTGTTAGACGAATTACCCGGCAAGTCAGGTGTAGCTTTGGGTAGCTGAAGTGCTAGTGCATTAGCCTCGGCTGCATTATTGTTAAAAGCATTATTTTGAGCAGATCCATTGTTTGATTGACTCGCGATAACCTGAGCTTGATTTATTTGCGAATTTTGCACCTGCGCGACCTGCGGTTGCGGCCTTTGTTGCGGCCTTTGTTGCGGTTGCGGCCTCTGAATACTATCTTTAGGCGTAGAACCGATAGCATTAAAAATATCGTCGTTGTTAACTAAAACATCTGGATCAACATCACCGCGCACTGACATCCCCCCCAAGGGGCGCACATTATTGTCTGAGTCCACTGCATAGGAGCGGCGAACAGCCACCTTGCCGATAATAACAGTAACTTCTTTAGCGAAAATATCAGACGAATCACGCTTACTGGCGGGCACTTCAGAAAAGCTGTAACTCACTGGAACCGTGTCGGGACTTCCACCGATTGACCTCATGGCATAACCGCTTCCTTGCAGCTCACGATCTAATGCAGCTGCAAATTCATCTTCCTGAACTGTGTCACGTGAAAGACCCAGAGTGGTGGCCTCTGGCGACAGTGAATCAATTTGTCTCAGAACCGAGGCTACATCACGCGATACCAGTTGGTTGAATTTTTGCGTGTTCAGCCTGGTATCTGCTTCGACAGTCGTAGCTGAATACGGGACCAGCGTGCATCCATAAAGCGCAGAGGCAACAAGAAAAAAAATGCCGACTCTAGATAAATTTTTGAGGGTTTGCATGCAAAAAATCCCTTATTGTTAGGTGTTTTAACAACGCTCCATACCTATTGAACCGTTGTAAAAATTATTCCAGCCGAGGGCACGGCACTTCATCTATTTAGTTAGGGTGCTATTCCACACGTTGAATAACAAACCTAATACATGATGATGATCACACTTCTAAAAGAAATGCGAAGTAGTTAACATATACACTGCTGAGCCGTATAGGTTGCCCTTGGCTGTACTAGAACAACTGGATATTACTACCGTTAAAAACGAAGTCCAGACATAGTGTTCTGTTAACAGGCACAGTTCACACTATCGCCGTGCTTCCACGCATTTTTTGCGGGGTTGAGCTGGGCGACGCGTGTGGTGGGCACATTCGTTGGGCGCGTCTTGGCGAAAAGCACGCACACAGAGGCCGATTAAAAAGGCTTCAGAAAATGCCGTCTATAAAAGCATCAGAAAGCATGCCGACATCACTCACACTCAATTAATGGTGTGTCGGCTAAAAACTATTCTTTATCCAAAACACCTGCAGACTTCATAGCCGCTTCAATCTCTATCAGGATCTCCGGATCATCAATTGCTGCAGGCATCTTCCATTGTGTACCATCGCCTATTTTCTGAATGGTGCCCCGAAGCACTTTGCCTGATCGAGTTTTAGGTAATCGTTCAACCTCAATAGCCATCTTGAAAGCGGCAACAGGCCCTATGGCATCTCTCACAAATTGCACCAGCTCTGCTTGCAATGCCTCAGGCGATTTTGTGCACCCATCATTGGTGACATAGAAGCCAACGGGCAGCTGACCCTTTAAGCTATCAGCCAAACCTACAACGGCCGTTTCTGCAATATCTGGATGAGTGCCAAGCACCTCTTCCATGGCGCCGGTAGAAAGACGGTGACCCGCTACATTGATGATGTCATCGGTGCGGGCCATGATGAACACGTAGCCATCTTCATCAATGATGCCTGCATCAGCGGTTGCATAGTACCCAGGAAACTCACTGAGGTAGGCACTGTGGAATCGCTCTTCAGCATTCCACAAAGTGGGAAATGCTGACGGTGGCAGTGGAAGCTTGCAAACGATATTACCCAGTTGCCCAGTGGGTAGAGCATTGCCCTCATCATCTAGCACTTGGATGTCATAGCCGGGCATAGGCACACCAGGTGAGCCGGGTTTAACAGGAAGCAAACCAATACCAACCGGGTTACCAGAGATAGGCCAGCCTGTTTCTGTCTGCCACCAGTGATCTACTACGGGTATGTTGAGATGTGATTGTGCCCAGTCAATGGTGGTGGAGTCTGAGCGCTCTCCTGCGAGAAACAAGGTGCGAAGCGAGCTTAAGTCGTACTGCTTAATGAGTTCACCAGCAGGATCAACTTTCTTGATAGCCCGGAATGCGGTGGGCGCGGTAAACAAGGCAGCCACTTTGTGTTCCTGTATAACTCGCCAGAATGCACCGGCGTCAGGTGTGCCCACCGGCTTACCCTCAAAAACAACTGTGGTGCAACCGTGCAGCAAAGGCGCATAACAAATATACGAGTGCCCAACCACCCAACCCACATCAGAGGCAGCCCAGAACACATCACCCGGCTTCATGCCGTAGTGATTTTCCATCGTCCAGCTCAGAGCGACCATGTGACCACCGTTGTCGCGAACCACACCCTTAGGCTGACCCGTGGTACCAGAAGTGTACAGAATATATAGGGGATCGGTGGCGGCTACTGGTACGCAGTCGCTCACACGTCCGGCAGACTTAGCAGCACCGACAACGTCTGCATAGTCGCTATCGCGCCCAGCTATCAGCTGGCAGGAGTGTTGTTCACGTTGCAGTATCAAACAGTGGCTAGGTTTGTGGCTGGACAGCTCAATAGCTTCATCGAGTAATGGTTTATACGGCACCACTCTGGAAGGCTCAATACCGCACGACGCCGAGATAACAAAATTTGCCCCGGCATCTTCTATTCTTGTGGCAAGCTCTTGTGCAGCAAAACCACCAAATACCACTGAATGTATAGCGCCAATGCGGGCGCAGGCCAACATGGAAAATACAGCCTGCGGCACCATGGGCAAATAGATAATGACCCGATCGCCTTGGCCAACGCCGTTGTCTTGCATGACGGACGCTAGCGCCCCAACCTCTTGCAACAATTCGTTATACGTGTATTTCTGCATGTGCCCAGTAACAGGGCTGTCATAAATTAATGCAAGATTGTCACCATTACCTGCATGTACATGCCGATCAACGCAGTTTGCACAGGTGTTGCAAACCGCCCCATCAAACCAACGACCGTAGGCACCCTTTTCAGGATTGAAAACTTGCGTTGCTGGTTCAATCCAGTCGATGTTCTGAGCAGCCTTTTCCCAGAACGCTTCTGGATCTTGCTGCCAATTGGCATAAACACTTTTGTAGTTGGTTTGCATGTGTATTCTCAGCAGGTGTAATTCATACCTAGGCGACCACCGTCTACATAGATGGTCTCTCCAGTAATATAACTGGCTTTCTTACTCGCCAGAAACGCCACTGTGTCACCAATTTCTCGAGCGCTACCAACGCGTTGCAACGGAGTTCGTGACATCATCTTTTTCATGGCATCTGGGTTTGAGTTAACGCCTGCCATCATGGCAGTGTCTATGGAACCTGGACCCACTGCATTCACACGGATGTTGTGTGGCGCTAGCGCCAATGCCGCAGCTTTGGTCAGCTGCGCGACACCACCTTTGGATGCACAGTACGCCGCGATGGATGGAATAGCCACTACCGCATTGATAGAGGACATATTAATGATGGAGCCTTGAACTTCACGGGCCACCATACTTTTGGCTGCACGCTGAAGGGCTGCAAATGTACCAATGAGATTGACATCGATTACTTTGCGGAACTCCTCTAGTGAGGTCGAAAGAAAATCACTGGGAAGCGCAATTCCCGCATTGTTAACCAAAATCTCCACTACCCCATGCTCGGCTTCGATAGCATCGAACATACTGTTGATTTGATCGGCATCGCTCATGTCGCAGTGGTGGGCGGTTACCCCTTGACCTAAACGCGCCGCAGCCGCCTTGACACCCTTCGCGTCAATGTCACACAGAATCAGCTGTGCACCATCTTCTGCTAGCGCTTCGGCACATGCATAGCCAATGCCTTGAGCTGCGCCCGTTACTAACGCCAGTGGTTTGTTCGCCATTGAGTGATTGCCTTTGTTGTTTGTTTTGAAAACTACATCTTTTTGATAGGCGATAGTCTAACAGTATCGGATATTGTGGAATTTAATGGAAAATCGCTTTGCGGGTTATGTAGCGAGGCTACTTAGGGCCCCAGGGCCTGTCAACACCTTCTCCCGAAGCCAAGAAGTAAGGCCGATTCCAAGGGCGACTGAGCGCTTTGAAGAGGTGGATTCCAAGGCGCGAATTGTCATGGAATCAGTCTGTTGAATTCTGCGATACTAGCCAGATTCCTGAATGGCCTATTCCAGCTCAACAGGGAAGCACCGCCCTATGCCGTTTACCGATTAACACCTACAACTGCCTACACTCTGGATTGACTTATGAACACACGACAATTTTATATCAACGGCGCTTGGGTTGACCCCATTGACGGAACAGATCTGGACGTAATCAACCCGTCTACAGAAGAAGTCTGCGCAACTATTTCTCTCGGTGGTGAAGCTGACACAAACGCAGCAGTAGCCGCTGCAAAGCGTGCATTCGTTAGTTGGTCAGTGTCGTCAAAGGCTGAACGACTTGCGCTTATGAACAGCATTCTGTCCAGCTACAAAGCGCGTGCATCAGAGATGGGCGATATCATCAGCCGTGAGATGGGCGCACCTATCTCCATGGCTCAGACGGCACAGTCAGGAACTGGCTCCTTTCATATAGAGGCGTTCATCAAGGCCTTGGGTGAGTTCGAGTTTGATCGCGAACTGCGACCGAACACTCCACAAGATCGAATCATCTACGAGCCTATTGGCGTATGCGGCTTGATCACGCCATGGAACTGGCCGATGAACCAAATTGCCTTGAAGGTTATGCCAGCACTGGCAACCGGCTGCACCATGATCCTTAAGCCTTCTGAGCTATCGCCACTGTCGGGCATCTTGTTTGCTGAAATACTCCATGATGCCGGCGTACCAGCCGGTGTCTTCAACTTGGTGAACGGTGATGGCGCAGGTGTCGGCACCACGTTGTCAGGGCATCGTGATGTGGCTATGGTCTCGTTCACCGGTTCTTCGCGGGCAGGTATTGCCATATCTAAAAACGCCGCTGACACACTCAAGCGTGTGTCGCTAGAGCTAGGTGGAAAAGGTGCCAACATCATTTTTGCGGATGCACCAGAGAAGGCCGTGGCACAAGGCGTGGCGCGTTGCTTTAACAACACGGGGCAATCTTGCAACGCCCCCACTCGTATGTTGGTAGAACGCTCACGATACGACGAAGCTGTGGAACAAGCAAAAGCTGCTGCCGAAAAAACAGCGGTTGATTTAGCCTCGAAAGAAGGCAAGCACATTGGTCCACTAGTAAGCCAAGCCCAGTACGAGAAAGTACAGGGTCTGATAGAAAAAGGCATAAACACAGACAAAGCTCGACTGGTTGCCGGTGGCTTAGGAAAGCCTGAAGGTAAAGACAGTGGCTACTTCGTTCAACCTACTGTGTTTGCTGATTGCACTAACGACATGATTGTTATGCGTGAGGAGATCTTTGGGCCCGTATTATCAATGATGCCTTTCGACACCGAGGAAGAAGCTATCGCCATTGCTAATGATACTGAGTATGGTCTAACCAACTACGTGCAGACTAGTGATGGCAGCAAAGCAAATCGAGTAGCTCGCGGACTGCGCTCTGGCATGGTTGATATGAACGGCATTGGTCGTTCGGCTGGTTCGCCGTTTGGTGGGTATAAGCAATCTGGTAACGGACGCGAAGGTGGTGAATGGGGGCTAGAAGAGTTTATGGAGGTTAAGGCTGTTGGGGGGTGGTTTGAAGGACAGGGTTAAGATTGTTCTTGACCCAGATCTATAGTCTCTTTTAAAGACAACATTCTAAGTAAAGACAATATTTTGAGACAATAAACGAAACCAGCCTAGCAATTTATTGTTGCTAGGCTGGTGTTCTAGTTTGCAATAGCGTACAACTTAGCCCGGGCACCCGTCGACATTAAGACACCCATGACGCTTGGCCGCTCTAAGCGCTGCAAACACTGAGTCATAACCACCCTATCTTTTTTGATGAGCCTGCCAGTCTCAAGCACCACGCACCAAAGACGAACTCTGAGTAATAGATGGTGTGTAAGCTTGAGCAACACTGGGCAGAACGCACAGCATCTCGTAGAGCAAGTTAGCACCTATCAATGCTGTATTGCCCGATGGATCATAAGGAGGTGAGACCTCTACAAGATCGCAACCCACCAGATTCAAACCGTAACAGCCTCTTACAATTTCTAGGGCCTGCCAGACAGTTAGCCCTCCAACCTCCACTGTGCCAGTTCCTGGTGCGAACGCAGGATCGAGACTGTCAATGTCATAGGTAAGGTATACGGGAGTGTTGCCAATGATGGAGCGAATACGTCCCATCATGCCAGTGAGTGATTGTCCCCAACATTCTTCAGCCTGAACCACCGTCCAACCTTGCTTGCGCGACCAGTCGAAGTCTTCAGGTGAGTACCCAGTGCCACGCAAACCGATCTGGAACACCTTATCTGATTGCAGCAGGCCATCTTCGTGAGCACGCCTGAACGGCGTGCCGTGTGCAATTTTTTCACCGAACATTTCGTCGTTAATATCAGCATGTGCATCTATGTGAATCAATGCGACAGGACCATGCTTTTTTGCTATTGCTCTAAGCACTGGGTATGTGAGGGTGTGGTCACCGCCAAGCGTGAGAGGCACACAGTCATGTATCAACAATTCATCATAGTGGGCCGTAATGATATCAATTGTTTTTTTAAGATCGAACGTGTTGATAGCAACATCACCGATATCAGCAACATTGATAGCATCAAACGGTGCAGCCCCGGTCGCCATATTGTACGGGCGCAGCATGCAGGATTCAGAGCGGATCTGTCTGGGGCCATGACGTGTGCCAGAACGATTGGACGTTCCAATATCCATAGGAATACCGACAAAGCACGCGCCAAGACCTTCAGCACTTTCCTGAGACGGTAAACGCATCATGGTTGCAGGACCGCCAAAGCGCGCCATATCGTTACCGCCAAGCGGCTGGTTGTAAGTTGTCTTCATACCCAGACTCATTGACTCAGCAAGCCATTGTAACTTGTGTAAGCTCCTGCGATTCAGTAAGAAAGGATTCGTGACCTTTCCTACTCTTTATTCAACAGTATTTACCATAGATAAAAATAAATCAGAGCTGAAAGGAGGACCGAAAAAAACACTGTATGAATAGCAATGCTCTTGGGACTTTTTAAAAGTTCCACGAATCCGCTTTTATTTTTTCTACGCCTCATAACCCTAACCATCCGTATTGATAAGCTTCCAGTGTTGACCTTACTCGTGTTTGCTTGACAGCTCAAACCTAAAGCGCACATCTATGAGCTAGGGTTCATTACAGTGCAGTTAATCGAGTCACGCTAGGACGCAGCCGTTGGACTTCAAAATACTGCCGCAGACCATCGAGATCAAAATCTCAACCAAAGAAGGTAGATTAGTTGCCCCATCCAGTCACCTTTAAATAGGGAGCATTTTGTTTAACGACTGAAGCTGTAGGCGGAGCTTGAGAACGCCTGACATACACCTCGGTCACCGCGACTGCAGGCACGCCAACAAAATCGTCAAATTATTAACGCTTGCTAATGTTCAAAGCGTTGCTTTTTTGACACTACAAACAATAGACTGACGACGCTTTCACCATGGTCTGCGCAACTACTTGGCGCAACCGCTCATTCCTAACGATCCTGAGTCAAGATTTCATGCGTCCTTTTAAAAAATTGCTATCGAGCGCGCTCCTTGCGTTCGCAGCCTGTACAAGTCCGGTTTTCGCCACCACTTTCATCGAAAACGACGGCATCGTGATGATGGAAGCCGAATCCTCAGGCACAGCAGGTGACTGGGAGCTTGAGAGAGCTATTGGCGGATTCACCGGCAACGGATACCTTCGTTGGGATGGTTCAGACGCCTTTGACGTGAATTCTGCAGGCAGAGGCACCATCACTTACCGATTCAGAATTGAACGTGCCGGAAATTACGAATTGCTCTGGCGATCCAGAATCACCCGCGGCAATAGCAACAGCGAACACAACGATAGCTGGGCTCGCTTCCCAACCGGTAGAAATGTAGCCGGTGAGCAACCGTTAAACGGTTGGACCAAGATCTTCATGAATACCCAGAATCAATGGGCTTGGCGTTCAAGAACTGTGGACAATGTCGCACGACCGGTTCGCCAGTTCTTTTCTGCAGGGGACCACACAATGCAGATTTCTGGACGCTCTAACGGTCACGCCATAGATCGAATCTCGCTATACGACTATTCCGACAACAGCATAGACACCAATAACTTCACCTCATTACCCGTGTCGCGAACCACAAACGAAAGTGCTCCTAATCCAGCACCCGAATCTGCACCTACTCCAGTCGCCCCTACTCCAGCTCCAGAGCCAACGCCGCTACCAGCGATGACAGAAGCTCCAATACCTGTTGTATCCGGCGATGTACTGGCTTGGTCAGCTGTAGATGCCATAGCCATCAATGTCCATCGCGGCAACGGTGCATGGCTTGAATCCTTACCCGGCTCAGTAACCCAGTGGCAGGCACCTGCTGAAGGCAGCTACTACCTCGTCGCCACGAATGAACAAAGCTGGCAAGCCTGGGGACGCTCCGAAACCGTAACGGTTGGTGCTACATCAGAGCGTGGTGGGAATGATTCAGCTCTGCAGCTGAGCGCCCAAGTCTATTCCGATACAGCACTCGAACTTTTCTGGGTGAGTAACGATGTTAACGCACTGACTTTTGAAGTACGACGTGAGAATCAACTACTCACCACTAATGACGGTCGAAGCTACTTCGACAATACAATACAGGGGGCCAGGCAATATAACTACACAGTAACAGGCGTGAATGCAGCTGGAAATGCGGTAGTAACAGACAGCGTTAGCGTTTCTATAGACGGCACTCCTGCTGAAAGCAGTCCTGCGGTAACTGGTGGTTTGAATTTAAGCGCTCAAGCATACTCGCAGTCAGCTATTGAATTGTTCTGGTCAACAGATCAGTTAGCATCGAACGTTAATTATCAATTCGAAATCTATCAAAATAGTGTGTTGCTAGACACAACTGACGGACGAAGCTTTTTCAGAGATAACCTGACCGCTGGAACAGCAAACGAATTCTTCGTGATAGCCCTGGATGGTGCTGGTGTTGCCGTACTGACAGAATCAATTGTTGTGACAACGCGTGCAGCAGACACGCCTTAAGCGCACCCGAAACTGACCTTTCTAAGAACTACCTCTTGTGCGAAGTAGTGGCTATATAAGCCGCTATTGACCCAAGGGGTAGGCTCCGACAAAACTGTCCAGCCAACACGCTGCCCAACAGATCCTCAAGGGCCAATGGGAATGACCATCAAACACCCCACATAAAATACTATTCCGGTCTGCGAATTAGCTCACGCCCAAACAAATCATCACCAAGAAGGGCTGTCGAGAATTTTTTTTGAGTAAGCAATCCAGTCGCAAATATCTCTATTCAAGCTAGAAAATTTGTTAAAAATATTCTAAATATAAAAGCACGTCGAGATATCGAACTGTCTACTGTGTTGTTGATAGGGTATTTTGATAAACTGATATGGTGAGTATTGAGGTGAGATGTACGGCGACTTTACCATCAGAATTTTTGCAGTGCACGATCGTTGAGCAAGAGCCCAAAGCGCAGCTACTCAATTGCTTTTTAAAACGAATTAGGCAGCCGCCAGAGAAAAAATTGTGGGACAAGCCTTAAAGAGACCTGGTCAGATTGCAATTGATCGACGCCCCAGCAAGATACTGCGCCAGAGAAACATACAACTGGTCAATCTGGGCACCTATAGTCAAAGTACTCCATCACGGGCAGCTGTATCTCACCCCAAACAGCCTAACGCAAGCTCAACAACCCACCACAAAACACGCTCAGAACATGTGAAGCTTGGGTCTCAGCCGTTTAACGCAAAGACGGCAACTAATGACACCACATTCGAACAATCTGTATCTCAGTCGAAGCAACCATTCGCTTCCCCAAAGAGCCCACTGACCATCATCATATTGAGCAGCCTATGCATTGGCAGCCTAGTGGGATACCAATGGTCGTCGTTGCTCAATCTGGCACCTGAAGCCAGCAACAAGGCTGAATCTGAACTTGTGATCGACATTGCTGCCACTGAAACCCTGGGGCCAACAGATACCAACGCCACTTTCGCAGTGCCTGTTGTGTCAAGGACGCAGGCGCAAACAGAAGCAGGAATAGAGCGTGAGCAACAGTATCGTCTTAAGGAAAAAGAATTGCTTTCGCAGATTGATCTACTGGGCAATCAGAATAGCGTTTTAGTTAATGAACTGGATGCCCTCAAGACAGAAACATTCGACCAGAATAGCGAGTTGTTGGCTTTGGAGCTAGAGTTCGTAGCGCTTCAGTCTCAATCTAAGCGTTCAACAGAAACTCGGGTGATCTACAACTTTGTGAATACTCCTGTTGGTTCCTCAGCCCCAGTGCAATTCAGCGGTACAAGTGCTCAATACGACGAAGATGCGTTGGAAGACTCTGACGAAGAACTCGCCTATAAATTGGAGGAACAGCGTGCGCAATACAATGAAGAAGGCCAGCTTGTCTACGATCTAGAGACCAGAAAGTACACTAAAAATTTCAGCGAAGGCTACGTTGAACTAGACGAGCAGGGAAATCCCGAAGAGGCAAACTATGAGGATTCAACAAACGTTGATTCGACAAACTATACGGGCGACGAATTGGAGTCGTACGAGACAGTTAACTCAGAGCTGATCAATGAGTTACAGCAAGTGCAGCTGCGGCAATTTGAAGCTGGCCTGTTGGATTACGACCATACAACCGGCACCTTCGTACAGAAAGATTTTTCAAGTACAAACAACTAACGTATCTCGTACCCGCCTATCCCTGCCGTGTAGATTGCGACAAGAATCTAAGCTCTGAATGTCAAAAATCAAAGGAGCTAAAGACGCCTCAACTTTGATGCCCTTCCAGTGCGACACATTTCTTTGCGCTTGCCCTCTGTCTGAGAACAATAAGGCCTTCTTCAGCCATACCAGCCAGCAAAGTATCCAACGATTGCTCCCGAAATTACCAGCGCAAGTGCACCAACCCAGCTTGCTTGAAAATACATCTGTGGCACAACCCTATCGGACAACCACTTCATTGATCCGCTAACCATGGGCAGGATGAGATTTTGCCGCCCATAGACCAGATAGACGAGCACCACAACGACGTGCACGATGGCTACGATTTGCAGCAGCTCAGCGTTAGTACGGTGTACCCGGTAGAGCAAGTCAGTCATAGAACCGGACAAGTTGCCGTACAGGGCACCTTCTATAAGTTCATCTTCATCAGCTATGAAGAAACCAGTACCAGCTTGTACGGCTAGCATCGTCATCATTAAAACTACAGCCCAACTGCCAGCGGCATTATGGCCACGCTCAGAATGTAGGCGGCGTTTGAACAAGGCATTAAGATGACTGAAAGCCTCGCGAGGATGACTAAAGACTGCTAATAGCCGAGCGTTATCACTGCCGACAATACCCCAGAAAACACGAAATAAAACCAACATCATGACCACCTCGCCAATGGTGCGATGCCAGTCGAAAAACAACCAACCTGTAGCTCCGCTTATCAGCATGAATGTCACACTGATAGCTAGACTCCAATGGAAGGCCCGAACCCAGATATCCCAGATTCGGACGAGTTCGGGCTCTTTCATATGGCTACTTACTTCCTTTCGGCTCGATAGTCGTCGTGACAACCCTTACAAGAAGCACCCACATCACCCATTGCACCCTGAAGAGCACCCAGACTATCTCCGGCTACAGGAACAAGCGCTGCTACGGCAGTTTTCAATGCGTCAGCTTTTTCAGTGATAGCGGGAAAAGTCTCCCAGATTACAGGAAGCGCGCGAGTGGTCGCATTGCCTTCGGTTGCATTATCAGAACCTTGTGGCCACATCTGGCTTTGTCCAAAGTTTGCAGCTGCACTGAGGTTGTTCGCAGCTTCTGTTGCAACTGCAGCATCGTAGGGTCTTTTTTCTTTGGCCATGTCGCCAAGAATACCCAGGTTAAAGCTGTACGATTGAAACATAGCTTGACGAGCTTTGATAGCCTTGTCGTGCGGGCCGTCAGCGGCAATTGCTACAGCACTAATGGCAATCACTGCACTGGTGAATCCTGCAATACCTAATAGTTTGAGTTTTATCATAATTAGATGAATACCTATGATTGATAATAAGACTGATGAACTTCAACTCTAGACTATCAAACTAGCTCAAAAAGGGTGAAAACATTTTTATCACATTCGCACAGCGGATAGGCATTGCATTGACGGTGGGGTTAGTAACCATCAATAGCGGAGGCTGCACCGTCATCAGCGCTCAATGCCTGCAGCGCGTTTTGTAATAAACTCGACGCTCCAAAGCGAAAATGTGATGCGCTGATCCAGTCGCTGCCAAGTAGCTGTTCTGCCAGGTAGAGATACTGGCCTGCCTCCTCAACAGAGCTGATTCCACCAGCAGCTTTGAACCCGACATCACGTCCACAATCGACAATCCCCTGCAGCATGAGCGCAGCTGCTTCCACAGTCGCATTGACAGGCACCTTACCAGTCGATGTCTTTATGAAATCGGCACCGTGATCAATAGCAATATGAGCAGCGGTGCTGATCATTTTTTCGTCAGAAAGCATGCCCGTCTCAAGGATAATCTTTAGCGCAACGGTGCTGGGTATCTGTTTGCGTACAGCTTGTATAGACTCAGCCACATACACAGTGTCGCCGTTAAGAAGCGCACTATAGGGAAGTACATAGTCGATCTCTGTGGCGCCGTCTTTTAAAGCCTTGTCGATCGTTGTGGATGTCTTGGTCGCACATTCATTCCCCTGTGGAAAATTGACCACTGTAGCTATTTGTACAGGTGAGTGCTTGCCTAGTGTCTGGGCTGCATGTTCCACGAAATCTGGCCAAATACAAATTGCTGCAACGGGGCCTACGCGTGTCTGCGCAGATGCACACAATGCATTTATGGCTTCCACATCACATTGTGTGTTGAGGTTTGTCAAATCAATCAGACTGATTATCTGATGTATGCGAGTGGTACCTATGCTTTCGATGTTATTCAATGAACTGACTCCGGGGGGTATGGAGATACAAGATCCGCAAATGGCGCGCTATATCCACAACCATCAGGCATTTTTTTGTTGGTATAAGACAAACGTGTTGATATAGTGTTGAGATAAATCTTGTGCGCGGAACTCGTGTTTCCATTTCTTCAATACCGATAGCCATTAAAACACGTTCATTGAATTCGGAAAAACACTATGCTAAAAAACATCGACCCCTTGCTAAATGCCGACGTACTTAGCGCCTTACGTGCAATGGGGCACGGCGATTTTCTGGTGGTGTGTGATGGGAATTTTCCCGCAGATTCTGTTGCGCATGAAACTGTACTGGGAAAATTATTGCGTATTGATTCTGTATCTGCTCCGCGCGCAATAGAGGCAATTCTTTCGGTCATGCCCTTGGATACCTTCATTGATGATGCAGCTCAGCGCATGGAAGTGGTGGATGCACCAAACGAACTACCAGTGGTCCAAACGGAAGCCCAGTCTGTCATTGATGCTGCTGAGGGCAAGCCGTGGCCAATGGTGTCTATTGAACGGTTTGCATTCTACGACCGTGCCAAGCAAGCCTACGCAGTAGTCGCTACTGGCGAGCGTCGTTTCTATGGTTGCTTCATTCTGACCAAGGGAGTTATTGCGCCTAATGACTAAAATTTCGCCTGTTAAACGTTCTGGTTCTGTTGCCATTTTGGGTGTCTTTGTTGCCGACGCCGCCTACCGAGCAACGCGACAACCTGAGATCGGAGAAACCATACTCGGCAGTGAATTTGCGCTTGGGCCAGGGGGTAAGGGATCTAATCAAGCGGTAGCTGCTGCACGATGCCACGCTAATGTTGCCTTCATTTCGCGTCTGGGTCAGGATGCATTCGCCGATATGGCGCTCAGCTTGTATCGCACTGAGGGCATAAATACTCATATTGATCAAATCGCGGATAGTTACACAGGTTCGGCGTACATCTTCATTGATGAAAACACAGGTAACAATGCCATTATTGTTTGCCCTGGGGCGGCAGCTACTATTACCTCTGAAGTAGTGGAGTCCACGCGATCTGTCATTGAGCAAGCCGATGTGTTTGTCACCCAGCTTGAACAACCCATTGAAGCCGCACTGCATGCATTGTCCATAGCGCGCCAAGCGGGGGTAACTACTATGCTCAATACTGCACCGGCCGAATCAATCAGCGATGATATCTTTGCCTTGTGTGATTACGTAACACCCAATGAAACCGAGGTAGAAGTGTACACAGGCGTCAAGGTGTCGTCGATTTCAGATGCACAGCAGGCAGGTGATGTTCTATTAAATAAAGGCGTAGGCACCGCGTTAATAACTCTTGGTGAACAAGGTGTCTTGTTTCATAACGCTAGCCAGTCTATCCACATCCCTGCAGTAAATGCCGGTCCAGTACTCGAAACAACCGGTGCGGGGGACGCATTCAATGGAGGATTTGCTGCGGCACTGTCGCAACAGCAAGATCCGGTCAGTGCTGCACGTTTCGCATGTGCTGTTGCAGGCTTGTCAGTAACACGCGCAGGGACAGCACCTGCGATGCCAATGCGCCATGAGGTCGAGGGTCTGTTATCTCGGTCTCGGTAAGATAGAGAAAAAAGTGCCACAACTTATAGAGATATTTTTAACTCATATCGCAGATGTGTTTCTGTTCGAAAGAAAAAAACGCTCACCGCGGAAAGTTCTACTATTTCTGGTGATATTCGTTTTGCTTGTTACTCTATTTTTATTGTCCTACCGAGTACTAGCGCAGGCGTGATGGGCCACGCGTTTTTACTATTGTTGCCCAACACCCATGCCGTGTGCTAGACCGATATGGTAGTTGTAGATATCCAGATGGTCCTGGGTATACGCGGTTCGCATGCCCCAGTGATGTGGTAAGCAACCGGATGTTCAGGATCAGCACACAGCTTTTGATACAGCTCAATGCTGTGCCGCTTTAATATGAGTCCGTCATACACGAATAACACACGCTTTAAAAAGTCTTATTTATTAAAAATACTTGTCATAACCGTGTCTGTGGTGTGTGTGTTCATCAGGACGAAAAAAGGCAAGGACCACTATTTTTTAAAGGTCAAACTCGGTTGTAGTTTTCGATGACAGTGAATAGTCAGTTAAATTCCTCTATTCGGCGAAATACGCGAACCATAGTGAGGTAAAACGTAAGCTACTCATTAATCAAAAGCCGCTGCAGTTCAAGACAGATTAGGTATCAGGTGGCTTGCTGTACCCTATAGATACATCAACAAGGAAACCTACTCTATGGTACTGACAGAATCCACCACCTTGGCTCAAGGTGCATCAGCTGCCGATTTCACCCTTCCAGATACTCGGAATCAAAAACACGTGTCACTGGCAGATTTTTCTGACAAACCATTGTTGGTCGTCTTCATGTGCAATCACTGCCCCTATGTCGTGCACTTGCTGTCTGCATTAACAGACACCGCCGATGAACTAGCGGCCCAAGGAATCGCCACAGTTGCCATCAGCGCTAACGACGTTGTCGCTTATCCGCAAGATGGTCCAGAGAAAATGGCTGAACTAGCGCAGACGCATGGGTTCAATTTTCCCTATTGCTACGACGAAACTCAAACTGTGGCCCGAGCCTATGGTGCGGTCTGCACTCCCGACATATTCTTGTTTGATGCCAATCACCGGCTATATTACCAAGGCCAGTTTGACGACACCCGACCCGGCCAGGGACAGGCACATGGGAAATCAGTGAGACTGGCTGCAGCGAATCTGCTTGAAGGCAAAGACCCTGCTCAGCATTCAGCACCCAGTGTTGGCTGCAGTATCAAGTGGAAATCCTGAACTTAGCAGGCACGTCCATGAGAAGGACTTGAAGACTATGGATTCGCGGCAAGAAGCTTTCGTCCGCGCTATACGGGTGCGACAACTCAACAAGCTGCCGCATCCCGAACCTTCACGTTTAATTAATTTTCTTCACGACGCTCCTTGACCTCAAGACCTACCCGTACAAGAAACAATGTTAACAGCAAACCCAGAAGCCAAAGCCCCATTGATCCACCACCATTCCCAGTCTGTGCTCTACTAGAGGCAAACGCGGGTGCTTGTGTGTCTTGTCGTGTTTGTTGAATAGGTTGATTAAGCCGTTCGCTACGTGCCAATCGTTCACGTTCAACTCGGGTAGCATTACTACGCTGTATGCCGGCGTTTGCAAAAACCTCGTCGCGCACAGCGATCAGTGAGGTATACGGTGTCACTAATCCATGGGCTAGCGCCAGATCGGTAATGCCTTGCTTACTGTCATCTGTCTCTCCCACAATATCTTGCTGATCCTGCAATTCCTTAATACCAGCAAATGCCCATAATCGTTCAAGTTCAGGATTGCTGGTATCAGCATCTGGAAATTGCAAATCAGAAACATACTGGTTTTTCTGCCCTGATATTTCAGCATTGATTGTCAATCGCGCTGATCCAGAACCTTTGTATTTACCCATGATAATCAACTGTTCACCCTGATAAACACGGCTGAACTTCGCAGGTGTCAGATCGCGTGTCCGAACACCATCAATAACAACGTCAATGTTGTGCATGGCCTCATGCGTTACTTTTCCTACAACCTGCATCATCAAGCCGACAACATCGTCATCGTTGGAGACGTTCACTGCAAACCCTTCAGAGTGCTTTGTCAGCCCTTCCAGCAATGGACGATTTGCACTGTTGCCCATAACTGCTGTAAACAATCGCACATCCACCTTCTTCATCAGCTTGAGAAAACCCGTCATCTGGGTGACCCCCACATTGGCTACACCATCTGTCACCAATACAATAGCTGTTGTTCTCTCTCCATCGATCGATTCAACGGCTGATTTCAAACCTTCAAAAAGATTGGTTCCACCATCGGCCTTGAGTGAATCAAGCTGTTTCAGTGTTTGCGTAACCGAATCGGCTGTGGCTGGCAACATGTTCCTCGAAAGACTAGTCGCTTTGCTACTAAACAGAATGACTTTAAAACGATCGTGCGGCTGAAGCGCATTCAGTCCACGTTGCACACCATCGATCAACGTTGCGAACTTACTTTGCATAGAACCAGAGGTATCCAGTACAAACAACCAGTCACGTCCCTCTGTTATCGGGGCAAGATCAATTCCGGGTGTCACAGTTAACATGAACGTGCCAGAGGAAGCACCGTGTTCTTTGTAAGTTACAAGATCTATAGCACCGGGTAGATTCTCAGCCAGTCTCCAGTACACCACTATGTCGCGGTCCAGGCGATGAACTTCACCACTTGCAGGCGTCAGGCTGGACACCACTGTGGCCGGTCCAGACGCAAGTTCCGAATTCAAAACAGGTGGTGCATCAAGCTCAAGCGTTTTTGCTATCTCAAGATCATTCAAGGTATTGCCCAATTGAACGCCAGCGCCTGATTTACTGCTGATGTTCAACTCCCACTCACCACTATCCAGTTGGTTGATGGTGGCCTGGCCACGTGTTACCCGAATAGCATCTACCGGATAGGCAGAACGCAGCCGCAGGTTGAATGAGAATGCTTCACTGACCTCTTCATTGCGCGACCAGAAGTTGTTCTTAGTCTCATCCACATCGCCATCTTGCAACGGATAAACATAACGGCCCATTGAATGGTCAACAGCGGCCTGCTGTATGTAAACCAATCTAACTCTGACATCAGCGCCTGCCCTGACCGGCGCAACTTCCATCTCGAAAGTGCGAAAATCATCTTGCTCAACCAATGCAGAGTCGCCGCCCGCTGCTTGCTCAGATTCATGTAGTTGCCGAGCAGCTTCTTTCTCCAACACTTCTGCGTGCACGGGCTGACCATCAATCCAGAAAGTAAATTCCCCCACCGCAGCGCCATCAGGCACTGGGAAACTGTAGATTGCGCGCTTGTCGTTCGCGTGTGGATTGCCAAAAATCTGATCAATCTCTGTGACGGCATAACCGTTTTCGACCACTACTGAAACATGTTGCTCTGCCAACACCAATGACTTGCTGCCATCGTCTGGGGTGAGTAATCCTGCCGCAGTCACGCCCTGTGAGGCCATCAGAAGTAACACCCCACTGGCTATAAATCCATTTTTCTGGAGAATCGAATTGGCTGTTTTTCTGATTTTATTCAGATACTTAGATAATATTTTCATGATGTTTCTCCTATTAAACATTGTTCAATTAAAATGCTCTAGTCAATCTCACTAGTCGATCGACAGCCTTATATTGAACGTTGTTTAATTAAATCACAAGCATTAATTGAACAATGTTTAATTAATAGTGACTCGCATTTGAATTCTTAACGTCATTGCTCGCTATACTTTGGCCTCATTCTCACCCCGCACACAACATGGGCCGGCGCAGCGATCACAGTCGAGAGGAATTGCAAAAGCTAATTGTTGATGCCACGTTGTTCTTGGTCAGTGAGCATGGCGCTGAACAGGTTACGGCGCGCAAGATTGCAACGGCCGTCGGCTATACACCGGGCATGCTCTACTCTGTGTTTCTCAACTTGCAAGATATTTTCCTGCACGTGAATCAGATTGGCCTGCAAACGTTGTACGAGAAATGCGACCACGCCATCAAGCTAAGCCCATCGCCTGATGCTGCGATCAAGCACATGGGACTGGCTTATCTAACATTTGCCGCTGAGCACACCCACCAGTTCGATTTGATGTTTGCTCGTGCAGAAACGCGACCAGAAGTCACTGCGCCAAACCTCACACATCAGATTCACGCGCTGTTTGATCTTGTCGAAACTCAACTTCAACAGCTGGTTCCAGCAGCCACTGATACCCAACTTACGGTGGCAGCCCGAGCGCTATGGTCTGGCGTACATGGCGTAGCCGCATTACGACTATCCAATCAGCTGTACTTGGACGAAACCAATGCAGACCAGGAGATAGTAGATCTGCTGGTTAACAACTTTCTATTGAGTTGGCAGCAAACAACGGGGGGCAATGCTGTGCCTGTGAAGACTTGAATCGCAAATACAAGTTCATCAATCGTCACTAGCCTTCAACTACATCTGATAGGTACACACAATTTGTCGCTCTGGAAATTAACACAATTAGACATAGGGCCGGGCAAACAATGAAACGGTCAGTCGTTACATTTTTCTCAAGGTTGTTATTGATATCAGCAAGTGAATATATGCAACGGAGCTAACTGGTTGGTGCAATCGCTAATTGTAAGTCTTGTGTCGCTCGTTCGGTCCGTGTTCTCAAACTATGCGCAATAGCGTTCCGCAGCACGGTTGGCCTGACAGGTTTTGTTAGGACTGGATATTCTGATGCATCGAGGATCGATAATTCATCCTGCGTTGACTCACCACTAATAATGAAAACAGACGGCGCTGACGCACCCAATTTTGGCAGTAGCATCTGCAGCAATTGCAGACCGTTCCAGCCTTGCCCCAATTGGTAATCACAGAGAATGACATCTGGCAACTTGAATTCTTCTCGGGAAGCTGCTGACAGTAATGCATCTGCGCTCTCATAACCGTACACCGTACACTGCCAGAACCTTAACAACTGCGACAAACCCGCTACTATGCCTGGATCGTCGTCGACAACTAGAATATGTATACCTCCCAAATCAAGCGCATCAGGTTCTTGTTTGTCGATACGTCGAATTTGGCTGTCTATCTGCTCCACCAACACACTGAAACGCGTACCACGCCCGAGCTCTGAAACTAATTCAAAATGATTGCCCTGCAAATTGCACAGACGTTTAACAATAGACAGACCAAGCCCCACACCTGAATCTGTTCTTTCACCAATCGGACGACCCAACTGTTGAAATTCGTTGAACACCAGATCCAAGTACTCCTCGTCGATCCCTTCTCCAGTATCTTCAACTACAACACGTACACATTCCTGGTACACACTCGCTGAAAGTTCAACATGACCCTTCTCGCAGAACTTGACGGCGTTAGCTACAACGTTCTGGAGTACACGCCGAAGCAATGAAGGATCTGAATACACCCAAAGCTCGGTCGGCTTAACAATAAATTTCAACCCCTTGTGTTCGCATGCTGGTAAAAATTCAATCGACATGGATTCGAACAGTTCATCAATGGATATTGCGCTTTTGTTCGGTGATATTGCGTTGGCATCCAACCTAGATATATCCAGAAGGCTGTCGAACATGGTGTTCAATGAGTCGATCGAGCGCTGCATGGATTCAATTACAGCCTGACTTTCCTCTGAGGGATGCATATGCTGCAATGCATGACTGAACAGCCCAATGGCGTGTAAAGGTTGACGCAAATCATGACTTGCGGTGGCAATGAAGCGATCTTTTTCTGCTACAGCTTTTTCAGCCTCAAAACGTAATGAGTCTGATACCTCTCGCTCTACACTAAGGCGCTCCAATAACATCTCGTTACGTTTAAACAACGAAAAGACATCACTGTACTTTTGTTTAATCTGCCGGTTAAATAAGACCACGCTAACTACACACAAAAATATAACCAACGCTATTAGCAGATCGAAGATCGTCCCTTTAATGATGAGTACCAAACACGTGGGCGCAAAGTATACAACGAAGCATAGGCACGTCACCCTTTGCATGAATAGCGAACAGGCTGCCAGCGCGCAAGCTATCGAGAAAAAAATCGACAACACAACAAGGCGGCTTTCGTCGGGCATTGGCAGGAATATGATCAGGGCGGTCAACCCATAAACAATGCTGTAATAGATCATTCCAATGCTGAAGGCAATTTTCCATCTCCGATGTTTTTGCGCCTCTGGACTGGCACGCATAAAGCCCTCGCTTATGGTGATCTTGTAAATTGCCTCGCTGAATAACAAAATGAGAAATGCAATAATATAGGTGGTGCTTACGTGCTCGTAAATCGCATAAATACCAGCCGAAAAATAGATAAAAATAACGAGGCCCATTGCCTTCGTATAGCGAAACATACTCTCTAGTTGTAAGACTTCCTCTTCCGACGATGGTTGTAACAACCATCGTCGGAAACTAACAGAGCGCACGATCGCTCTGTCAACTGATTTGGACGATTGAGTTGCCATCAGTTCTTCCTATAGTTAGAGGGCTATCTATGTTTTGGATACTTAGAACAGGCAGGCATTTCACCAAATGCCGTTAAGCTTTGAGGTTTGTTGTTCAATTCTGGCAAATAAGACTGCTAGCTTGGACTTCAACCGGACAATAGTCTAGCTTTTCTTACTATTAGTAGTTGACCGCTGATATTCGTTTTTAAGTTTTCTGATTTATCATGCACCTCATGAATGGACAACTTTGCATTGTCATGCATCGACGATGCATCGCCTGTTTTCTGCTGGATTGAAGGCAATACTGGCGACTTTGGGACAATCAATAAATATTGTGCATTGGCATCTTGACAGTCAAGTTTCATATTACTGCTTTGTATAAGGTTCTTAGTGTGAAAACGCGAACAGAGTGCATCCATCATGCGCGCAAGATGGATATTGCGTAAAGCGCTTTTGGAAAATCAGTTAGCGGCGCGTAAACCTCTGAACTATCATTGATCTCCTTTGCCGTGCAGTCATGCCCTAGAGGGCGCCCAGAGGCCCTATCCGCCCCCGAGCGGCGCAGTACTTATGAACTGTTCTAGGCGGGCACTTGTATCTTCAACCGCCTAGGCCGCCCGCCGCGGCGCGCGTGCTTAACGATGCCTCATACTTCAACCATCACCAAAAGATTACTAGCTGAGGCAAGTAACTGCATTAACTTCATTGCAGTTCACTGGCCACATTGCGTGAGTAAAAGTAAAGAGCACAGAGTGCTAACACACCGACAATTGCAGCCAGCACCAACACTTGAGACAGAGCATTCCAGTTCAGCGCCTCTTTACCAATGACCAGCACTGAGAGTAAGGCGAGTGCAATAGAGAACGCGGCTCGCCCAGCTAGACTTAACATTGAGAGAAATGTGGCACGTTGTGCGCTGTCAACATACGGAGCGATGGCACCTAGCATTGGCCCTCGTGCCATCGACATGGAAAAATTCCTGAACATGATCAGCGATAGCATCACAGGGTGCAGAACAATCGACATGCCAGCGATTATGACTACTTGAATCGCGATGCTGGTGAGCAACAACACTCTTAGTCCTATACGGCTAATTAAACGCTGACTCACTGCCGCACCAATTGCGCCACCAAACATAGAGATGCTGATGACAATGCCCGATACCATCGGTGCAGAATTACTTGCCAGCCAGCTTGTAACAGAGCTTTCACCAAGCAACTTCAAGTAAGGCTGATAAAATTCGAAAGGTACATGCTCTAGTGAAAAGCCAAGGACAAAAAAGGCCAATATCCAACCCAAGAATGGACTAGAAAAATAGCCCAGTGCTCGTTTCATCTGTCTTATGAAATCAAGTGCTTTTTCGTCAGATTCTGTTGAAGGCTCTGTAAATGAGACACATTGAGTCACTGCGAACAAGGCCGCAAACAAGGTAACTAAGTAGGCCAGCCGCAAATCTATAGTGCCTAGTGCGCCACCCACCAGACAAGAACACGCCAACGACGTCATGCTCCACTTCTGGGCAATGGTTTCACGCATTGTGTATTCGTCCTCGCGACCCAGTGCGCGTAGCGAGTCATAAAGCAGCGCGCTGTCGCTGCCCGATTGAAACGCAATACCAGCTGCCAGCAGCGCTTGTGCTGCAAACAAAAGTACGTAAGAGTCGGCTAGCACAAACAGCACGCAAGCCAGGGCCGTCATTATTGATGCAAGGGTAAGTGTGAGGCGACGACCAAAACGATCTGAACAATACCCAGAGGGTACTTCGAGAAGAAACGCTGAGAAGTAATAAGTAGAGCCAAGTAATACAGCCTCTCCCAGAGTCACGTGCTCAATGAAGTATAGAAAAAAGACGGGCAACCACGGTGAAAAGCTAGTAGCCGCTTTGTAGCGTGGGAAAAGCCTGACGTTACGCTCTAGTGAGGAAATCGTGGGGTTCATGATGTTATTGCTTCACGGGGGCCTTCTCTGCAAGGCACTACAATACCGCGAATTACGTCGATTGATGTGCCAAGTATTTTAGTATCCGCAAGTTATGGTTTTTAGTGACCTACCTGAACAGGTGAACAATGCCACGCAGATGATTTCAAACGTGTAGCATCCTGTGCTTTGCCTAGTGCCAGCGCACAAAAGTCCGCACTTATAAGGTTTAAATTAGTCCTGTTCAGGATATGACAATCTCAGGACACTGTACGTCAGAGACTTACCCTCGACCTGAATCGTCACGTCGTCATCCACCTGTTTTTTCAACAAGGCTCTGGCTAGTGGTGAATCGATACTTATATGCCTCCGTGCTGGATTTATTTCATCAGCACCTACAATTCTGACCATCATGGTGTCGGTATCAGATTCCAGCTCAACCTCTGCGCCAAAGAATATGGCATCACTATCCGCACGCCTGTCAATCACAGTGAGATCAGGTATGCGCTTTTGTAGATAGCGAATACGCCGGTCTAACTCACGCAGCTCTTTTTTCCGGTATTGGTATTCAGCGTTCTCAGAGCGATCGCCTTCAGCGGCAGCTTCATGAAGGGCTGCTGTCACCACTTTACGACGCACCCACAATTCTTTCTCCTCATGTTGCAGGCGTTCGAAGCCGTGGCGCGTGATGTACGGGGAGGATTTTGGTTGTGGCGGGCGGTATCGACTCATGATGTACTCGGTATTAGTGTAACAAGAGTAGCCTAGAATTTAGGCTTCCACCGCACGACCTAAATGGCAATTTTTATTCTGGTTATTTAATCTTACTCAGTCGGTCTACGGCACCCGCTAAGAAAAGAAAACCCGTAGTTCGCCCTTAAGCAACCGCGCGCGAATTCATCAACAACATATCTGGACCAGGCGTTGCTGTTAGAGCAAAGCTTGCAGCTGCAAAGTTTAATAGTGTACTAACCATATCAGCACTAGGCTTGCTGCTTAATCGACAATGCGTGCAGCTCAGTCGACAATTGCTCAGCCGACGCGCCATTTCGTAAACACCGCGCCACCACTTGATTCTGTGTCTCTGGGGCTAAACCACCAATAGGCGGATCGGTATCCATGCTTGTGGGAAACGAATAACCTTCAGCGGTTGAAGCCAGTAAGGCATGAAGTGCTTCAGGTGTCATAGCGCCCGCCGCAAAGCGCTTCTGCAATTCAGGGTATACCCAGTTGCACATGGATGCACGGTCAATATTTTCTAAAGAGCGTCCGTAGGCTGAAGATATTTGCAGCAGATTTACCAGTCGTTCAATATCCGAAGTTTTATTATCACCGGCTGCATGGAACAGCGCAGGATTAAAAAATACTGAATCCCCTTTCTCTAAATTCAGCTGCACGTAGTTGTCCTTAAAACACGCTTTGAAATCATCGCGCCGATACGCCAGATAACCGGGTGTATAACGCTGTGAAAACGGCAGTAACTGTGTGGGACCACTTTCAATAGGCATATCACAATGTGCGATGGCACCTTGCAATGTTAACACTGGCGACAATGAATGCACGTGCACAGGGTACCGCTCACAGACATCGGATGTTTGAAAACCCATGTGATAATCACGGTGCGGTTGCTGCGCCTTGCCACCTGGGTGCACAAGATTGATTTGTGTGGTTACTTGATAACCTGGGCCCAACCAACTTTCACATACCGCATCGATATTAGTATTTGCGTGATAGTCAATGAAGGCTGCAGCATCCGCTTTCGCAAGTTTCTGCAATGAATTCCACAATCGTTCGTTACTGCCTTTGGCTGCAAAATGATCTGACTTGTCGCCATTTTGTTCTTTTTCTTGGCAGATTAAGGCTAGAAATATATCAGTGGCTTTATCAATCACCGTTGTATCTTCGTAAGTTTTACGCAGAACAACCACACCCGATCGATTCAACATCACTTTAGCCCATTCGGATAAAAGCTTCTTTCGCTCACCAGCACTATTCAATGTGCTTTGCAATTCTGGCATGTCGTACACGGGAATGTTCTTCATCACATCCGATGCAAACGGCACTTCATCTTTTAGCAAAGTGTCATTAATTAAGACTTCAAAGTCTTCTAAACGGCAATCGGCCTCTTGTAAAAACATCATGTGTGCAAAAAACTCCGTGGTAAAGGTTTGAAAAACACCTTCTTGATAGCACCAAAATAAACGCGTATCTAGCGACCGACATTGGGCAGCTAACGATGCAGCTCAGCGCCCATTATTTCTTCTATCACGCGAGTTGCCACCCAGTTATCCCCATCCGGGTATTTGGTCTAACCAGCATGAACAATTGCATGGGTGCAACTGCAGTTTATAACAGCACACCCAATTTCAGACCCAAATTCATGGAAATGGTGAAATCTTTGTGAATGGTGTCAATGTGGCTGCACGCGTCTCAAACTGCCTATCGATAATTGAGTATAAGAAGTTAAAACCACGTATTACCACCAAGGCGCCACGATGACGCCGCAATCAGTGAGATTGATATGAACAGCGACGCGCATAGACCTAAACTGCGGCCAATGAATCGCGTTCAACTAAGTAGGTTTGCAGCTCAGTCTGGCTGGGTTTTGCTTTGGCATCATCAGACAACAGTAGCTCCGCTGACTTGCGGCCCATCTGCCTATGCGGTACGTGTACGGTGGTGATACCGGGTTCTACCACGCTAGCAATTTCAAGATTATCGAAGCCGGTAATCGACACGTCCCCGGGCACATCTATCCCCCTTTCTCGTGCTTTTTTGAGTACCCCAACAGCTTGTACATCATTGCCACACATCACGATGCTAGGCTTCACAGGAGAGGACATTAGTTGTTCAAAGGCTTCACCAGCTTCAGTGATCGAGTATGGCGCTTCGATGACTGGCATGCTGTTCGGATCAATGTCTGCCGCTGCGAGTGCTTGTTGCGCGCCTTTAACGCGCTCTGAAGCGCGATCATTATTCTCTCGCTCTCCGCTTAAAAAGGCGAATTGTCTATGGCCGAGCGCGATAGCTTTTTGCGCCAACTTTAGGCTAGCCGCTCTGTTGTCAAAACCTACCATGTTGTATTTCGAGCTGGCATCGAAACTCCAAGCGAGCACCACAGGAATGTTTTGTTGTTCCAGAAACTGGTAAATCGTGTCACTGCGACTCTGGCCAATGAGCAGTAAGCCGTCCGCACCCCGAGCAACCATGGAACGTATCTGCTCTTCCTCAATGGCGTTGTTGTAGTAGGAGCTGGACACCAGCAGCGTGGCACCGTGTTCCGTGAGGGTCTCTTGGAATGTTTGCAATCCTTTGGCAAAAATGGCGTTGGCCATTGTCGGAATGATCGCGCCGTAGGTGTTTGTGCGCTTTGAAGCCAGTGCTTTGGCACCAAAGTTTGGTGAATATCCTAGTTCAGTGACAGCTGCAATTACCTTGTCGCGCGTTGATTCAGCCACACGATTTGGGGTGTTGAGGCATCGAGAAACGGTAGCGGTCGACACCTGTGCGCGTTTGGCGACGTCTTCAATGGTGGGCAGCACAGCTTTATCCATCTGAATTCAAGGTTTAAGCAAGGATTTCAACCGTGACTCTGACACAGACAACGCAAAAACTGTTGAATGAGAAATGTAAGCGCTTGCATTTATAGATGTAAGCGATTACATTGTGCCGACACGTCATTGACGAATAGTGCCAGATGCAGCGCATCTGATTGGTTTGTAGGCCTGCCCAAGGGGTGATTTATGTACATACGGATTTCTATCGGGCTTTTTTTGCTGTTTGTCGGCAATGTTGCGATGGGTTCAATTAATGGCCAAGCGATTTTGGGTGATGTCAGCGAAATGTTGTTGCTGATGGCAGTTGCGGGCTTTTTTGTAGCCGCAATCCTGAGTGCTGAACACACAGCAAACCAGTCAAAAATTGACGAGTAAAGTGGGTATTCAACCTTTTGTACCAGCAATTTCCACGTCGCTGCTCCCCGAAATATACCAATAGGAATGATTTAAAATGGCTTTGCAATACTTAAAAAAAGCGACGCTCACCTCCTCAACTGATGTCGCAGATGTCAGTCACACAGTTAAAGAAATCCTCGATGCTATCGAGGCTGGTGGTGACAGAGTTGCCACGCAATACGCTGCCAAGTTCGATAACTACGACGGCAGTATCATCCTAAGCGCCAAAGAGATTGAAGCGGCTTGTGCTCTTGTGCCTGAAAAACTCAAGCAAGATATTCAGTTCGCCCACGCTAACGTCAAGCGTTTTGCAGAAGCTCAAAAAACCACGCTTCAAGATATTGAAGTTGAGATTGTTCCGGGCCTTATCGCAGGCCAAAAAACTATTCCCTGCAACACGGCGGGTTGTTATATCCCCGGTGGACGTTACAGCCACATTGCCTCTGCCATCATGACGGTCACCACCGCCAAGGTGGCAGGCGTACACAATATTGTTGCTTGCTCTCCTCCGCGCCCTGGCGTAGGTGTTGCCCCTGCTATCGTTTATGCGGCACACATTGCGGGTGCTGATACCATCCTAGCGATGGGTGGCGTGCAGGCTATTGCAAGCATGACATTCGGATTGTTCGGTTTGCCAAAGGCAGACATTTTGGTCGGTCCCGGCAACCAGTTTGTCGCTGAAGCTAAACGCATTTTGTTTGGGCGCGTGGGCATTGATATGTTTGCTGGCCCAACTGACAGTTTGATCCTTGCAGACAAAAACGCTGATCCTATGATCGCGGCCGTTGATTTGGTCAGCCAGGCTGAACACGGATACAACTCTCCAGTTTGGCTAGTCACTGACGATCGAGCACTTGCAGAGAAAGTTATGGAGCTGGTACCAGGTTTGATTGCTGATCTGCCTGAATTAAACGGCAAAAATGCAGAAGCTGCATGGCGTGACTACGCCGAAGTGATTTTGTGCAGCGACCGCGAAGAGATGGCCGCATGCTCCGATGACTACGCACCAGAACATTTGACGGTACAAGCTGAAGATCTGGATTGGTGGTTGAACCGTCTGCAATGCTACGGCTCTTTGTTCCTGGGTGAAGAGACAACGGTTTCTTACGGTGACAAGGCCTCAGGTACTAACCACGTATTGCCAACTTCTGGCGCTGCCAATTACACCGGCGGCTTGTCGGTCCATAAGTATATGAAAATCGTCACTTGGCAGCGCGCTACTCGCGAAGGTTCTAAGCCTGTCGCCGAAGCCACTGCTCGTATCTCTCGATTGGAAGGTATGGAAGGGCACGCCCGTTCGGCTGATGTTCGTTTAGCCAAGTACTTTCCAGACGAGACATTCGAGCTTACGGTACCTGAAGTATGAGTGCTGCTGATCTGCCAACGCTCTTCGATTTGAAGGGTAAGGTCGCTTGTGTCACTGGTCATAAACAGTAAGCCCTGATTGCTGCAGGGTGAAGTATTTGTTGAGTGGGACCTAAACTGGTCTCAACTCGTCTTTAAATCGAGGAGTTATTAAATGTCTATCGACGACAAACTAGTTGCTGATCTGGTCAAGCACCGGGTTGAGCTAGTCACCACAGTGCCGTGCAAGCAGTTAGCGGGTGTTATTGAAAAAATAGATGCTGAGCCTAGCATTTACCACATTCCATCTAACAAAGAAGACGAAGGCATGGGCATTTGCGCCGGTGCTTTTATGGGCGGCAAACGCGCAGCTATCGTGATGCAAAACACCGCAATTGGTGTGACCATCAATACATTGGTGACACTGACTCAGTTTTACCGCATGCCGTTGCCTATGTTGATAAGCTACCGCGGTGAGCTTGGCGAGCCAGTAGCTTGCCAGGCGGAGATGGCGGTGCACACCAAAGCGCTGTTGGCGCAAATCAATGTGCCTACTTATCATCTACACAAAGAAGCCGATGTAGAAGAGTTAGACGCTATTCTTGCCTACACGTTTATGTGTAACAAGCCGGTCGCTATATTAACTGACGCCACTTTTTGGAATGGGTATTAATGATGATCAGATCAGAAGTAATTAAAAGCCTACTGCCTGTTTTTGCCGATCACCATGTGGTTTGCAATATCGGTCTGCCTAGCCAAGAGCTACACATGATGGCTGACAAGCCCACCAATTTTTATATGCTCGGAACCATGGGTTTGTCATCATCTATTGGTCTAGGTGTTGCGCTGGCACAAAAAGAAAAAGTTATCTCCATCGACGGCGACGGCTCGGTACTGACAAACTTTGGCACCTTGCCCACCATTGCTAATAACGTAGCCGATAACTTTATTTTGCTGATAATCGACAACGGCAGCTACGGCTCCACAGGTGATCAGCCAACCTACGCTGGCATGAAGACTTCATTAACCGCGGTAGCCACAGCTTGTGGATGTGAGAATGTGATTGAGTGTCAGGCTGAAGAAGCACCAGCCACGCTGCAAAAGGCAATCGACAGCAATAAAATGACTATCATTGTTTGTAAATGCGAGTCAGGCAATATTAAAGTGCCCGTGATTACGATGGACCCTGTCGTGATTCGTGATCGTTTTATGAAATCCTTAGAAGCACGAAAAGCCTGATCACAGCGGGCTGAAAAACATGCTGCACCTGCCACAACACATACATTCGGCGGAAGACGCTCGGCGCATTGCGCAGGGCCGTCTACCTTGGATGGTGTTTGACTATATAGACGGTGCAGCGGGAGAGGGCCACGGCGAAGCTGCCAATCGCCAAGCACTGCGAGAGCTGCGATTGCAGCCTCGCATTCTCAAAAACGTCGAGCACCGCAGTTTAGCGGTGCAGTTGTTTGGCCAGACGGCGGCTCTGCCTTTTGGTGTTAGCCCAATGGGCATGTGTAATTTGTCTAGGCCTGGCGCTGACCTCATGCTGGCGCGCATGGCTGCCAAGCATAAAGTACCAGTAGGGGCGTCTACAGCCGCGTCTACTTCGCTGGAGAACATCATTGAAGCTGCCGACGGCAACGCCTGGTTTCAGTTGTATTTTAGTGGTGATTTTGAGGCTTCTAAAGCACTGATCAACAGAGCGTCTGCGTCGGGCTACAAAACCCTAGTACTAACTGTGGATGTGCCAGAAGTGGGACGTCGTCCGCGTGAACTTAAGCGCGGTTTTAAAATGCCTTTTAAAATTGGGCCGCAGCAGTTCGTAGATTTTGCATTACACCCACAGTGGTCTCTGTCTACTTTGTTTAAAGGTGCACCTGAATTGGCAAATTTTGGTGGTGCGTTTGGCGAGTTTGACCGAACCACCAGCCGCGCAGGTGCCGACTGGCAATTGCTAAGCAATATCCGTGAATTGTGGAAAGGCAACCTAGTGGTAAAAGGCGTGCTCAACAGCGACGACGCTATCAGACTGCGCGACGCTGGGGTGGATGCTATACAAGTCTCAAGTCACGGTGGTCGTCAGCTCGACAGTGTGCCACCACCCATACACGCGCTTGCCAACATTCGTGGTGCCCTAGGTGCTGACTATCCCTTGTTTTTTGACTCGGGTATTCGCAGTGGAGAAGACGTGGTAAAAGCCTACGCAATGGGTGCTGATTTTGTCTTTTTTGGTCGCTCTTTGTTGTTTGCAATTGCGGCTGGTGGCGAACGAGGTTTGGCTGAGATGGTCGACGTATTCAGCGCAGAAACCAGCATTGCACTTGCCCAGCTCGGTTTGCGTGACATGCAATCGCTGAGCGGCGATATTTTACTGCGCTGAGCCGCAGGAATGCCCTATAAAGAAGGCGGTACTCGTCACGGTTGGGCAGCAATAAATAGCTTCGATCAACAATCTGATCGGTTGTTCACTACACCGTTAGATACTGTCTGACCAGCTCATCACCCAAATCAGCCATGGCTCCGTTGGCTACAATATGCCCTCGATCCATAATGGCAAAATCATCCCCCACACGTCGGGCAAACGGTAATTTCTGTTCTACCAGCAACACGGTTAGGCCAATTTCCTTATTCAATTTTTGGATAATGTCACCAATGTCCTGTACGACGTTCGGCTGTATTCCTTCAGTTGGCTCGTCCAATAAAAGTACATCTGGCTGTGTTGCTAAAGCCCGTCCAATAGCCAATTGCTGTTGCTGCCCACCTGATAAATCTCCACCACGCCGGCTGCGCATTTCTTTGAGCACGGGAAACAGACTGTATATAAGCTCTGGGATATCGCGCAGTCCATCATTACGAGCCCGCAGACCAATAGACAGATTTTCTTCAACACTGAGCAGTGGAAATATTTGTCGCCCCTGGGGGACATAGCCGATTCCCATAGCGGCACGTCGTTCAGCCGACATCTTGGTCAATGATCGATTATCGCCTAACGAAATTTCTCCCTTACGAATGGGTAGCAATCCAGTGATACATTGCATCAGTGTTGTTTTTCCCACGCCATTACGCCCCATCAGCACCGTGCAAGAACCTTGTTTTACGCTAAGACTTACATCTTTGAGGGTATGTGAGGAACCGTAATACTGATCAATGTTGGATAGAGTAATCACGTTGTGCTCTCCGTGCCGAGGTAGACGCGCATAACATCACTGTTGCTTTGAATATCATCCATACTGCCTTCTGCAAGAACGCTTCCTTGATGAAGCACAGTGACGGGTGCCTGTAACGCCCTGACAAAGCCCATGTCATGTTCAACGACGACAACAGCGCGCTCACCTGCTAGTAGGCGTAACAACTCCACTGTCTTATCCATCTCTTGGTGTGTCATACCTGCTGCTGGCTCATCAACAAGCAACAGGGTGGGGTTCTGCATAATAAGCATGCCGATCTCCAGCCACTGCTTCTGTCCGTGCGATAGCAACCCCGCATCTCGATCCAGTTGGTCGACCAAGTTGATAGTCTCAGCCATTGCTTCAATTTGCTCAATAGTTTGTCGACTCATCTTTGCTCTGAACGTACCCCAAACCGAGCGCGTACCAGCCATAGATAATTCCAGGTTATCGAACACACTCAAATTCTCAAACACCGATGGTTTCTGAAACTTACGACCGATGCCTGCTTGAGCTATTTCTGCCTCATCCATTCTCAATAGATTAATACGCTGCCCGAACCAGGCACTACCAGAATCGGGGCGCGTCTTTCCAGTCACAATATCCATTAGCGTCGTCTTACCTGCGCCATTGGGTCCAATCAAACACCGAAGTTCTCCAGTATTGACATAAAAATTAAGGTTACTGATTGCCTGAAACCCATCAAAATTTACAGAGATATCTTCCAGGTAGAGAGCTGTCCCATGAGAAAGATCCAGATCATCCACGTACTGAGGGATCAAAAATTCAAACGTTCGATCTCGTCGAATTAAAGGCTTTTGATACCCTTTTACAGTGCTCATGCGCTTTGCTCCGATTCAACTATTGGCTTAGCTTGTGCCTTGAACCAGCGCAGCCCCGCAATACCTTTGGGTAGTGCCAGCGTAACAAGTACGAACAATAGCCCTAAGGCAAACAGCCAAGCTTCCGGATACGCACCAGTAAACCACGTCTTTGCATAGTTCACTCCCAACGCCCCAACCACCGCTCCATACAAAGTCCCACGCCCACCAATAGCAACCCAGACAACCACCTCTATAGAATTCAGCGGTGAGAATTCTCCAGGGTTGATAATTCCAACTTGCGGCACGTACAGCGCACCCGCCAGTCCTGCAATCATCGCAGACAATGTAAATAGGCTGAGCTTTACCCGCTCAACTCGATACCCTAGAAACCGTGTTCTGTTTTCTGCATCTCGAATAGCGATGGCTACCTTACCAAGCCTAGAGCGCAATATGCTGTCGCACAATAGATAGACAAAAATGAGCGAAATACCGGACGCAATAAACAAACCGAGTCGAACCTGATCAGAACGAAGATCAAATCCAAGAATCTCTTTAAAATCTGTTAGCCCATTGTTCCCGCCAAAGCCCATCTCATTACGGAAAAACGCCAACATCAATGCGTAGGTTAATGCTTGCGTGATAATTGATAAATAAACTCCATTAACCCGCGAACGAAAAGCAAACCAGCCAAAAACAAATGCCAATAACCCTGGAATCATTAGGATCATCAACGCTGTAAATGCAAAACTATCAAATCCACTCCAATACCAAGGTAGTTCAGTCCAATTCAAAAACACCATGAAGTCAGGGAGATCTGGATTCCCGTATACCCCCCGATCACCGATCTGTCGCATCAGGTACATGCCCATTGCATAACCGCCCAAGGCAAAGAATGCGGCATGACCAAGACTGAGAATTCCCAAGTAACCCCAGACAAGGTCAACAGCCACGGCCAATATGGCATACGTGAGGTACTTGCCTAGCAAGCTGATCATAAAGTTGCCAACATGCAACTCATGGTCTGCGGGCAACTGATTAAACGTGGTGACGCTAACCAACAGCGTCACCACAGCACTAACAAATAACAATGTAGATAATCTGGACTTCCCTGCACGCATGATCTAGCCCTCCACCGCGCGACCACGTTGCGGAAATAATCCGCGTGGCCTCTTTTGTATGAACATGATCAGAAAAACCAGCACAAGAATTTTGGCGAGAATAGCCCCAGCCCAAGGCTCCATTAACTTGTTGGCAATACCCAAGGTCATGCCGCTGATCAACGTGCCCCATAGATTGCCCACACCCCCAAATACCACCACCATAAAACTATCAACTATATAAGCCTGACCTAGGTTTGGACCGACATTCGTCAGTTGTGACAATGCCACGCCTGCCACTCCAGCAATCCCTGCGCCCAAGCCAAACGTTAACGAGTCAATTCTGGCTGAGGGCACACCCATTGCTCTTGCCATAGATCGGTTCTGCGACACGGCACGAACCTCTAACCCGAAGCGACTGTATTTGAGCAACGCCACCAACGCTGCAAATACAACAAGACAGAACACTAGGATGTACATCCGGTTCAAGGTCAGGCTGAACACCCCGTTTATCTGCAGGACTCCACTCATGAAGTCTGGGTTGGCAACAGGTACGTTTTGTGGCGATACAAATGTGCGTACCACTTGTTGAAGTATTAAGCTGATCCCAAACGTGGCTAGTAAGGTTTCAAGAGGTCGCCCGTAGAGAAACCGAATCACTGTCCGCTCAATAATAATTCCGACTGCCCCAGTGAATAAGAAAGCTATCGGTATGGATATCAGCAATGCTGCTGCAATTGATTGAGGCATCAGTTGTTGCATAGCCCAAGCGCAGTAGGCACCCAGCATGATTAATTCGCCATGTGCCATGTTGATCACACCCATGACCCCGAAGCTGATCGCTAAGCCGATGGCTGCCAGCACTAGCACTGATCCAAGGCTGAGTCCGAAAAACAATGTTTCAGCCCAGCCAAATAGTTTCACTTGTTGTTCGTGAAAAATGCGAACTGCGGAGGCTGCTTCTCGAACAGTCTCATCTTCGTCAGTATTCTGAAGACGCACAACGGCTGCGCGCGACTCGGATGACAAATCGGTGCGTAAAGCATTGACAGCTTCGAGTCTTATGTAAGGATCGGTAGATCCCAGTTGCTTGCGTGTGGCCAAAGACTTCAATGCAGCCAGTACCGCTTCATCTTGCTCATTTTCCAGTAACTCGTCTAGCGTGATTTGCTCGATTGATTTTGGGTTATCAATTAGTGCCTCGATAGCGGTGAGTCGCTCGGCAGAATTTTCTGAGTAAAGACCAAGCCCTGCAATGAGTTGACGCAAATAACCGCGAATACTGTTATTTAATTTAAGGCGCTTGACCTTACGACTACTATCACGCCCCAGGTCCTCGGCTCGATCGAGTGAGATCATTGCAAACTCTCGCCCGTCCTTTGTAGCCCAGACAATCGTACTGGAGGGCTGATGGAACATCAGATCTCCATCGAGAATACCCTGCAAAAGTTCCCGCGTATCCGGTTGCTCATCCGGCAGGGACAGAGCAGCTAGCGCATCAAGCGCCTGCGTTCGGGTGTCACCTTTACCCTCATAGAAAGCCTCGAATATAGGATCTAATTCATCGATTCCGGTTGTTACTTCAGCCTGAACATGCTGATGGGAAATCATAAGACATAGTGCAGCGATGGACACTATCGCAGTGCGAAGGGACATAGATAAACTCGAGTGAGGATAAAGCGCATCCTTGCGCTAAGAAAGGGTTTGGATCCTAAAGGTTCTGTCCCGAACAAACACCAGTGCTGACATTGTAGTTACCGCAAGACAGCGGTGCACGCCAGTCAGAGATAATGTCCTTACTGCTTTCCAGAAAATCTGACCACGCATCGCCTGCAACTAGTCCTGGAGTTTCCCAAACCACTTCGAATTGACCATCGTCCTGTATTTCGCCAATTAATACAGGTTTAGTGATGTGGTGGTTAGGCATCATGGTTGAGTACCCACCTGTAAGATTTGGAACAGACACACCAATCAGTGCATCCTGTACAGCCGATGGATCTGTTGTCCCAGCTTTTTCAACAGCTTTTACCCACATGTTAAAACCGATGTAGTGAGCTTCCATAGGATCATTCGTTACACGTGCATCATCGCCAATGTAATCAAGCCAGCTATCAATGAATGCATCATTAGCTTCAGCATCAACGCTCATGAAGTAATTCCACGCAGCCAAGTGCCCGACTAGAGGCTCAGTGTCAAATCCTGATAATTCTTCTTCACCCACTGAAAACGCAATAACTGGAATATCTTCAGCTGAGACTCCCTGATTTCCCAACTCTTTATAAAAAGGCACGTTGGCATCGCCATTCACTGTAGAAACTACCGCTGTCTTTTTGCCCTCAGAACCAAACTTCTTGATGTCTGAGACAATCGACTGCCAATCAGCATGCCCAAAAGGTGTGTAGTTGATCATGATGTCTTCACTGGCAACGCCATTGGCCTGCAGATAAGCTTCAAGAATTTTATTGGTGGTACGCGGATAAACATAATCGGTTCCCGCTAATACCCATCGCTCCACGCCAATTTCATTGGTCAGATAATCGACAGCAGGGATGGCCTGCTGGTTTGGGGCAGCTCCAGTGTAGAAAACATTTTTCGAGGATTCTTCGCCTTCATATTGCACAGGATAAAACAGCACACTGTTCAATTCCTCGAACACAGGGAGCACTGACTTGCGGGACACTGATGTCCAGGCTCCAAAGGTTGCAGCAACACCTTCTTGCTCAATCAGCTCACGAGCTTTCTCAGCAAATAATGGCCAATCAGAGGCAGGATCTACAACCACCGCTTCCAACTGCTTTCCTAGCAAGCCGCCGTTTTCATTCTGCTGATCAATCAACATCAGCATGGTGTCTTTCAGGGTGGTCTCTGAAATCGCCATGGTTCCTGAAAGCGAGTGCAGAACACCGACCTTGATTGTGTCGTCCTGTGCGTGCAACGAAAAACTAGCTATTCCCAGACTGGCCGCGACGAGCCCTGATAACTTGAAACGATGGAGTAATGGCATGTGGGGATCTCTTGTTGTGAGTTAAAACGCTGCTCCAGCTTGAGCAATCCACGATACTGTTACATGGTGCATGCCATAATTATTTATATAATAGTTTCAAGGCTTTAGTGTTTTTCGATGGTAAGTTTGCCAATGACTCTGCAATATTTTGATGCAGTTTGCGCTCTGAAAAAGTGCGTGAGTCCTCAAAATATAGCCAATAACCTCGGCACAAATGTTAAGCACGATATCCAATCACAGCAACCAACAAGTTAGACTCCTACCGTAAAGCGCTTAAGTGAGAAGACCCAATGACAACAAAAAACAGGGCACGAGCATCAGGCCTAGTAGCTGCCTACTTAACAGCTTTAGCGTTGTATTTATTTGCAGGCGTAAGTGCGGCCACAGATAGCTCGAATGAAAGAATTGCAGAACTTAGCCTGCAGCTATTTTCAGCTCAGGGAGCGGCCAAAGTACCCGTAGTTGAAGAGCTTGCCGCACTCAATGACAAGAGCCTGATTCCCACACTGGTGCTTGCCATGCGCTGGACGGGCTCGAATACGCATGTCGCTAACGTCTTGTCCCAATTAACCGGACAACAGATAACCACTTGGCACGATGCATACAAGTGGCAGGAGCGGCATCCAGAGATTATCCCGCATGCCACTTACAAAGCGCTAAAGCTTAGGTTTCTGGGCAATACCGATGAGCGTTTCAGAACACTGTTTGATGAACCGTATGGCACACGTGAGAATATGCGCATCAGGCTTGAGGAAGTGGTTTGGGGTGGTGTGCAGTTCGATGGCATTCCATCGCTGGATAATGCCACCTTTCTCAGCGCTTCCGAGGCAGATTACCTACTCGACACGGATCTGGTATTCGGTATCGAAATCAATGGCGATGTGCGCGCGTATCCATTACGAATTATGGGTTGGCACGAGATGGCCAACGATGTCATTGGTGGCGTGCCTGTGGCCCTCGCCTACTGCACATTATGTGGCAGTGGCATTTTGTACGAGACCTTAACAGACGCCTCAGACGAACCTCTGGTATTCGGGTCATCCGGCCTACTCTTCCGTTCAAACAAACTGATGTTTGACCGTGCAACCAACAGTCTATGGAATCAGTTTAGTGGAGAACCTGTCGTGGGTTCAATGGTTGCCCAAGATATCAAACTCAAGGTGCGGCCCATGGCAATCACTACATGGCAAGCCTGGCATGAGCAACATCCAGACACCATGGTGCTGTCACTGCAAACGGGGTACGTTCGTAACTACGGTTCAGGTGTTGTCTATCAGGAGTATTTCGCCAGCCCGGATTTAATGTTTCCCGCATTCCTCAAAGATGAGACCCAAGCCTTACAAAAAGACTACGTATTCGGCATCAGGAGTGTTGCATCTAGCAAAGCGTGGCCGTTGTCTGCATTTGCAGATACGCCGGTCATTAATGACAAGGCGGGCGCCCTGCCTCTAGTGCTTGTGGGAGATGCAGATAAGCGCACTGTGCGCGCTTATGAACGTAACGAGGGCGAGGTGTTTTTCTTGTCGCCTACGGGGGATTTAGTGTCTGACGATATGCTGTGGGTAATGGGTGAGAATGTTCTTGTATCAAGCGATGGTAAGCAGAAGCGTGCAAGACTGCCCGGCCATATCTCTTACTGGTTTGCTTGGGAGAACTTTATGGGAGTGAAGAGCGAGCTGTACCAGCCTTGATCTTGTGGTGGATAGCACGACTAAACCAGCGAGGGCGCGCACTTTTGGGCTCACAAGACGTTGCTCGTTGATACAAACCTAACGAGGAAGGTATCCTCACTGGCCGAGGCCCTAGAGCGAACGTACAGGATGCTAACGTCCCGCTCTAGTCCGCTCTAGGGGCTTTCGTATCTATCTAAGAGGCCTTCTACGACCAAATAAATAGTCCACTGACAGCTTTCCTGCACCATAGACTGCAAGATACAGTAGCAAGAATACCCATAAAGCTCGTTGATCTAAAATGGCAGAATCTGTCGCTTTGTCGAAGAACGCGCCAATAGTTTCTGCACCCACCGCATGAGCCGTAATATCAACATATGACTGCACAAAGATAAAAATGATCATACCCACTGCCGACAGTCGAGTGAACAGACCTATCACTATCAACGCAGGCAAAATGAATTCAAGGTACGTCCCAGCATAAACAATAATCTGATAAGGGAACAGCGGAACTGTTGATGCGTCGTAATTAAAGCGCTCGACCACCGCGGGCATGATCTGGAAAAACGCCCCATCCTGCAATTGAAAAAAACCACCGGGCAATTCACCCACTTTGGTTTTTGCAGAATTGAAAAAATAGACAAACAACACAGCTGCGAAAACGAATCGAGCCGTCAGACCGGGCAACCACCCTTCAGATTTGCGCAGAATAAAAAACAGTGCATCGTGAAAACGACGAAAGAAACTAAACATATGAGGGCCTATGTGCTCGTCAAAAAATTAATGAATATTGTTAGAAAATGTACCAGCTGCCAGCAAGCCTTGCAAATGGAAGCCCGTGTCGAAATCCAGATACTCACTTAAGCATTGTGTTGCGGCTTCTTCAATCGATAAGCCACTAGTAAGGTACTGCATAAAACAAGCACTTTCAGCGCTTATTATCGTTTGCTGGACATTCCACTGTGGTCGGCATATCAATACGATTTCCGCTTGGACAAGATCCAGCTTGTGTCCGTTATCTGATTGTGAATTGCTCCAAAGGCTTCCGATGGCCCAATTAGATTCAATCACAGCCACCGCGCTATGCAGCGTCAACTTGGATGCTAGTAAGCGCGAAGGTTCAATCGATTGCAGATCAGCTGGAGTTAATGTCTCATCATCGGCTGCGTGATAACTCTGCAACCGCCTCCATTCAAGCTCTGCAACATCGGCAAGATAAGGATACCTATCCGAGCCTGGCAATTGTTGGACAAAGTCTCCAAAACCATTACCGTACTCACTAAGCACCGGCCCCGTGGGCGGGTTAAGGTCTATGAACTGTCGAGCAGCCGCTTGGAAAAACTCATCGCCTAGTAATCGGCACAACACTGGATAGGTGTCTCTTAACGAGCCAATCAAACTACCCGCTCGATTGTTGCGATAAACATTAAAGCGCCGCGAGCTTCCATCACTTGTCCGCCCCGCTACTGTGTGAGGGCATTGAACATCGGGGTTGTTTAGCGCAAGGCCTGTTTCAAGCTGGAAACTATCCAGCATTGTCAACACTACTGGGCACAGCAGCTCTTTCCAGGAGTTTGTTGGCTCGACCTAGTTCGCTCAAGAACACCGTCCATTCGGGGACATCGGCATCCCACTCAATAAGCGTAGGCTTCGCACCCGTAAGCCCCAATGTGGCTTCATACAGCTTCCACACAGGATCGGACACTTGTCTGTCGTGTGTATCAATCAACAGTGGTTCGTCTGAAACTGCGGTGTCTGTTGCATGCCCTGCTAAATGAATTTCGCCCACCTCAGATAATGGCAGCGATGAAATATAGTCAAGAGCGTTGTAGCCGCAGTTATGCGCAGAAATGTATACGTTGTTCACGTCCAGCAAGAGACCGCACCCAGTATTTTTAACGATGTTGCTAAGCATGTGTGTTTCTTCTTGCGTGCTGTTTTCCATGGTCAAGTAGTTTGAAGGATTTTCCAGCAGCATTTGCCGCTTCAATCGATCTTGTATCTGATTGATATGCTGGCAGACCAACTCCTCCACTTCCTTATTGTATGGAACAGGCAGTAGGTCACTGTAGAACTGATTGTCGTGAGTTGACCACGCCAGATGCTCACTAAACGAGGCGGGTTGAAACCTCTCAACCATGTTGGCAACTCGGGCTAGGTGTTGCTCGTTAATACCTTGAGCTGAGCCAATTGACAAGCCAACACCGTGAACTGACAGCTCGTAATGCTCTCGTATTTTTTCTAGGTAATGAAGCGGTGCACCGCCGTCGCCAAGATAGTTTTCGGCGTGAACTTCAAACCAGCCAACACAGGGCAGGTTTTGAAGAATATCTTGGTAATGCTGGGGTTTAAGGCACAGACCTCCTAGTTCTGGCAGCCAAGACCGAAAACGGTTTTGGCTGCCAGAATTTTCCATCAATGGCGACAACATGGTCGCGTACCAATGGTTTTCTAACGATCTTCAGTTAAGAGCTTGGCAGATCACGGTCGATCTCTTCCAATGAACCGAGACGATCCTCAGGTAGCTCAAAACTTGCAACCTGATCTGGTGCACCGTACTTGGCGCAATCGCCTGCAGGCACTAGAGTCCACGCGTTGCCTTGGTAATTAACCGTCGATGTGCCTGCGCATGTTGTGCCTGGGCCTGCTGCACAGTCGTTTTGACCCGCTAAAGAAATACCGAAACATTTCTCTTTTGCGCCTGCAGCCTGTGCAGTTTGCAGCGAGCTTGCACCTGACATAGCCAGAACAATTGAACCAGCGATCAACGCTGCATTAGTGGTTGAATTTGCCATTCTCTATACCCCGTTAGTGTAAATCAAGTTTTTAATTCGGTAGTTGATAGGAATACTATCAAAAGCCTATTTGAGAGGAGCTTCGACTGTGTAAGTTCCGTCGTTAGCTGTCATCTCTTTCCATTTTCTATCGGAAGCCGCTGCAGCTTCCAAATCGGACCAACCACTCTCAGCTGCTACTAGATTACCGTCTAGGTCTTCTTCGAAGAATCCCACTACAGCCGGGTTGATGTTTACGTACAGCTTGTCGTCAATAATCCGCCATAGATTAGGGTTGGCAGGCACTTTGCCACCTTGGCCAATACCGTAGGCACAATGACCATCGTATTGGGGTGCCCATTTAGCAGGATCAGATACGAATTTGTCACGGTTCTCTTCGGTTGAAAACGCCCATGTAGCGCCATTGTGCTCAGCCGTGATGGACTCTTTACCCGGAATAGCTTCAGGTTGGCTTGTACCTACCGGCGACTGCTCAAGACTCCAATAGGCCACCGCATCATAACCACCGATAGCGTATCCAGATCCATCAATGTACTGGTCGCCAGCGACCGCCACGTTAGCCGCCAGAGTTAGGGCTGCAGCAAGAGCAAATTTTTTCATCAGACGTGTTCCTGTTTTTACAATTTGTGGTGAATGTAAGATTTCGGACGACCAAAAGATCGCTGTTTTAAGGGACAAGTCATTTTAAACAGGGTTCCATCAACATAACAAGTTGTTATAAATTTGTTATAACTTCGACCGCGCACCGATTGAGAGTGACTTTGTTCCTATTCAGTTAAATGGCAACGCATGTGGCGCCGTCAAAAAATTGAATCTCAATCTGGCAGTAGCGGCAGATCTGTATCCATCGGCGTTCCACCTGCGGAAGTTAACATGGCGTGGATCTGACCTCGGTGATGTGTGCCGTGGTTAAAGAAATGGACTACCAGTACTTGCTTAGGTTTACAGATGGTGCGGTTGGCTGCAGTAGAGAACCACGTGAGATTTCCAGTTAACCACATTGGGTCTAGCTGCTCAGTCCAGTTTGCAATTATGGCGTCCATCTCTTGTCGGGCTGATTGGTACGTTGCCCAATCGTCTGTCTCGTTTACAGATTCGCCAATGAATTCTTTATTGGGTTTTGCTGTTTCAGCGAAACGGTGCATCCAGATTCTGTCACCCCATAGGAGGTGGTTCATTGTTCCTTGTATAGATTTGAAGAATGCGCCTCTGTCTTTTTGCCTGTCGGTGTCTTTG
>JALZUD010000009.1 GCA_023301725.1 Granulosicoccus sp. | reverse complement strand
TGGTCAATGCCGCCGTCAATGTGGTTTTACCGTGATCTACGTGGCCAATCGTGCCGACGTTGACATGGGGCTTATTACGTTCGAATTTTTCCTTAGACACTTAAGTTTTGGCCTCGTTTTCAGTAAATTCCAGACAAATAGCTATTTAGCTATTCACTTCTGCTTTTAATTTTGTTTGCGGATGATACAGGGTTTATTGATTGTGGTAAGCAAAATTGACAATCAACGGTGTAGAACAGCGTCAACAATTGCCTGAGGTGGGATCTCGTAGTCATCAAATTCCATTGAATAGACAGCTCTGCCTTGGGTTGCAGAGCGCAAATCAGTTGAATAACCAAACATTTGAGCCAATGGCACTTGTGCTTTGACGACTTTGCCACCTGGCTGTTCGTCCATACCCACTACGATTCCGCGCCGACGATTAAGATCACCCATAACATCACCCATGTAATCTTCAGGCGTCACAACCTCAACATTCATTATTGGCTCTAGCAACGCAGGACCTGCGTCCATGGCACCGTTGCGGAAGCCCATCGAACCTGCGATCTTGAAAGCCATTTCATTGGAATCAACGTCGTGGTAGGAGCCATCAAACAGAGTTACACGCAGATCAACCATTGGATATCCGCCCAACATGCCATTGGCTAGTGCATCTTGAACTCCTTGTTCAACGGCCGGTATAAATTCTTTAGGAATGGTATCGCCTACAATTTCGCTGACAAACTCGAAACCACTGCCACGCTCAAGCGGCTCGAGCCGAAACTTAACGTGCCCGTATTGCCCTGTGCCTCCTGTCTGGCGAACGAATTTACCTTCCGCCTCAACGGCGCGGGTAATCGTTTCGCGATACGACACCTGAGGCTTGCCCACATTAGCGATGACATTGAACTCACGTTTCATGCGGTCAACAATGATATCGAGGTGTAATTCACCCATACCACTAATGATTATCTGACCCGAATCTTCATCCGTCCGAACTCTGAACGATGGATCTTCTTTGGCAAGCCTTTGCAGGGCTATACCCATTTTCTCCTGATCAGCCAATGTCTTTGGCTCGACAGCCACAGAAATCACTGGCTCGGGGAACTCCATCCGCTCTAAGGCAATTGAGTTTCGTTGTTCGCACAAGGTGTCGCCAGTGCCGACCTCTTTAAGCCCAACAGCTGCCGCTATGTCACCTGCTCGTACTTCTTTGATTTCTTCTCTATTGTTGGCGTGCATCTGCAGCAATCGCCCGATGCGCTCTTTTTTTCCACGTAGAGGGTTGTAAACCATATCCCCAGTTTTAACGATACCTGAATAAACCCGCAAAAATGCCAGAGATCCTACATGAGTATCGTTGGCAATTTTGAACACCAGCGCTGCAAACGGCGAATCGTCAGTTGCTGGTCGTGTATCAGTGGACTCGTTCTCGAGGATTCCTTCTACTGGTGGAACGTCGTCGGGTGCAGGCAGGTAATCCACAATGGCATCGAGCAGAGACTGCACGCCTTTATTCTTGAAAGCAGATCCACACAAAACGGGAACCACTTCGTTTGCCAGCGTTTGTAGTCGTAAGCCTTTGTGAATTTCAGCTGCTGTTAGGTCACCAGTTTCAAGGTACTGGTCCATAAGCGCCTCATCACCTTCCGCCGCCGCTTCCAACATCAGCTCTCGAACCCGTGCAGCCTCCTCAACCAATTCTTCAGGAATGGCACTTGTCTCGAACGTTAAGCCTTGATCTTCGCTGTTCCAAACAATCGCTTGCATAGATATCAGGTCGACGACTCCCGTGAAAGTGTCTTCAGAACCGATGGGGATCTGCACAGCGATTGGATTGGCACCCAGACGGTCGCGTATCTGCGCAACTACACGTTGAAAATCAGCGCCCATTCGATCCATTTTATTGACGAATGCTATGCGCGGAACCGAATATTTGTTGGCTTGCCGCCAGACAGTCTCCGACTGGGGCTCGACACCGCCAACAGAGTCAAATACAGCCACGGCGCCGTCAAGAACGCGTAACGAGCGTTCAACCTCTATAGTGAAGTCTACATGTCCAGGGGTATCAATGATGTTGACGCGGTGCTGCTTGCGACTACCATCCATACCTTTCCAGAAACAGGTGGTGGCAGCGGAGGTAATGGTAATGCCTCGCTCTTGCTCTTGAGCCATCCAGTCCATGGTTGCCGAACCATGGTGGACTTCACCAATTTTGTGCGAAACCCCTGTGTAGAACAGAATGCGCTCGGTTGTGGTGGTCTTGCCGGCATCAATGTGAGCCATGATGCCGACATTTCGATACAGCGATATGGGTGTTACTCGTGCCACGTTCGGACCTTATATTAGAGAGTAGCTACACCCAGACTGACGAAGCCTACCAGCGGTAGTGTGAGAATGCCTTGTTGGCTTCAGCCATACGATGAACGTCATCGCGCTTCTTGACTGCAGTACCACGCTTTTCAGCAGCGTCACTGAGCTCGCCTGCCAGCTTTAATACCATCGATTTCTCACCACGCTTACGTGCCGCGTCGATGATCCAACGCATAGCTAATGCACTACGTCGGACTGGACGGACTTCAACGGGGACTTGGTAGGTTGCACCACCAACACGACGGGACTTTACTTCTACCGCCGGGCTGACGTTTTCCAACGCTTGCTCAAGAACCTCAACTGGCTCTGCTACACCTTTTTCCTTAATGATATCTAGTGCGCCATAAATAACGCGCTCTGCTACCGCTTTCTTGCCATCCAACATCAAGATGTTGATGAATTTTGCCAAACGCACACTACCGTACTTCGGGTCCGGAAGAATATCGCGTTTTGGTGCTTGGACTCGTCTAGACATACTGGATTAACCCTTAGGACGCTTTGCGCCGTACTTGGACCGACCTTGACGGCGTGAATCAACGCCCTGTGTATCAAGGCTTCCTCTAACTGTGTGATACCGGACACCAGGCAGGTCCTTTACACGACCACCTCGGATAAGTACAACCGAGTGCTCTTGAAGGTTATGACCCTCACCACCGATGTACGAAGTTACTTCATATCCGTTAGTTAGACGTACTCGAGCGACTTTACGCATCGCAGAGTTCGGCTTCTTCGGAGTTGTTGTGTAAACCCGAGTACACACGCCACGCTTTTGCGGGCACGCTTGCAGCGCTGGTACGTTGGATTTTTCCGCTTTTCGCTTACGCGGCTTGCGGACGAGTTGATTGATCGTCGCCATACAATGCTGTCTTTAATCCGGCATGGCGCGTGCGCGCCAGAAACGGTGAGCTGAAAAACTCTGCTGACTCCCTCAATATCGCCTGAACGAGACGTTGAAGTGCGGAATACTGCAGAGGCGTGTACACCAAACGGCCTCAACGCCTGAGTTGCTGTAAGCGATGAGCTCAGAGCGACCAAGACAAATATGAAATGCTGTTTTGGCGAACATGAATATTCAAACGGTGCAAGCCCACAAAAGGCCTGTTGCCGAGCTGCGGAATTGTAAAGGCAAGCAATCGTCAGTGTCAACCATCGCGGGAGATAAATAGCCCTTTACACTTGTTCCACAACGAAAATCACGCTGAAAACAATAATAATGCAAGCTCTATTGTGGAAACAGCACAAATGGCTGTAAGAATGCACAAGCGATGACCAGGCTGGAATAGGGCTTAGTGTAGACAAGCTGCTTGTTGAATCCGACACTAAGTTAGCGTCTTTCTAATGGACCAAGCACGGGTCTAGTAAAGACGCTCGTCAACAGGTGATGCTGTAAACGCGGCGATACGCTTGAAACAGCTGTTGACGTATCTCGGCTGCAACTACTACAGCGACACTTCAAACTAGTGATTCAGTAAGACATTTGGGAATGACTAGGCTGATTTCTTGTATTGCGTATCTGGTGCGATTTGCTCATCGCTCTCAACAACGTTGTCGTTAGAGGCATCATTTGAATAGCGCTCATGAATTTCTTCTCGAAGTATAGCGATGTCCTTCGGCGCCTCCAAACCAAGACGAACTCGGTTGCCTTCGATACCAAGCACCTGCAAGGTGATGTTCTCACCGATGAGAATTTTCTCATCTTCTCGTCTAGTTAATATCAACATTCGCTTTTGGCCTCGGCGTTATCTAATGAGTTCAACTCTGCTACAGCCACTGTGACGGCTGGCAATGGCAAGCCCTGAACGGGTTACGCACCTTGGCACGGTTATCTATGGTGAGCGACTTGTGAACAACGATAGGCAGCTTTGCATCAAATACTCAGACAACATCACGCTACTTGCTTGCCTAGCTGCCTCGGTTGGCCTGCGGCGGCGACGGAATGTCAAAAATCAAGGGATAAATTATTGACATCGTCAAAGACAAAGCACGTGCAGATTGAAAAAAATGTTACCCACACCCGACAACGAGTAACAAATCCCTCTTACATGTAACTTCAACGTTAACAATTGTGAAATAACGATAAGTAACCGTAATATTTTTTCCAGCCTGAGAACCCCATCTAACGGGGTTTCATCACTATCCGGAGGTTGTACACCCACATAAACCGTTACATAACGTGTAAAACCTGCCTTGGATCTTGCTCCCTTCATATCACCCGTGCCAACAGCGGGCTTTTTCAACACGTGAGATAACGAATATGAATGAAGCTACCCAAACCAATATTGAACACACCGAAGTCACCTCAGCCCTTCATGGCATATTGACGACGGACAAGTTCGCCGCGTCTCCACAAATGTCAGCATTCCTCAAATATGTGGTTGAGCAGACTCTAATGGGCAATACACGCCGCATCAAAGCTTTTACCGTGGGCATTGAAGCCTTGGGCAAGTCAGCGTCCTTTGACCCACAGACTGATCCATCTGTACGAGTTCTCGCAAAGCGGTTGAGGACCTCCTTAGATACTTACTATTCCCAAAATCCGGCAACAGAGATTTTTATCGAAATGAAACCCGGTTCGTACATCCCGAAATTCTTGCGACGCAGCGAAATTCAAGCGACATCTGCAGTCGAGCATCATTACGCAGCACAGCACGCTCACGCTATGACAGGTACTGAAGGTGGGCCTCATATGAATGTTCAGCAGAAAGCCCCAGCACAAGAAGCCGAACAGAAGAGCGTGAACAAATTCTGGGAAAATTATCGCTCTGCCTCAAAAGTCGCCTAAGGAACAGATTACAAAGCGCTTAAAATAATGTCGGTGTCTCAGTTGGGCATCCGACGGTTACTTGGACCTTCGGGTGTGAAACTCAAGCCTTAATGATGCAAATTGTTGTTCGCAACAATGTTCTGCTTCTTAGGGCTTGAGAGACCATTATTCGACACCTTGGGGCTTGTAGGCATTACCCTGCCCGTTTGGCATGACCACGGAAATAAGACTCAGCCATACCTTATGCGCTCAAGTGAACCATGACGGTATGCCAAGATTTCCAATGGCATGCGCTCAAGCCAGGAGCAGATTTAGTACTAAAACTCCAGCTCACATTTAAAGCAAAAAAAATCAACGCGAAGACGTAGACCCCGTAACTCCAGAGCCGTAAGCAGCAGCAAAGCTTGGCCTAGAATGGTTCAGTATTCCTCAACCTGTGGGCGCTCCCACAGCGTATAAATGCTGATGTCAAACGCAGGCTTGGCCCTATAGCAAAGCCGCCCGACTATAGGCTCAAAGCAATTTGTTGCTTCTTCAAATGCACCAGAAAGCCAAACATAAATAGGCGGCACGTCATGCTATCTAGAATAGATTCGCTACCAGCACACTAAGCACTGCCAATGCGACGCTGTTCGCGCTTGACTGTAACAGCACCCCGTGAGCTATACAAAGAAAGATCATTCATCTTAAGCACTGATCTTAAGAGATCGAGACTCTTATTAGCATGCTTCAATTCAAGCATGACAAGAGCGTGATTACTTTTGTTATCTGACTGGCACTGCATCATTCTGGCTTTTAACTCTGCAACGCCTTTAACCGAACCTCTATTCATAAACAGATTTTTTAACTGCTCGTCACGCTCTTGCAACTGGGTAACAACAGAATGTTTAGCTTCTGAAATAGCCTCCATACCTGAAGACTTCCCTGTGGAAAGCAGATACCGTTCGCTAGACAATAGCTGCTCAAACTCAGTAACTAACTGGCTGGTTTTTGTCATTAACTCTTGCGTAGATGAGGGAGAGGTAACGGTGGATTTGGTCATTTTCAGTTCTCAAGTTTCAGTGTCAGCAAGTTACAGCCACCTGTCTTAGTAAGACTTGTCGCCATAAGCAAAGTACAAGCAAATGTTCAAACGTATGCGATGTGCTAGTGAATTATTTCAACAACTCCGGGAGAAACAGCCACCACATCTATAATCTTTCCTGATGTACTGTTTCGCACCTGAGTCTGTTGTTGCGCTCCGGCATCACGAAGCGCAACACCTCGAGTTTGTAATTGCAAACCTCTGGAGCGATGCCTGATAACCACTGCTTCGCCTTTGGCAATAAGCTTGGGCATTTTCAACATCCGTTCGCTTAAAACCTTACCCGAATTAACTCTTTGCGTGAATACAAACCCCAACCACGGCGCAACATCACCTACAGGTGAATTCAAAGTTGAAAAGCCAGAGTTACCGGCCCCCAAGGTAATATTAAGAGGAACCAGCAGGTCACGAGTTAACCTGTCTCCACGCTGAACTCCTCTCACAAGGGTCCAAACCACGCCATCTTTTGTCACAGTGGCTTGAACCCGCATGCGCCAGTTCTTTGGAGCCGCGCAAGAGACCTCCACAGTTACCCTACCAAGACGACGACTCCCGGGCGACCACGATGTATCAAGTGGTGTCACGCAATGGGCCAAACGCAATCGACGGTCAAGCGCTTTTACCTGAACACTCACTATTTGGTCTGGCAATTGTTCGCTTTGAATAAATTCGTCCACCGTCGCAGCAATTGCCTCCAAGGAATGGATGACAGGCCTCGGCTGAATATTGGAAGACGTGTCGCTTTGTGAGTGCGCACAGTGCGCCGTCAACAACAGTGAAAAAAGTAACGCAACTTTTCTAATCATAAATTTAGTTCGCGCAAGCATCGAACCATCACGTGCCTTAAAGCACACTGAAATAACAGCTAACGGTAACGCGCCCGTGAAGCACTTCACCTTTTTTCAAAAAGGACGACACAGTACGCAATAGCACAACAAGGATTCATCATGCACAATTTTTCGCCCTATACAATTTTACTCATCTCGAGTTGTTTGCTGGCTAGCGGCTGTACTGAGAAAACAACCATTAACGAGGCTGCAGCAATTGCATCCCCGATCATTGATACAACCCCGACTCCAGACTCCACAACAGCAAATTCAATTAGCGCAGACTCTGAGAACCAGATTGATACGGCTCAAGTCACGACCAATCCAGTGGCAAACATGATTGATCCGACAACAACTACAACACAGGATCCAATAACCACAATAACGACACCGCCAATAGATTTCCCAGAAGCTGTTTTAAATCCTATACCCGGCGCACCAAATTCTAACACCCCATCACTGCCGACCACAGACGATAACCCAGCTGTTAGCGACCCAGTGACATCTGTCGTAGGCAATCCATTAGTACCTGTCGTTGCCGACGATTTAACACCTGCACCCACTGACAACACCCCTGCTGTAATCGAACCTGTAATTCCAGAAACAACTACAGGAGTTGCCGGCATGACAGTAAACTGCGAACAATCCTTGCCCTGCAGATGGATCAGTGCTGACACGGCGTTTTCGGTGACCGTTACCAACGTTGACAACAATGGTCGACTGAACCGTCTTCGTGTTGACTATGCAATAGTCGCCGCGCATGACTCAGAGATGTCGATAACAGGGGCAAATCCAGCCATTGATGCGGATGGGGCCACCCTGACAACAGCATCCGTAAGTCTTGGCAATGGAGTAGGCGGTGTTGCTCAAGGCCTGTTAGCTGGCAGCGAACTGCCCGGTAGCGTTGAGTTCAATTCTGCCAGCACCAGTAGCGCACTTAATACTTGGTCTATCGCACTGTCTGATTCAGGCTTAACAAGAACACCAACTTTTACAAACCTACCAGTGGGGCCGCTAACTACACAGATTGCAGACTGTGAAAATACTTTGCCTTGCGTATGGATTCCACCCAATGCTGAAGTCACGATAACGCTGATCGCGGTAAGTGGCACTGGTAGCAGCAATTTACTCACCACCAACTTTAGTGTTGAGACAACTCGAACTGCGACTGTAGCGATTGATAGTGGTGCGGTAGCTGTTGGCGTGGACGGCACTAGCTATCGAGGACGTACGCATTCGGTCGGGCAGCAGACAAGCTCAGAAAAACTCACAGTTGATACGATTTCAGGAGCAAAAATAGTAGCGACAGTTTTGTTCTTTCGAACACAAAGCGTATCGTCAGCGCTACAACATCTTTCACTTGTAACCTATGAAGACAACCCTGTGCCTCGGTGGAATCCAACATTCACCAATGTGCCCGTACTATGAACTTTGCGACATAACCCCGCGCTGGTCGCAAACAAACCAATGAACGATTGTCTGATGAACAGCGCAGGCGTTACATGAATACTCCACGCTAAGGCTTAGCTAACTGTAACGACTTCACAAAAACTAAGTAAACCTGAACTACCGCCGAGATCACACATATCGGCTAAAGAAAAAAAGGACTCTATACCTGATGATCGATAAATTTCTAGATGGACCCGCTACATCTTTACATCTCAGAGCTCGTCGCACAAAAATACTCGCTAGCAACATTGCAAACGCTGATACGCCTAACTACAAAGCTCGTGACATTGCCTTTGCAGAAGTACTAAAAGATGCAAAGACACATGGCGGTGCCGGTAATTCAAGAAGTCGCCTAGGTCTCACTGGTAGTTCCTTGAAAACAACAAACAGCCGGCACATCTCAATCGGTGCGAGTAATACCAATGCACCCGTTCTGTACAGACAACCTGAGCAAGCATCGTTAGATGGCAACACGGTAGACAAAGATATTGAACAAGCACGATTCGCAGAGAATACCGTTCGGTACCAGGCGACTCTGCAACTCATCAACAGTCGTGTTGGTGGTCTGATTAAAGCACTGAGGGGTGAATAACCATGTCATTTAGTATCTTTGATATTGCAGGTAGTGCTATGCGCGCACAAAACCTGCGTTTGAATGCAACCGCCAGCAACCTGGCCAATGCAAACTCAGTAGCGAGCACAGCAGAAGAAGCCTACCGAGCAAGGCATCCGGTATTTGCTGCAATGCTACAAGACGAAATTGGTGGCGTTGAAACGCGAGGGGTGATTGAATCAGCCCGTGAGGTTAGCTCACGCTACGAGCCTGGCAATCCTATGGCCAATGAAGAAGGTTATGTGTTTGGCTCGAATGTAGATAGCGTGGAAGAAATGGCCAACATGATGTCGGCATCACGTAGCTATCAAAGCAATGTCGAGTTACTAGGCACAGTAAGACAACTGATGCTACAGACCCTGAAAATGGGTGAGTAAAACATAGCACTAAGGTTAAGACACAACGAACACGGATAACAAACAGCATGACAACTATCACACCCGCCGTACTTGAGCAAAACATGCTTAGTGCAGAGGCGACGAACACTCAGGCAAAGGAACTTGGCCAGACCGATTTCATGGAGCTGATGATGGCTCAATTGAAAAACCAGGACCCAATGAAACCGATGGACAATGGGGAATTTCTTGGTCAGATGGCACAGTTCAGTACGGTGTCGGGCATTGAAGACATGCAGGTCTCCATGGGCGCTCTCGCAGAGACTTACGCTAGTGGACAAACCTTGCAGTCTGCTCAACTGGTTGGCCAGGAAGTACTTGTTCAAAATAGTACCTTTGAACTCAATGAAGGTGAGCCTGTAGCAGGTTCATTTGAACTTGAAGCTGCATCTGGAGATGTCAAGCTAGACATTGCAGATGCTGCCGGAAATGTTGTGCAGCAAGTGAATCTCGGTGCATTCACCAGTGGACGACACGTGTTCAATTGGGATGGGCTTAACAGTGAGGGCACAGCTCTGCCCCCTGGAAAATATTCGGCTAACGTGACGTTTCGCGAAGGCGAAGGTTATGAGGCGGCCACTGTCTTGACCAGTCGCGTTGTTGATTCGGTTGAATTTGGTGCAGCCGGCGAAACAACGCTCAACACACAGCAGGGCGACAGTTTGACAATGGCAGATATACGCCAAATTCGAAGCACTACGCCGATTCCTACTACACAACAATAATTAAGAGAAACATAGATGACATTTCAAATAGCACTATCTGGCCTGAATGCGGCCGGCTCTGAACTTGAGTCAATCTCTCACAACGTCGCAAACAACACCACTACCGGATTCAAGCGTTCTCGCGTTGAATTTGCAGATATTTTTGCATCTAGTGGATTTGGTCCAAGTGTAGGTCAAGGCGTGAAGGTAGCGGCCGTAAGACAAGAATTCGCACAAGGAGATACTGCATTTACTAATCGCAACCTCGACTTGGCAATTGAAGGTTCGGGTCTGTTTAAGCTGAATGATAACGGTACATCCGTGTACACCCGGGCCGGTAATTTCGGTACGGATCGTGAAGGTTTCCTTGTTGACGCATCTGGAGCAAACCTAACAGGCTTCGGCGTCGACGACAACGACGAAATCATTCCCATTTCAACGGACTTACAAATTGACTTCTCCACGCTAGAACCAAACCAGACCACCAATATGGACGTAACTGCCAATCTGGATATTAACGCTGAGATACTACCTCCTTTTGATGTCACAGACCCTGGCACTTTCAATTTCACAGCATCTACCAACGTATTTGATTCGCTAGGCTCTTCGCGAGTTGCCAACATCTATTTCAGAAAAGACGCAGCAAACGCGTGGTCAGCCTTTTCTTATATAGGCGACACACCAGTAAGCACAGACACCGTCAATGGCGATCAAATCACATTTGCTACCGATGGCTCATTAACCGATGTAAATGGTAATCCTGATGGCACCTTTACGACTGATGTGTTTACACCAACGGGTGGTGAGCCGATCCAAATAGATGTCAACCTCAGAGACATCACACAATTTGATAACGGCTTTGGTATTAATCTGATTTCGCAAAATGGCTTTGCTGCGGGCAATCTTGAAGATTTCGACATTAACGATGCCGGAATAGTATTCGGCCGTTTCTCAAATGGTCAATCCAAGCAAATGGGACAGATAACCCTAACCAATTTTCCTAATCAGGAAGGCTTACGCCAAGTTGGCTCCACGGCATGGATAGAAACATTAAATTCGGGTGATCCTGCAACAGGTGAGCCGGGAAGCGCAAGCCTGGGAAGGCTCACTGCAGGTGCTCTTGAAGGTTCAAATGTTGACATAACAGCAGAACTCGTCAGCATGATAGGCGCTCAGAGAAGTTTTCAAGCCAACGCTCAGGTAATTAGTACTGGCGATACTCTGACACAAACTGTTATCAACATCCGTCGTTAATAGCAGAGTGCACTCGGACAATGGTGGGGCAGGAATGCACTTATAAATTGTCCGAGTGCCTATCCCGATTGATACGAAAACAAGGAAAAAAGCGGTATGGATAAGATGATCTATCTGGCCATGTCTGGTGCACGTCAAGTCATGCACAAGCAGGCAACTAACAGTCACAATCTAGCGAATATCAATACCACAGGATTCAAGGCTGATATTGATAACTTCAAAGCCTTGCCCGTGTATGGACCAGGCAACCCTGCAAGAGTTTACGCTGAGGATAGGCGCGCCGGAATTTCATTAGCACCAGGAGCAATCCAGAACACTGGTCGCGAACTTGATGTTGCCATTGATGGCGACGGTTTTATCGCGGTGCAGGATTTAGATGGAAGTGAAGCTTACACGCGAAATGGAAATTTACAAGTCACTGAACAAGGCTTACTGATCACAGCCGCTGGTCAACCTGTTCTAGGTGAGGCGGGACCTATTACGCTTACTGCATTTAATAGTTTACAGATAGGTAGTGATGGAACCATATCCGTCAGTCCAATCGGGCAAGCTGGCGGGGAAATTGCGGTACTTGACAGGATAAAGCTGGTTAATCCAGAACCCGATGCAATTAAACGTAACGAACGTGGCTTATTCACTACAGCTGAAGGTGATCAGCCAGCTGATGCAGCAGTAACCCTAGCCTCAGAATCGCTGGAAGCAAGCAACGTCAACGCAGTAGACGCACTAGTAACGATGATAGAGCTGTCGCGTCAGTTCGAGACACAACTAAAGCTAATGAGTGCTGCAAAGGATAATGATGTTTCTGCGGCGAAACTGTTAAAACTGACTTGATCGGTTTAATACAACTGCCGCATTCATCATGCGAACACACTTGAAGCAACTACAAACAACTTAAGGAACACGACATGAACGGAGCACTTTGGACGGCCAAGACAGGCCTTGATGCACAGCAAACTCGAATGCAAGTGATTTCAAACAATCTTGCTAATACAAATACAACTGGATTTAAACGTGACCGCGCGGTATTTCAAGATTTGCTTTATCAAACAATACGGCAGCCAGGCGCGCAGTCTTCACAAGATACTCAACTGCCGTCAGGTTTGAGCACCGGCACGGGTGTTCGTGTTGTATCAACTGAGAAACTTCACTCTCAAGGCAATCTATCACAAACCGAAGATCCATTGGATCTGGCTATTCAAGGCCGTGGTTTTTTTGAAGTCGTGACACCCGATGGCACACCGGCCTACTCACGTGACGGTTCATTTCAATTAGATGCACAGGGGCAAATGGTCACAGCTACTGGCTACACACTGCAACCAGGAATCACGGTTCCTGATAATGCAACAGGTGTAACCATCGGCCAAGATGGAACGGTAACCGCTACTGTTGCAGGCAACCCTGCTCCAACTCAGCTAGGCGTGATAACACTCACAGATTTTGTAAACCCATCCGGCTTGCAATCAATGGGCGGAAACCTTTATCAGGAGACAGCGTCGAGTGGAGCACCAACGCAAGGCACTGCAGGTATTGGTGGTTTAGGCTCCCTTGTTCAAGGTTCAGTTGAGACGTCAAACGTCAATGTGGTGGAAGAGCTAGTGAGTATGATCGAAACTCAACGTGCTTATGAGATCAGCTCCAAAGCGATCTCTACTACAGACGGTATGTTGCAGTACATCAATCAGAACATGTAGCAATGAATGAGAAATTCACCAAGGCTAACCAGGGCTGCGTACTCGCAGTCCTGGTTTTTAGCACCAGCTCCTGCACTGTAATCCAGATCAGCGAACCTGATTTTTCACCGGCACTGCCAGAGATAGTCATTGCTGACGACACACAGACGGGCTCAATCTACAAGGAAGCAAACAATCGTTTTTTCTTTGAAGACATTCGTGCACGCCGAGTCGGTGATGTTATCAACGTGGTTCTCGATGAACGCACCAACGCATCGAAAACAGCCTCAACAAACACGACTAAAGACAGCTCGATCGACCTGCCAAGTCCCACCATTTTTGGTGGTCTTGTGTCGGCCTTTGACACTGATATCGCCTCGACTACCGACTTCGCAGGCAGCGGCGATAGTAGTCAAAGCAATCAACTTACCGGCAGCATTGCTGTAGTGGTTGCAGAAGTCTTATCCAATGGCAATATGCGCATTAAAGGTCAGAAAAAACTGACTCTTAATCAAGGCAGTGAAATTGTAAGAGTATCTGGCTTGATCAGAGCGGTAGACATAACCCCCGATAACACGGTGCTGTCCAACCAGATTGCCGATGCCAATATTACTTATGGAGGCAGAGGCAGCCTTGCAGATGCAAACCGCGCTGGTTGGCTTACACGGGTATTCAATAGCGCAATCTGGCCGTTCTAAACAAGATAGCTTGTGTACCACGCAAACTTTGCTGAAAAAAAGGAAACGTAGTAATGGAGTCTGTTTCAATTCGTAAACCTGGGCGCTCAGCCGTGTCAGGTATTGGCAAGGGCTTGTGTATAGGCATTCTGTGCTTTCTCTCGCTAGGCGCACATGCCGAGCGTATCAAGGACCTGGCAAGTATCGCCGGAGTGCGCGATAACCCTTTATTGGGCTATGGCTTGGTTGTGGGTCTAGATGGCACTGGTGACAACACCTCTTCAGTTACTTTCACAGAGCAGAGTTTACGTAGCATGCTGGTGCAATACGGAGTGACCGTGCCTCCTGACATTCAAATAAAATCTGATAACGTTGCCGCTGTGTCCATTCACGCCGTGTTACCACCCTTTACAAAACCTGGACAGAAAATCGATATCACTGTCTCATCATTAGGAAATTCAGAATCATTGCGAGGCGGCACATTGCTTATGTCACCTTTGCGAGGTGCTAATGGTGAGGTCTATGCAATAGCGCAAGGCAATCTGGCTGTAGGTGGTCTTGGGGTTTCAGGAGCTGATGGATCATCCATCGCGATCAATGTACCCAGCGTGGGTAGAATTCCCAACGGTGCAACAGTTGAACGCGCTGTCCCTAACCCATTTGCCAATACCAAAAATATTACATTCAATTTACATGAACCTGATTTCACATCCGCTAGACGTCTGGTAGATGCCATTAACGAGGCACTGGGCACTGAAGAAGCACAGGCATTAGATGCAGTCTCTGTCGCTGTACGCGCCCCGGCCGACATATCCCAACGAGTAGCGTTTGTCGGGTATCTTGAAGAACTGGAAATGGAGCCAGGCCAGGTCGCTGGAAAAATCATCGTCAATTCGCGCACCGGTACTATTGTCATCGGAAGCAATGTGACTGTGGGACCTGCCGCGGTCACACATGGAAGCCTTACGGTCACTATTACTGAAGATGTACAGGTTACACAACCAGATGCATTCGCAAACGGCGAAACCGTTGTTAATCCTGACACCGCAATTGACGTAGAGCAAGAAAGCAATCGCATGTTTGAACTTGGTAGAGGCACTACACTCTCCGATATTGTGCAAGCGATTAACAACGTCGGTGCGGCCCCTGGAGATCTTGTTGCCATACTTGAAGCTCTAAAACAGGCAGGTGCATTACGCGCTCAGTTGATCATTATCTGATGACTGGACTCATTGATGGCAGCTTTGCACAATCGCTACAGGCTGGCGGCGCATTGTCGGCAACAGGTACTGACAAACTGAAAAGCTTACAAAGCTCGCTAACCAACGCGACGCAGACGACATCAGCAGCAGATGATGATGACTCAGCTGCGCGAGAAGTGGCCAACAAATTTGAAGCGCTACTTGTCCACAACATGCTCAAAAGCATGCGTAAAACCACGATGGCCGAGAACACATCAAACTCTAAAGCAATCTACGATGACATGCTCGATGAGCAATTAGCAGACACCATGATCGAAAGTGGAGGTCTGGGCATTGCGGATCAGATCATGAGTCAGATAAGACAGCAACAGGGAAAAACTACAGTATCAGCACCAGCCTCGGCGACACAAAACAATGACGTACAGCGCCTACGCGAGCTTAGTGTGCATCTTCAACGCCCTGCTTCCACAACAACAAACGATGTGGGTGCACGTGCGACTGAAGGTCATCAGGAATATGAGGTTGCTAACATTGGCTCCTTGCACCTAGCTACATCGCTCTGGGGTAGCAGCCCCACTGATGAGCGACACAAGCTCAACGATAAACAGCAAGAATTTGTAACCTCACTGGCACCTCATGCAAAACGCAACGCACAACGTCTAGGTACTTCCCCTGATGCTATTGTAGCCATAGCTGCTTTAGAAACAGGTTGGGGCCGCTCCATGATCACCGACGCTAACGGCAAGAATTCACACAACTTGTTTGGTATCAAAGCTAACACCCGTGACGACCGCTACGCCACTAGCCTCACCACGGAATATGTGAACGGTACCGCACACAAGCAACATGCTAACTTTAAAACTTTTGACAATGACGCCGATGCGGTAGATGGGTTCGCCGAGTTTATATTGGCTAATCCACGCTATACCAAAGCTTTGGAGCACGCCGGCGACTCTGATCGATTTCTTGAAGAGTTGCAACACGCCGGATACGCTACAGACCCTAAGTACGCCGACAAGGCTAAATCGATAATGCGTCAGATCGCAGGGAATTAATCGCTGTTATGGCAGACTTACTTCAAACAGGAAAATCAGCATTGTTCGCGTTTCAGCGCGCAATGGCGACAACATCCCACAACATTGCCAACGTTAATACAGAAGGCTACTCTCGGCAACGTGTTGATTTTCAGTCAAACCCAGGCGATGGGCTAAATGCTCGAAGCACCGGAAACGGTGTGAATATCGAACAAATAGAACGCATGGGCGATCAATTCGCCACGGCTCGAGTCACAGCAGCCACCAGTGCACATGCAGAACAAGAAGTTCACTTTCAGATGGCAAGTCGCCTTGATAACCTGGTGGCGACTGACGGCATAAGCATAGACCCAGCATTAAACAGCTTTTTCAATGCCGTGCAATCTGCCAATGCAGACCCTTCATCTGTGGCAACACGTGAAGTCGTTGTAGAAAATGCAGCGCAACTAGCAGATCGTTTCATCAGTTTACAAAACCATTTCGATGACACACAATCCGAAATCAATGATCGAACCAGACAAGCAGTCACCGTGGTTGACGGACTAGCCCAATCTATTGCTGAAGTGAACAGAAATATAATATCAGCCTCAGGCAACGGAAATTCACAACAAGCACACGATCTCAACGATCACCGAGATCGATTAGTCACACAAATATCAGAGTACATGGATGTTGATACTTTGGTTCAGGCAGACGGCTCCATGAGTGTGTATGTCGGCAAAGGAATAAGTCTAGTTACTGGTGTTGAGGCACAAAAAATCAACACATCACGTGACACGCTATATCCTGAGCGTTTGCAGATCGAGCTAGGTGAAGGTGTAAACAGACGGCAGATTACCTCTAGCCTACAAGGTGGCATTATTGGCGGTCTAAACGAATTCGCTGAAAACACTCTGCATGATGCACAACATAAGCTGGGACAGTTGTCCCTCATCATTGCTGATGAGATGAACAAGCAACAGACCATGGGTGTTGATCTGAACGGCAATGTGGGTGGAGATTTGTTTGGAACAACACCACCAGTTATATTCTCCGACAGTGAAAATACAGGAACTGGGGTGATACAAGCCACTGTCACAGATGCACAGGCACTCAAGGGATCAGACTATATCCTACACTTCGATGGTGCAAACTTAACAGCCACTCGCTCGTCTGATGGCGTTTCCACCACGGCGGGCACGCCCTTCACCGTTGATGGTATAGAAATCAGTCTCACTGGGAATCCTGTGGCTGGTGACACCTTCGTTGTATCCGCAACTGGTCGAGCGGCAGGGGCAATGGAGTCACTCATCAACACTGCAGATGAACTTGCTTTGGCAGGCAGGTTAGTTACATCAAGTGACCTTAGCAACCTCAGCGAAGCACGTATAAGTAATGCCACCGTATCAGACACAACAAACCCCGCATTGTCAGACTCGGTAGATATTGTATTCACATCTGACACCACATTTGACTTGGTTAATTCAGGAACAGGTACTGTAATTTCTGCGGCCAACGCGTATGTAGACGGTGACCCGATCGCTTTCAACGGATGGGAGGCAAGCATAAGCGGTGAAGCGCGTAATGGAGACGTATACTCTATAGATCTAAATGTAAACGCACGGGGCGACAACAGCAATGGTTTGGCAATAGCCGATATGCAAACCAATTTGCTAGTCAATGGCACCGCCTCGTTTAGTGATACATTCGGCTCTCTAGTGTCACGCATCGGATCAGATACCAGAGCAGCGGGTAGCCGTACCAATGCACTAGAGACTCTAAAAACTAGCGCCATTGAGAGGCAGCAGAGCAATCAAGGAGTTAGCCTTGATGAAGAAGCAATAGATTTAACTCGCTTCCAACAGGCCTATCAAGCAGCTGCACAAGTAATCACTACGTCTGAGACTATGTTTCAGTCAATTCTCGGAGCCGTTCGATGATTAATTCTCGCGTACCTTCAAGCTTTACTGCCTCCCGCTTTACCGCTGACTTAATGCGTCAGCAAAATGCGGTTTCTACGGCTCAAGAACAAATTTCCTCTGGCAAACAAATTAATCGACCATCAGATGCACCCGCAGAGTCTGCACATCTGATTACTATGCGAGAGACTATTAGCCGACTTGGCCAGTACGATGACAACTCTACAGTTGCCGAATCTCAGTTAGCCCTTGAAGAAGGAGCGCTCAACGGTTCGATAAATGTTCTAGGGCGCATACGCGAACTCGCGCTTCGAGCAAACAATGGCAGCATGGATGAAATTTCTCTAGGCGCTATAAATTCTGAAATATCACTAGCGCTCGAAGAACTCTACACGCAGTCAAATTCTCGAGACAGCTTTGGTAATTTCATTTTCAGTGGTAGTAGCATTGGTCAGCAACCTTTCGTGCAAGCAGCCCCCGAAACTTACTTCGGTAGCGACTCTAATACCAATATGGAGGTGTCATTGGGTCGTACGATACAAACGGGAGATACCGGTTCTGATGTATTCATGCGCATACGCAACGGAAACGGCGATTTTGTAACAAATGCAGCCCCAACTAATACAGGCACTGGAGTGATTACGGAAGGTGATGTTATCGATAGTTCACAATTTACTGGTGAGAACTATCAGATCAACTTTACCAGCCCTACAGCCTATGACATAGTGAATACCGACACAGGTAATGCAGTAGCAACTGCTCAACCGTACAATCAAGGCACATCAATTACAGCTGATGGCATGACTCTGACTATCTCAGGCGATCCTGCTGCGGGTGATTCGTTTTCCATAGCGCCAAGTCAGAATCAAGACATATTTACATCAGTGTCCAATCTTATCGATTCCATAGGAAGAACCACAGCTACAGCTAGTGAGAGTGCCCAAGCACAGTCAGATCTAGATACAGGCATAAATGATCTCGACAATGCTCTGGATCATCTCAACACCATCCGTTCAAGAGTGGGCACGCGGCTAAGCAGCATTGATAGCAGTCGTAATGAAAACAGCAATATTACATTGCAAATTGAACGTGTAAAAAGTTCTATCGAAGACGTAGATATCGCTGAAGCTGTCACACGCTTACAAGATCATGCAAATTCACTTGAAATACTCCAGGCGACCTTCGCCCGTACACAAGGCACGTCTCTGTTCGACTTCCTATAGGTTACTAACAACTCTGCGCAGCTGAAATACATCAGTTGCGCACTCCCTAAGCAGCACGAAGCTCCACTAGCAGATAGAGCTACTCTTAGTCGTTTGACTGCATGCTACAACTGCGATTGACGCGTGTTTCGCGTCTCCCCTAGTCTCCCCTAGTCTCTACTAATTCTCACGTAGGCTTCCTTTGTAACGTCATACCGTTCAGGGTGATGCCTCGCAGGCTGGGCTTGGAAATTGAGGCTCTGTAAACATTACACTTTAGGCTGAGCTACACAGAAACAGCACCAGCACCATATACAACTAACAGTTATGTGACATATCACCCACCGCCACCTATTCATCCTTGGTAGCGGCAGATTTGTCGTCAAGCGTAGGCACTTCCTTGACGATACTGTTACTGCACGGAGTGTAATTGAAACCAAGACCAGAAGCTTGAGTCACGGTAACGGCAGGTTAAGGCACGCTGAGCAGTAATAGGCAACCATTGATGCTCCGCTGGTTGTTAGTGGGCAGTCAGCTTGACTACTTGGCGGCTGTTAGCAGTGAACAGAGTGTACGAGTAATCGTGACTCTGAAGTAGCAACGATAGCCTGTCAGGGTTATCGCCTTAGGATGAGGAGCTGCTGACCATTTATAAAAAGGATTAAAGAAACTACTGGAATAAAAATGCCACAAACAATCAACACTAACGTCTCTTCCCTTACAGCTCAGAGAAATCTGAACATGTCACAGGGTTCTCTGGCTACTTCTATGCAACGCTTGAGTTCTGGCTTGCGTGTAAACAGTGCTAAGGATGACGCGGCTGGCCTCGCCATTGCCGAACGTATGAATACTCAGGTGCGCGGTATGAACGTCGCCATCAGAAATGCCAACGACGGTATT
>JALZUD010000008.1 GCA_023301725.1 Granulosicoccus sp. | reverse complement strand
ATAGAGCTGTATATAAGTACCGAAGGCGGCCCCGACTGCACGGAATTTTTACTGGGTTGAGCCTAGTCACTCTAGGTGAGATCCAGGAAAAATGAGTACAGCCCCTTAGATGCTGATATAGAAGCAGCGCAGCGGTTCTGGGCCGGAATTTTATGCATCGCTAGGGTTTATCAAACAGATTAAAAAGGAGACAAGCGTGACAGTAGCAGTGGTATTCCCTGGGCAAGGCTCTCAAAGCGTTGGCATGTTGGCAGAGCTTGCGAAAGCTCATGTTGAAGTCAAACAAACGTTTGACGAAGCTGCTGACGTTTTGGGTCAGGATCTTTGGCAGATGGCACAAGCTGGGCCGGCTGAGGTTTTGGCCGACACACGTGTCACACAACCGCTCATGTTTACCTCAGGCGTTGCCGTTTGGCGAGTGCTCAGAGCGCAAGGCTTGGCGACTCCCGCCGCTGTAGCCGGCCATAGTCTGGGTGAGTTTGCCGCTATGGTGGCGGCTAATGCACTGTCGTTTGCAGACGCGCTTGCACTTGTTCAACAGCGGGCCACGCTGATGGCTGCGGCTGTGCCTGAAGGCTCAGGCGGTATGGCGGCGCTGCTAGGCATGGAGGATCAAGCCGTTATTGATCTTTGTGCTTCGGTCTCAGGAGAGCGAATAAGCGAGGCAGTAAACTTTAACGCACCAGGGCAGGTCGCTATTTCAGGGCATCTGGATGCGTTGGAAAAAACAGTAACTGCAGCTAAAGAGCAGGGATGTCGCAAGGCAATGATGTTGGCGGTCAGTGTGCCTAATCACTCGTCGCTGATGCAAGAGGCGGGTTATGAACTAGCTAACACTATCGATCAACTGAGTTTTGTAGCTCCTGAAATACCGTTGATACAAAACGCCACAGCCCTTGCTGCCGACGATCTACCCACCTTGCTTGAACGTCTGAAAGCACATGTTTATAGCCCGGTGTATTGGACCAATACTGTTTGTGCGTTGCGTGATCAGTACAGCGCTACACTGATACTTGAAGCTGGACCGGGTAAGGTATTGACTGGGCTAAGCAAGCGAATAGATAGAGCGCTGCCGACGTTACCGGTGGACTCGCCTGCCACTTTAGAGGCGGCACTGGCGGCCGTTGCCGAACTGGGTTGATTTTTCAACAAAGGTTCAACACTAGTGGCATTCAAATTATTATTTTCAGGATTCAGTTATGAGTGAAGATGCATTGAAAGGCCAAGTGGCTTTGATCACAGGTGCTAGTCGTGGCATTGGCGCCGCTATTTGTGACACTTTTGCGCAAAATGGCGCAACAGTGGTTGGAACTGCCACATCGGCATCAGGCGCTGATGCCATCAGCGAACGTCTTAGTAAACTGGGCGTTGTTGGCACAGGCATGCAACTCGATGTGACCGATGCCAGTGCATCGCAGGCCTGTGTTGCTGCCATCGGTGAACAATTTGGCCCCGTATCTATACTGGTCAATAATGCTGGCATTACGCGTGATAATCTTTTTATGCGTATGAAAGACGATGAATGGGATGACATTATCGCCACCAATTTGAGCAGCGTGTTTCGCATGTGCAAGCTAGTGATAAAGCCCATGGTTAAAGCCCGTTCCGGGCGAATCATCAATATCAGCTCGGTCGTTGGTATTACCGGAAATGCTGGGCAGGTTAACTATGCTGCGTCAAAAGCTGGGGTCTTGGGACTAACCAAGTCGCTGGCCAGAGAGCTAGGTTCTCGATCAATCACCATAAATGCTGTGGCTCCCGGTTTTATCGAGTCTGACATGACAGATGCACTGCCTGAGGAGCAAAAGGAAAAGCTCAAAGGCGAGATTGCGTTGGGCCGATTGGGAACTCCAAATGATATCGCTCAAACCTGTCTGTTTTTAGCATCAGATTCTGCTTCCTACGTCACAGGTCAGACGATCAGTGTCAATGGTGGCATGGTAATGACCTGAGCAAACAGGTTTGAATTGCTCTAAATTGCCGGCGATTGGTCGGCAAGCCCTAGAATTTACAGAATTTGTCTCTAACTTTGCATCAAGAAATCGAGTAAGAGTTGGCACATTGCGCTCTTAGCCATTACAATAGTCACACGTAGCGGTTGCGGTCAACTTTTGAGCGTTTCCATGCCGTTTCATTTATTTCGGAGGTTTATCCCACAATGAGCAGTATCGACGAGCGCGTCAAAAAGATTGTCATCGAACAACTGGGCGTCAAAGAAGAAGAAGTTACGATCAAGGCATCCTTTGTTGAAGATCTAGGCGCAGATTCACTCGATACCGTCGAATTGGTGATGGCACTCGAGGAAGAATTCGAGTGCGAAATTCCCGATGAAGAGGCGGAGAAAATCACAACTGTCGAGCAGGCGATTGACTACGTCACCGCCCACATCGACGAGGCTTGATTTAAGCCTTACATTAAAGCGGGGCCCGCAGTACGATTATGCGGGCGTCGATTCTCCTGCCAGAAACCTGCACTTGGGCTCTGCCACCTGAATTTTCCAATCAGGGGTGCTCTGCCAATGTGTATCGGTTGAAGTTCAAACCGGAGTGAGCACAGTTGGCGCGTAGACGTGTAGCAGTGACCGGACTTGGTCTGGTAACACCAGTAGGACCAGATGTCGACACGAGTTGGAGCAATATCGTGGCTGGCGTTTCAGGTGTGTCATTAATCGATAGCTTCGACACAACTGGTTACACCACCCGCTTTAGTGCCTCTGTCAAAAATTTTGACACTAACGCCTATCTCACTACCAAAGAAGCTCGCAAAATGGACATCTTCGTCCATTTTGGTATCGCGGCTGGTATGCAAGCCATCAAAGATGCAGGGCTTGAAGCTGCTGACGGTCTGGATCTGGACAGGGTAGGTGTATCTATAGGGTCAGGAATTGGTGGTTTACCCAATATCGAAGCACAGCACAAAGTGCTCCTCGATGGCGGGCCCCGTAAAGTCTCGCCCTTTTTTGTGCCATCCACCATCATTAATATGATCAGTGGAAACCTGTCCATCAAGTATGGATACAAGGGACCTAACGTCTGCACAGTTACGGCCTGTACCACGGGCACACACAACATTGGTGATGCGGCCCGATTTATAGAGTACGGTGATGCTGACATCATGGTCGCTGGTGGAGCCGAAATGGCAACCTGCCCGCTGGGGCTCGCAGGTTTTGGAGCTGCTCGCGCACTATCCACTCGCAACGATGACATAACAGCCGCAAGCCGTCCTTGGGACAAAGGCCGAGACGGGTTTGTTCTTGGCGACGGGGCGGGCATTGTAGTACTCGAAGAATACGAACACGCCAAAGCCAGAGGCGCTCATATTTACTGTGAAGTTGTCGGCTACGGCATGAGTGGAGATGCTCACCATATGACGCTGCCGGCGGCCAATGGCGAAGGCGCTGCCCGATGTATGCGCACAGCACTAAAAAATGCAAATTTAGAGGCATCTGATATTGATTACATCAATGCCCACGGAACCTCCACACCTGCAGGTGACTTGGCTGAAACTGATGCCATTAAGTCTGCCATGGGCTCACACGCCCAATCGGTGCTTGTGAGTTCAACTAAAAGTATGACTGGTCATCTTCTGGGTGCTGCCGGTGGTATCGAAGCTGTATTTTCGATACTTTCCTTGCGTGATCAGGTGGCGCCTCCAACTATCAATCTCGACAATCCCGGTGATGGATGCGATCTCGACTTCGTGGCTAATACAGCACGTCAGGCAAATCTTAAGATAAGCATGTCAAATTCTTTTGGTTTTGGAGGCACCAACGGCACAATCATATTCGCGAAAGACGGCGTGTGATTCGAACATTTTTCATTTTATTGCTGCTCTGTGTGGGGGCTGCATGTGCATACGCTTACACCGATTACCAGCGTTACCTGCAAACGCCTGTCAATATCCCGGGCAGTGGCTCTGATGCCACTTTTCTCATAGAGCGTGGCTGGTCTGCAAAGCGGGTTTCCATAGAGCTTGAAGAGAGCGGCTTTATTTCCAAACGCTATTGGTTCGATCTGTACGCTCGGCTTAGCGAGCAGGCTAACGAGATAAAAACGGGCGAGTACGTACTTGAGTCCGGTTTGAGTGTACCTGAGCTCTTCGCCACGTTTGTTGATGGGCAAACGGTGCAGTACTCCCACAGCATTATTGAAGGGTCTAACTGGAAACAGGCTATTGCCAGGGTGGCTTCTTCCGAAGATCTGCTGCACACATTGAGTGATCTGGATGAGCTTTCCGAACAAGCGGTAATGGAGCTTATCGGGTTTCCAGATTTGCATCCGGAAGGTCAGTTTTTCGCGGACACTTATGCCTTTCCACGCGGAACAAGTGATGTTGATTACTTGAAGCGGGCAAAGCGCAGAATGGATAGCATCTTGAATGAAGAATGGGAAGCTCGCGCCGACGACTTACCATTAAAAAATGCTTACGAGGCACTTATTCTTGCATCGATTGTAGAAAAAGAAACAGCGGTGGCTGCGGAACGCCCACTTATAGCGGGTGTTTTTGTATCGCGTATCAAATTGGGTATGCGCCTACAAACCGATCCAACAGTCATCTATGGAATAGGTGATGCCTACGATGGCAATATAAGGCGTAGCGATTTGCGAACTGACACGCCTTACAACACCTATACCCGTGCAGGTCTACCTCCAACACCAATTGCCATGGTTGGACGTGAGGCGATTCATGCGGTACTAAATCCCGAGCCAACGTCAGCATTGTATTTTGTTGCTAAGGGTGACGGTACTCATCAATTTTCAGACACCTATGAACAGCACAAGCTTGCGGTTCAAAAGTATCAGCTCAATCAATAGCTTAAGGTCGCACCATGTCTTTGGAACAGTCTGTAGCCGGACGCGGTAAATTCATCACGCTAGAAGGGCTTGAGGGCGTTGGCAAGACGACCAACCGCGAACTCATTGAAGCCCAACTACGTGCTGCAGACATTGATTTCATTGGCACGCGTGAGCCCGGTGGCACACCGATAGGCGAGCAATTGCGAGAGCTTGTGCTCAGTACGCGAGGCACCATGCGGGCCGAAACTGAGCTGATGATCATGGTAGCTTCACGACTGGAGCTTGTGTCGCAACTCATAGAACCTGCTTTGGCACAAGGGCAATGGGTACTTTGTGACCGTTATCTTGATGCTAGTGTGGCCTATCAAGGTGCGGGTCGTGCTCTGGGGGTTGAGCGAGTGTTGCAACTTCATAGTCTTATGGGGGTTACGTTAAAACCCGATCTCACTTTATTACTCGACATGCCTGTAAAAGATGGCTTAGCCCGAATGGCTGCGCGCGGCAAGCCCGATAGAATTGAAAGCGAGGCGGTAGAATTTTTTGAACGTGCTCGGCAAGCATACTTGCAGCGAGCGGCTGCCGAACCTGAGCGTATTGAAGTCATTGATGCATCATTATCAATGGAGAGTGTGGGGGCTAGTATTGCCGCAGCGGTGCAGCGATTGATACAGCCTCATTGACGATGCCAGAACTTACCCGTTGCCCCGCCTGGCTTTTACAGCAAGCTCAATCGCTGATGCAGGCTGCTAGTCAGCAGCGTCTGCACCATGCCTTATTAATTACCGGTATCGATGGTATCGGTAAGAGCGCGTTTACTCTCTGGCTTGCACAAGCACTTTTATGCAATCAGCGCGTGACGACAGGTGATCGCATTGGAGCGTGTGGTGAGTGCGCGGCTTGTACCCAGGTACTGGCGCAATCCCATCCAGATTTTAAAGCTGTTGAGCCTGAGGGTGCTAACGCTGGTATCAAGATTGACAGCATTCGTGAGTTGGTTTCGTGGTTGCAGCTTACTGCGGGGCAGTCCAGCTACCGCGTGGCATTGCTGAGCGATGCCAATGGGCTGAACCGGTTTGCAGCGAATAGCCTACTGAAAACGCTTGAAGAGCCTGCCGATAATGCTGTGCTGATTTTGTGTGCGTCGAGAATAGGCGCTTTACCCGCAACCGTACTCAGCCGCTGTCAGAAAATTACTTTGAAAATTGATGATCAACAAGCTGCGCATCAGTGGCTTGCAGATTATGTTGATGCACCAGAGCAAGCATTGATTGAAGCTGGAGGCGGGCCATTCGAAGTCGTTCGCCAGCTCGATGAACAATTTATCCTCACACAAAATCTTCTGTTGAAAGCGTGGACCGATCTATTTCTTCATAAAGGTAGCGTAGGACGTGTAGCTGATTCTTTATCTAAGCTGGATTCGGCGACGTGCCTGACCCATTTTGCCAGCTGGTGTGTAATGGCAGCCAAGAATTGCGCTGAGGTGCAGTTCGGTGCAAACGCAGCTGTGGCTTTAGCCGTTACAGAGACTAGAGATCGTCTCGCGCCGGCGCAATGGTTTACATTGCATGAGCGTTTGTTAGAGCTACATCGCACTGATAGCGCTAGTTTCAGAACCCAAGTGGTACTAGAAGGCCTGTTTTCTGATATCCGACTGCAGGTGTTGTCAGGCTAGGTTCAAGTTACGTCTTGTTGTGCCGTTAACCTTGAGAAGTAATTCTCATCACGCTCAACTGCGACAGTATGTTATGACTGAAAACACCCGCAAAAGCATTATCTCATTCTCTATCACTGATAGAGGGGCGCTTTACTCGGCGTATTTATCGTTCGTTAACAATGGTGGTCTATTTATCCCAACCGCTCGCAACTATGAATTGGGCGACAACGTCTTCATGTTGTTGCAGTTCATGGATGATCGCAGTGTTATTTCTGTCGAGGGTGATGTTGTCTGGGTGACTCCAACGGGCGCACAAGGCAACAAAGTGCCAGGTGTCGGCGTGCAATTTACTGACAAAGACAATGGTGGCACTCGTGCAACTATTGAGAAATTTTTGGGCGGATCGTTGCAGGCTGAAAGGGCTACACAAACGATGTAGAGTTCATTGTTGCCATTGATCATGTACTCTACGCGCTCTAGTGTTCAGGTGATATTCAAAAATGGCAGCAAAAAACAAAGACAAGAAGGGTGAACGTAAGAAGTCAGCTTCTTCCAAGTCAAACAAATCAGAGCTTTCGCCACGTGTTGCCAAGGTAATGGCGCAATTCAAAAATGCTCGCCTTAGCGATGTTTCAGGCAAGGTGTTTGTTGCCGAGAGTCCCGTTCACGGTAAAGGCTTGTTTGCAGCCAAGCGTATCAAAGCAGATACTGTTCTCGGACGTCTACATGGAATGCCGTCGCACGATGATGGTATTTATGTGCTCTGGTTGAGTGACGAACTTGGTCTTGAGTTGACAAACGACCTAAAGTTCATCAATCACAATAGCAACCCTAACGCTGCCTACTCTGATCTTGATGTGACTGCGCTTCGCGATATAGAGCCTGGTGAGGAGCTACTGCACGATTACGGCTGGTAGGCAGTTAAGTGATGCGTTGTCGTATCTTAGCTTGTGTGGTGTTTGCAGCTGCATTGCAAGCCTGTTCTGAGCACGCCTCAAGCAGCCATCAGCCTGTCGACAATAACCCGATAAGCCAGATTTTGGCTAATGCATCATGCGACGCCTACAACGACATCCAACAATTGGGTGGTAAGACGATGGGCACCCAATGGACGCTGCTTTGGCGCAACTGCAACGCCCCTGATGCTAAATCGGTATCCTCAAGCGCACTTGAAACAGCACTAAGTGGTGAGCTTGAGCGCATCAATGCGCTGATGTCTACCTGGGATCCGCAATCAGAACTGTCGTTGTTCAACCGCTATGCCGGGTCTGAGCCAGTGGAGTTACATGTTGATACTCTCAACGTTATTGATACCGCTTTGCAAGTGAGTGTCCTTACGGCTGGCCGATACGATATTACACTTGCCCCTGTCATTGATTTATGGGGTTTTAACCAAGATAAGCCGCTTGAGACTCCTGATGACAGCGCTATAAACAAAGCGTTGAAGGTTTCAGGTGCCCAGCTATTGGTGCGCACGAACAACACACTGCGCAAGCGCCAAGCTTTAGTATCTGTGGATGTATCCTCGTTGGCCAAGGGCTTTGCTGTGGATAGTCTGGGGGTAGTTGTTGAGTCTTTTGGTATTGAGCATTACCTGCTGGATATTGGTGGGGAGCTAAGTGCCAGAGGGCTCCGAGAGGGTATTGAGCCGTGGCGGGTAGGCATAGAAAGCCCAGAAGGTCAGGTGACACAGCGAATGGCCTTGCGCGACACGCACGTGGCAAGTTCGGGTAGTTACAGAAACTTCAAAATCGAAAATGGCAAACGTCTATCGCACATTATTGACGGTGCAACCGGACGGCCTGTTGAACACGATCTAGTATCGGTTACGGTAGTTCATCAGAGTACTATGCTGGCCGATGCCTGGGCCACGGCACTGTTAGTGGTTGGTGCTACGGATGCTCAGCAACTGATAAAGCGGCACAATTTGCAAGCTCAGCTTACCGTGTACCGCAATGGTGAATTTGAGCGCATTGCTGATAAGCATTTTCACAGCTTACTATTCTAGAATTACTATTCTGCGATTACAGATTACAGATTACAGATTACAGATTACAGATTACAGATTGCAGATTGCAGATTGCGGATTGCGGATTGCAGATTGCAGATTGCAGATTGCTGCTTCCTGCTTACTGTTCTCAGTTCTCAGTTCTCAGTTCTCAGTTCGCAATTCACGCTTAACGATTCACTATGGTCAGTTCACCAATAGAGAAGCAATGACGATCTGGTAGTAACAATCTGATAGGCGACTCACAGTATTGCTCGGCCTCTTGAAGTAGCCTAAGACATCGCATGTTTTGAAATGCCCTAAAATGAAGTCTGCAGCGCTCTTTATATATCGTCCATCTGGTTTACTGTTCTGCAGTGTGTTGCTTCTTGGCTTGGCTGCCTGTTCGACTGTCCAGCCACAAAGTGCCAGTAATTTTGAACCAGAAAAAACAGCTGATGCAGTTGATGTATTCGACCTGGCTAACCGGGCAAGGCAGGCATACCTGCAAAGTCGATTACTAGAAGCTGCCAGTTTGTACCAGCAGATTGTCGAACGCGTTCCTAACGATGCTGACGCATGGTTTCGCTTGGGCAATACGTATACGCAGCAAGGCAGTTACCAGCAAGCTATTCATGCGTACCAGACATCACTGTCAAATGAACGTAATCAACCTAAGGCATGGTTCAATCTGTCTACTTCCTATTTGTTGAGTTCGCAAGCAGCCATGCGTGAATCTCAAGCTCAAATGAGACCTGGTGACCCTGCCATTCAAATGATTGAATCTCGATTGCTGCGCATCGAAAGTTTATTGTCTGAGCGATTGGAGTAAACGCTGAGGTACAGCTTGTGTAAACTTGGCTTGTGTCAGGTTATATTGTTGCTAAAACATGAATGCTTCGTTAGTCCACCTCGAAAAGCAGTTTCATCGTATCGCTCAGATCGATCATGCCACCACGTTTCTGTCGTGGGATCAGATGGTCATCATGCCTAATGGAGGGGTGGAGCCACGTTCTGCAGCCATGGCAACTCTTGAAACCTTGCGTCACGAGTTGTTAAGCAGTGACGATATGGGGGAGTGGTTAGATGATGTGGCTAAGGCTCAGCAGAGTGGCTCACTCAATGAAGTAAATCAAGTGCATGTTAGCGAAATGCAACGCGCATGGCGCCAAGCACGTGCGCTACCAGCCACGCTGGTACATGCCCAAGTTATCGCTGGATCAAAATGTGAGCATGGCTGGCGAACACAAAAGGCGACCAATGACTGGACTGGTTTTTTACACAATTTTCGAACAGT
>JALZUD010000007.1 GCA_023301725.1 Granulosicoccus sp. | reverse complement strand
GTTCCGGCGAGTTGCTCCTACCGACCAGTACATGGTTGATGCGAACCTCAGCTGTCATAAATGGGCTGTCGTAGGTGTCTATGAATGCATGGGGAGGTTAGAAATTCTCTGTGGCATTGATACCTTGTGATTGTGTGGCACTTCTGTCACGTATCATGGTCACAGCCTTAACATGTTCGATGAGCGCTAATGCGGCGTAAATTCTGCAATAATTGCGTTCTGTTTAGGCGGGTCATTTTGGCACGTCGCAAGACCCTTCGACTTTTGCGTTGAGTTTTCACATCGCAATAGTCCAGCCGAGTTAAAAGGAGTCCGAGTTGTTAGCAAACTACTTTCCAGTCCTTCTATTTATCGTTATCGGTCTAGGTTTCGGCGTGGCGTTACTTACCGCCGGCAGACTCGTTGGTCCGTCTAACCCTAACAAAGACAAGAATTCACCGTACGAGTGCGGTTTTGAAGCATTTGAAGATGCGCGCATGAAGTTCGACGTGCGTTATTATCTCGTCGCCATTTTGTTCATTATCTTCGATCTGGAAATCGCTTTCCTGATCCCTTGGGCAGTATCGCTTGACGTAATATCTGGTACCGCGTTTGCGGCCATGGGCATCTTCCTGTTTATTTTAGTTATCGGATTCATTTACGAATGGAAGAAGGGCGCACTAGAGTGGGAGTAACTGAATAATGGGTATCGAAGGCGTTCTTGAAGAGGGATTTGTTACCACCTCTGCTGATAAATTGATTAACTGGGCGCGTACCGGTTCCATGTGGCCCATGACGTTTGGACTTGCCTGTTGTGCGGTTGAAATGATGCACGCTGGCGCAGCCCGATACGATCTTGACCGGTTTGGTATTATCTTCCGTCCTAGCCCACGTCAGTCAGACGTCATGATCGTGGCTGGTACGCTTGTCAATAAAATGGCTCCAGCGTTGCGCAAGGTTTACGACCAAATGCCAGATCCCAAGTGGGTTATTTCCATGGGTAGCTGCGCAAATGGCGGTGGGTACTATCATTATTCCTACGCGGTTGTTCGTGGCTGTGACCGTATCGTGCCAGTGGACGTCTACGTTCCGGGCTGCCCTCCAACTGCCGAAGCGCTGCTATACGGCATCTTGCAGCTGCAGAGTAAAATCCGCAACACCAACACGATAGCGCGCTAAAGCTCATGGCTACCAAACTTGACTCACTGGTGGATTCGCTGAACATAGCGTTTCCAGAGATCAGCAAGATCGAAGGGGCAATTCATGTGTCCCTTGACCTGGTCGTGCTTAATGTAGAGCCTTCACAATTGCTTGAAGTTGCTCAACGACTCCATGATGATCCGGCTTTGTCGTTCAAACAAATGAGTGACTTGTGTGGGGTTGATTACGCCACGTACGGGCAGGATGAGTGGGGCACAGACACTGGCAACATGGCATCTTTCAGCCGTGCAGTAAGTGCCGCATCTACAGGTAGTTTGAGTTTTGGAGATGGCTTCGAGCTACCAGACTCAGACAAGCCAAGGTTCGTTGTTGTCTACCATTTGCTCTCGCTCGACCACAACGTTCGCTTGCGTCTGCGGTGTGCGGCTAGTGATAACAGCATGCCAGTAGTGCCTTCAATAACGCCAATCTACTCCAATGCCAACTGGTACGAACGCGAAGCTTTCGATCTATTCGGCATATTGTTTGATGGTCACCCTGATTTACGCCGTCTGCTAACCGACTACGGGTTTATTGGTCATCCGTTCCGCAAAGACTTCCCGCTGATAGGTAACGTTGAAATGCGTTACGACGCGGTCAAAGGACGTGTGGTCTACGAGCCAGTGACTATCGAGCCACGTGTATTGGTGCCACGTGTAATTCGTGAAGATGGACGCTACGTCAGTGGCGCAGCTCCTTCGGATGAGGCCAAAGATTAAACATGCCTGAAATTAGAAACTACACCATGAACTTCGGCCCGCAGCATCCTGCGGCGCATGGAGTATTACGTCTTGTTCTGGAGATGGACGGCGAGGTTGTTGAGCGTGCCGACCCACACATCGGGCTTTTGCATCGCGGCACTGAGAAGCTTGCTGAGTCTAAGCCCTACAACCAGTCCATTGGTTACATGGATCGCTTGGATTACGTCTCCATGATGTGCAACGAGCATGGTTACGTTATGGCGATCGAAAAATTATTGGGTGTTGAAGTACCAGAACGTGCGCAGTACATACGCACGATGTTCGATGAGATTACGCGTATTCTTAACCACCTCATGTGGCTTGGTACTCATGGGCTGGATGTGGGTGCGATGGCCATGTTTTTGTATTGCTTCCGCGAGCGCGAAGATCTCATGGATTGCTATGAGGCTGTATCGGGTGCACGTCTTCATGCGACCTATTATCGACCAGGTGGTGTCGCCCGCGATTTACCCGACAGAATGCCTCAATACGAAGCTTCTCGTTTTACCAGCAAATCTACCGCTGGCAAACTCAATGAGTCGCGGCAAGGTTCTTTGCTAGATTTCATCGAGGATTTCACCAACCGCTTTCCGGGTTGCGTCGATGAATACGAAACCTTGCTTACCGACAACCGCATCTGGAAGCAACGCACCGTAGGGATTGGTGTTGTCAGTCCTGAGCGTGCTTTGCAGTTAGGATTCACTGGGCCAATGCTAAGAGGCTCTGGAATTGAATGGGATATTCGCAAGAAGCAACCCTATGCAGCGTACGACAAAGTTAAATTCGATGTTCCTGTTGGTTCGGATGGCGACTGCTACGATCGCTATCTGGTGCGCGTTGAAGAAATGCGCCAGTCCGCAAGCATTATCAAACAATGCATTGAGTGGTTACGGGCTAATCCTGGACCGGTTCTTACCGAAGATCACAAAATTGCGCCGCCACGTCGCGGTGAGATGAAAGGCGATATGGAATCGCTCATTCATCATTTTAAACTCTTTACAGAAGGTTTCTGTTTGCCGGAAGGTGAGGCTTACGCAGCTGTAGAACATCCCAAAGGGGAGTTTGGTTGTTTTCTAGTATCCGACGGGGCCAATAAGCCTTACCGTTTGAAGGTAAGAGCTGCAGGCTTTGCACACATTGCAGCGTTGGATGAAATGGCGCGCGGCCACATGCTTTCAGATGTGGTTGCCATCATCGGAACACAAGACATCGTGTTCGGTGAGATCGACCGATAACGGTGCGGCGTAAAATACTTGAATAGCAAAATTAACAATACGATGAATCTGACCAGATCATTGACGACTGATAAAGTGAGGCATTCATGAGTTCCGTACCGGCTGATGTTCAGTTGCCCGATCCTGCCAAGGTGTTAAATGCGCATTCGATTGAAGAGATCGAAGAATGGATGACACGCTTCCCCGATGAGCAGAAGCAAAGTGCGGTGTTAGCGGCGCTCAGTGTTGCCCAGCATCAAAACCAAGGCTGGTTGTCCACTGAGCTCATGGACGCTGTTGCCGCAAAGCTTGAAATGGCACCCATCGCTGTTTACGAAGTTGCCAGCTTTTATTCAATGTTCGAAACAAAGCCGGTGGGGCGTAACTGCGTTGCGATTTGCACAAACATCAGCTGCATGTTGATGGGCTCGGATACCATCGTTGAACATGTTGAAAACAAATACGGTATCAAGCTTGGTGAGTCTACCGAGGATGGTCGTATTTATTTGAAAGTTGAAGAAGAATGCCTTGCGGCCTGCTCTGGTGGACCCATGATGCAGGTGAATCACGTGTATCACACCAAGCTCACCCCGCAATCTGTAGATGAAATTCTGGATGCGCTCGACTAACGCTTGCTGACTATGGTTTGCTTACCCGTATTTGCGTACTAATGACTACCAACTGATTTTTGCTACCTAATTCCTGCTGACTATCTTTGCCTACTAGGCTTACTGATTGAGAGTAAAGGCGCAGCTTTAGGACTAGCACATGATGAGGAACACCGAAGAACATGAGCGATAGAAAAATACCAGACGGTCTGCCACCGATGAACCAAGTGTGCTACACCACACTGCAGTTCGATGAACCTTGGACTTACGAGAACTACCTGAAAATCGGTGGATATAAGGCATGGCAAAGAATCATCGATGAAAAACTCGAGCCTGATGATGTTGTTCAAATCGTCAAAGATTCGGGTTTGCGCGGTCGTGGTGGAGCAGGATTTCCTACTGGCCTCAAATGGAGTTTCATGCCCAAGAATGGTGGGCAGAGTTACTTCGTTATTAACTCTGACGAGTCGGAGCCAGGCACGTGTAAAGATCGCGATCTCATCCGCTTCAATCCGCACGCTCTGGTCGAAGGCATGCTTATTGGCAGTTACGCCATTCGCGCAACGGCAGCTTATAACTACATGCGTGGCGAATTCATGGACGAGGTATACAAGAATTTCATGAGTGCCATAAAGGCGGCGTACGACAATGGTTACGCTGGTCAGAATATCAAAGGCAGCGGTATTGATATTGAGGTCATTGGTACGCTTGGCGCTGGTGCTTACATCTGCGGCGAAGAAACAGCGCTGCTCGAATCATTAGAAGGCAAAAAAGGACAGCCACGATTCAAGCCACCGTTTCCAGCAGGTTTCGGTTTGTATGGCCGTCCAACGACCATCAATAATACCGAGTCGGTCGCAAGCGTTCCGGCCATTATTCGCAATGGTCCTGAGTGGTTCAAGCAAATGGGTATTGAAACTGCTGGCGGACAAAAGTGCTTTTCTGTATCAGGCCATGTTGCCGACCCTGGTAATTTCGAAATTAATCTCGGCACTCCGTTTGCAACCTTGCTTGAACTGTGCGGCGGCATGAAGGATGGCATCCCGTTAAAGGCGGTGATTCCTGGCGGTTCATCGGTTCCGGTGGTGCCTGCTGAGATCATGATGAAGACTAATATGGACTACGACAGCATCTCCAAAAACGCTGGATCCATGCTGGGTTCAGGTGCGGTCATTATCATGAACGAAACCACTGACATGGTTCTGGCGTTAAAGCGCATTTCGCGTTTCTACTACTCAGAGAGTTGTGGTCAGTGCACGCCTTGCCGCGAAGGTACAGGCTGGTTGTACCGTATGCTGTCGCGCATCGTTGAAGGCAAAGGTTTACCAGAAGATATTGATAAGCTGGAAGATGTTGCAGGAAAAATTGCCGGCAGAACTATCTGCGCTTTGGGTGATGCTGCTGCTATGCCGGTGCAAAGCTTCGTGAAGCACTACCGACATGAATTCGAGTACTACATCGAAAACGGTCGTAGCATTGTCGGTGAAAAACTAGGGGCAGTTGCATAGTAATGAGTGACGACACAATCAATCTGACGGTTGACGGTAAGCCGCTGACCGCCAAACGCGGACAGATGCTCATCGAAGTAACTGATAAGGCAGGCATAGATGTGCCGCGTTTCTGCTACCACAAGAAATTGTCAGTGGCGGCTAACTGTCGCATGTGCTTGGTGGAAGTGGAGAAGGCGCCAAAACCGTTGCCAGCTTGTGCGACCCCAGTCATGCCAGACATGATTGTGCATACCGCCTCCAAGTTGGCGCGTGACGCTCAAAAAGGCACCATGGAATTTCTGCTGATCAATCACCCTCTGGATTGCCCTATATGTGATCAAGGTGGTGAGTGTGAATTGCAAGATGTCGCCATGGGTTATGGTGGCGGTGCTTCGCAGTACACCGAAGGCAAGCGTGTGGTTTTCGACAAGTACATAGGCCCGTTGATTGCGACAGAAATGACGCGCTGTATCCATTGCACTCGTTGCGTACGTTTTGGTGAAGAAATCGCCGGAATTCGTGAGTTAGGTGCAACAGGCCGTGGCGAGAATGTCCGTATTGGTACGTTCATAGAAAAATCCGTGGTATCAGAAGTCTCGGGTAACGTTATTGATATCTGCCCAGTAGGTGCTCTAACCGCTAGGCCTTCACGATTCAGTGCGCGATCTTGGGAGCTTTCACAACAACCTTCTGTGTCTCCCCACGATTCGGTCGGCAGTAACGTATTCGTCCATATGGACGGCAGTACGGTTAATCGTGTTATCCCTCGTGAAAACGAAGCGGTTAATGAAGTATGGATCGCTGACCGAGACAGATTCAGTTATCAAGGACTCGATTGTAAAGATCGCTTGAGTTCTCCCATGGTGCGAATCGATGGCAAATTAGTTGAGTGCGATTGGCCTACAGCTCTTGCAGCGTCTGCCGAAATTCTCAAATCAAACAGCTCGGATCTAGGGGTTCTGGTATCACCCAGCATTACAGTTGAAGAGCTGTACTTGTCGCAAAAACTAGCGCGTGCTTTGGGTACTAATAATATTGATCACCGCCTGGGGCAGCTTGATTTTTACGCTCAGGATGTGGCACCTGTTATGCCTTGGTTAGGTATGCAGCTAAATGATCTTGAAACACTCGATGCAGCCCTTTTGGTTGGATCCAACATTAGAAAGGATCAACCTATCGCAGCTCTGCGCCTGCGTAAGTCGGCCTTGAAAGGTGCTGCAATAAGCTTCATCAATCCTCGTGAATTCCCATTGCACTTCGAGGCATCTGTAAGCATTGCGACTCGCTACGATCATATGGTCTCTGAGTTGTATTGTGTGGCTCGAGCTGCAGGTGCCGATATTGGCTCTATGGCCGACGCACCACAGGTAGAGGTGAGTGAGGAACATCAAAAAATTGCTGATGCATTGAAAGACGGTGAACGCTCCGCAGTGATGTTGGGCAACATCGCCGTGCAACATCCAGCCTATGCACAGTTGCAGTATCTGGCGAATGCCATCGCGCAAGCTACAGGAGCCACACTGGGTATGCTGCCTGAACGCGCTAACACTGCTGGTGCTTGGCTGGCGGGAGTCACACCGCATCGCCAAGCAGGTGGAACGCCACTTTCTGCTGGGCAAACACCTGGCAAGACGGCACTCGAAATGCTCGACACCGCAATGCAAGCGTATTTGCTGGTAGGTTGTGAAGTTGAATTTGACGCTGCACGCCCGGCCTATGCGCTTAAATCTTTGGCCGCAGCTAAGGACGTAGTCGCGGTTAGTAGCTACATGAGTGAAAGCTTGCAAAATCACGCCAGCGTTATTTTGCCGGTAGCAACATTTACCGAAGTTTATGGCACGTACGTCAATGCGACAGGTTCTTGGCAGAGTGCGCGTGGCACTACACAGCCACCGGGCGATGCTCGTCCAGCGTGGAAGGTGTTTCGCGTTTTAGCTCAAGAGCTTCAACTTGAAGGTTTCGGGTACGACACACCCGAAGCGATCACGAAAGAACTACAAAGTCATTGTGCATCGGTAACGCTGGGCAATATTACTGAGTTCTCCAGTGCTCCAGCGTTTCAATCTCCCAGTAGTGATGCTCTACTAAGAGCGGGGGAGACGCCGATATACGCCACTGACCCTATCGTGCGTCGCTCACAACCATTGCAAAAATCAATGGATGGAAAGCAAGCATTTGCGGTTATGTCCGACGCTCAAGCTTTGCAACTATCCATTGTGGAAGGCGACAACGTGTCGGTGCAACAGAACGGCACCGCCGTGTCATTGCCTGCAAAATTGGATAATTCGGTGCCTGATGGATGTGTATGGGTGCCTACTGGGCTTCCCGAGACGCAGGCTCTGGGTGATTTGTTTGGTGCAGTTAAGGTGAGCAAAGCCTGATGGACGCAATAATCCTTTTAATAGTCAGTGTATTCAAGATCCTGCTGGTGATGGTTCCGCTGATTCTGTCAGTTGCTTATCTGACTTTGTTTGAACGCAAAGTCATCGGTTTCATGCATGTGCGCATAGGGCCTAACCGGGTTGGTTTCAAAGGCTTGGGTCAGCCATTTGCTGATGTGTTCAAGCTATTAACTAAAGAAGTTATTGTGCCTACAAATTCCTCACGGTTTTTGTTTCTAACAGCACCCGTGTTGTCATTGGCTCCAGCGTTTGCCGCATGGGCAGTTATCCCATTCGCCGATGGTTGGCAAATAGCAGATGTTAATGCAGGGTTGCTTTACGTGCTCGCGATGACATCCATCGGGGTATACGGCGTAATCATCGCCGGTTGGGCATCGAATTCAAAGTATGCGTTTTTGGGAGCCATGCGCTCGGCCGCTCAAATTGTTGCTTATGAAATCGCCATGGGCTTTGCGCTTATTGGTGTACTCATGATGTCTGGCAGTTTGAACCTTGGCGACATCGTTCGTGCTCAGGCAGGTGGTATCACTAACTGGTACGTATTGCCGCTGTTTCCGTTGGCTATTGTTTATTTTATCTCAGGCGTAGCCGAGACAAACCGTGCGCCGTTTGATGTGGCCGAAGGTGAATCAGAGATCGTCGCAGGATTCCACGTGGACTACTCCGGCATGGCGTTTGCGCTGTTCTTCCTGGCTGAGTACGCCAACATGATTATGATTGCAGCCTTGGCGGCTATCATGTTTCTTGGTGGTTGGATGTCACCTATTGATGGCTTCGGTGATGGTATTCATTGGTTTCTTATCAAGACAGTGATGTTGCTGTTCATCTTTGTCTGGCTACGTGCAACCTTTCCTCGGTATCGCTATGACCAGATCATGCGCCTTGGCTGGAAAGTATTCATTCCCGTGACTATCGTATGGATTGCGGTTGTCGGTTTTGCCATCTATTTTGAAGTGGGTCCTTGGTTTAGCAGTGTGCGTGGTGGTCTGTAGAGGCTTCGGCTTCCCGGATCAACGACTAACGATACAAAGCGATCCAGTTTAGAGAGAGTTATAATAATGACAGGACAAATCGGTAAGTACGTCAAAAGCTTCACCTTATGGGAGCTCCTTAAGGGGTTGAGTTTGACGGGCCGATATTTCGTTAAGCGAAGTATCACCATTCAGTATCCGGAAGAGAAGACGCCACAATCGCATCGTTTTCGCGGGCTGCACGCGTTGCGCCGTTACGCTAACGGTGAAGAACGTTGCATAGCTTGCAAATTATGTGAAGCGGTTTGTCCAGCGCTTGCTATAACTATTGATTCAGATCAACGCGAAGACGGTACTCGGCGTACCACCCGATACGACATTGATCTTTTTAAATGTATTTTTTGCGGTTTTTGCGAAGAGGCCTGTCCGGTGGATTCTATTGTGGAGACGCGCATCTTTGAATACCATTTTGAAAATCGCGGTGAACAGATAATGACCAAAGACAAATTATTGGCTATTGGTGACAAGTACGAAGATCAAATCGCTGCTGATAGAGCGGCGGATGCAGCCTTTCGTTAATTTACTATCGATGAAAACTTACCTTTGAAAACTCATCGGTGAAACTCCATCGTTGCAAGCTGATTACTATTTTCTGACTAGCGCTCACTGGCGAGTGCTTGAGCCAAGGAATACCTAACGTGACTTTCGAACTTTTTGTTTTTTACTGTTTTGCGGCCATTGTAGTGTTTGCCGCTGCCGCAGTTATATCTTCGCGCAATCCGGTGCACTCCGCGATGTTTCTGGTGCTCACGTTTTTCACGTGTGCTGGAATCTGGCTGTTGCTAGAGGCTGAATTTCTCGCCGTTACTCTAGTGCTTGTCTATGTAGGCGCTGTTATGGTGTTGTTCCTGTTTGTTGTCATGATGTTGGACGTTAATGTGGAGCCGTTGCGCGAAGGCTTTGTTAAGTACCTACCTGTGGGACTTTTGGTTGGTGCCATCATGTTAGCCGAGATGGTATTCCTTATCACGCAACGCTATTTCAAGTCGGATCAGTTTCCAATTCCTGAGCGTGCAAGTGCTGATCAGCTAAGCAACACAGAAATGCTGGGTGAATTACTCTATAGCCAGTACTTATTCCAGTTTGAGATTGCCGCAATCATTCTTTTGGTAGCGATTGTTGCAGCTATAGCGCTAACGATGCGTCGACGTCCGGATACCAAATACCAGACACCGTCACGGCAGATCGCCGCAAACAAGCAAGGTCGATTGCGTATCGTGCAGATGCCATCGGAGAAGAGAAGCTAATGATCACCCTGTCTCATTATCTGGCGCTTGGCGCGATTCTGTTTTCACTAAGCGTGGTTGGAATTTTTCTCAATCGCAAGAACGTCATCATTTTGCTGATGTGCATCGAACTGATGCTGCTGTCAGTTAATATCAACTTTGTCGCTTTCTCACATTTTCTCGGTGATGGGGCAGGACAGATATTTGTTTTCTTTATCCTGACAGTTGCAGCCGCCGAAGCGGCTATCGGTCTTGCGATTCTGGTTGTGTTGTTCCGCAATCGATCGACCATCAACGTCACCGACCTCGACGCGCTAAAGGGCTGAGATTGTGAAGCTACTCTATACACTCATCCCGCTTGCCCCACTTTTAGCGGCTATTGTTACGGGCTTTTTTGGTCGGCGAATCGGGCGTATCAATTCGCACCGAGTCACTATTGCAGGCGTTGCTTTCTCGCTAGCCTTATCGGTTGTTGCGTTTTTCCATGTTGTTGTGGGCGGCGCGCCAACGTTCAACGAAAGTTTGTACACCTGGCTGGTCAGTGGCAACATTCGATTCGAGATCGGATTCATGGTGGACAATCTCACCGTCATGATGCTACTGGTGGTCAACTTTGTATCGCTGATGGTGCACATCTACACCATTGGCTACATGCATGACGACGACGGGTATCAGCGTTTCTTCTCTTACATCTCGCTGTTCACGTTCTCCATGCTCATGCTGGTTATGTCTAATAACTTTTTGCAGTTGTTCTTTGGCTGGGAAGCTGTAGGTACTGTGTCGTACTTGCTGATCGGCTTTTACTACAAAAAAGAGACTGCTATTTTCGCCAATATGAAAGCGTTTCTGGTTAATCGGGTAGGGGACTTTGGTTTTGTCTTGGGTATCGCCGGCATTGTGATGTATACCGACAGCCTGGCCTATACCGATGCCTTTGCTGCAGCTCCTACACTGGTTGGTGAAACGATGAATATCGTGGGTAGCGCTGAGTGGGATGTGTTAACCGTACTGTGCATACTGCTGTTTATTGGCGCAATGGGTAAGTCGGCGCAAGCGCCACTGCACGTGTGGCTGCCAGATTCTATGGAAGGCCCCACACCTATATCGGCGCTGATTCACGCGGCGACGATGGTAACGGCGGGTATCTTCATGGTCTCGCGCATGTCGCCCATTTTCGAGCTTTCAGAAACTGCGCTGAGTTTCATACTAATTGTTGGTTCATTCACCGCCTTCTTCATGGGCTTGATCGGCATGGTGCAAAACGACATCAAACGCGTCGTTGCTTATTCCACGCTGTCTCAGCTGGGTTATATGACTGTGGCTTTGGGTGTATCAGCTTACTCGGCTGCCATGTTTCACTTGATGACACACGCATTCTTCAAGGCGCTTCTGTTCCTGGCGGCTGGCTCTGTCATCATCGCGATGCATCACGAGCAAGATATTCGTAAAATGGGCGGCCTACGAAAGAAAATGCCTATTACTTACTGGACATCGCTCATCGGCTCGCTAGCCTTGATAGGATTCCCGGCATTCTCCGGCTTCTACTCCAAAGACATTATTATTGAAGCGGTACATGCGTCGACTATCCCCGGTGCGCACATCGCTTATTGGGCTGTATTAGGTGGCGTATTTGTTACCGCGTTCTATTCCTTCCGCCTGTTCTTTCTGGTTTTCCATGGCAAGACACGAGCTGATCAGCACACGTACGATCATGCTAAAGAGTCACCAAAGGTGGTGACTATTCCTCTTGTCCTACTGGCCATTCCGTCACTGTTGATTGGTTTTATCACTGTCAGTGCAGTGGTGTTCGGCGACTACTTCAAGGGCGTAATTTTTGTTGATCCTGCTCGCGATGTGTTAGCAAAAGTGGGTGAAACTTATCACGGCCCCATTCAGTTTATTAGCCATGCATTTCATGCTTCGGCTGTATATATTGCTGCGGCAGGTGTCATCACAGCGTTTGTCTTTTACATCCTTGCGCCTTCCATTCCAGCATTTCTGGACTCGAAGCTGGGCTTCTTGCGTCGTATCCTTGACAACAAGTACGGCTTTGACGACTTCAACCAAGCGGTATTTGCAAACGGCAGTGTTGCGTTAGGCAAGCAGTTGTGGAGCAAGGGCGATATGGCTGTTATTGATGGCGCGCTGGTTAACGGTACGGCCAAAAGCGTAGGACTACTTGCTGGTATTTCCAGAAACTTACAAAGTGGCATGTTGTTCCACTATGCGTTTGCAATGATCCTTGGTCTGCTTGCCATGCTGACCTGGTTCCTGTTCATTTAAGCGCATGCAATATTCAACACCTACGAACACGCTGATCTCCGACTCACGATCGAGAATGAAACATTGAGCTTTCCAATTCTAAGTCTGACGATATGGTTGCCCATAGTTGCGGGCATACTGATTATTGCCACTGGTAACAGCAGCGCGCGCAAGTTTGCTATGGCTGCTTCGATTCTGACGTTCCTCGTCAGTTTGCCGCTGTATTTTGGTTTCGACACCACCACAGCCTCTATGCAGTTCACGGAGAATGTAGCTTGGTTGCCATCGTTTGATGTCAACTACGCCATCGGTGTTGACGGCATTTCTATGCCGCTCATTATTCTGACCACCATGATCAACGTTATTGTTGTGATATCCGCGTGGGAAGTGATTAAAGACAGGCCGGCGGTGTATCTGGGCGCTTTCTCCATCATGACCGGACTCATGATTGGTGTGTTCTCGGCGCTTGATGCTATTTTGTTTTACGTGTTCTTCGAAGCAACGCTTATCCCCATGTTCCTGATCATCGGTATCTGGGGCGGTCCAAAGCGTGTTTACGCTACGGTCAAATTTTTCCTCTATACATTCCTGGGCTCGGTGATGATGCTGATTGCCATCATCTATATGTATGTTGAGGGTGGATCATTTAGCGTGCTTGATTTGCATGCTCTTGCATTGAATGAGCAGCAGCAATTCTGGATCTTCTTGGCCTTTCTTGCAGCGTTTGCCGTCAAGATTCCTATGTGGCCTGTGCATACGTGGTTGCCGGATGCTCACGTAGAAGCGCCAACAGCAGGTTCTGCAGTGCTTGCAGCCATCATGCTGAAAATGGGTGGGTACGGATTTCTACGCTTCAGTTTGCCGATAGCCCCTGATGCTAGTGCAGGCATGGATACGTTCATGATCGTCATATCCCTCGTTGCTGTGGTGTACATCGGCTTTGTCGCTCTTGCACAGCGTGATATGAAAAAGCTCATTGCTTATTCGTCTATCTCACACATGGGTTTCGTTACCCTGGGTATTTTTATTGCCTTCCAGCTGATTGCCAAAAACGATATGTCAGGTGTGGCGCTGGGTATCGAAGGTGCCATCATTCAGATGATCTCGCACGGTTTCATATCAGCTGCCATGTTCTTATGCGTTGGCGTTATGTACGACCGGGTTCACTCACGCGAGATTGCCGACTACGGCGGTGTGATCAACACCATGCCGATTTTTGCAGCTTTCATGGTGTTCTTTGCTATGGCTAATGCTGGCTTGCCGGGCACCTCTGGTTTCGTTGGTGAGTTCATGGTCATACTGGCTAGCTTCAAGGCTAACTTCTGGATTGCCTTCCTGGCTGCCAGCACGCTGATTCTCGGTGCTGCCTACACGTTGTGGATGGTTAAGCGCGTCATCATGGGGCCTGTGGGTAACGACAAGGTTGCAGCATTAACTGATATCAACAACCGTGAATTCTGGATGCTAGGTCTGTTAGCTATATTCGTCTTGTTAATAGGCGTGTGGCCAAACGTCATTGGTAATGTCATGCACGCCTCGGTGGACAACCTCGTGCAACAAATTTCAACAACTAAGTACTGAGAAGCGCATGGATAACCTGCAGATCGCAACACCTGAGATCTTTCTGCTGGCGGCCACGTGTGCAGTGCTGGTCGTCGGGCTTTTTGTTAACGCTAAGTCAAACATGGTTTATTGGCTGTCACAGCTATCGCTGGTGGTAGCTCTGATCATGTCTTTCTCTCAGACCGGTGGCGGTGATGCCATCACAGGTATGAGTGGTGCCTATACGGTAGATTCTTTCAGTTCAACTTTGAAAACATGGCTGCTGGTCGTGTCCATTGGTGTGCTGTTGTACTCACGTGATTACGTGGGTGATCGTAAGATCCAGCGTAGTGAGTACTTCGTTCTGTGCCTGTTTGCAACCTCTGGCATGATGATTATGGTGTCGGCCACGCACATGCTCACGATGTACCTTGGACTTGAGCTGCTGGCATTGTCGCAATACGCCTTGGTAGCTTTGCATCGTGATAACGGTCGTGCTGCAGAAGCTGCTATGAAGTACTTCGTGCTTGGCGCGCTTGCTTCGGGCATGTTGCTGTACGGCATGAGCATGATTTATGGTGCTACAGGCTCACTAAATTTGAATGTAATTGGCGATATTCTGGCTGGTACGTCCAGTGATGTGCTTTCGTCGGAGCGCACTATCGGTGCTCGATTTGGCCTGACCTTTTTGATCGTCGGACTTGCGTTTAAACTCGGTGCAGTACCGTTTCACATGTGGGTGCCCGATGTGTATGAAGGTGCACCTACGTCCGTCACTATGTTCATATCCACTGCACCTAAAATTGCAGCCTTTGCCATGTTGATCAGGCTGTTGGTTGGTGGCCTTGAAACTCTCAACGCCGATTGGCAGCAAATGCTTGCCATCATGTCGGCTCTATCAGTAGTTATTGGTAACCTCATCGCTATTGCTCAAACCAACATCAAGCGCATGTTGGCTTACTCCACCATTTCGCATGTCGGGTTCTTGTTGATGGGCGTTGTTGGTGTCACGAGCGAGGGTTATAGCGCGTCCATGTTCTACGCCATCACTTATGCGTTCACAACCTTAGCTGCCTTTGGTGTGCTGTTAGCGGCGTCGCGTGAAGGGCATGATGTTGAAGTGCTTGACGATCTTGCAGGTCTTGGCAAGCGCAACGCGTTTCTCGCTTCAATCATGATGTTGTCAATGATATCTCTAGCGGGTGTGCCACCAGCTGTTGGTTTTTACGCCAAGTTGTCTGTGTTGCAGGCGGCGGTTGGGGCAGGGTTTGCCTGGTTAGCTATTTTGGGTGTAATCATGTCCGTTGTGGGTGCGTTCTACTACCTGCGCGTTATCAAGATGATGTTCTTTGATGAGCCTACCGATAGTGTAGAAATCAAGGTAGCAGGGGATGTAACTGCCGGATTAGCCGTCAATGGCCTGGCCGTGATTGGCCTTGGGCTGGCGCCAGGCTTGATAATGACCGCTTGTATTGCAGCTTTTAGCTGATACCCAGCTTGATGGCCGATCCTTGTGGTCGGCCAACTAAATGCCTCTATATGACGGGCACTTGATTCTGCTCGTATTGCCCGTCATCCGCACGAAAGTAGGATTTCATAGTTAGAGCAAGCCGAGGCTTTAGCTACGAGGGGAAAAAATGTCTCCCCGCATTCCGCCCAACTCAGTGCCATTTATTGTCATACTACCGAGCTGGCGAGAGCACCTGATCAATGACTTGGCACGCAGATAACACCTGCTCATCAAAGCCATTAACGCCACAAACCATCAGCGATGCAGGCGGCATATTGTCTCTGGCAATTGGCATAGCCATAGCGCAGCCATCGACAAGATTGATGTAGGTTGTGTTTCTAAGTAGGGCAGCGTTTACCGAATTGAAGTCTTTTTCGGCACTTGCTAGGGACGGAGTCTCACACTTAACAGTGGGTGCTAGCAGAGCATCGAATGGCTGAAGGCGCTGTTTGTAGATCTTCATAGCCTCACCACGCCTGCCAGCATGCTCATCCAGGTCGGCAGCTGTCATGCCGTCGGATTGGTGCAATCTAGCCAGAACGTGTTGATCACCTTCAGTCTTTAGACGCTCTAGGTACTCTTTGTAATACGCCTGTGCCTCTGCTGATACGGTTAGCCGCAAGGCTGATGTTAATTCAACGAGCTCTGAAAAAGACACTAGGTGAACTTCATGGCCTGCCTCGCTGAGCTTGTGCACAGATTCATGAAACGCTAAAGCCACAGAGGCATCCATGTCATCAGTGAAGGTGTCCTCTGGTACAGCGAACTTCAACGGACGCGTCGCAGCTTCTAAGTTAAGTGGCTGGGAGCGGATCACGTTCATGCAAGTAATAATGTCATCGAGTGATGTGGCTAGTGGCCCTGCGCTGTCGTAGCTGCTTGATAAAGGGTGCACGCCCGTAAGTGACACACTTTGACGGCTGGGTTTGTAGCCATACAGTCCATTGATGGCTGCTGGTAGACGTACTGAGCCGCCGGTGTCTGTACCCATCGCAATATCGCATAGTCCGTGGGCAACACTCAGCCCTGCGCCTGATGAGCTGCCACCGGGCACATTGGATTTGTCAAATACGCAGCCGGGCGTGCCGTGGTGAGGATTTTGTCCGACGCCTGAGTAGGCAAACTCTGTCATTGATGTGCGACCAAATATGAGTGCACCGGCAGCTTTGAGTCGTTCAACGACTTCAGCGTCACGTCTGGCCGGTTCTCGATCTGCCAACACTGTGGAGCCTGCCGTGGTGCGCTTGCCTTGTTCATCGAACAAATCTTTTATAGAGATCAGCTTGCCGTACAGGGGCAAGTTTTTATTAGCTCCTCGGCTGGCGTCGAGAGCCGCTGCATCGCTAAGAACACGAGGCGCGTGTAGCTCTGTGAAGATGCGAGTTTTCTCATCACCTAGTGCGTCAGCTTTTTCTAGCGCGCGCGCTGCTTTGTCTTTGATTTTTCCCATGTGAACAGGCTACCACTTTATTTTCATAAAGTTACCTTAAACGCTTGAAGTATAAAGCGTACGGCTTTATACTTCCTCAGGTCAGCACAGGTGCGGGGTGGAGCAGTCTGGCAGCTCGTCGGGCTCATAACCCGAAGGTCGTAGGTTCGAATCCTACCCCCGCTACCAATTTTTACCAGCTGTACATAATTGATCAACTAAGCCCCTTTTTACAGGGGCTTTTTTGTGTCTGTAGAA
>JALZUD010000006.1 GCA_023301725.1 Granulosicoccus sp. | reverse complement strand
TGGCGCAGGAGCTGTCTCAAGCACGTCGGCAGCGACAGCCGCCTCCGCTGCGATTGGCGCAGGCGCTACCCTTGCGCACGGATCTTCTGCGGATGATACCGCTCAAGAAAATCCTGTTAACACTGGAACCGCTACTGCCTCTAACAGTCCGAACGCCACAGGCTCTGGAAGTGTTGACACAGGAAATACATTGAGTGATGTTAGTGAGATGGTGAAAATACTGAATCTTGATGGCCCTGACGCCGCAAGACTCAATATTAACCCAGACCAGTTAATTGCCATCCGCCAAGGCAATTCGGAAGCTTTGCCTGACGACAAAGCCCTGTCAGAGCTCGCTTTGCGCCTTCGTAAAATGCTTGCTTGAGCTATTCAGAGATGCTTGCAGTCAAGTCGCCCAACTCACTGGTAAATCCGCGCAACGTTCACACGATAAAACGTGATATCGCTAGCGTGGCTCTGTTGATCTCAGTCATCTGGGTCGTCTTTGCACTGGACAGCTTCCTGCCTTTGGAGCAGCTAGGCGTGGTGCCCAGAACCCTGCGTGGTCTGACAGGCATCATAGCCATGCCATTTTTACACAGTGATTTCACACATTTGCTGGGTAACACCATTCCGCTCACTGTAACCATGTTGCTACTGGCAGGCTCGCGAGCTAACAGCTTCGGCATTGTCATTCTCATTACCTTTCTATGCGGTGCTGGTTTATGGTTATTCGGGCGTGAAGCACTGCACATTGGCGCTAGCGGAGTGGTGTTTGGTTTAATAGCGTTTCATGTATTCGCTGGCGTTTTTGAAAGGCGTCTGCAGTCGGTTATTATCGGCATCGTAGTTGGATTGCTCTACGCATCCACTTTTTTTCAAGGAATTATGCCTTTTCAGCAAGGTGTTTCTTGGGAGGGCCATCTTATAGGCGGCATATCAGGTGCCTTTGTGGCGTTGATCACAGCTAAAATACTCCGCAATGGCAATTGAACAGGCAACAACAATGAAACACTCCCCACTGCGTGTCTTTGAGGGTAATTTCACACAACAGCCAGCCATCCCCCAAGATGCAATTGACGCAGCTGTTGAAGTCCTGCAAGGGGGCAGACTGCATCGCTACAACGTCGCAAGCGCAGGTGAGTTGTCGGAAACTGCAGCCTTGGAGGTAGAATTCGCATCCTATCAAAGTCAGCGTTTCTGCCTTGCCTGCGCGTCTGGCGGCTATGCCCTTCAGCTGGCTATGCGTGCGTTCGGCCTTGAATCTGGCGAGGCGGTTTTAACCAACGGCTTTACCTTGTCACCAGTGCCAGGCGCTATCGCTGCGGTAAATGCTCGCAGCGTATTGGTGGAGTGCACCGACGATCTTGTTCTAGACCTTGAACACTTGAAACAACAAATAGTGGCCAGTAAATCGCGGCTTCTTTTGCTGTCCCACATGCGCGGTCATATTGTGGATATGGACACACTTTGCAAGATACTGCAAGAGCATAATGTTGCGTTAATAGAGGACTGTGCGCACACGATGGGAGCAACGTTCAATGGACGCAAAAGCGGATCGCATGGTGTTATGAGTTGCTTCAGCACCCAAACGTATAAGCACATTAACTCGGGTGAAGGTGGGTTACTAACATCTGATAGCGACGAACTTATGGCAAGAGCGATTGTACTTTCAGGCTCTTACATGCTTTATGACAGACATGTCGCGGCCCCCTCACCAGAGCACTTCAGTGAAATAAAACTACAAACGCCAAATTGCAGTGGCCGAATGGACAATTTACGTGCCGCTATCCTAAGGCCGCAACTTAAGCGCCTCGATGCCAATGGACAACATTGGAACGAGCGCTACAACGCACTCGCAAGCAAGTTAAATCAGGCAGGCAACGCTATCGTGATGCCCAAAAGGCATCCACTTGCCTACGAAGTTCCAAGCTCAATACAATTTTCGATTCCTCGCTACTCCGACGAGCAAAATCAACAATTTTTGCAGCAGTGTAGTGAAAGAGGCATAGATCTCAAATGGTTTGGAGCTGATCAACCTAAGGCGTATACAAGTCGATACGACAGCTGGCAATACCTAGAACACGCACCACTTCCACAAATAGACGCAGTACTACGGCGCCTATACGATTGCCGTTTGCCATTGACGTTTTCAGTTGAAGATTGCTCACTGATCGGCGAGCTTATCGTCGAGATAGATTCTGCTATCGCTTAGTCTACCGCCGGTTAGCTTGTGTGCGCTTCGACGGGGGCAGCTGTTCAATTCTTGTTTTGCAGTGTTCCTTGCCATAGCTTAACAGTCAATGGATCCCCTTCTAACGAGTAGGTGTCTCCAGGCACGAGGCCCGCTTGCTGCATGTATTGTTTCATTTCCTTGTCTGTGAAGCCTAAGCGTTGATGCTGGTGCTCAGTCCTTAACCGCTCTTCCTGATGAGCGGCAAAATCGATAATGAGGAGCCGCGCCGAGGGTTTTAGCGTTCGAGCTGCCTCTGTCAGCACAGCAACGGGCTCTAGACTGTAGTGCAACACCAGATGCATGGTCGCGATGTCCACGCTCCGATCATCAATGGGCATGTTGTACATATCGCCTTTGCGGATTTGCACATGCTTGTATTTTTCATCTGCTAACTGTGTTCTTGCAATAGACAACATGTCAGCACTGGTATCAATGCCAATACCACGTTCTATCTGATCGGCGAAGACCTCCAGCATACGACCTGTGCCCGTGCCGATATCAAGAAACTGTCCAATTTGATCTGAACCTGCCACTTTTAGCAGCAGCTCTTCCACCTCCGCCTCTGCAACATGCAACGCCCGAATTTTGCTCCAATTGCTGGCATTCTCACGGAAATAAGATTCAGCGACTTTCGCCCTTTTCTGCCGAGTAGTCTCAAGTCTCACCAGATCACGTGAGATTTCCGCATCGTCAGCAGGTAGGAGATCAACCAGAGTTTTCGCCAAATGCCCGTCACGATCTCTCTCGGTCAAGCGATAAAAAACCAGCGAGCCCTCGCGAAACCGCGACAACAACCCTGCATCTACCAGGAGTTTTAGGTGACGGGATACCCTAGGCTGGCTCTGCCCAAGAATTTGCGTTAATTCGGTGACACTGAGTTCAGCGTGGGCGCATAGGCTTAGCAAGCGAAGCCTCGTAGGCTCTCCGGCAGCACGCAACCCTGCAAGTAATCCTTCCATCAAACATGTACATATGCTTATGAGGAACTGGAGTATGCCCTACCTGAGCCGCGCCTTGTCAACTATCGCTACTGCTCATTCCATTACAGGCTCAATTGCGAAAAAATCGCAATGCCGAAGGTAGGGTTAGCAAAGCTGCAGCACCCAGCGCCAAGACACTCTGGGCAACAGTGATTAGCGGCGAATCGGTGAATTCGAGAATAATTGCGTCGAGAATGAACAGCAACAAAAGCATAAAAGCGGGTAGATAAAGTCCGGCAGAAAATGATTCTGTTTCTTTGTCTCTATTTTCATTTTGGTTTAGACCGAAAGCGTCTTCGATTTCCACCACAGGAGTAGTGAGGTTCATGGTCTCGGGCAAGGCATTCGACTTTTCATCCACGAGGAGCATACGTGCAACCCGTAAAGTATCTAGATCCGGAAATGTTTTGCTAGAGAGTTGCTGTAAGGTGCTGTTAGGCCAGATTTTGTAAAACTGCACCTGCTCCGCATCGGTTTGCCCACTACCGTCAACCCTGACGACGAATCCTTGTAGGTGTTTGCCCGCAAGCCTACTAGCGTAAGCACCAGCCTCTATCGCAACATTTTTGAGGGTCTCTGCATCTACAGCTGGAACCACATCAACCACTGCCAGAGGATCGGCAGTATTGGGGTCGACAATAAATAACGAGGGAACCCTAATGTCGTGTTCACCTGCGTCAACTTGTAAGAGGTCGACATCAAAAACAATGGACGCACGCGGAAAACCAGATTGCAGGAGAAAGCTATAAATCAGTTCTACCACGACCTACGTCCCCTATCCTTAGATGATTTTACGGTAAAGACCACGCGGCACACCGGCACACGTCAATGCATTGTCAAGTAACAACACTGACTGTACAACATTTCAGCAATTAGTAGAAAGAATTTCCTGAACTCTGCCAATCATACTTGGTCATTCGATGGGCAGTTTGCTCTCGAAGCTCGAAGAAGTCAGCGTGTATTTTGTGATCAGCAACGCATTTTGCTGCAAAGATTACTCAGGGAATTAGCGTTAGGAAACTGGTTTTCGGCACGCATACAAACACCCTGTAGAAGTACAACGTCTGATCGATGTGATAAAAAAGATAAACTATTATCGGAACTTTTGTGTCTTGTGTAGCGGTAGCATTTAGAATGGCACACGCCGTATTGGAGCGCTTTTTACCGCTCAAAAAAGCTAGCAATAGTCTCTAAACTGCTCCATTTGTGGCTAGTGTTCACGAATATTTACAGCGCATTGAACCACTGTTGCGCTTACACTTGCCGCACGGTGAAAGTATTGATACCTGCATACTTGTCCTGGCAGTTCAGCTTGAGCAGGCTACTTCAGGGTCAATAACACGTCGAACATGATTTGAAATTGGTCAAACCATGCGTAATATAAAATTTCTAACCGTTTATTTCTAACCGTTTAAATGTCGGATCCACCGATATATAACGGATGTTTTATTAATTAAGGAGGCAAGAACCTGATGTGGAAAAAAATTCTTCCAATAGCTGCAGTGCTGGTGTTGGGCTGGATTGTACTGAACCTGTTTGGTAGCAAAGAAGGCGAATTAGCCGTCGACGAAGTGGCGGGAGCCTCTTCCGAAGCTACTGATGCGGTTGCAGATGCAGCTGGCGACGCAACTGATGCAGCAACTGATGCCGTCGAAGGCGCAGCTGATACGGCTACGGATGCCGCTGCTGATGCAACTGACGCAGGAACTGATGCTGTTGAAGGCGCAGCTGACGCGGCTACCGATGCAGCTGCAGACGCAACTGATGCTGTTGAAGGTGCGGCAGACGCTGCTACTGATGCAGCGGCTGACGCAACCGACGCAGCAACTGATGCTGTTGAAGGCGCAGCAGACGCGGCTACCGATGCAGCTGCAGACGCAACTGACGCAGCAACTGATGCTGTTGAAGGTGCAACTGACGCTGTTACCGATGCAGCTGCTGACGCAACTGATGCAGCAACCGATGCTGTTGAAGGTGCAACTGACGCGGCTGCCGATGCAACTGATGCAGCAACTGATGCAGCAACTGATGCTGTTGAAGGTGCAACTGACGCAGCTGCCGATGCAACTGATGCAGCAACTGATGCTGTTGAAGGCGCAACTGACGCGGCTGCCGATGCAGGTGCTAATGCTACTTCTGCAGTAGCTGCCACAGCAGCTGTAGCAACGGGCGCTGTAGCGGCGGTAACCAATGCCGTGGCCGACACAGCATCTGAAGACGCTAATGAAGTAGTAGCTGATGCAACTGAGGCTGCTGAAGAAGTAGCAGCAGACGCAACTGAAGCCACTGAAGAAGTCGCAGCAGACGCAACTGAAGCCACTGAAGCCACTGAAGAAGTCGCAGCAGACGCAACTGAAGCCGCTGAAGAAGTTGCAGCTGATGCAACTGAAGCCACTGAAGATGTCGCCGCAGACGCAACTGAGGCCACTGAAGAAGTCGCAGCAGACGCAACTGAAGCCACTGAAGAAGTCGCAGCAGACGCAACTGAAGCCACCGAAGAAGTCGCAGCTGATGCAACTGAAGCCACTGAAGAAGTCGCAGCAGAC
>JALZUD010000005.1 GCA_023301725.1 Granulosicoccus sp. | reverse complement strand
CAGACGCCGCCAAAGCTCGTGCTGAGGAATTTTCAGTAAGGGCGCATACGGTAGATGAATTATTGCAGGCTGACGACATTCACGTCATAGTCAACTTAACCATTCCAGATGTGCATTTCGACATAACGCATAAAATTCTTGAAGCGGGAAAACACGCTTATTCAGAAAAACCGTTGGTGTTAACACTCAATGAAGGTGAACAGCTTCGCGCGTTGGCGACGAAAAATAACTTACGAATAGGTTCTGCACCCGATACTTTCTTAGGGGGTACTCATCAGCAAGCAAGGCAACTCATTGATGAAGGGCTCATTGGACGTGTAGTGGCAGGTTCTGCTCATGTTATGAGCCATGGAATGGAGCAATGGCATCCAAATCCAGATTTCTTTTTTCAACCCGGTGCTGGTCCTGTAATGGATATTGGCCCGTACTACATTACAAATCTGGTACAGATGTTGGGCCCGATAACTCGCGTCGGTGCCTTGGCATCATCCGCAACCGCCGCCCGCACCATCACATCAGAGCCCAGACACGGTGAGCTTATCGATGTCAATACACCAACGAATCTTCATGCGCTGCTTCATTTCAAACAGGGTGCAACCATCACTCTATCCGCCAGCTGGGATGTATGGGCACATCAACATAACAGTATGGAGTTATATGGAACAACAGGGTCGCTAATAATTCCGGATCCCAATTTTTTTGGAGGGCAGTTGCAGGCAGCCGATGAGTCTGGCGTTTTCAACGTGGTAGAGATCATAGACCATCCTTTAGGCAGACCCAATCAGATACACAAGTCGGGCTGGATGGCCAACTACAGAACAGCAGGCCTGGCAGATATGATTCAAGCGATACAGCAAGGCCGAGCCCATCGTTGCTCGCTAGAACTTGCAATTCATGTGGTAGATGTAATGACCGCAATTTTAGAGTCAGGTGAATCAGGGCAGTTTCTTGATCTTAAGACCACCTGCGATCGCCCAGCACAATTGACAGCTGAAGACGCGCAAGCACTGCTGGTGTAATTTGCGTATCCACTTTTTTGTAAGATAACCATGGGTTTAGTAGGGATATGAGCATCAGAAATCCAGTGCTTAAAGGATTTAATCCTGACCCTTCATTTTTACGAGTGGGTACCGACTACTACCTAGCCACATCAACGTTTGAATGGTATCCGGGAGTACAAATTCATCATTCAACTGATCTAGAACATTGGACATTAGTTTCTAGGCCGTTAAACAGAGCAGTATTGCTGGATATGCGAGGCAACCCAGATAGCTGTGGTATCTGGGCACCTTGCTTATCTTTTAGCAACGGTCTTTTTTGGCTTGTGTATACAGATGTAAAAAGACTTGATGGGGCGTTCAAAGATACTCCTAACTACATTACAAGCTGCAGCTCAATTGATGGAAACTGGTCTGATCCCTTTTATGTCAACAGCAGTGGTTTTGATCCGACGTTGTTTCATGATGATGATGGACGTAAATATTTTGCCAATGTCCAGTGGAATCATCGTGGCAGTGGTACAGGTGGAAACCCGATACACGACTCTTTTGACGGCATCTTGTTACAAGAATGGAGTCCAGAAAACGGGCTTATGGGTGATGTTCACGTCATCTATTCTGGTAGTGAGCGAGGACTTACAGAAGCACCACATCTGTTTAAACGCAATGGATGGTATTACCTCACCGTCGCTGAAGGCGGAACAGGCTACAATCACGCTGTAACGATGGCACGATCCAAGTCTATCTTTGGTCCTTATGAAACCCATCCAGATAAACACTTGCTCTGCGCTGATGGGTATCCAGATCATCCAATCCAGCGAACAGGCCATGGGCAATATGTAGAAACTCATTGGGGTGACATTTATCATTCGTTCCTTATGGGGCGTCCATTACCAGGAAATTTTTGCCCCATGGGTCGCGAAAGTGGTCTGGAACGCTGCGTCTGGAAAGGCAACGACTGGCTCTACCTAGAGCAAGGTGGAACATTGGCGCGAGAAATCATTCCATCTCCCGGCGAACAAATAGACGCCTCATTTTCTGAGCTTGCGACCATTGATGCAGAAGCGTTTTACGATTTTTCCTCCACTGAGCTACCCATTGATTTCCAATGGTTAAGAACGCCTTTTCCTGAGCGTCTGTTCAGGATTGAAGATAGTTGCCTCGTTCTGATTGGGCGGGAAAGTATAGGTAGTTGGTTCGAGCAATCGTTAGTTGCGCGAAGACAGGAACATCACCGGTATAACGCCTGCACTCAAATAGATTTTTTGCCTAACTGTTATCAACAAGCAGCCGGCTTAACCACCTACTACAACCGGTTCAAGTTTCATGCATTGATGCTGACGTACGAGACAGGAATTGGCAGGTGTTTGACGATTATCTCGTGTAACGGGGATTACCCGGATGGTGCGCTAACTTATCCACTGCAAAATCCAATACCCGTACCCGACGGCACTATTGAGCTGAAAGTGCACGTGCATGATAAATCACAGCAATTTTACTGGCGAATGCTGGATGCAGAAGCTTGGCATTCAATGGGGTCACCATTAGATGCATCAGTTGTTTCTGATGAAGGTGGGCGTGGTGAACATGCTTCATTTACCGGTGCATTCTGTGGCATGTTGGCGTTTGATATTACCGGGGCAGGGCAAGAGGCCAGGTTTGAGCAGTTTGTCTACACACCATTATCTTAACTGCTCAACATTGGAGTGCGTGAGCTGTTGGCAAGAGTTTATTAGGCGCTTGACGTATCCACTTAGGCTAATGGTTGGGTTTGGGTCACGGGCTCTAGACATAGCGCTATTACCAACAACCCTACCCTGAGAGGGCAGGGTAGGGTTGTTCTGTATCGCCTAATGTTCAATAGGCGATCGATAGTGAACTTGCTATTATCCTGATATTAGAATCCAGCAATACCAACGAACATACCAGCGCGGAACAGGTCAGTGTCGACAATTTCAACGTCTAATTGTCGATCAAGAGAGCCGTCTTCATTGATCATGAATTGAGCAATTCTTCCGTCGTTGTTCACAACTTGGTACAGGTAAGGGAAAGCAATTTCTGCATCCAATACACCGCCACCATTTTGCGTGTCATCGCCATCGATACCCGTATCACCTGCTAGGGACTCAAGTCGTGTTAAAGCACCGTCATCACTTACTGCAAAGCTTGTGATAGTGCCATCAGGTGTGTTGCTTACATAAGCAAAATCGCCAGTCGGTGTTTCTACAAACTCAACCCAGCAACCAAATGTGAACCCGGTGACGAGTGGATCACCCTCTACCCCTGAGCTAATAGAGATAGCGGTCAATGCACCATTAGGCTCTACTCTATAGCTGGAGAGTGCACTAAGACCCGGAGCGCCATTATTGCCTTCTGAAACCAATAAGAAATCACCGTTGTCAGCTGCATAGAGATCTAACCCGAAAGGCTGAGCTGTGTTACTGAGCAAACTGGATACACGAACTTCACCATTGTCATAGGTTATCGGTGCATCGTTGTCGTTGAGTGTTACCACTCTCAGATTATTGGTGCGACGCTCTGTAATGACCAAGGAATTGCCGTCGGAACTAAACTCAATTGCACCAGCATTAGCACCAACTCCCGTTAATTCTGAATCTGGAATGAGTGTCAGGCTTCCATCATCACCAACTCTAAAGCCGATAATACTGGCGTTGGTTCGATTTCTATCTGCAGGTAGTGTATCTAGCTCCTGGCCTGCGCCATCGACAAAGTTGCCAGAGTTAGCAACATACAGAACGTCTTCGAACTGGGCCAGAGCAACCGGATTTTGAGCTCCTGAATCACCGACTGTTGATACATTCAGATCGGCCGGAGTCAGTGAGAAATCATCGTTGATGGTGAAAGAACTGATTGACTCACTACCAGCGTTAACTGCGAACACAAAACGCCTGTCTTTAGATACGATTAGCGGATCTTGAGATGCCAGTGGGTTAGCACCACTGTTGCGAATGTTTTCGCCTACACCACCAGTATCGTATACGCCTATCTGCTCTAGCGTGCCGTTCTCGTCTCGAGTATAAGCCACGATTTGATTGATGCGATCAGGTTCTGCAGCAGCTTCATCAGAGGCAGAAATCTGTTGAGATGGATCGAATTGGTTAGTTAGCGCATACATTGCACCGGCAGCAGTGGCTGCACCATCATCAGCTACACCATCATCTCCACCAACCGTTCCTGGTGGAAGGGTGACTTCCACCGATCCATCTGGATTAGGTGAGAGACCAATTTCAATTGACTCACCAGCTGCTAGATCAGCTTCAAAACCTTCAAGCGTAATGCCATCCTGGCCACAAGCGGCCAGACTGACGAGAACGGCGGCACTTACTAGGCCTTTGGAATAACGGGGAATTCCCTGACTCAGGGCTCCCGCTTTTTTCATAAAGCCGTTGTTGTTATTTGATTTCATTTGTATTTCCTATTTAGTGGTTTTTATTTTTATTGGTATTTTAGAAAGCAACTATGCCTTGAGTATTTTCTTCTGGAAGATCACCGCCAATTGTTTCAACATGCGTTAGAGAACCACCATCAATGGCGTAGACACCAACTGCACCTGAGAGGCCAAACAACTGGTACAAGTATTCGCCGTCGTCACTGACATCTAGATCGATAAATCCATCAGTGGTATCAAAGGCAACCGCAGGATCGGCACTAGTAGGCTGTACACCAATTGCTGCTAGCTCTTCAACTAATTCAACGTTGCCAGTGGCATCAGTAAATCTGTAAGAAGAAATAGAAGCATCAAGAGCGTTTGATACCCAGAAGTATTCGCCATCAGGTGACAGAACAATCCAACATGCAGTGCGTTGTCCAACAGTGGATGTCTGACCCGCTAGAAGATCAAGCTGAGATGCGTCAAGCTGACCATCGTCGCCAAGTTGAAATACAGAAACAGAACCGGTTTGTAGTCCAGGGAAGATAGGAGGTTGACCTTCTGAACGGAATTCGCGAGCTTCGGTAACAATTGCGAATGTGCCATTTGAACGATCTACCACTTCAAAGCCGATGGCTGATGGCAAGTTTCTGCCTTCAGCATTGCCACGAGGCGTTGAGGTGTTGCCACTGAGAGGCGCGTCAGACGTGAGGCCATTTTCGTCAACACTGAAAACTACGATGGAGTCATCGTTTTCACTCGCTAAGGCTGCAGAACCTGCGTTTATGCTAGTGACGAAAAGGTGACTACCATCAGGTGAAAAACGTACAGCGGAAGGTCGGTTCTCGAGATCACGTCCTGATCCTGCTACTGGTGTTAACTCTCCATCACTAAAGGTGTACCCGTAAATTGAACCTTCTTGATCAGGTTCGCCTGCAAACTCGCCATCGGAATCGATGTTTGTAACGTAAACAAGTCCGTCACTGTAAGCCAGACTGTTTGGTCCTGTACCGAAGGTGCTTTCCGTGTCCACAAGGTCAAGGGTCATGTCATCATTGACTCTCATGACAGAAATGGTATCGCTTCCAGCGTTAACAGCCAGAAGGTATTCATTGCCAGGAATATTGATCAGCGAGTAAGCAGAGATCAGTGGATCCAGACCCTCAGCTCCATCGAAGTCGCCTCCAAGTCCGCCAGTAGAAAATTCTCCAGTTCTTGTTAAGGTTCCGTCATCTGCACGGCTGTAACCCACAATCGTGTTTTCATCAAGAATGTTTGACATTACAAAAACGCCGCCACTAGCGTCAGCGTCGTTTGATCCGTTGCCAATAATAATATTGCCATCTTCGTCAGTAGTGATTGATATAACAGCGTCATCACCATTTTCCAGGTCCGACTGTACTTGGCCTAACGATGTTGATTCGCCGCAGGCTGAAATGCCAATAAGCACTGGAAGGCTAATTGCTGCGTATGTTCGTAGTCTGTTGTTTACCGCTTTATAGTTTTTCATTATTAAGTACTCTTTGGTTCTCTAGGTTGCATTATCAAAATTAGTTATAAGATGTTGTTATTCCAAAATTGAATATGTTTATAGAGACGTGGTGAAGTATGTTGTATTGCATACGAGATTTACAGTAGCAATAAAAAATCAGAATAGATGCACCAGCTGGTAACTTTTTTATAACGAATCGCCTTGTTTTTAAAAGAAAAATTTTTTTTTCTACGAATTGAAAATACTTCGGAACTAAGCAGTTAGATATGTGTTCTACATGCTGCTAAATCCAGTTTTTAATCAATCGTTTCAGGCAGTAAAAAGGTGAATTTGAGGTTTTGTCCATTGGGGTAAAATTTATTATGCTGCGATGGGCACTTTGTAGGTTTTTGGGTGTCTAGTTATTGTGGCGACTGATAAGCGTTGTAGCAAGGCTGTAAAGAGTCTCCATAATTACCGTATTATTGCGGCGAAAGCATAAGATAAGAGCGCCACACTGCTGCTACGTATGTTCTTTTTTTGCTTTCACCTCGGGACGGTTCTGCGATCTCGTCTGACTAGGAAATGCATAAATAATGTGAATAACAAATTAGCAAATGCAATCGGATTGGGGGCGTTTCATTCTGTAAAGAATAGGCAGTGTGAAACGGTACTGCGTTCGCCACTCCATAGATTGCAACGCTATCTGGCAGCGATTTTATGTGTTGTATCTGTTGTATTGACAGGGTGTGGTGATTTCACTCTCGCTACCCGTTCAATGACCGATGCTTTACCTGCGGTGACTATCCCAGGTGCCCCAATACCCACTGAGTTGAATCTGGAAATTGATCTGGCGATTGATGGTCGATTGTTTGAGGTCGAAGCTGATTCTAGATTTTTAACCTTCGCAAGATTGCGTGAGCTTCAATTGGTCATACTGTCAATTTCAGACACAGACCCTTTGGAAGACGGCGCGATTGATAGTTTCGATTTTCTTCAAAGAATTGAGGTTTCCATTAGAGCGCGTTTTGATGGTGCACTAAACGAGCGACTGGTTGCATTCCTACCTGATGGTGATCCACAGATCAGCGCAGCCGCCCGCGTACTAAATCTGACGACGACCAGTTTTGATCTCCTTGATTTTCTTCAAGCAAGCGGTGGGTATGAGTTGGTCTTAAGTTTTAGTGGGTCTGTTCCGCCTGACAACATCATTATTTCAGGATTGGCACGATACAGAATCGGCGTCGGAATCTAGTTGCATTCGTTTATGTCAACTCTAATGTTTATTAGGTGCGTATTCGCTCGTTGTCGCTGAGTCTGTCGGACGAACTGTGGTTCTTGTTGTGGGTGATCGTAGCCAGGCCGGCGCCGTCACGGGATAGACATGTTGTAGGAAAGTCCGTCGTTTGTTGCTTTAAGGGTAGATGAGGCCAACTTTGAATGACTATCCTTATACGCCACGTGCCAATGGTTTTTCATTGATAGGTAGATGAATCACCGCTGCCAGTAACCCGAGTAAAACGCCCGCCCACCACATACCGTTATAACTACCTGTGGCGTCATAGAGAACTCCACCCAGCCAGACACCCAGAAAGCTGCCTATCTGGTGGCTTAGGAACACAATGCCGAACAGCGTTGCCATATAGCGGATACCAAACACCTGGGCGATGATGCCAGTGGTCAACGGTACTGTTGAGAGCCACAATACGCCCATTGCCGCAGCGAAGACAAGAACCACCAGCGGTGTTTTGGGCAA
>JALZUD010000004.1 GCA_023301725.1 Granulosicoccus sp. | reverse complement strand
CAGGGCACTCTTTCCAGCCTCACGTGTGAGAAGCGCAAACAGCTCTCCATGACACTCCTCCAGTCGAAACGATGCTCTTGTCAATACATCGGCACGTTGTGTGGCGGTGCTATCTTCCCAGGGTGTTGCCGCGTGCAAGGCGTGTTCAATCGTTGCAGCATCAGCAAAAAATACGTGGCCAACAACGTCCGCTTTGTCAGCGGGATTGACGACAGGTACTGGTTGGTTCGCCGGTGCTGAGTTTTGTGCAACGCCTGCGACCAGCGAACCTACCTGCCATTGTGTTTCTATAAAAGGCAGGCGGGCATTTTCATAACGCTGCATATCAGTCACATTAGTGGTGTCGAGGCCCCAGGAATTGCGGCGCTTAACACCAAAAAGTTCGTGTGGCATAACAATAGGCGATGGTTTAGCAGCCTTGCGGTTGTTCAGCATGAGTTCAAACGGATCTGCGGCAATGGCCTGCGCCGGGTAGTCAGGATCGCTGAGCTGATTGACAAACGAACTATTGGCACCGTTTTCCAATAAACGCCTCACCAAATAAGCCAATAGCTGACGGTGCGAGCCAACCGGTGCGTAGATTCTGCATTGCGTTCGATGTTGAGCTTTAACCACATCATGTAATGCATCTCCCATACCGTGTAAGCGCTGAAATTCATACTCACGTGGCGCAAGCTTGAATTCAGCAGCCAGCTCCAGAATGCCAGCAACTGTATGAGCATTGTGCGTTGCAAACTGGGAATAGATACGATCATTCATTCCTAGCATCTGGCGAGAGCTACAGATATAAGCAACATCGGTGGCTGCCTTATCAGTAAACACCGGAAAATCATCAGCTCCAAGGTACTGCGATTCTTTAATTTCGGTATCCCAGTACGCACCCTTTACCAGGCGCACCATGATCTTTCTATCAAGCTTATTGCTCAGAGCGTAAAGCCAATCAAGTACAGCAGAACATCGTCGACCATAAGCCTGTACTACGACACCAAAACCATTCCAACCCTCAAGCTCTGGATCGCTCAATACGGCATCGATAACATCGAGTGATATGTCCAGACGATTTGCCTCTTCGGCGTCGATGTTGAAACCCATGTTCGCTTTTGCTGCCAATCGGGCAAGCCGACTCACGCGCGGCACCAGTTCAAGCAAAACACGCTCACGGTTCATGAACTCGTAGCGTGGATGCAACGCCGACAATTTTACGGAAATTCCCGGGTTATCGCGCACATCATCAAAAGTGCTTCGAACGGTCAATGTTTCTATTGCATGGGTATAGGCCGCAAGGTAAGCCGCGGCATCATCAGCTGTGAGTGCCGCCTCTCCTAACATGTCATAAGAATAACGATAACCCTGTTGATGCAGCTTCATGCCTTTGGATAGAGCCTCATCTACGGTTTCTCCCAGTACAAACTGCTTGCCAAGCTCTGTCATTGCTTGAAGGACTGCACGACGAATAACAGGCTCGCCTAGTCGTTTAACAGCCGAACGAATACCCGTACTGACATCATCAGATTGAGGCACATCGAGTACAGAACGAGTGAGCACTAGCGCACGCGTGGAGAAGTTAACCAAAGCTGATTCGGATTTACCCAAATGTTCAACCCACTGGCCACCACCAATCTTGTCTTCAATCAGGGCACTCACCGTGGCTTGATCTGGCACTCTTAGTAGAGCTTCTGCCAGTGTCATCAAGCACAGACCTTCGTGGGTAGATAAGCCATACTCGCCTAGAAACAACTCCATAAGACCAGTTTCACCCGAGGTGCGTATGCGGGTTATCATGTCGACAGCGCTATCTGTCATGTTTTTTCGCTGCCGGGCACTGATAGGCTGAGCCTGCATCAAATTGTCAAGCAAAGAGGCTTGCTCGGCGTGATAGAGCTGGCGAATTTTTGTTCTACATGAATCGAGTTCAGACATTGCGTTAGTGCTCTACTGATCGGCGCAAAAGCTATAGTCTGACACGAAGCAGATAAGGCAAACACCTATTTTCAGGTTATTTTCACAAAGCACAAACTCCGGGGAAAATACTGTGAACACCGTAGCAGCAGAAACGCTAAAACACCTCATTCAGGGTGAAGTTGATTTCTCTGATGCGGCAATCTCTCTGTACACCAGTGACGCCTCAAACTACCGGCAAGTACCAACGGGGGTGGCCTACCCTCGCAGCCTTGAAGACATAGTCGCTATCGTCGCCCTATGCCATGAACATGAGGTGGCCATTCTAATGCGCGGCGCAGGAACATCGCAAAATGGCCAATGTGTGAACGCAGCGCTGGTCATCGATTGCTCGCGGCACCTGAATCAAGTGGTCGACCTTGATCCGGACACACAAATCGCCACCGTCGAACCCGGCATTGTGTGTGACAGCCTTAAATCCGTTGCCGAGCAACATGCACTCACCTTCGGCCCCGACCCTGCCACGCACAGTCGCTGCACACTAGGGGGCATGATCGGCAACAACAGTTGTGGGCCGCGCTCCATGTTAGCTGGCAAAACAGTGGAGAACGTTGAGGCGCTGGAAGTACTAACCAGCGATGGTGCACGCTTTTGGGTGGGTCCAACAACAGACGATCAACTGAAAACCATCTTGTCGACAGACTCCAGGCAAGCAAAGATTTACGCTGAGCTGCTTGCGATACGTGATGAATACGCTGACGATATACGGCAACACTTTCCCAACATCAAACGTCGTGTTTCCGGCTATAACCTTGATCAATTACTCCCTGAAAACGGCTTCAATGTGGCAAGGGCTCTGGTGGGATCAGAGGGCACCTGCGTTTCTGTCTTGCAGGCAAAAGTACGCCTGATTGAAAAACCAACCGTCACGCAGCTTGTGGTTCTGGGCTTTGACGATATATTTTTGGCAGGAGATGCTGTTGGTGACATCATGTCCCACTCACCGATAGCCATGGAAGGCCTAGACTGGGGCATTGTAGGCGGCCTCAATGACAGAAATCTCAAGAGCCGCGAGGTAGCGCTTTTACCCGAAGGCCGAGCGTGGATGCTCGTTGAGCTAGCTGATAGTAATACCGACGCTTTACAGCCAAGAGTTGAGGCGTTTGTGGCTTCCATGTTGTCGAACCGAAAGGTACGTGCGGCTAAAGCGGTTCATAGCAAAGCCGATGAAACTGCCATTTGGAGTATTCGCGAGCAAGGTGCATCGGCCACGGCGATGAGCCTAGATCCGGAAGGTATTGACCCCGTTGTTGGCTGGGAAGATACCGCGGTTGATCCTCTCCAATTGGGAGACTACTTGCGCGATTTCAAAGCACTAGTTGATCAGTACGGATATACCACCTCACTCTATGGGCATTTTGGCGACGGCTGCATTCATGCGCGCATTACGTTTGATACGCGTACAGTAAGTGGTGTGGCGCACTGGCGAGAATTCAGCAAGCAGATAGCGCACCTTGTTGTTCAGTACGGTGGCTCATTATCTGGTGAACACGGCGACGGTCAAGCCAAAGCCGAGTTCCTGCCTATCATGTTTGGTGATAGGTTAATGCAAGCATTCAGACGTTTTAAGGCTGCGTGGGATCCAGCAAGCCTGATGAATCCGGGCAAGCTAATAGACGCCTATCGTATGGACGAGAATTTGCGCTTTGGTCCAGGCTATGAAACGCCAAAGGTCGTCACGCAGCTGCATTTTTCAGAAGACCCCCAAGGGTTTGGGCGATCAACCGAACGCTGCATTGGCATGGGTAAGTGCCGGGCTCACACTGGAGCCATGTGCCCCAGCTATCAGGCCACGAACGAAGAGAAGTATTCCACTAGAGGACGAGCGCATCTTTTACATGAGCTAGTGCGCGGTGATGTCTTGAAAAGCGGCTGGAAAGATACAGACGTCGCTGATTCCATGGAACATTGCTTGTCATGCAAGGCCTGTAAAAGCGAATGCCCCACGGGAGTAGATATAGCCAGCTACAAAGCTGAGTTCATGCAACGTCATTATGTTGATAAAAAACGCCCACTTCACCATCAGCTCATCAACCGAATCGGTCAGTGGTTGCCGTATCTGGCAAAGGCACCTCTAACCGCTAATGTACTGCAACGAGGAATAACAGGATCGTTGTTCAAACGACTTGCAGGTATCGACCACGACAAAACGCTACCCACCATTGCTACACAAAGTTTTACCCAGTGGGCTCGTCAGACAAGCAATTATCAAGATAAGAACTTCTACTGGTTTGGCCAACCCGATGCTCCAGCTGTAGTTCTGTGGAGTGATTCTGTAAATACACATTACCGCCCAGCTATTGCCCAGAGTACCGTACAGGTTTTGCTAAAAACGGGTTGGCGTGTGGCTGTAGCACGTGAGCACTTTTGCTGCGGCAGGCCCCTATATGAGGTAGGCCTACTGGATCAGGCAGCGCGGCAGCTGCAATCAATAATCGACGGCTTTTATTCCACGCTGCCTAACCAGGCAAAAGTACTAGTGCTTGAGCCCTCGTGCTTATCCGTTTTCAAGGATGAGCTGTTACGCATGTTCCCTAACGATGTAATGGCTCATGATTTGAGCGTACGCTGCCAATCGGTCAGTGCTTTTCTGGCTGGTCAACAGATGACTTTGCAACGCAAACTCAAACAGGCGGTCATTCACCTGCACTGCCACGATAAGTCATTAGGTTTAGCTGACAGTGACAGACAACTAATGGATGCCTGTTGTGAGCACGTGCACGAAGTGGAGAGCGGCTGCTGTGGCATGGCGGGTAGCTATGGGATGCGAAGCAAAACGCGCCATATCGGCCAATACCTGTTCGATCGCGCATTAGGTCCGGCGGTCAAACAAGCAGATCAACACACAGTCATTGTTGCCAATGGTTTTAGCTGTCAGGCGCAGATTCGAGACAATACGCAGCGACGTGTACTGCACCCGATTGAGGTTTTAGCGGCCTGTCTTTAACGCACAAGACAGCAACGTACAAGACAGACCCCCAAGCTACGCCACGAACTCAATATCGTTTAAAACCGCTGCGAGTTTGCGCGCGACCAATCGTCCTTCCAATCTTCAGGAATTGTGTTCTCATCAAGCAGGCAATTGGCGGTAATTTGCGGGTAGAGCTGGGCATAGGTTTTAACGTCCGTGCCTTGAATGCGGCGATTGATGTGCCATGGCCGTAGTTCGCTCAGCGACTCCATTCCAGCAACGCCAATTAGCTCCATCAGATTATGCACTGTGCCTTTATGGAAACTGGCAACACGTGAAGCCTTATCAGACACTACCAAAGCTTTTGCACGCACCGGGTTGGTCGTAGCAATACCTGTTGGGCAATGATCAGTGTTGCAACTTCTGGCTTGAATGCAACCCAGCGCCATCATCATTCCACGAGCCGAATTGGCGGCATCAGCACCCAGCGCAACCATGCGCAATATATGAAACGCGGATAGCATTTTGCCTGACGCAATTAGCCGGGTTTTATCTCTAAGCCCGATACCAATCAACGCTTGATTCACAAACACCAAGCCATCACGAAGTGGCGTACCTACTGAATTGGTCATCTCTGTGGGCGCAGCGCCTGTACCGCCCTCACCACCGTCGACGGTAATGAAATCGGGCATCATGCCGGTCTCCAGCATGGCCTTACAGATCGATAGGAATTGATCGCGGCGACCAATGCATAACTTAAAACCAACCGGTTTGCCACCTGACAATTCACGTAGTTTGGTAACAAACTCCAATAGGCCCTGGGGCGTTGAAAATGCGGTGTGAGCTGCCGGGGAGACGACATCTTTACCCATAGGCACACCACGTATTTCGGCAATTTCTGCGGTCAGCTTGGCAGCAGGCAAGATACCTCCATGGCCAGGCTTTGCTCCTTGCGAGAGCTTGATTTCGATCATCTTGACTGATTCTTTGGCAGAATTTGCTTTAAAGAGGGTCTCATCAAACCCACCCTCTTCGTTACGGCAACCAAAATAACCTGTGCCAATTTGCCAGACGATATCGCCTTCAGCTTCCAGATGATAAGGACTTAAACTACCTTCACCTGTGTTGTGCGAAAAGCCACCCAGCTTCGCGCCTTTGTTTAGTGCACGTATGGCACTGTTACTCAACGCACCGTAGCTCATGGCTGAAATGTTAAAAACTGAGCCTAAGTAAGGCTTGGCACAACGGTCTTCACCGAACAATACGCGCGGGTCGGTTGTGCTTGGATGCACCGGCGCCATTGAATGGTTTATCCATTCGTAGCCGGCGCGGTTAACGTCGAAGATGGTACCGAATGGGCGGGTATCACGAGCACCCTTAGCTCTTTGATAGACCAGTGATCGAAATTCTCGAGGAATCGGTTTTCCACTGGTGTCAGATTCAACAAAGTACTGCTGGATTTCAGGGCGGACAGCCTCAAACATATAGCGGAAGCGCCCGATAACCGGGTAGAGCCGTCTAATGGTTTGCTTGGTCTGAAATAGGTCTTGAAGGCCCACCAGCGCTATGGGCACCAATACAACAAACAACCAGGCTATGGGTGGCCATAGTAAGCTAAGCAACAGTACCGTCAAAGGAACCGCAACGACCAAAATCTGAAAATAGTACCGAACTGTCATAAGTTAATCTCGCGTGGCTGCATTGCTAAATGATGTTCAATGCCTTGGATCTGATCGGACGAATGGTGGCTGATATATAGCACAGTTGTTGAAGACCCAGAACAAATCTTCTCGATTAATGCAAGTACGAGCTGCCTGTTCATATCATCAAGGCCCAAAGCGGGCTCATCAAGAATTAACAAGGGCGGATGCTTAACCATTGCTCTGGCAATAAGCAAAAGACGCTGGTCACCGTGAGACAGAGAAGTATAAGGTTGATCTGCCCGCTCTTGCATATTTAGGAGAGTTAGCCATTGATCGGCAATGTTACGTTGTACCTCTGTGGCCTTACTGTACAAACCTATGCTGTCGTAAAAGCCCGAAATTATAACGTTACGCACACTGGCACTCACGCGGTACTCCCACTGTAGAGCCGTGGATACATAACCAATGTATTGTTTGATCTGCCAGATACTCTCGCCCTGACCACGTTGAAAACCGAATACCTTAATGTTGTTGACATAACATTGGGGGTGGTCGCCAGTAATCAGTGACAGCAAGCCAGTTTTGCCACTGCCATTGGGGCCAGTCAGTTGCCAATGTTCACCCGCGTTGATGGTCCACGACACATCGCTGAAAATAACGTCATCAACGTACTTGATACTCACTTCGTGTAATGCAACCAACGGCTCCTCTGGATCGAGTGCGGGCAGTTCGAAAGCGGGATCAGCCGGAGGGATCTGTAAATCTGGGGTCTTGAGATGCAATAGACGATATAGCTCGCCGAAGGCGGCGTCATCACAGCGCTCTACTATCGAATCCAATCGACCGTTGTTCATGTAGCCAATGTGCGATACGAACTCAGGGCATTCATCAAATCGATTGAGTACCAATATCATAGGCGTTGATGAAGACAAACCGCTGAGGTGTTCATTAAGCATTCGCTGCATCTGAGTGTCCAAGCCATCAAAAGGTTCATCGAGAACCAATAAATCTGGTTTGCAAGCTAATGCTCGTATCAGCATGACCTTGCGCGTCTCACCCGTTGATAGCTTGCGAAATGAGCGTTTCAACAACCCTTGCAAACCAAATTTGTCAACAAGCTTTTCTGCTAGTGCTGAGTCGGTGCAAACGGCCTCAAGGATCTCATAAACCGGTGTGCCTTCAGAGATGACATCAATGATGTCTGCGTCATCCTTGCGCAGCTCAGCGGCAATGAGCGCCTGTTGCGCCTCATACGACACAACAGCCACTTTCTTAGGCACGCCCGAAATGCTGCCACCAATGACCTTGCCTGCACCGCTTAACACGGCAGCTAGTGCAGACTTGCCTGAGCCATTAGCACCACTGAGCATCCATTGCTGCCCGGCCTCAATCTTCCAGCTGATACCGCTCAGCTGGAATCGCTCGTCAAAATCGACAGACAAGTTGTCGAGCGCAATGGAGCTCACAATATAATGACTCTCTTTTAAAGTTAATCAGTTAATCAGATGATGCGTTTCATGTCTGCCATATAACCACGCAGCTCAGCACCAATAGCTTCAACTGGATGTGCCCGGATGATAGCGTTCACTTCAATTAAGCGCGCGTTATCTACGCCGTTGTCATCGAGTTGTAAGCCACGGCCAATCACATCAGTACCCACTGTTGTCATGAAGTCTTTTAGAAGAGGAACACAAGCGTGGTTATATAAATAACAGCCGTATTCTGCTGTGTCAGAGATAGTTGCGTTCATCTCGTACAACTTCTTTCGCGCAATGGTATTGGCAATGAGCGGCGTTTCATGCAGCGACTCGTAGTATGCGGAGTCAGCGATAATGCCTGCTGAGGTCATGGTTTCAAAAGCAAGCTCAACCCCAGCCTTAACCATGGCAACCATCAGAATGCCATTGTCAAAATACTCCTGCTCGGGAATCTCCATACCGCCAGCCGGTGTTTTCTCAAAAGCTGTTTCAGCTGTTTCTGCACGCCAATTTAGCAAATCTTTATCGTCTGCAGCCCAGTCGGTCATCATCGTTTGCGAAAAATGACCTGTCATGATGTCGTCCTGATGCTTTTGATACAGCGTACGCATGATGTCTTTCATTTGCTCGGCAAGATCAAATGCGCGAATCTTTGCTGGGTTCGACAAACGATCCATCATGTTCGTCACGCCACCGTACTTTAGCGCTTCAGTGACAGTCTCCCAACCATACTGAATAAGTTTAGATGCGTAAGCTGCGTCAACGCCTTCTTTCACCATCTTGTCGAAGCACAGCAAAGAACCCGTTTGCAACATGCCACAAAGGATGGTTTGCTCGCCCATGAGATCAGATTTGACCTCAGCAATGAAGGATGACATGAGAACACCCGCCTTATGGCCACCGGTGCCCACAGCATATGCCTTCGCTAATGCCAGACCATGGCCCCGTGGATCGTTATCTTCATGCACAGCAATGAGAGTTGGTACGCCGAAGCCACGAACATATTCTGCCCGGACCTCAGAACCGGGACACTTAGGCGCCACCATAATGACAGTGATGTCGTCGCGGATCTTCACGCCTTCTTCAACAATGTTAAAACCGTGCGAATAAGACAAACAAGCGCCTTGCTTCATTAATGGCATCACCGCCTTCACTACAGAGGTGTGCTGCTTGTCCGGCGTCAGGTTTAACACCACATCAGCTGTGGGAATAAGCTCTTCATAGGTGCCTACAGTGAAGCCGTTTTCTGTGGCATTTTTCCACGATTGACGTTTTTCGCTGATGGCCTGCTCGCGCAATGTGTACGACACGTCCAAACCGCTGTCGCGCAGGTTGAGCCCCTGATTAAGGCCCTGGGCACCGCATCCGATAACCACCAGCTTCTTGCCTTTTAGAGCCTCGACACCTTCTTCAAATTCGTTGAGATGCATGAAACGGCATTTGCCGAGTTGCTCGAGTTGTTCACGCAGCGGCAATGAGTTGAAATAATTAGCGGAGTGTGTGGAATTGGACATCAGTAGATTCTGCAGTTTCAGGGCTTGTTGACACGATAGCCTAATCGTGGTGTACAGTAAATTGATATATTTGAGACAATACGTTTCAGTTATTGCAACACTACCTGCCGCCCCACTTCTGGCCTTATGAACCCAAAGACACTTAATCAGTTTTTAGCGCTCGCCAATGCCCTGCATTTTGGACGCGCAGCGTTGAATAGCAACACTAGCGTGTCAAGCCTTTCACGCAACATTCAACAACTGGAGAGCGACTTGGGCGCAGCGCTTTTTCTGCGCGATAACCGCTCAGTCGCCTTGACCAGCCAAGGACAGATTTTTGAATCCTACGCTCGTGATGCACTCTTGCGGTTCAACCAACTAAAACGAGAATTGGGAGACACAAACAGCCCGTTAAAAGGTGAACTGAGTATTTACTGCTCAGTTACCGCTAGTCACAGCATCCTCTTTAAACTTCTTGAGCAGTTCAGACCCGCCTACCCGCAGATTGAAATCAAGCTGCTCACTGGTGACCCGGAAGATGCGATTGATAGAATTGTCGCAGGCAAAGAAGATGTCGCTATTGCGGCTTACCCCAGCTCGCTGCCACGTGGCGTCGCATTTCGTCCGCTCATTGTGTCACCACTGGTATTCATCGCTCCGTTGGACCGGCCAGATCGAAATATACCTACCTTAGATTCACACGGAACTATTGAATGGAACTCGGTACCAATGATTTTATCCGCCCGAGGCCTTGCGAGGAGTCGAGTGAATGCTTGGTTTAAAATGCAAAAAATCATCCCGAAAGTCTATGCACAGGTAGCTGGCAATGAAGCCATAGTCAGCATGGTTAGCCTTGGTTTGGGAATGGGAGTAGTGCCGCAGATAGTGCTGGAAAACAGCTCTCTATCTGGCAATGTAGTTGTTGTTGATGTACAGCCGAAACTCAAGGCCTATGAAGTTGGCTTGTTTACTCGCAGCCGCAATCTGGAGAATCCGATTGTGAACGCGTTCTGGGCGGTAGAGTAAGAAGTGTACCGACTATGACGAAGCGTACAGCTGGTCTTAAAACCACTTTTACGAGTGGCTAATAGTTCACAATATTGAGGATAGAGTCAATTCCTCTTGATTTACGAATAAATGCAGCTAGTGTCTTAAGCAGGCGGCGTTCACGCTGTTCAAAATCTCTACGGAATGAGACGGCCATTGGTACAGTTACAAACATGGATAAAACGGTAAACACAATGTTGAAGACGCCATCACGATTCGCATTCGCGGCAGTGCTTCTTGTGGCACTAAGCGCTTGTGAAATAGCAGACGATGCATTGCCGCAAGTGTCTAACGATGCCTCCGGCGCAGGCTCGGACACCGAAAATCCTGGCGATGATTCAATTGACGGTGGCACGACAAACCCTGGCACTGACAGCGGCAACGATGTGCAACCTGAGACCACTCCGCCCACTGGAGAAACTCCAGACGATAATGGCGATACCAACGGTCAAAATTCGGACGACGACGCGGTATTTCTCAACCCCAACGGGGACACCGGCGTCACTATCGATGCGCCCACTTATCGCGAAAATAGTGTGTTCGTACCTGATCCAACCGACATTGGCGATTTCAACGCATTTTATACGCAAGACGGTTACGCTGTAGACAACGTCATACGCCTTGACCTGCGTATTGCCAACACGGTCCAAGGCATTTGCACCATTGACGACCAATCAGGTTGTACGCTTGCTGATGTGCTCGCCGATACCAATGGCGATGATAATTTCAAGGTTGAAATTGACATACATGCCTCTGGTGACAGCTTACCCGATGACGGCCTTTTGACTAACGCCACGTTGCGTCAACGCGGAAACACCGCTCGCAACGGACCGCAGAAATCCTTCCGACTCAAACTTGATAGCAAAGAGGTTCTGTGGCGTGGAGAACGAAGACTTCAGCTGAATAAAAACCCGTTCGAATCCTCGCGTATAAAAAACAAACTCTCGTTTGACCTTTTCCAATCCGTGCCGCACTTCCCATCATTACGCTCACAGTTTGTGAATCTGTGGCTGGACAACGGGCAAGGATTAGAAGACTTTGGCCTGTTTACTCACACAGAATTCGTCGGTGAGGAATACGTTAACAACCGCGGCCTGGGCAAGGACGACAATCTGTACAAAATCGAGTTTTTCCGGTTTTCACAAGGCGATTTGAACAGCGTGCAAGTTGACGAGAATGGAGAACCGCTCGACGAGGATGCCTTTGAATCACGACTGGAAATCGAAAACGGCAAAGACCATCGCATGGTGGTAAAAATGCTTGAAGCGATGGTAGATCCTGATCGCGGCCTTGATTCTGTCATTGAGCAGCACTTTAATCGTAATAATATTCTGACGTGGTTGGCGACCAATCTAATCTTGCATCAAACCGATGCCATCACCCACAATTTCTACTTATACAACCCAGCCGGTACAGAGCGGTTTTTCTTTCTGCCGTGGGACTACGACGGCACCTTTGAGCCAGAACCTGCACTAACCGACTCGATCGACAACGCAGAGCTTCAAAAACGAAAATTCTATGGCTATGCGCGCGGACAAAACAGTGATTTTGTCGATCGCTTTTATCGTTTGCCGGGAACACACGATTTGCTGGTAAGAGCGGTGGATGAGTTGCGCGCAAATTACTACAGTGACGCGCAGATTCTGCAACGTGCATCCGTTCTCAATGCCTTAGTTGAGCCTCACCTGACAAAACTCCCAGATAGCGCTAATGTCCGTTTTGAACCCGCCAGCCCGCAACGTTTCGTGTCAGTAGTCAACGATCTATACACCGACATCACCCAGAACTATGCCGTCCCGATGGAACCTGTAATAATGGAAAACCCTGTCATTGACGCAACCGGCATTGTGCAACTTGAGTGGCAGCCAGGGTTTGATGTCACCAGGCAAAACACATTAACTTACGATCTTATTGTTTCTACCTCGCCTGGATTTGAACCTGCTCAAACTGTTTTCAGTGATACCGGCATTGCAGATGTGAGTGAGGGTTTGGTCAGTTACCCGATCAACACCTCAATATTGCCGTCAGGAAGAGTGTATGTTCGCGTTATCGCCAGAGCCAGCAGCAATCCTGATGTTTTCTGGCAGACCAACAAAAATATCTTCCGCCTGGAAGACGGTACAGATTTATTCGGCGTAATGGAGCTAGACCTGCCGTAGAGAGCACTGAGGTAAAATTACCCATCCCGGCGGGCGAAGCGCATGAGAGCGCAGTCTGCGTGCCGGGTTGCTCGACAACCAGCACACAGATTGCTGATTTCGAGTGTAACTGCACAATTTTCAACCAGTTGATGCCATAAACTCCGCGCTAATCCCCAGCAAGGACGCGCTATATATGGCCATTCATTCAACAAAATACCTAGCAGCCGTACTATTTCTACTCGCATTAAACGGGTGTGGTGTTGCTGACGATGCAACGCCTTTAGCATCCAACGATGCAAACGGTGCCGACATTGATTCTGAACGAACCAACCCTGTTATTAATCCTGATGGGGGCGACAACAATCAAAACCCAGACGATAACCAGAATTCAAACGACAACGAGCTGGTTATGCTCAACCCTAATGGTGACACGGGCGTCACTATCAACCCTCCCGTTTATCGTCAAAACAGTGTGTTCGTTCCCCACCCCACTGATATTGGGGATTTCAACGCGTTCTATTTGCAAGACGGGTACGATCTCAACAACGTTGTCCGACTCGATCTTCGCATAGCTAATACTACCCAAGGCATCTGTACTATCGATAACCAGTCAGGTTGCACTCTCGATGATGTACTTGCAGATATCAATGGCAATGACGACTTCAAGGTTGAAATTGACATACACGCATCTGGCGAAGATTTACCCGATGATGGCTTGGCAACCAACGCCACACTACGTCAACGCGGAAACACAGCACGCTTTGGACCACAGAAATCCTTTCGACTTAAACTGAACAGCAAAGATGACCTTTGGCGCGGAGAGCGACGTCTACAGCTCAATAAAAACCCCTTTGAATCTTCGCGCATCAAAAACAAACTCGCGTTTGACCTCTTCCAATCAGTGCCACACTTCCCTTCGTTACGCTCACAATTTGTCAACTTGTGGCTAGACAACGGACAGGGTTTGGAAGACTTTGGCCTATTTACCCATACCGAATTTATCGGCAAGGAATACGTCAACAACCGTGGTCTGGGCGAAGACGACAATTTGTATAAAATCGAATTCTTCCGTTTCTCACAAGGTGACCTGAACAGCGTTCAGGTGGATGAGACTGGCAAGCCACTCGATGACAAAGCCTTTGAATCAAGATTAGAAATCGAGAACGGTAAAGACCACCGCATGGTGGTAAAAATGCTCGAAGCAATGGTTGATCCTGAGCGCAGCCTCGACTCAGTGATTGAGCAGCACTTCAATCACAATAACATCCTGACGTGGTTAGCCACTAACCTGATCTTGCATCAAACTGATGCCATCACACACAATTTCTATTTGTACAACCCAGCAGGTACAGAACGCTTTTATATCTTGCCTTGGGACTATGACGGCACATTTGAGCCAGAGCCTACTCTGACCAATTCACTCGACAATGCACAACTGCAGAAGCGTAAGTTCTATGGCTATGCTCGTGGACAAAACAGTGATTTTGTAGATCGCTACTATCGTTTACCCGGAACACACGCATTACTGGTTCGAGCGATTGATGAATTGCGCGCAAATTACTACAGCGATGCGCAGATCCTACAGCACGCATCAAACCTCAATAATGCAGTAGAGCCTCACTTAACCAAACTGCCAGATAGCGCACATGTGCGATTTGAGCCGAACAGCCCAGAGCGCTTTGTATCGATAGTTAATGATCTTTATACCGATATTACGCAGAATTTTGGCGTGCCAATGGAGCCTGAAATTCGCAAAGATCCAGAAATAGACGAAGGCGGTACGATTATGCTTGAGTGGGAACCAGCATTTGATGTTACCCAGCAAAACACTCTGAGCTACGATCTGATTATCTCTACATCGCCCTTTTTTGAAGCAGACTCAACCGTGTTTAGCGACGTTGGCATTGCTGATGTGAGCGACGGTGTGGTCAGCTATCGTGTGAACAGCTCAATACTTCCCCAAGGGCGTGTATTCGTTCGAGTGATAGCCCGCGCCAGTAGCGACCCGCAAACCCTGTGGCAAGTGAATCGCAATACGTATCGGCTTGAGGATGGTACTGACCTATTTGGCGTAATGAAACTTGACTTACCTTAGCCACTGTCGCGTCGGGACAGACAAACGCCGCTATAAACAGTGGCGGCGCGTGGCCCAGCAATTATAAATGGGTATAGTTCCTGCTCGTTTATCCGCATTTTAAGGCAGGCGTTTTATGGCCAGTTTTCCCGCAAAAGCTAAAGTTGTCATCATTGGTCAAGGTGGAATCACGGGGGCATCAGTCGCCCACCACCTGATTGAACGAGGTTGGGACAATATCGTGGGTATCGATAAATCAGCGATTCCTACCGATATTGGTTCCACAGCTCACGCATCTGATTTCTGCTACGCCACAGCCCACGATCAGATGACCTGCCAAACCACGATGTATAGCATCGAATTTTTTGAAAAAATGGGTCGCTACGCCAAGGTTGGGGGGTTGGAGGTAGCTCGTAAAGGCGACGACGATCGGATGGCTGAATTGCAGCGTAAGGTAGCCTCGGGAAAAGCTTTCGGCACCAACGCCAGAATGATCAGCGCCGCCGAAGCCAAAGAGAAAATGCCTTTATTAGAAGAGGATGTTATTCAAGGGGCGCTATGGGACCCGGATGCAGGCCTAGTTGTTCCAAGATCTCAAGTCGTCACAGGCGAGATCGTAGAGGCTGCGGTAGAGACAGGCAAGCTGCAATCCTTCGCCAACACCTCAGCGACAGACCTGAAAATTGAGAACGGGCGCATTGTCGGTGTGGAAACCACCCGAGGTTATATCGAAGCAGATTATGTCGTTGTTTGCGCAGGCCTCTGGGGCCGCTTGATTGCACAGATGGCAGGCGAAGATTTGCCCGTCATGCCAGTAGACCATCCCCTGCTCTGGTTTGGACCCTACAAAGAATTCGAAGGAACCGGCAAAGACATCGGGTATCCCTTATTACGCGATCAAGGCAACTCGGCGTACCTGCGAGACACAGGAGACCCGACAACTTCCGAGGGCGGAATGATTGAATGGGGTTATTACGAAGAAACTGAACCTCGCTTGTGCCACCCACGCGATATTCTGGAAAAGGAAGATTGTCGTTTGTCTCCCTCGCAACGCGATCTTGATATGGAGCACATCATGGCGCCCTTGGAGCGAGCGATGGAACTCACACCTATTCTTGGCGAGTTAGGTTACGACGAAAAACGCTCTTTCAATGGCTTGTTACAAGTCACAGCCGATGGCGGCCCATCAGTGGGTGAATCGGCCAAAGTCAGAGGTCTGTGGTATGCCGTGTCAGTGTGGGTTAAAGATGGCCCTGGCACCGGCAAACTCATTGCCGACTGGATGACCGACGGTGTTACCCAATTTGACCACTTTGGTGTAGACGTAACGCGCTACTACCCATTTCAGCAGGAAGAGCAATACATTCATGATCGCTGCTACGAAACTGCATTCAAAATCTATAACCCGGCAGTCCATTCACGTGAGCCTTACACCAAAGGTCGTGGGCTGCACCGGAGTCCTTTTTATGAGCGTGAGGTAGGGCTTGGCGGACATTTCATGGAAGCCGCTGGCTGGGAACGAGCACACGGCTATGCCAGCAACAATCACCTACTGGAAAAATTTAGCGGCCAGATTCCTGAGCGACTCAACGAATGGGACTCCCGACATTTCTGGCCAGTTTCAAACGCTGAGCATCTGCAACTCTCTGAAGATGTTGGCATGGTTAACTTGTCACACTTTGCCATCTACGATGTTCGTGGTGTGGATGCAGAGGCGCTTATGGAGTTCACGTGCGTTGCGAAAGTAGGCAGCGATACAGCCATAGGCAAGGGTGTATACACGCACTTTCTTGATCACACAGGTGGAGTTCGTGCAGATCTAACGGTGATCCGTATGGCGAGCGATCACTTCCGAATCATTGATGGAGGCGCATCGGGTAACAGGGATTTCGTATGGCTGCAAAGAATAAGCGCCGATAAGCAACTCACCAATCTCGTTATCGAGGATCGAACAACAGATTATGCGTGCTTAGGCATCTGGGGCCCGAATGCTCGTACTACTCTTGCAAAAGCTGTCGACGACCCAAGCGCGTTGAGTCTTGAGAACTTTCCGTTCGCAGCTGTCAGAACACTAACAATTGATGGTGTGTCAATTGCCGCATTTCGGATTTCATACGTTGGCGAACAAGGCTGGGAACTACATTTCACTTACGACGATGGCCTAAAAGTATGGGATGCACTAGCGGCGTTGGGCGTCACACCTATCGGTATTGAAACCTATGCGAATAGCCGACGCTTGGAGAAAAGCCTTCGGCTGCAAAATTCGGATCTACTCACAGAGTACAACTTGCTTGAGGCTGATCTTGCCAGACCCAAAGTGAAAGCTGCTGACTTTATGGGCAAGGACGCTTACATGGAGCAACGTGCACGAGAACACCAGCCCGCCATGCTCTGTACATTAACGATGACTCGCATAACAGATTCAACAGGCGTCAACCGATACCCAGTTGGCATTTGTCCAGTAATGGACAAAGATTCATGCCAGACACTCATTGACTCTTGTGGGCGGCGGTCGTACACCACCAGCATTGTCTATGGTCCAAGTGTTGGCAAGAACATAGCGTTGGCGTACCTGCCTTACGAATACTGCACACCTGGTACAGAACTGCTTATCGAATATTTTGGTGAGCAATATCCCGTTGTGGTTGAATCTATTGGGTATAAGCCACTATACGATCCAGAAAACCTGAAACCTAGAAGTTAAGTAAGTCATTTGAATTCCAACCAACAGCTCGTGAACTGATAAGTTATACGGACGCAAGGATGCGCCAATGCCGGAACCAGTTGACAATAAACTACACCTACAAAGTCAACGGAAGTCTCAAAGCAACCATTACACTCAAGTATTGTGGAAAATTACCCTATAATTGGTAATGGTTAGGTGCTACTTTAAATCCATAAGCAATAAATAACTAAACTGCAGATGCACTTAGCAGAATTCTCACAACAAGCAAGTTTTATTTAACGAGCGGCTTTTTTAGAGCCACTCAATTGTTGGAGACATTTAACTGAGCATCTACGCTGATTTGGAAATACATCCGAAAAAGCTATGGCAGACCAAGTTCAAATGGAATGTAATTAGCATGACTGGCAAAAAGACGGAAAAAAGGATTACACAAATGGTTGCACCGCGCACCGATAAAGACGCCAAGGATGGGCAGCCAACTCTGCGCGTGATGAACACACCTGCAACAGAGGATCGAACAATACTTCCTGCGAAACTCGATTCCGACATAAGCACTGATGTGTCCAAACAAGAGTCAAACAAACCTGCTAGCAAAAAACCGGGTAACAAAACCGCAAAGAACAGAGCTAGACAAAAACCTAAAGTCTCGGAAAACGTCTTTGATCTAAACAAAGGCAGTCGAGGAATTGACACCCTACTGCGTAATGCCTACCGCTCGCAGTTAGATATGTTGGCATTGGCCGCAACCAAAGCGAACATCATGATTTCGCTTAACGGTTTGTTAATGTCCATGTTGATCATCTCTGGCACTCATCTGGTGTCCATAAATGGTTTGTACATCATTCCGATCATTGTGTTCCTGATCACTTGTGCCACTGCCACCACATTTGCGGTGTTTGCGGCCAGACCAGAAATCAGCCGCAGTAAATTCAGCATGAATGATTTCATGCGCGACGAGGCACGCCTACTCGTATTCGAAGAGTTCTCAGACCTGCGCGAATCTGAGTACATAGAAGCAATGACCACTATGCTAACTAATCCACAGCGCGTTTATCGCAGCATGATTGCTCACATCCACGACCTTGGTGTCACCGCTGACAAGAAATACCGATTTTTGTACTACTCCTACACCTCTTTTATGGCCGGAACCATCATCACCGTATTGTCACTAGTAACTCTGGTGGCATTGAATTGGTATGGCGAGTTCTTGCTGTCTCCAGCGCTGCCATCCTAAACTGATTGTTCAAGACTGAAATAGCGCTTGTTTTAAAATCAGAATTCACCCATGCGCTGTAGCCTCGCAGACCACAAAATTACAAACGCTGCTGCCATTGTGAAAATGGCAGCGGTATCTTTGTCTATAGGCCTAATTCTTCTGGCCTGTGTTAACCCACATGCGGCAGCAAATAACCTGCAATATCCGCAGAAAATCGCTAAGCCAGAAGCCTCCGGACGATTTAATTCCTTGAACGAACCCTCCGGAATTACGGCTCTAGAGGATGGCACACTATTGGTGATAAACGATGAATCTGGTTCGCCACTCAGAAGAATCACCATCAACAATGCGTCATTTGATAACTTTCAAATCTCCGAGTATCCTCAGGCAACCGCTGACGGCTTCATAAAGCGACGTCTGATCGGTCCGCTTGATGATCTTGAGGGAATTGCGAAACTCTCCTCTCAACGTTTCTTTGTCATAGGGTCACATGAGAACGCAAGTCGTGGCCGTCTGCCATTGCGCGAAAAACTGGTGCTACTGACACGCGATGGCGCAAACATCACCAGTGCTCTCATGCGTCAGGACCTTTATGAACAGCTAGACCTACAGGTACCTGATTTGACAGCTGTCACCGAAGGCAGTAAGCGAGATGATTCAAGCAAAATTAACATTGAAGGCTTAGCGTACGACAGAAAACGTCATCGCCTGCTTATTGGACTAAGAACGCCAACAATTGATAACAACGCCATTATTGTGGCACTGAATAATCCTGTTGAGTACCTTGAGGGGGCCGCACCCGACTTCAACAACACGTTGCTCACTGTTGATCTGGACAAACAAGGTATCAGAGCCATGGCTTACGACGACCTCTCCGACCAGCTTCTCTTGGTTGGCAAGCGTGAAACTGGCAAAAAGAAACACTTTTCTTTGTGGGCACTCAATGCTCAATCCCTGCAAGATCCAGTACGGTATCGCAGCAAATCCAACAAGTTGTTTGATAACGTTGAAGGACTAACGCCAATCAACGGTGGCATAATGTTCGTACGCGACGAGGGTGACTCCAGAAAAAAAAGTACTGACCACTGGTTTATTCTCACACGCACGCAGTTGGGGTTGGAATAGGCCTGACCGGATACGCAACCCACTATTATCAACACCATGCCACTAAAAACTCCCTATATGGTCAGCCGAACCTCTCGCTTGGCAAAGCAGCCACATGTGCCTACTTGGCTAATAGTGAGTGCGTTGCTGCTAACCGTACAGAGCGCCAATTCTCAGTCAATTTCTGCACCCGAGTTTGACGCCTCACTGGATCTGAATCTGGCGCGCACTGAGGCACAAGATGCTGACTTTATTAACGAACGTGATACTGGGCAAGTTGAACTAGAACTTACTCTTGATGCAAAACAATCATTAGGAAAGTGGGCCAGTCTAGTCGGCAGACTCCAACTGAGCAGTCGGCGCTTTAGTCGTAGCGAGCTCAACAACGATGATGAAACGTTCGCCTATGATCTAGAGCGATTATTTCTGCAAGTCAACGCTGGCGACAATTTACGATTTCGTCTTGGAAGACAAAGTTTTGATGATCCTATGGAGTTCATCTGGGATGAAGACTTAGACGGACTTAGGCTATCCTTCGACTTTGGCAACACAGAACTGGAACTATCGCAAACTCGCGAAGACTGGTTCGAGGCTAGCACGCTAGATCGCGTAGATAAAATAGACAACACGTATGGTGCCTTGAAATTACGTCCAAACAAGAATACCATCTGGACGCCCTACGTCATTCAACGAGCTGGTGATGCTTTTGGTGATTCACCCGACTTTGATAGCACCTGGATAGGCTTGCAGGCAATCGTACAACCCAAGGGTTCGTCGTGGAGATACTGGTTTCACGCAACAGCAATGGATGGTACCGAAACTGACCCTGACTCCAATTCAGACATAGACCTCCAAGGACAGGCGGTGCAGCTTGGATTGAACTGGACTGCAAATGTTGCTTGGGAACCAACGTTTACACTAGCGGTATCCCACGCCAGTGGTGGTGAACGTGATGAGCGTTTTCGGCAGACAGGACTGCACGGCAACGATTTCGCGCTCAATAACAAAACAACGTTTCGGTATTTGGGTGAGGTTCTGGATCCTGAACTCACCAACATACGCATTCTCACCGCAGGCGTAGGTGCAACGATCACGAAAAAATGGACTGCTGACATTGCAGTGCACAGTTACCAACAAGTCGAAATCGAAGATAATTTACGGGGCAGTGACATTGAATTTGAGCCACTGGGCCTTGATGACGATTTAGGAATTGGAGCTGATCTTGTTGTTAACTACGAACACAATAAACAGCTCAACCTCATAATGACCAGTGGCAGATTTGTTCCTGGTGACGCGTTCAGCGATGGACGAGATGATGCATGGATAGCCCGATTGGAAGTGGAATACAACTTCTAACTGAGTCTTGCTCGGTGAGTTTGATCCAAGCAAGCTAAGAACTCGAATAAATCGATGCTAAGCTAACTTAAGTTCGGGCACCTCTTATTATTCGATGTTTTCTTACGCCTCTTAGTGCCCATGTAGCTATCATGTGAGCACCACGTCGCTTGCGGCGCATTTCGTGCACTTTCACTCTGGCCGCCACAATAACAACCATAAACATGTCTGCTAAATCCACCACTGGCACAGATTCCAACGATGGCGATAAAGACGAGCCCAGTGTTCCAAGAGCCACCATGCTCGCTTTCAGCTGCGCACTGCTGACTGCTGGCGTTTTTCTTTTCGCCTACAGCTCGTTAATTCCGCTTGTTGCGTCTGGTTTACCATGGGTTTTCAACGCCGAATGGGTGCCGCGATTAGGAATAGAACTGGCATTTCGAGTCGATGGGCTTACCTTGATGTTTGGCATGCTCATCAGCGGAATCGGTGTTCTGGTAGTAACGTATTCTTTCGGATACTTTAAGCATCATGCCAGTCACGCACGACTGCAATGGCTGTTGTTAGCCTTTATGCTTGCCATGCTCGGACTCGTGTCAGCAGACAACGTCATACTGTTATTTGTGTTCTGGGAGCTGACCACGATAACGTCGTTTTTGCTGGTTGGTTTCGACTACGAAAACGCAAAGGCGCGACGCTCAGCCCTGCAAGCTTTGCTAGTTACCGGCGGCGGTGGTCTTGTTCTGTTAGTGGGTGTGATCATGCTTGCCAATGTATCGGGCACCTATCTACTATCAGAGATGATTGAACATCGCGCTGTAATAACGCAGCATGATCAATACCCGATTATTTTGGCTCTCATTTTAATTGGCGCTTTTACCAAATCTGCCCAATTTCCATTTCACTTCTGGCTTCCTAATGCCATGGCAGCGCCATCACCAGTGAGCGCCTACCTACACTCCGCAACAATGGTGAAAGCTGGTATCTATCTGATGATGCGGCTGCAGCCCTCTTTAGGAGGAACCGATCTTTGGTTTTACACCTTGAGCATCGCCGGCGCCATCACCGCTGTATGGTCGTCAATGATGGCTTTACGGCAGAGCGACATGAAGCTAATGCTTGCGTGGACAACAGTCATGGCTCTGGGCACCCTCACTCTTTTTCTCGCATCTGATCAGCGGATAGCAGCCGTTGCAGCTGTCACCTTTTTGCTGGTTCACGCGTTCTATAAATGTGCTTTGTTCCTTGCCGTTGGCAACGTCGACAAAGGCACAGGAACCAGAGACTTTCACCAAGTGGGATCACTAATCAAGCACATGCCAATAACGGCGATAGTGGCATCACTTGCAGCACTGTCAATGGCAGGCTTACCCCCTTTCTTAGGTTTTATCGGTAAAGAACTCAAGTACGAAGCAGCCCTGACTTTGGCAGACCAACCGTGGCTTATTGTGGGTGCAGCTGTCGCTGCTAACGCCATGATGGTTGCCATCGCAGTGACGTTCGTATTTCGTGTATTCCTCGGCGGTAAATCTTCGGTCAGCCGCACACCAAAGGAGGTCTCTGTATTGATGTGGGGTGGTCCAGCGATACTGGCTGTTGCTGGTTTACTGACAGGTGTATTTCCAGCTTTTATTTCCAGCTACATTATTGAGCCTGCGGTTGTGAGCATTTTAGCGACTCCAACAGAGGTGAGCCTATACCTTTGGCACGGGGTGAACGGGCCTCTGATACTCAGCATTATTACTGTGATTCTGGGTGTGATCATGTGCTTGAAGCTGGATCGGGTAGCTGCCGGTATAAACAGCCTGGTCGAGAAACTGCCAACGACCGGTGACTCTGCGTACGAATGGTGCCTAACACGCACCAAGTCGGTGGCAGGCCTTCTTACTGGGCGTATGCAGACTGGCTCGCTTAGCCATTACCTCACGATTGTATTCACTGTGTTCTTATTTGCTGCAGCTGGCACCATGTTCTTCCAGTCAGTGCAGTTAGACCTATCCAACGTGTCCAGAATAAGCCCTTTGCTAGGCATTATTGTCGTTCTGATGATTTGTGCATCCTTGGTTGTGGCTTTGAGTGGCTCTCGCCTATTGTCAATTTGTGGTCTGGGTATTGTTGGCAGTGGTATCGCCGTGATCTTTCTGATATTCGGTGCTATCGATGTCGCGATAACGCAGCTTATGGTGGAAACACTTTTTGTTGTTCTCATAGCCACAGTTCTGGTCAAGCTTCCACGCTTCCCAGGTGAACAACACCCCGGTACCGCAGGTGGATTTCGGGACGCAGCCATCGCCATAGGTGCAGGCGTTGTAATGATGGTGATTACGCTGGGCGTATCGCTAGCACCACTGGATATGACAGTTACTGAATTTTTCGAGCAAAACAGCCTGACAAAAGCTTATGGACGCAACATAGTCAATGTCATTCTTGTCGATTTTAGAGCACTCGACACACTGGGAGAAGTGGCTGTTGTAGCAACCGCCGCGATGGCTGTCATTGCACTGCTCAAGGTCCGTGCTCATCCACAAGGTCCAACATCATGAACTCGCTAATACTCAGCACGATCAGCCGTCTATTGGTTGGGTTGATGTTACTTTTTTCCTTGTACCTTCTTTGGCGTGGACATAACGAACCGGGGGGGGGCTTTATCGGAGGACTTGTGGCCGCTGCAGGGCTTATCGTCTATGGGCTAGCAGAAGGACCAGCACTGATGCGACGTTTGATCAGAGTTGATCCGCGCACCTTTGTCCTTATCGGACTGCTACTGGCTATGGTCTCTGGAATTTTACCGTTATTACAAGACAACTCTTTTCTGACCGGCATGTGGATATTTATTGGCGCTACTGAAACCGACAAAGGCTTGGCCTTGGGCACGCCCCTCCTGTTTGATATCGGGGTCTACCTGGTGGTCGTTGGAGGTGTTTCGGGCATGGTGATAGCTATGGAGGAAGAGCTCTAAATGGAGATCTTGCTGAGTATCCTGGTTGGTGTTCTCATGTCAACAGGCGTATGGCTCATGTTAAGTCGTAATCTGGTCAAGTTTCTTTTCGGCTTAGTGCTGATCAGTAACGTGGCTAATCTTGTCATCTTTACAGTGGGTGGCTTAACACCCGGAGCGCCAGCGCTCATCGTAGATGGAGGCGGCGCGCAATACGCGAATTCGTTACCGCAGGCACTTGTGCTCACAGCTATTGTCATTGGATTCGGACTAGTGTCGTTTACGCTGATACTGGCACTCAAGGCTTTCCAGGCAATTGGCACAGTAGATGTAGATGCAATGAACCTTGCCGAACAACGCACCAACAGTGAGGAGCCGTCGTGAACGGTCTACTGATCTGCTGTGTGCTTATCCCCATGTTTACTTCTGTGATCAGTTTCATCTGGCCAGGATCGGCCCGCGCGCGCGGCATGGTTAGCGTGGCAGGCTCTTGTCTATTGCTGCTGGTAAGCCTGGTACAACTGTATTGTGTTTCCTACTACGGCCCGATCTCCAATCAGATGGGGGGTTGGCAAGCACCCATGGGCATCACACTGATTGCAGATATGCTCAGCGCCTTGCTAATAGTTGTTGTTGCCATTGTCGCTACATCAATCAGCGTTTTCTCTATCTCAGACATCTCAGATGAGCGCGTTGAAGGTGGTTACTACACGTTCCTCAACATGCTTATTGCAGGCGTTGTGGGTGCTTTTTTGACAGGCGATCTGTTTAACCTCTATGTCTGGTTCGAAGTCATGTTGATCTCATCGTTTGCGCTACTCGTGTTGGGTGGTAACAAGGTACAACTCGATGGAGCTGTCAAATACGTTGCTATCAACCTGATATCCACAGTGCTATTGCTCACGGCAATTGGCCTTCTCTATGGGCTCACTGGTACGTTGAACATGGCCGACTTGTCGCAACGTGTACCATTGGTAGAAAACCAGTCACTGGTCGCGGTAGTTGCGGTCTTTTTCTTAATTGCTTTCGGTATCAAAGCCGCCGTATTTCCTTTATATTTCTGGCTCCCCGCGTCTTATCACACGCTACCGATCAGTGTTAGCGCTTTGTTTGCAGCATTAATGACCAAAGTGGGTATCTACGCTCTAATGCGTGTCTTCACTCTGGTATTTCCCGGCGAACATGTTGCCATCAGCTCCACATTACTATTCATGGGCTTGTTCACCATGATCTTGGGCGTGTTCGGGGCGATGACCCACAGCGATATCCGACGTATTCTGGCTTTTCACGTGATTGGCTCAATCGGCTTCATGTTAATCGGCTTGGGCCTAGGATCGCCTTTGGCCATGGGTGCTGCCATTTTTTACATGGTGCATGGCATTTTAATAAAAGCATTGCTGTTTATGATTGCAGGCGTCATTGGCAAATTAGGTGGAACGTACGAGTTATCAGAACTGGGTGGCCTGTATAAAGAGCGACCCGGTTTTTCGATGATTTTTCTATTTGCCGCACTGGCTTTGATTGGTATTCCTCCACTGTCAGGCTTTTGGGCAAAGCTTCTTATCATTAACGCCAGCTTGTCTCACGAGTCATACCTTGTTATCGCGTTTGTCTTGTTAGCCAGCCTACTCACTTTCATACCATTGGTTCGCATCTGGTCTGAGGCATTCTGGAAAGCACGCCCGCTCACTCCGGGGCCCAACACACGAGCACCAAGTACACCTGATTCGTTCACGTGGGCGCCTGTACTTGCATTGTCTGCACTCATGCTCGGGTTTGGATTGCTACCTGGATCCATCATCGATTTATCAGACACTGCAGCAAATAGTTTGCTTGAACCCAGCGCCTATCTCGAATCCGTACTTCCAAGAGAGCCAGTAGCCACTATGGAGAATACACAATGACGCCATTTGCCACTAATCTGGTGCTTGCGTTTGTATGGGCTATATTAAATGGCGGTTTCGGCCTACCTAGCCTCCTCACCGGATTTATTATTGGCTATGGCGTGATCTTTGTCTTGCAGCCTTTATACAAAGACAATCGGTATTGCAGCATGCTCTTTGATGGTGTCAAGCTCATCCTGTATTTTCTCTGGGAGTTGATCGTGTCTAGCTTGAGCGTAACCTGGGATGTGCTTACGCCCGTTCAGAAAAGTAAGCCAGCTCTCATCGCAGTACCGCTTAGTGCTAAAACAGATGCTGAAGTCACTGTACTGGCCAATCTGGTATCACTGACTCCTGGGTCCTTATCTGTCGACATCACCGAAGACCGCTCACATCTGCTGGTACACGCCATGTTTGTAGATGACCCAGAAACATTCAAGATGGAAATTAAAAACGGAATGGAAAAACGGGTACTGGAGGCGATGCGATGATACCTTCTCTCGAAGTGGCAATCGATGGCGCGCTTGCACTGACTCTTTTTGGAATGGTGGCAGGGTGTGTTCGAATGTTGAAAGGCCCTACAGTGGCTGATCGTATCGTATCGCTAGATTTCATCACCGTACTGCTAGTCGCCATTACCTCTTTACTGGCGTTAAGTCTCGACAATGCTGCCTATCTGGATCTGGGCCTCGCCTTGGCACTGGTAGGGTTTCTCGCTACTGTGGCATTTGCTCGCTACCTCGAGACCAATGAACAGCTACCTCTTGATCAGGCATTGGATTCGCCAACACGACAAACTGATCACAACAAAACTGAGAGTACGGTCGATAGCGGAGAGACCCAATAGTGAATGATTCTATAGTGAGCGTACTCATTTTGGCAGGTGGCTTCTTTGCCGCTATTGCAGGCCTTGGGCTGCTGAGACTACCCGACGTCTTGATTCGTATGCACGCCTCGACCAAAGCGGGCACACTGGGCGTCGGACTTATCGTTCTGGGCGTGTCAATACACTTTGCGTCATCGTTAGTTATCGCGAAAGCAATCCTTATTATCTCTTTCATGTTGCTAACGGCACCGGTCGCGGCTCATCTGATAGGCCGCGCGGCCTACCGGCGCGGCACACCGCTTTGGGATCGAACGCTCATGGACGATGCAGCTATGCATAACAATAGCAGCAAGACTAAAAAAAATACAAACTCCTAACTCTGCGCTCTGGTTGATGCACCAGAAGCAACCGGCACATCTGACAAACTGCCCCACTCTGTCCATGAGCCGTCGTATAGAGAAACGGCTCCAGAATAGTTGATGTGCGTGAGCGCAAGAATAATCACAGCAGCGGTAACTCCCGAACCACAAGTGGTGATCACATGATGATGTGGCCGCAGGCCAATGGCATCAAAAATTGCTGTTAGCTCAGCCTTACTTTTCAAACTGCCCGTATCGTCAAGCAAACTGGTGAACGGTACGTTTACGCTGTTGGGAATGTGTCCGCTGGCAAGCCCCGGGCGAGCCTCAGGCTCTTGAGCAGTAAATCGATTCGCAGAACGAGCGTCGATAATGAATGTGTCGTTTTGCGAGGTGGCGCGCTTCACATCATCAGCATCAACCACCGCAGTGATGGATTTTGACTGTGTTACTGGTGGTATGAACTCGCATGTACTATTGCCCGATACCACATCTGCCAAGCCTTGAACCTGCCCGCCAGCGCGCTTCCACGCAGGCAAACCGCCATCGAGTACAGCCACATTGCACGCCCCAAAGTGGCGAAACATCCACCAGACTCTTGCTGCGGAAAACAACCCGATGGAATCGTATACCACTATTTTATCAGTAGCTCCAATACCCATAGCAGCCACAGCCTTTGCAAAAGTCTTGGCGTCGGGCAACATGTGTGGCAAGGTACTTGGCGCGGAATGCTCATCGATGTCAAAGAACACAGATCCTGGAATATGCACCAGGGCAAACTCTTCACGGGCATTTCGGCCAGTAGCAGGCATGTGCCATGATGCCTCAACTACTCGGATATCCGGATCGTCGAGATGCTCTAACAGCCATTGCACCGAGGCAACAGGTGGATTCAAGTTTATCAATGCTGACATGGATTCAAGCAATTAAGCGAAGGAAGGCTACACAGCATAACAGCACTTCACAGGGGCTAAACAAGCAAGTGCGAGCATGTGCTTCTATACTGAGTGTGCCCAACCTGCCACGAGCCAGACACCTGATATGACTACAGACACGCCTGACAAACACTTTTATCTAGGGCACAGTAATTCCGGCAAAAACCCGGCTGGCAAAAATACAGCTGACAAAAATCCGGTTTTTCTGAACTCGCAAGATTTGACCACACACGGCGTTATTGTCGGCATGACGGGTTCGGGTAAAACCGGCTTAGGTATTGTCATGCTCGAAGAAGCATTGCAACAGGGAATCCCTACGCTAATTATCGATCCTAAGGGTGATATGGGCAACCTGATGCTCGGTTTTCCCAATCTCTTGCCAACCGACTTCATGCCATGGATGAACGATGAGCCTGATCCTGAGAAAAAAATTGAAGCGGCTGTAGCCGTGGCAGATCGCTGGAAGCAAGGTTTACACAATGCCGGTATCGAACCGCCACGCATGCAGGCATTGCAGGACAACGTTGAATTCTCTCTCTATACACCAGGCTCGAGCGCGGGCATACCCATCAACGTTATTGGGTCCATGAATGCACCCGCAGCCGGCACAGATCCTGAGATACTCCAAGATGAAATCGAAGGCATCGTCTCCTCATTACTGACACTGGTGGGGATCAAGAGCGACCCTCTGAGTGGTCGTGAACACATTCTGCTCGCTAATCTGATTAGTTGGAAATGGCAGAAAAACGAAGACATGGATCTGGCCACGCTCATTGGCTTGATTCAGCAGCCGCCTATGCGCAAGTTGGGCGTTATCGATCTAGACACCTTTTTCCCCATTGCAGATCGGGTGAAGCTGGCTCTGAAGATCAATGGCTTAGCAGCCTCTCCAGCTTTTGCAAGCTGGAATCAGGGACAGGCACTGGATATTCAATCCATGCTGTATTCGCCATCAGGTAAGACGCAGGCCGCCATTGTGACACTTTCGCACCTTGATGAAACAGAGCGGCAGTTTGTTGTGACGCTTCTATTATCAAAAATGGTGACATGGATGCGGGCACAACAAGGCACTAGCAACTTACGAGCATTGATTTACATCGATGAAGTATTTGGCTACGTGCCGCCCGTGAGTATGCCGCCTTCAAAAAAACCCATACTCACCATTTTAAAACAAGCGCGTGCTTTTGGAGTCGGCTTAGTTTTATCTACGCAAAACCCTGTGGATATCGATTACAAGGCTATCTCCAACGCTGGCACCTGGCTCATTGGCAGGCTACAAACCGACAGAGACAAACAGCGTCTTCTCGATGGCATGAATGCCTCTGACGGCAACGTTGACATTAATGCCATAAGTGCAAGTCTGTCATCGCTGGGCAAACGGGAATTCATCTTGCACTCTACGCGTGCTGACAAACCTCAACACTTTGCCACTCGCTGGGCGATGTCCTACCTTGCAGGACCACTAACCCGGGGTCAAATTGAGACTCTGGTTAGTGATGAACAAAGAACAGCCGCACTTACCTCCCAGTCGGCCAACACTGACAACGCTGCTGGCGCGTCAGCAACAGCAGGCGCGAACGAGACGCTACTGCGCCCTCGTGCAGCTGATGGTATTCAAGTGCGCTACCTTGATCCGGCTGCAAGCTTCATTGAAACTATTGGCGCCCAGAGTTCTGGAACAAGACTGCAAGCGGCACTGGCGGTTAGGGTCAATTTGTTGTTCGACGATACCAAAGCAGATTTACGTCACGAGGCCACATGGGAGGCGATAATTACTCCCTTAAACGGGCCAGTAGATGCTGATAAAGCTATTCGTGTGGACTACGATGAGCGAGATCTACTCTCCGAGGCCCCTGCCAATGCCGTTTATGTCATGCCGTCAACAGACACCAAAATAGCTAACAAGACCTACTTTCGTGCAGCACAAACTGATATCAAGAACGAGTTGTATCGTGAGGAGAGTATTGAGCTATACCGCAACAAGACGCTAAAGCTTTATTCTCGTATTGGTGAAAGCGCAGAGGAATTCGAACAGCGCTGTGCGCAATTTGCTGACGACAAGGCAGATCTTGATGCTGACAAAATTCGTCAAATGCTGACTAAGAAAATTGATCGAATCAATATCGCTATTCAAAAATCCGAAGATAAAGTGCGCGAGATTCAGTTCGATGCAGCCATAAGACGCAAAGAGCAGAAAAGTAATCAGGTTATGGATATTGCAGGTGGCTTATTGGGTAGTTTGCTAGGAGGTCGACGTAGCACGCGCTCGATGATAACCACCGGATTGCGACGCAGCCAAAGCAAAGGACGCATGATTGCAAAGGCCGAGGAGCGACTGAAAACCGCAGAAAATCGTTACGAGGAACTCATAGAAGATAGACAAGCTCTGGAAGACACTCTGGGTGAAGATCTGTTTGAGATACAGCAGGAGTGGGATGACAAATCAAGTGACATCACATCATTAGCCGTCGGCCTTGAAAAAACTGACATCTCTATCGACGATATCATTCTGCTCTGGATTCCAGTAAGTGAATAAGTGTGACTGAATTCTTCTCACATATACTGGACATACTTGCACTAACCGGTGGTGGCCGCGGACCAGCCATAAACAACGTCACCCCGCATCTGCTGGGATCGATATTCTGGGGCGCGTTTGGCCTCTATCTTGCGCTGTGCTACGACATGTTCAAGCCCAATGCTGACGGGCTGCTGATGACTAGTGTTGTTATACAGTTCATCGCTGAGTTCAGCGCGTTTGCCAACGTGTCATTAGCGGTATTCAGCACAGCTCCCGTGCATTTGTGTTCGGCTATCTGCTGGGATGCATCGCAGAACCTGCTAAGCGATACGGGGCGTTTTCTTTTGTGCGCAGCATTTCTGCATTTTGTTATCAGACAAGCACGACTGACAAAACGTTTTATCACACTGTGCGCAAGCTTCGTAACGTTTGTTTTGGTGTGTGCAGCACTGCCAGTGCTTTCGACATTTGTTGGCACTGACGCTAGTGTGATAGAGATTTACAGACCCTACCTGGATGTGATGTCCGAGCTACTGGTCATTGCAATACTCATTTATTGTTTTGTTCGAATAGCCACAAGCAAACGTCAAATACGTTGGCCAGTCATGATTGCTTTGGCTTTTCTAATTATGGAGAGTCTTGTCGATTGTTACCTCAATTTAACAAACGCCGCGCAAGCTTCATCAATCGCACCGATTTCCGGCAATTTGCAATTGTGGGCTATTCCGATTATCGCTTACGCCTCACTTCAAGTTCGCCATATTGAAGGAATACGTCGACACCACGGTCTGTTAGCCAACGAGCGCCTTGAGGCACTCGGGAAGCTTTCGTCGGGCATTGCACATGATTTCAATAATCATCTACAAATCATTCTGGGCTACGCCGAGATAGCCAAAAGTGTTGGCAATCAATCTGAAAAGCAACGGGAACCTCTCGACAGAATTGAAGAAGCAGCTTTAAAAGCAGGTGAACTCATTGACCATTTACTGGCTTTTCGCAGAGGGCAACCTTCAGAGTTCAAAGCGGTGTCTCTCAATGACGTTATCACTCAATTGAATCCTATGGTATCGCGCCTACTGGCACCCAATACAAAACTAATACATGATCTGGATCCAGATATTCGCTCGATTTATGCGGATAGAACCATGTTAGAACAAGTGATCATCAATCTTGTAGTTAATGCAAAAGATGCCATAAGTGAACACGGAACTATCACAATAAGCACGCGTTCCTTGTCATCTGAAGATCCCCACGGAAACACGGGCGAAGCGGGTTACGAACGTACACAATTAATAGTATCCGATGACGGCACAGGTATGGACGAAAGTACTATCAGCCGAATCTTTGAACCATTCTTTACCACTAAAGCTATTGGTAAAGGCACAGGCCTGGGCTTGTCCACGGTGTACAACGTTGTAAAAACTCATCAAGGCTCGGTGTACGTCAAAAGCAAACCCAATCGCTACACACGTATCTATGCTGAATTCCCTGTCAGCGAACTGGTCTCCCCCATCGAAAGCATTGACACTGATAGTGACGTTTTCCTGAGTGAAAACAAGGTGCCATCTAATCTGACCGTTTTACTTGCTGAAGATGAACCTGGAATACGCCACTTAGCGCGAAAATCACTTGAAGCAAATGGTCATCAAGTTCTAGTTGCTCTTGATGGCCAGCACGCAGTCAATATCATGCGCACCGTTCAGGGCTCCGTGGATTTATGTCTTTTTGATGTGATGATGCCGATATTAACTGGGTACGAGGCTTATGAGCGCATACTCGAAACTCACCCAAACACTCCCGTGTTGTTTATAAGCGGTGATGGTAGTCGTACATCGGTTGTTCAAGACCATCTGCCGCATCTTCAAAAGCCCTTTACGAATACTCAGCTTTACGAAAAAATTGGATCGATATTGGAAAAAAAGTAACCGATAAATCTCTACTTACGCAGGGATAACGAGCTTTAGTCAGCGCTACCAACCTTTGGATCGCTTGCGCAATAAACAGCAAAGCGACGATTCTGCGCTTTAATATTGAGCTTCTTGAAGTATCGTTTCAAGGTGTATTGATAAGGTAAATTCTTATTAGCTACGATCCACAGTTGACCGTCATATCTCAAACAGCGTGATGCAGCCTTGATGAAGGCTAGAGTAGTATCAGCTGTCAACGCGTGCTGAATATGAAACGGTGGATTACACACGATCAGATCAAGCGACAAAGACTCAATGTCCTCAAGACCATCACCAATCAGAAAACTGGTCTTAGCTTCGACATCCTCGCCGCTGAACATGCTGGCATAGTTTTCACGAGCAGAAGCGATCGCATGGTAGGACTCATCAACGAAAGTGACTTTGGCCTGTGGCTGAGATCGCTGCACACACAAACCCAGAATACCGTTACCACACGCCAGATCCAAAACATCTGAGCTTTGCGGCAGCATGTGCATGTTTTCGATAAATAGTCTGGAGCCAATATCCACATGATCTCGACAAAATACATTGGCGTAATTAAGCAATGACAAATCCAGATCCTGATCTGTGTAACGATCCGGGTATTTTGATGCCTGACTTGATGGATGGGCTGGCACAGAAGTCGCCGCACTTTGCTCTACTGTGCTGAACAACAGACGTGATTTTTTTACAGCCAGCGACGTTTGCACAGCGCCTATATGTTTTTCGAACAATGCAAACGAAGAGTTGTTCAAGTATTTCAACATGCAGGTAGCTACCACCACACTATTCGGATGCAACAAGGGGCGAATTTGCGCAAGCTGATCGTCGAGTAAAGCCAGTGTCTTGGGTACTTTGATCAGCACCACATCCAAAGGGCCAACGGGCAAATTCGTTGACTCAAGCCTCTTTGGCTCCCCCGGCAAATTATTGGACTTCCAGTTTCTTTTCAAGGCTGTCAGTGCCAATAACGAATCCGACCAACTCGTTGGCGCAAAACTGTGCAAGGCGCAACTCAATGCGCCATGGGCATCGTTGCAGATAAGCAGTCGCCCGGTAGCTAATGATTCGAGATCGATAGACTCGTGAACGTGCTTTATCAGCAATTCATCAGCGGCATCCCACGCGCGCAGTGAACGATCAGTCGTCGATGGCCATCGGCGGAGCTTAAGGCTGCCAAAAGGGGTGCTGAGTACATTCATGTAAACATTCGTAGAAAACGCGCTGAGGATTTAGCACACACAGTCAAAAACCAGACCTATGTCGTACTTTGAGTAAAACTAGTCTTAGTACATGAGTGCCAACCCGAGTTATACTAGCGACGCGCTGGCAACAGTCTCGTGACGGCGCAATCACAAACCTTAGCTTTTACGTCTGTTTAGCGCTAGAGGCCACTAATATGGAGTTTATTACACTATGAAAAAATTGCTTGTAAGTTCAGCTGTAGCCTTGAGTCTTGGCGCAGCGGCAGGTGTTGCCTCAGCGGAAGAGGTCAAAATTGGCGTATTTCTGGGTCTCACCGGCCCCCTTGAATCTCTGGTTGCCAATATGGCACCGGGGGCAGAAGCTGCGATTGCTGAAATCAGCGCATCCGGCAAATTTATGGACGGCTCAACTGTCACAGCCATTCGCGCAGACACGACATGTGTTGATGCTGCAGCGGCTACTTCAGCCATTGAGCGTCTCATCACTTCTGACAAAGTAGCTGGTGTTGTCGGCGGCGACTGCTCTGGTGTAACAACCGCGGCATTAACTAACGTTGCTATGCCAAACGGTATGGTCATGATTTCACCGTCAGCCACCTCACCTGCACTGTCTACTATTGAAGATAACGGCTTGTTTTTCCGCACAGCGCCTTCTGATGCACGTCAGGGTGTGGTCATGAGCAACATCATCATGGAGCGCGGCTTCAAAGAAGTTGCCCTGTCCTATACCAACAACGATTACGGCAAAGGCTTGGCTGATGCCTTCCAAAGCGCGTTTGAAGAAGCCGGTGGCACAGTAACCATTTCAAGCTCACACGAAGACAACAAAGCTGACTACTCAGCTGAAGTTGGAGCCCTAGCATCAGCTGGTGGAGAAATTCTGGTTGTAGCAGGCTACCTCGACAGTGGCGGTAAGGGCATCATCCAAGGCGCTATCGACACTGGCGCATTTGATACTTTCGTGCTACCCGATGGCATGGTTGGTGACTCACTACCTGTTGCCATTGGTCCAGACCTCAACGGTTCGTTCGGTCAGGCTCCAGGCACTGACAGTGAAGGCGCTGGTATGTTTGCGGAGCTTGCTGAAGGATTCGATGCAACATCACCATTCGCAGCCGAGAGCTACGATGCAGCAGCGCTTCTGCTACTGGCTATGCAGGCAGCAGGCTCAACTGATCCGCAAATGTACAAAGACAGCGTGATGGATGTAGCCAATGCACCTGGCGAGCTAATTCTTCCTGGCCAACTCGACAAAGCTCTTGAAATTCTGGCTGCTGGTGGAGAAGTTGACTATGTCGGTGCATCCAACGTAGAGCTAATCGGTGGCGGCGAAAGTGCTGGTAACTACCGTGAAATTGAAATTCAGGACGAAGCACTTCAAACTGTCGGATACCGATAGTTTCTAAAAGCTGTGATGTGATGTAAACGGGCGGCTTTCGGGCCGCCTTTTTATTTTGGCAAGAATTTTTAGCAAAAATATCAGACAAAGTTGGCAAGATGTAGCTATGAAAAGAGAGATCCGCAACACATGATCAAGGTAGAAGGTCTAAGCAAGAAATTTGGTGGATTCACAGCCGTCAACAATGCATCTCTAGAAATTGCCGCAGGCTCCATCACGGGTCTGATCGGCCCCAACGGTGCTGGCAAGACAACCTTGTTCAACGTCATTGCTGGTGTACATAAACCCAGTGCGGGAAGCGTGCACTTAGCTGGCGAAGACATTACAGGGCTTGAGCCACACGAGCTGTTTCATAAAGGTATGCTAAGAACGTTTCAGGTCGCGCATGAGTTTTCTAGCTTGAGCGTTCGCGAAAATCTTATGATGGTGCCAGATGCCCAACCCGGTGAAAGTTTGCGCGATGTCTGGTTTGACTCTCGTAAAGTCAAAGACCATGAAAAGCAAGTCATGGCCAAAGCAGATGAGGTCATCGAGTTTCTTGAAATTTCTCATGTTGCAAATGAGTTGGCCGGCAATTTGTCCGGCGGTCAGAAAAAACTGCTAGAGCTAGGTCGAACCATGATGGTCGATGCAAAAATTGTCTTTCTCGATGAAGTAGGAGCTGGTGTTAACCGCACACTACTCAATACGATAGGTGATGCCATAATCAGATTGAATCAAGAACGCGGCTATACATTCTGCGTCATCGAGCACGATATGGACTTTATAGACAAACTTTGTGACCCAGTAATAGTCATGGCCGAAGGCAGTGTATTGGCACAAGGCACATTGGCAGAGATCAAAGCCAATGAGCAAGTTATCGAAGCCTACTTAGGCACTGGCCTCAAAAACAAAAAAGCCTCATGAGTTATCTATCAGCAAAAGGCATGACCGGCGGCTACGGCAGCGTGGACATCCTTCATGACTGCACTATTGCTGTCGAGAAGGGCGAAATTGCTGTTATCGTGGGGCCGAACGGTGCTGGAAAATCAACAGCCATGAAAGCAGTGTTTGGCATGCTCGCTATTCATACGGGAGTCGTGACTCTCGATGGCGAGGACATCACCACTCTGACACCACAGGCCAGAGTAGCCAAAGGCATGGCATTTGTACCGCAAACCAACAACATTTTTCCTTCCATGTCTGTTGAGCAAAATCTTGAGATGGGGGCGTTTCTTCGGCGCGACGATATCAACGGCACTATGGAAGAAGTGTACGACCTGTTCCCTATTCTGCGACAAAAGCGTTTGCAAAATGCCGGTGAACTCTCCGGTGGTCAGCGTCAACAAGTGGCTGTGGGCCGTGCACTAATGACAAAACCAAAACTACTCATGCTGGATGAACCTACCGCCGGAGTCTCGCCCATTGTTATGGACGAGCTATTTGACTTGATTATCGATATTGCTCGTACCGGCCTTTCGATTCTTATGGTTGAACAAAATGCTCGTCAGGCTCTGAACATAGCTGACAAAGGCTATGTCCTTGTACAGGGCCAAAACCGCTTCACCGATACAGGGCAAGCTTTAATGAACGACCCAGAAGTTCGTCGCAGTTTTCTCGGAGGTTGATATGGAAAACTGGCTAAACGCTTTTGCGTTGTTATCAAACTTTGTCTTAGTGCCTGCACTAGCTTACGGCAGTCAGCTTGCACTAGGGGCTCTCGGCGTCACGCTTGTGTTTGGAATACTGCGTTTCTCCAACTTTGCTCATGGCGACACCATGGCCTTCGGCACTATGGTCGTTATCTTATTCACCTGGTGGTTTCAGTCCATGGGAATCAACCTGGGACCTCTGCCAACCGCTCTGTTGGCATTACCGTTCGGCATTTTGTTCTGCGCGCTTTTTGTACTGCTCAGTGATCGGCTCGTGTATCGCTTCTATCGAGCCAAGCGCGCCGATCCAGTGATATACCTTATAGCTTCAGTGGGCATAATGTTCGTTACCAACGGCATAGTACGATTCATCATCGGCCCGGACGACCAGAACTTTGCTGATGGCGAGCGTTTCATTATTCGCGCCCGGGATTTTAAAGAAATGACTGGCCTGGCTGAAGGAGTCTCTATCAAACTCAGTCAAGGCATTACTTTTTTCACCATGATTATTGTAGTAATCGCTCTGTTCTGGTTTCTCAATAAAACCCGGTCAGGAAAATCGATGCGTGCTTATTCTGACAACGAAGATCTTGCGCTTCTCTCAGGGATTAATCCAGATCGCGTTGTCGCTATCACGTGGATCATTGCAGCTGCACTGGCCACCATCGCAGGCACTCTGTACGGGCTCGATAAATCCTTTAAACCTTTCACCTATTTTCAGCTGTTACTGCCTATCTTCGCTGCGGCCATTGTTGGCGGGCTTGGTAATCCACTGGGTGCCATAGCAGGTGGCTTTGTGATCGCGTTTTCTGAAATCACCATCACCTACGCTTACAAGAGATTCATTGGGCATTTGGTTCCTGAGCATTGGGAAATAAATGGGCTTATCCAGCTTCTTTCAACAGACTACAAATTCGCTGTGAGTTTCATCATTTTGCTACTGGTGTTGCTAATCAGACCGCATGGAATATTCAAGGGGACCGGAGTATGAAAGGCGCACTTCGTAACCTGACGTACTTTCTGATCATGGCAGCATTGATTGTACTGGTTGGTCAAATGCAGAGCTGGAACCTGGCACTGTCCATACTGAACCTGTGCATTATCTCGGCAGTAATGGCGCTTGGTGTCAACATCCAATGGGGTTACGCGGGCCTTTTCAATGTGGGCGTCATGGGTTTCGCAGCCCTTGGTGGACTAGCCGCTATGTTGATTTCAATGCCGCCTGTCGTGGAAGCCTGGTCCGCTGGCGGAACAGGGGTTGCCTTAGGCAGCCTGACCTTGATAGTCACTATCGCGGCAGCTGTGTTCACCTTCAGATCCTTGGCACAAGGCAAGCTGAGAATGCTTGCACTCATCATCGTCATTGTTGTTGGCTATGCTGTAACACGCAGCATTTTCGATCCAGCCACCGACGCCATAGAACGCGTTAATCCTGCAGCTACCGGCTATCTGGGTGGGTTTGGTTTACCCGTTTTGCTGTCTTGGCCAATAGGCGGTCTATTTGCTGGCGGTGCAGCCTGGATAGTGGGCAAAATCACCTTAGGGTTGCGCACGGATTACCTGGCAATTGCCACGCTGGGCATTTCAGAAATCATTGTGGCGGGCCTCAAAAACGAAGACTGGTTGACGCGTGGAGTAAAGAACGTAGTTGCGCTGCCACGGCCTGTGCCTTATGAAATTAACTTGCAGCGCAGTGAATGGTTTATCAACTGGTGCACCAAGCTAGGCGTCGAGCCCGTTACGTTCTCCAGTATTTTTGTCAAGCTATGCTACGCAAGCTTGTTTACCGTTGTGCTACTTATCGTTTTGTACCTCTCTGAAAAAGCACTTCGATCGCCATGGGGGCGCATGATGCGAGCCATACGAGACAATGAAGTTTCTGCCAGCGCCATGGGTAAGAATGTAAAAGCGCGGCACCTACAAGTTTTCATCCTGGGTTCAATGATTATCGGAGTTGCCGGAGCCATGCTAACGACACTTGATGGTCAGTTAACACCGGCCTCATACCAACCGCTACGCTTTACTTTTCTCATCTGGGTCATGGTCATCGTGGGAGGCTCTGGCAACAATTGGGGTGCAGTGTTGGGTGGTTTCCTTATCTGGTACTTCTGGATTCAGGCAGAGCCACTGGGCATCTGGCTGATGGAGCAAATCACCACAAATATGGATGCCGGTAGCGCACTTCGTGCACACCTAATTGATTCTGCACAGCATATGCGTTTGATGACCATGGGGCTAATATTGCTACTGGCACTACGTTTCAGCCCACGAGGATTAATTCCAGAACGCACCGGCCACGGCTAGTATTATTGATACAACTTCACGTCGGGGCCCAACTCAGTAGGGCCCCACACTGATACACACACGCTCTACGACTCAGCAAACATGGCATCGTTTTTGCGGTAGTCACTCCATTATTCAGCAAACGGCGGTTATAACCGTTGGTGTTGCTAGAGAAGGAGTTGACATGGAACCGGATCAGCAAGGTACGCAAGTCTCTGCACTACTGGGCAACACTGATTTCCGCGCCAAGGCAACGCTAGGCGTTGCAAAAGCGGCACTTTGCCTGCTCTTACCCCTTACCATCTTGAATTTTGTAGATGGCAATACCTCAGTTGCTCTGGTGTCAAGCTACGTACTTGTCTTATTAGCGCTGAATGTATATCTCGTTGTAAACAGCCGATGCCATGAAAATGTAACCACCTACGGACTTGTACTCCCCGGTATGGTACTCATGAGCGTTGTGTTCCAACACAACGCTATAGTTGCGAGCCTTTGGTGCTATCCCGCCATTATTGCTTGCTATTGCATGCTATCCAGACACCGAGCAGTTTATGTCAATCTATTCATTCTTACCATGGCAGTACCGCAAGCCATCCGCTATCTGGGTCCTGAATATTCAACACGCATAGCAGCCACACTCATAGCAATCAGTCTATTTTCATTCATTCTGGTGAGAACCATAGATCAGCTGAATTCACGCTTGCAACAGCGACTACTGCGCGACCCGTTAACTGGCTTACTCAACAGATTAAGCATGAAAGATACCTTGCAGGAAGCAGTTTCGCTGTACGAGGCTCATTCGCAAGCGGCGACTTTACTGGCGGTCGATATCGACTATTTCAAATCAATAAACGATAGGTTTGGTCACGAAGCCGGCGACTTGGCTCTGACCGAACTGGCATCCATTTTTGACAATAACCTGCGCGATACTGACAAAGCCTTTCGTACCGGCGGCGAGGAATTCCTGATTCTCATGCCAGCAACACATGAAAAGGAAGCCTATAAAATTGCAGAACGTCTGCGTCGTAAAATAGAGCTTGCCGACATCATACCCGGCGATTCAATGACCATTAGTGTTGGTGCCGCGCAACTGCGCCAAGGCGAAGATTGGCAACAATGGAACAAACGCGCAGATGACCACCTCTATGAAGCAAAGCGTCTAGGTAGAAATCGTGTGACTTTGAGTAATAGAAAGCACTTGAACGTGATTGATATTCGAAAGAATGCAGCACGTACTTGGCATGATACATAACTCTGCGTTTTAGCAATCAAGCGCTCCAACGCCTGTCGTGGCTCGTCATCCATAGTTTTAATCACCGTCTGATGGATAGACTGCAGATGCTTGATCTTTACACCATAGTGCCTCTGGTACTTGTCGTTTTCGCCTTATAGATAACGCCCAGAAACTAGCGTCAGGTGTGTGTGTCGCCATTTGATATGATACAAGTTGAAAAGCAGCAACTCACCGGTTTCACCAATGACGCCCTCCACTGCCAGCACATTAATTCAATGCCTAGCGCAATACGACGTGTCGTGTGTCTTCGGCATTCCCGGGGTGCATACGCTGGAGTTGTATCGTCATCTGGCGGGCAGCAACATCCAACACATTACTCCGCGCCATGAGCAAGGGGCTGGGTTTATGGCCGATGGCTATGCTCGTGTGAGTAACAAGCCCGGTGTTTGCTTCATCATTAGTGGGCCCGGCATGACCAACATGATAACTGCCATGGCCCAAGCCTGGTCAGAGTCTATTCCTATGCTGGTCATTTCATCAGTCAATTCTCACGGGAATATGGGGTCGGGCGATGGTTGGCTCCACGAGCTACCTAATCAGCAAGCCTTAGTTGATGGTGTTTGCGCATTTAGCCATACGCTACACAAGCCTAGCGAGTTAAAACAAGTGCTCGCTCGTGCATTTGCAGTGTTCAATAGTGAACGCCCTCGCCCAGTGCATATTGAAATACCTATTAATGTATTGAGTGCTGCGTATGTTGAAAAAAAGGTGATCAAACCTATAAACAAGGTACTGATGCAGAATGCATATTCATCGGTTGCATCCCCTATGTTGGTCAATCAAGCAGCACAATTGCTTATTGAAAGTGCTCGCCCAGTTATTTTAGCTGGCGGCGGTGCGCAACACGCAGTAAAGGCGCTACAAGCGCTCGCCGAACAACTCGTCGCGCCGGTTATTATGACGGTAAATGCCCGCGGCATTTTGCCCACGACGCATCCACTTGCAGTTTCTGCCTCTGCCAGTTTGCCAGCTGTGCGCGCTTTGATAGCGCAAGCTGATGTTGTTCTGGGAGTGGGTACCGAGATGGGCACCACTGATTATGATTTTTTTGAGAATGGTCAATTTTCAATATCAGGAACTTTCATTCGTATTGATATCGATGCTCAGCAAATGCAGCGGAGTCATCAACCTCAATTAGCGCTTGTAGGTGATGCCAATGCTACGTGTTGTGGATTACTCGATTCTGTTCTTTCGCTTGAAAATAAACCTGAAACACAGAAATACTCTGGTCAACAATTATCAGCTACAGCTAACAATCAAGCGTTAGAATCACTCAATGCTCGTGAACAACATTATATTCAGGCACTAGTGTGTATTCGCGAATCACTGCAGAACACTATTATAGTTGGCGACTCCACTCAGCTTATCTATGCGGGCAACAGTGCATTTGGCATGAACACACCTGGCTCTTGGTTTAACTCTGCTATGGGTTTTGGCACCTTAGGATATGCTCTGCCTGCCGCTATCGGTGCTGCGCAAGCTGTTAGCGGTGATCGGCAAATCGTCGCCATTTGCGGTGATGGTGGCTTGCAATTCTGCTTGGCAGAACTGGCAAGCGCCATTGACGCAAAGTTGAATCTTATTGTTATTGTTCATGAGAATGGCGGCTACAAGGAAATCAATAACTTTATGCAGGCCAAATCGATCGAAGCTGTAGGTGTTGAACTCATGGCACCTGATTTTTTAGCCATTGCTACAGCGTTCCAATGGCAGGCACTGAGGTTAAAATCTATGCATGCTTTTTCAAGAACATTGCAAAAAGCCGCACAAAACAATGCACCTACAATGATCCTTATTGAAGACGCACTCTTTGATGAAATTCCAAGCTAGTGGATCACGTGGTTAATACAACACTGGTAATACATCGCTGCCAATGCATGACCAGTGTGGACCTATCAATACGTTGCGTGATAATGAGGCCCTAGCTGGCACTTGCAGGGCTGATTGGGCTTCACAGCCAGTTGACAGTGATCGCATAAGCCAGAACCTGTCGGTTGCAATTTTTTATCAAGTTCAACGCGGTTGTCGAACACAAAACAATCACCTTGCCAGTGCGACTCATTGGTTTGCTGTAGATAATTGACCACACCTCCCTCTAACTGATACACCTCCCGAAAACCTTCGGCCAATAGCCATGGAGCAGCCTTTTCACAACGTATACCTCCTGTGCAAAAAGTGACTACAGCTTCTGACTTATCCAGTTCACCATCTGCCAGTGCTTTGTGGATAGCCTCTTTGAAATGCCGAAAGTGCTTGATATTGAGGTGTGTGGCACAAGCAAAGGTGCCGGAGACAATTTCGTAATCATTACGGGTATCGAGTAATACCATCGATTTTTCGCTGGCTAGCCAGCTGTCCAGCTGATGTGGTGATAACGCTGGAGCCGGAGGGCGTGTGCTTTGTAATCGATCCGATTCCTCTCCATCAAACGCAATGATTTCAGCCCTAACTCGCACGCGTAATCGTTTGTGTGGCATGACTGGAGATAAACTCTCTTTCAGCCAAAGATCCTTTATTGCCACATGTTGATTCAGGCAGCTCACAGCTGCTGTAGTTTGCACGCGAGAACCTGCAATGCTCACATTAATTCCTTCTTTCGCCAGTATGACTGCGCCTTTGATGCCAGTTTGCATAAGAGAGCCACGTAGCGTCGTCTGCAATTGCTCTGGCTCATCCAAGGATACAAACCGATAGCCTGACAGATTGACTATAGGGTTTTTATCATCGCTAGTTTGCATAGTGGGCTGTTACTTTAAGCTTTAGCCATAGCGTAAGAAGGCAGTAGGCATGCAGGTGCGACAAACCCACCTGCATCTAGTGCACGATCGTTAGCAGCTGCCGCCGCATGTGTATCTTTTGAAAATTCCGGGTACTTTCTCTGATCACCACTCACCACTATCAAGGCTTCAGCGACTTCGCCACCAAGATTTTGAATTGAACGTACAACGCCTTCTGGAATAGAGTAAGTATCCCAGGCGTTAACATCGACGTACACAGTTTGTTCTGTATTAAAGAACACGCGCATAGCCCCTTTGCGCATGATTAAAACCATTTTTTCATCCAGCGAAAACGCACTGAGTTGTTGCTTAGGCTGCATGCGTAGCCATTCAAGAGAAAACCCATGTGGGTTCGTAATAGGCGCATGATGCTCACGATTCTGCGTTAAGCCCGCGCCAATCACTGGCGCAAGCTCAGCCCCACAATCGGGCAAGCTGGCATCTATGAAACCTGCACGAAATTCACGTGCCGATTCAGTGAGTAGCCGCTGTTGCATACTCTCTGGTGAGACATCTCTGAGTTGGGCAACGAATTCATCAGGCATGGGTGGTGTGGTTGAATCGGGCTGTGGTATCGGGTCGCCATTAGTCGTGTCGATTAATGTATTTTGCTTCGAGATATACAGACCGAATTGCTCTGCTTCACGAATGATGTCGGGGTGAAATATGACACCGCCTGTGTTGTTGCCTCCTAGCACCGTGAACAACCAGCCGTCATCGCAGCCGGCATTGGTAAACCCGCGGAACATCCAAGTGGGCACTGACAGAATATCTCCCTCTTTTCCAACAAATGAATGTTCTCCATTGGAACCCCAGCGAAAAGTCCACTCACCTTTTTGTACAATGAATACCTCGGCCGTGAAATGGATATGCAAATTATTAGTGATGCCATTGGGCATAGCCGCCGCGCCTACATTAAAACCATGAGGCTCTGGCAAGTTGATGATCTGATCGGCTGATGAGGTCACCCCGGGGCCAATGATCGAATAGTTTTCCTTGAGATGCGAGCCTGGCTTTTTGCAATCAATAAAGGCGACTGAACAGGAAACATAGTCCTCTCTTTTTATCAGTCGTTCATTGGCCTGCTTGGCTGTCAAAGATGTCATGCGCTATTCTCTAGAGATATTTTCTCGTGACGATACCACAGGCTCAAGAACTGCTAAAGTCAAGGCTAGATAAACTCTCAAACACACGGAATCAGGCATGAGCTTTCAGGCACTACTGGTAGAAAAAAATGACGATGGAAAAACATCAGCCAGCGTTCAACAACTCGACGAATCTCGTTTACCCGAAGGCGACGTAACCATCGACGTGGACTACTCCACGCTGAATTACAAAGACGGTCTGTGCGTCGGCCCAGGCGGCGGATTGGTAAGAAATTATCCACATATTCCGGGAATTGATCTTGCCGGTACTGTAGCTGAGTCATCTAACAAGGATTACAAACAAGGTGACAAAGTGGTGCTCACTGGATGGCGTGTTGGAGAGGCCTGGTGGGGTGGCTACTCGCAAAAAGCTCGCGTTAAGGGTGAATGGCTAGTGCCGCTGCCCGAAGGCATCAGCACGCAGCAAGCAATGGCTGTGGGCACTGCAGGCTTTACGGCTATGCTGGCGGTTATGGCACTTCAGGATCATGGCTTAGAGCCTGACCAAGGGCCTGTGCTGGTAACAGGGGGCGCAGGTGGTGTCGGTTCAGTGGCCGTTGCTATCTTGAGCAATCTGGGTTTTGAAGTGGCGGCAGTAACAGGCAGGCCTGAAGCCGCTGACTATTTGCGCTCTCTAGGCGCCACAACCATCGTTGATCGCAGCGAAATCAACGAAACAGTGAAACGACCATTGGAAGCTGAAAGCTGGTCTGGCTGCGTAGATGCTGTTGGCGGCGACATGCTGGCAAGAGTGCTAGGACAGATGAAATACGGCGCATCAGTCGCAGCCGTGGGGCTTGCTGGAGGCGCTCAACTTCCGGCCACAGTTATCCCGTTTTTGTTACGCGGTGTGAATCTTCTTGGTATCGACTCTGTCATGCAACCCTTTGACAATCGTTTACGCGCCTGGCAACGATTGACACAATCACTGCCCATGGAAAAACTGGAAGCTATGGTCACACCTGCCACCCTGAGTGATCTACCAGAGCTTGGTAAGCAGATATTAAAAGGACAGGTTCGCGGACGAGTAGTCGTTGATGTTAACGCGTAGTAATCACCCTACAATGCGTTAACCACGATAGCCAAATAACTTACCTTCAATAATGCGTTGCGCCGTTGTGTCAGCCAACTGCGACTCCCAACTACCCCGACCATTGGGTAGTTGGGACAATACATCACGCGAATAAATTTCCAGAAGAGACGTATCACTACATTCAATGCCTGTGATGAATTCATTCTCTAGTAAATGTTGATAGAGGTAGCGCATATTGTCCTGCACTTTGATATCAGTAAAGTCGTGCAAGCTATTACTGTTACTGGCATCTAGCTCGGGATAAACAAACAAGCGAGTGTTGTCAGGAAACAATTTACCAAACCCCTCTAGAATCCCTCCCTCAACTCCCACGTATTTTTTTTCGTCAAATATTTCTTTGATATTGACCATTCCCAGCACGATGCCAATCTGTCGTGCTGTGTACTGACGAAAGTACGCTCTTAAAGAAAAGTAGCGCGTGTAGTCTGACACCATAACGCTGTAGCCAAGTTCATTTAGCAGCTCAACTCGTGTCACCAAATCTTCTTCGGGCACAAGTAGATCTTTGCCGTAGCTATCGTTCAGTGATATCTCTGCAAGCACAATCGTATTGTCATCATCGACATCGTCTAATTGTTTGAACTCCTCAAAACCTTGCTGAATCATGTTGCTGTTCAACTTAGTAACTGGCTTGAATGAGCCGCGCGTGGTCAGCACGTTTTTCTTGTAGAGCATCTCGGCAGGCACCGCTACCTGACCGTCTGGGGTAAACATAATGGCGCGTGTTTTCCAACTTCTGATCAGGTACAGGTTTGTAGCCCGGTTACCCATATCCTCAAAGTAGGGACCTTTGAACTCGATGGAATCGATCTCGATGACGCCACTCGACAAACTATCGGTAAGTGAGTCGATTAACATGCGAGGGTTTTCGTAGTAATAGTACGCCCCATAGATGAGGTTAATGCCCAAAACACCTAGAGTATCTTGTTGTTTCTCAGCAGTATCCTCAAGCATGCGCACATGCACGATAATATCCGATGGCTCAGCCTGCGGGTACATCTGCACGCGAATACCACACCAGGCATGACATTCATTTGTGCGATTGAAGCTTTTCGCAGATACAGTCGCAGCATACGAAAAATACCGTGAGGCTCGGGGTCGCGTTTTACTCAGACGCGACACCACCAGTTCAAATTCTTTATCCAACATGGCTTTGACGCGTGCCTTGCTGACGTACCTGCCGCCTTCCTGCGTGCCGTAGATGGCATCAGAAAACTGCATATCGTAGGCAGAAATAGATTTAGCCACAGTACCAGCAGCCGCACCTGCCAAAAAGAACTGTCGCGCAACTTCCTGCCCAGCCCCGATTTCAGCAATTGTGCCGTACTTTTTTTCGTCTAAATTCAGCCTCAACGCTTTGGTAAGTGTTGAACGACTACTGACGTTATTTTCCATGAGGGGCAGCGTGTTTGAAAGTCGGTACTATAGCAGGCAAATAGAGAGCCACTTGTGCCCGAACTAACGCCCCTTCCAGACTGGGTCCCGCTTTTCTGCAAACGCTTTAAAGCCTTCTAGGTTATCTTCCGACCCATAGAGCTTGTCAACGGTGGGCAGTTGGCGCTTGGTGACTCTGTTAAGCGCATCGGCAAACTTTGAATCTTCTGCATCACGCACAATTTCTTTAATAGCAGCAAAGACCAGTGGTGGGCCATCAGCCAAGCGTTGAGCCAATATACGCGCCTCGTTCATTAGTTCATCAGCTGCATACACATGGTTAACAATGCCCCAGCGCGCAGCTTCTGCAGAATCTAGCCAACGCCCGGTAAGCAACATCTCCATAGCAACATGGTAGGGAATGCGTTTGGGGAGTTTAATGCTCGCAGCATCAGCGACGGTGCCAGAGTTGATCTCCGGCAATGCAAAGCTTGCGTGTTCAGCCGCAAGAATAAGATCACACGACAGTGCTATCTCCAACCCTCCCCCACAACAAATGCCATTGATTGCAGCAATGACCGGTTTATTGAGACCGGGGAGTTCTTGCAAGCCTCCAAATCCACCGACGCCGTAGTCACCATCCACAGCATCACCATCGTTTGCAGATTTCAGATCCCATCCAGGGCAGAAAAATTTTGCTCCAGCCCCCGTAATGATGGCAACACGCAATTGCGGGTTATCGCGGAAATCCTGAAAAACCTCCCCCATGATTCGACTGGTAGCAAGGTCAACAGCGTTGGCTTTTGGTCGATCAAGTGTGACCTCCAGAACAGCACCATTAACAGTTGTTTTTATCGGGCTTGTCGCGTCTGCCATAGTCATAAAATAGTGTTGAGAGATGTATTTACTAGGAATGTACGTTGAATGCTGCTACGCGCCTTTGGCTCTTAACAAGGCACGCGAAATTATGTGACGCTGGATTTCAGAGGTGCCTTCCCAGATTCGTTCGATACGCGCATCACGCCATATTCGCTCCAACGGCAGGTCTTCCATTAAGCCCATGCCACCATGAATCTGTATTGCCTCATCAGCCACCATGGCAAGCATTTCAGTGGCTTTCAGTTTAGCCATCGCCATGTCAGCATCTGTTGCAGTCCCTTGTTCATACTTCCAACCAGCCTCAAGAATCATCAGCTCGCTGGCCTTCATCTCCATGGCCATATCAGCCAGTTTGAAAGAGACTCCTTGAAACTTACCAATGGGCTGCCCGAACTGATGTCTATTGGCGGCGTAGTCAACAGCATATTCAAAGGCGCGCTCAGCACGGCCCAAGCAGCTGGCACCCACTTGCAAGCGCGTAGCACCCAGCCAGTCATTAGCGACATCAAAGCCCTTATGCACTTCTCCCAACATTTGTTCTTTGTGAATGCGACAATTATCGAATTGCAGAACTGAATTGGTATAGCCACGATGCGACACGTTTTTATAGCCATCAAGCACGCTAAAACCCTTAGTGCCTTTATCAACAAAAAATGCGGTAATTAACTTCTTTTTACCTCTAGGGGTATCTTCTTCACCGCTAGCCATAAAACAAATAGCAAAGTCGGCTATATCAGCGTGCGAAATAAAGTGTTTACTGCCATTAAGCACCCAATCATCACCGTCAGCTACCGCTGTCGCCTTCATACCTCGAAGATCAGACCCAGCTCCGGGCTCCGTCATGGCGAGGCAGTCCCATTTTTTACCCGCTACACAAGGTGCAAGGTATCTGGCTCGCTGATCGGGTGTGCCCGCACACAGTATGTTTGACGGGCGTGCCACAGCTGTCCAATGCAGCGCATAGTTGGCGCGCCCCAGTTCTTTTTCGTACAGTAACCAGCTGGGGGTATCCAGTCCTGCACCGCCAAATTCTTCAGGAATGTTGGCCGCGTACAAACCGGCATCAATAGCTTTGCTCTGAATCTGTCGAACCAGATCCATATCAAGCACACCCGTGGCTTCTATGGATTTTTCGTGTGGATAGAGCTCAGCTTCCACGAAGGCTTTCGTGGTTTTAACAATCATTTGCTGCTCTTCTGTAAGCGCAAAGTTCATAGCGCTTGCCCCACGGCTCTACTCGCCCCTTCTGGCAATGGTAATACACCGTGTTGAGTGGCTATATCCGCAAGCGCTGCAGCTACTGCCTCCTCGGGCAAACACGCCGACCTTGATTCCAATGATACATGTAGCAGCATATGCTCTCCTGTGGCTAACAGACGACCATCGTCGTGGTACAGATGATGAAAGAGGTGCATTTTTTTGCCTTCCCCTTTGAGCACTTGCGTGGTGGTATAGATAGTTTCGTTAACACGTACCTCGTCCAAGTGGCGAATATGAGTCTCGACTGTAAAAAATGATTTGCCTTTGTCAATGTATGCTGCATTGCACCCTATCATGCGCATAAATGAGTCTGTCGCATCACCAAAACACTGTAGGTAGCGCGCTTCATTCATGTGATTGTTATAGTCGGTCCAATCAGGTGGGATACGTCGCCTCGACGTCTGTATGGGTTGCGAAGTATCAATAGTTGATTCCGCCCTGTCTTGACTTGCACCCTTGTCAAACAATGTCTTTTCGTAGTCTGCCAATACAAGGCCTGCGCCCCATTGATTAGCTTTAAGTGCCTGCTGAATTGCAACCAGATTATCGTCTCTTATTCTCTCTAGCTCACGGATAGAATAATGTCCGCTTTGCTCATCTGATTGGCCAGCGATGAGGTCAACCAACTCATCGTTGTATTCTGGCACGTCCATCAGTTTGGTCCATGGCCAGGTTAAGCACGGACCAAATTGGGCGAGAAAATGCCGCATCCCTGCCTCGCCACCGGCAATACGGTAGGTTTCGAAAACACCCATTTGCGCGTAACGTAATCCAAAGCCATAGCGCACGATGTCATCAAGTTCCTCAGTGGTGGTTATGCCATCCTTTATGAGCCAGAGCGATTCTCGCCAGATTGCCTCCAGTAGTCTGTCGGCAACAAAGGCTTCGATTTCTTTGCGCACGTGAACAGGTTTCATGCCTAGTTCACGATAGAACGTTTGTGCTTTTTCGATGGTGGCTGTGGTAGTTGCCTTCCCACCAACCACTTCAACCACAGGCAGCAAGTACACAGGATTAAAAGGGTGCGCCACGATCAAACGCTCTGGATGCTGCATTTGAGCTTGTAGATCACTGGGCATGATTCCAGAGGTGGAGGACGCAATGAGGGCGTCAACAGCCGCATAGCGTTCAGCTTCTGCATATACCGCCTGTTTGACATCCAAACGCTCTGGCACGCTTTCAATGATGAGATCAGCGCCACTCACAGCTTCTTCTATTTGCTCACACCAGAGAAGCACACCCTTTACCGGCCGTTGCGCCATAGTCAGTTTTGCATAGGCATGCTCAGCGTTGTCAAGCACTGCCTGCACACTGTTTTTGGCATTGCTGGCGGGATCGTACAAGCGCACATCGATGCCATTTTCCAACAAACGTGCGACCCAGCCAGCGCCGATAACTCCACCCCCTAGACAAGCAACTGTTTTCATGTTTTTTACTCAGGATCTCGCTTTTGCAGATTTAGTTTTTGACGAACCTGTTCAGGCCCAATGACGTTGGCGCCCAATGACTCGATAATGGTAACTGCGCGCGCAACCAATTGAGCATTGGTGGCAAGCTCGCCACGATTAATCATTAGATTATCTTCTAGACCCACGCGTACATTACCTCCAGCTAACACTGAAGCTGCCACATACGGCATCTGATGACGACCCAATGCAAAAGCCGACCACGTCCATGTATCCGGAATGTTGTTGACCATGGCCATGAACGTATTCAAGTCGTCAGGTGCACCCCAAGGCACACCCATGCAGCACTGCACCAGTGCATCCGCCTCGAGAATTCCAGTTTCAACCAGGTTTTTTGCAAACCATAGATGCCCAGTATCAAACGCCTCGATTTCCGGTTTCACCCCCGCCTCAGTCATCATCTTACCCATCGCTCTGAGCATGCCTGGCGTGTTAGTCATGACATAGTCACTCTCAGCAAAATTCATCGTGCCACAATCCAGCGTACAGATCTCAGGACGACACGCCAGCACGTGCGCAACACGCTCAGACGCACCTGCCATATCGGTACCTTCAATCAATGGCAAAGGTTGCTCGGTGTGGCCAAACACCATATCGCCACCCACACCTGCCGTCAGGTTAAGCACCACGTCCACATCTGCCGCACGAATGCGTTCGGTAAGCTCGCGATACAATGCGAGGTCGCGGCGTGGCGCACCTGTTTCAGGGTCACGCACATGGCAGTGGACAATGGCAGCACCGGCTTTTGCAGCCGCTATGGCACTATCCGCAATTTGCTCGGGTGAACGTGGTACCAGGTGGCTCTTATCTTGTGTGGCTCCAGCACCCGTAACAGCGCAGGTGATAAACACGTCCTTATTCATTGATAGCGGCATTGATTTGTTCTCTCCTGAGGCATTTAGGCGTGTATTGGGTGGGTCCACATAGGGTCAACCGCATCAGGCCCTCCTGACAAGGCGTTCCTAACCACGAGAACCGGTAGGGCTATGGTAGCTTACCCACAGCTTTCTTTGAAAGACCAACATTGCCAACCAGCGACGCTTTGAACGCCATGCACACACCCGAAGCACCAGATTTCTGTTCAGCGAGTTTTTTAAATCAACACGTACATTCTATTCTCGACTTTTACGAGGCTAATGCTCGCGCGAACGATGGGGGCTTTCATCAGTGCTTTTTAGATGATGGTTCGGTGTACGACAGGGGCACTAGGCATTTGGTCAGCTCCACGCGTTTTGTCATCAATTACGCCAATGCATACCGCCACTACAACACCAAACACTATCGCGAGTGGGCACGTAGTGGTCTGGATTTTCTCACCCGAGTGCATCGTCAGCCCGCAGGCCACTATGCTTGGTTGGTACAGGACGGTATCGTTACTGACAATCGCGCCATGGCATATGGCCACGCATTTGTCATGTTAGCTGCCTCCAGTTGTTTACAAGCAGGCATTGCTGAAGCTGAGGTACACATTGATGAAATCTGGCAGTTGATGGAATCACATTTCTGGGAGCCAGATTTTAATGCGTACGCCGACGAACGCAACGGCACTCTCGATGTGCTTGATGACTACCGAGGGCAAAATGCAAACATGCATATGTGCGAGGCATTGATTGCAGCGTTCGAGGCCACAGGCTTGCAACGCTATCTGGACAGAGCCTGTCAGCTAGCACAACGTTTTGCCATCGATCTTGCATCGGCCCATGATGGCTTGATTTGGGAGCACTACGACGTCAGCTGGAAAAGTGACATGTTATATAACATCGACAAGCCTGACGATCTGTTCAAACCATGGGGGTTTCAGCCGGGGCATCAAGTTGAATGGAGCAAGCTTTTGCTTCAGCTCAATCAACATAAGCCCACCGACATCTGGGTACGTCGGGCGATAGAATTATTTGATACTGCAATGACGAAAGGATGGGATAACGAGCATGGCGGATTAGTGTACGGGATTAAACCAGATAACTCGTTTGCAAGCACTGATAAATATTTCTGGGTTCATGCAGAGGCGCAAGCAGCAGCTTGGCGCTTGTACAAAGTTACGCAGAACACTACGTACGTGGACTACTACAACCTACTATGGAACTATAGCTGGCAACACCTTATTGATCATCAGCATGGAGCATGGTTCCGCGTAAAACGACGCGATGGTGGCTCTTACGACACGATTAAGTCTCCTCCTGGCAAGACGGATTACCACACTATGGGAGCCTGCTGGGATACACTGCACGTACTTTAAACGCGGTTACTTAAATGACTACCTCTTACACTGTCATGATCGTTGACGATAGCCCAGAAGATCGCTATCTGCTTAAACGCCAACTGGCAAAGACCGACCTTGAACTCGTATTACTAGAAGTTGCCAGCGGCAATGAAGGCATCGAGTTACTGACAAGCCCTGCCGAAGAGCTTGCAGTGTTACATCCCGGTATATCAGGCCCTATTACTATCTTCCTTGATATCAACATGCCTCTAATGAACGGATGGGAATTTATCGAGGCATTGGATTTACACACACACGATATTAAGCTACAACCCACAGTTGTACTGATGTATTCCACATCTGACGATGACGCGGACAAAGACAAGGCATCTAAGTACAGTGCTGTTGCCAACTATATTGTCAAAGGCGAGTCCAGCCCTGAAGTTCTCAGGAATGCCATTTTGTCGCACCGCTAGGGCGCTAGGGTACAGATACCACTCAAGCTGCTGTAACTAGAGTTGCAGATCGGGCTACAGCTTCTCCTCTTCCAGCACTCTGACACTGGTGTCCGGAAACCCCGTCAGAGCACTAACAAAGTTTTGATGCCCGACGGGCGTATTTTCAGATTCGTACTCGACCTGCACTTGTAGTTGATCAATTCTGGATACGCTAATAATCTCCAGCTCATCACTGCATTCATACACATCGTAGTCATTTTCGGTGAGAAAATTTTCATCATGCTCACTAGAGCTCAGCAATGTGTATATGCGTGCTGATATGTGAGGATGTCGACAGCTGATTTGCACGGTGTAACCGGTGGGTGCTTTAATTGGCATCAAGTTACGAAGCCTGTTTGAGTGTTACAGGCTTGCCACTTTTTCCAGACCGGTAAATAGCATCGATGACCGCCTGATTCAACATAGAGTCTTCGAGAGAAAATATCTGCTTTTTACTGGATCCTACGCGATTTGCAAAGGCCTCGATTTCACAGCAATACTGGTCAAGCCCTGTATAGCGAAAAACCTGTGTTTCGCTGTGTGCTTGATTGTGAACTCTGATCTCATCACCCTCGTACAGGTTCGAGTTAAAAGGGGCCGTTAGCTCTATGAAACCCTTGTCTCCATGAAACACCATAGTTTGACGATTGCCCATTTGCGTAGACACATACATACGCATATCAAAGCCGTCGAATGTCAGATTTGCCATAGCGAACCTATCAGTATGGAACTGAGGGTCAAATTCAACGCTTGCGCTCACAGACAAGGGTTCCAGTCCAGTGGCATAGCGGGCAGCAACTACTGGATAAACGCCAATATCCGGTAAGGCACCACCACCCAGTTCTGGTACGTTGCGCATATTGCTGGCATCGGTATTAAAGTACGAGAATGATGCGTCTATCATGCGTAATTGACCAATGAGACCTTTGGCCAACAACGCCTTAACTTTTTGCCACTGAGGGTGATAGGTGACCATAAACGCTTCAGAGACCACTACACCTGCCTTGTCACGCGCCTTGATCAAACGTTTAATATCTGAGGCTTTTAATGCAATGGGTTTTTCACACAGAACGTGCTTGCCAGCCGCTGCCGCCTTCACTGTCCATTCAACATGTTGAGACGTGGGTAGCGGAATGTACACCGCGTCTATTTTATCGCAGGCAAGCAACTCCTCGTAACTACCAAAGGCCAGCGGGGCATTGTAGTTACTGGCAAGGCGTCTGGCCTTTTTGATATCGCGAGAAGCAATTGCCTCAATACGCGCATTGCTTGCCTTAAAAATAGCGGGAGCAACCAGTTCGCGTGCAATTTTCGCTGTGGATAGAATTCCAAATCTGACCATAGTGACGATGTGCTCTAGCTAGAGAAGTGTGGGGGGGTTGTTCAGATTAACACTGAACGTTTAGCCTCTGACAAATTACCTGCTCAAAAATTCACATGAGGATTCTTGCAAATCGAGCCCTCCTAGTACCCCCCAACAACTATCACGCAAAACGTCGCGCCGCATCAATAGTGAGTCCAAGGCACACGCTACCAAATGCATCACCATGTGTGTGGCTAGCTTGGGGCATCATTTGCTCAAACACAGAACGTAAATACGGTACTCCTGAAGAGCCGCCGGTATAAAACACATTAACAACATCAGCAGGTGTCAATTGCGCCTCGTTCAGCCCCTGCGCAACACACGCTCGCAGCTTCTCCACATCACTCTCGATCGCTACTTGCATGTCAACTCGAGTGGCAGCTACATCAACCAGTAATTCTTCATCATCGAACAGTTGAATATCGGCTTTAGCCGATTCAGACAAATTGATTTTGGCTATCTCGACAGCGCGTGCAAGTGAGTGCCCTAGCCTTTCATCAATAATCGTTTTCAGCGCTTTAACGCGTTGCTTATACTGCGCATCTAATAACATCTGCTGCACTTTCGCTTGAACTTGCCGCTGGTATAGAAGAGGAATTTTATGCCAAGTGGCAAGATCAAAATAAAGTGAACCTGGCAGCGCTCTGTTGGTCCCTTGTACTAGCGAGCCGTAGCCCAACGACGGCATTACGCTGTGCAAACTTAACAAGCGATCAAAGTCTGTGCCTCCAATGTGTACCCCCATAGTGGTCAATATATCGTCTTGTCTATTGGCCTTTGCATGATGCTCAGGAGACAAACGCAGCACGCTGAAATCTGCTGTACCTCCACCGATATCGATAATAACCACCAGCTCCTCTTTGGCTAATGTGCTTTCATAATGCAGCGCTGCGGCAATGGGCTCGAGTTGGAACTCTATGTGTTCGAAGCCTGCATTTCTAGCAATGACAGCCAGTTGTTCCTGAGCCTGTATGTCGCGCTTCTGATCGTTGTCAACAAAGTGCACTGGGCGCCCTAAAACTACGCTATCCACCCGCTGACTAGTCTGTTGTTCCAGTTGAGTATTAAGGAACATGAAATAGTCTTCGATAATGGCGGAGAAGGCGACACGGCGATTCCGCACTTGGGTTTTTTCTTGCATGAGCGAGGTGCCCAACACAGACTTCAGAGACCGCAGTAGGCGCCCCTCCACTCCTTGTGTGTAGAGGTTCACCGCGCGTTTGCCAAACGCCGCCTCTACTCCCTCATCGGGGTAGAAAATTGCACTGGGCGTAGCCGTACCTTCGCCGTTAATATCGAGCAAATCGGGTTGGTTATTACGAAAAATTCCAACACTTGAGTTTGAAGTGCCAAAGTCAATTCCGGCAATGCGATTTAGCACAAAAGTATTCTTCCTGAGTGAGGGCTGGCATGCAATAACCAGATAGTCGTTGACAACAATAGGCACGCAATGATTTCTTAACGTTCGAGCTAACCTTGGCGTTGCATATTGTTTATAGTAGGAAGTGTACCTACTATTTACATTCATTCAACAGGCAACGAAAACAGATGAGTACTGACACAGAATATACCCCACCAGATGTATGGAAATGGGAAAGTGAGAGTGGCGGCCAGTGGGCAAGCATCAATCGGCCAATCGCAGGTTCCACCCACGAAAAGACATTACCTGTGGGCAAACATGATCTTCAACTCTACTCATTGGCAACACCCAATGGCGTGAAAGTTACTGTCATGCTCGAAGAGCTGTTGGCTAAAGGTATTGATGCCGCTGAATACGATGCGTATACCATTAACATCGGTGAAGGGGCACAGTTTGGTAGCGACTTTGTAGCAATAAACCCTAACAGCAAAATTCCAGCTTTACTTGACCACAGTACCAACCCACCCACGCGCTTATTCGAGTCAGGCTCCATTCTTCTATATTTGGCTGAAAAATTCGATGCGTTCATACCTAAAGACCCAGCAGGAAGAACCGAATGCATGAATTGGCTTTTCTGGCAAATGGGTAGTGCTCCCTATCTTGGTGGAGGCTTCGGGCATTTCTACGTGTACGCACCTGTGAAAATTGAATACTGTATTGATCGTTTCACGATGGAAACCAAACGCCAACTTGACGTCCTTGAGCAGCAGCTGGCAAACAACACATACATCTGTGGAGACGACTACACTATCGCAGATATTGCGATTTGGGCGTGGTACGGCCAAGTTATCTTAGGCAATGTGTACGACGCTGTCGATTTCCTTGATGCAACGTCCTACAAGCATCTGAACCGCTGGGCTAATGCCATTGCTGAGAGAGAGCCTGTAAAACGCGGCTGCATGGTTAACAGAACATTCGGTGAACCGGCATCGCAACTACATGAAAGACACAGTGCAGCTGACTTCGACACTCAGACTCAAGATAAAATAGGCGATGCCAGCTAGGTCTTAATCTCGCTCTGAAGCGGCCTGAACGGATTGGCGTTGAATACTGTTGTTTGCGCCTCTACTCCTTTACGCTCGGATGCATTTAGTCTAACCATTTGACATTACTAGCCAGGCTGAGCAGAGTTTTATGTCACGGCCACATTCGCGCACTTGCAAACCGAGTGCGCGAATGTGAAGTAAGTCAGCTCTTGCCATAGTGCGAATGATAGTACGGACTATGTCACACCCAAAGTTCGAAGTAGATCACTACACTCCTAATTTTCAGTGCGTATCATACTCGTATTGTTAATCAAAACCGGGAGAACATCGGTGATCAAGCAACAACTAGTAACTATTGGCGTAGCCATAGCAGTAGGTACAATAGGCGCATCAAACGCTCTGGCAGACAGCTCGAACAACCCATTTACTGAAACCGGTGGCCGGCTGGTTGTCGAAATCGAATCTGAAGTGGCCGGTGGTGATTGGTCTACTGAGACTTCTATCTTTGGCTTCAGCGGTGATAGCTACCGAGCCTGGCGTGGTCAAAACAACTTCAGAAAAGATGAAGCTGATCGGGGCGATGCAGTCACTTATCACTTCACCGTCACCACGCCGGGTAACTACGAGTTTCGCTGGCGATCACGCAACACCATAGGCCTTGATCCAACTGAACATAATGATGGCTGGATTCGATTCTCCGAGGGTGCACAAAATATCAATGGTGAGCATTTTCTGGATGGATGGACCAAAGCTTTCATGGGCCAAGTCGCCAAATGGTCCTGGGATGCTCGAACCGTAGATGGGCAAAGTTTGCCTATCAGGCAATTTTTTGCCGCAGGTGACTACACGATCGAAATTGCAGGGCGCTCGAATGGTCATGCGGTTGACCGCTTCGCTTTGTACCAGTACGAAAACACTAATTTCAATGTAGCGGACTTCGATGCCACGCCACAATCTCCTCAGCGATCAGAATTAGCCATTGCAGGTCACACACAGAATGCGAGTAGTTGCTTTGCCAATGTTCTGTCGATTCCAGCCAGCGAGAGTGTACACGTCAGCAGTTCTGAAGTAGTCATTCAAGGCGAGAGCCTTCAGGTGGATGAATTAAGAACATTACTGAGATTCAACTACCCAGAAAATGTAACCGGCTCGGCCACGCTTACGCTTGCCAGCCAGCAGTCAAACGTTGATCTGTCTGTATACCTGGGTAGTCACGATAACTGGGACAGCAATACAGCAGCCTCAGACATGCCAGTTGCACTCGCCCAGCTAAATTCACACACAGACAACAATGCTACGAACCAGTTTTTTGACTTATCGATAGATGATTCGGTGCTCAACAGTGGCACACGAACTCTGTTGCTCACTAGCGAAACACCGAGCGACAATACTCTGCACGGTACAGGTACTCGATTAGAGCCACGATTGAATATCGTTGTATCTACGGACTATTGCGATAGTTACAACCTGGCGCGTACAGGCACAGGTGATCCGGCAACGAATGTGGATGAGGCGCAGGTAGATGAAACACCTGCTGAAAATCCGGATAACTCGACGCCTGATAACGGTAACACATCGACTGGCACAGAGACAGAGACAGAGACAGAGACAGAAACAAGCACTGAGACAGACAGTGGACCGGAAACAGTAACTGGCAACCCGTCAGACGAAAACCCTGACGCTAATCCTTCTGAAACTACCGATACACAAAGGTCTTTTGATAACGTTAACGCCAGCAGTAGTAGTGGTGGCTCAATGTCCTTCATAAGTCTTTTATTATTAGGTCTTGCTGGTTTTGGATTTAGACATCGTGAGAAGCAATTACACGAGATCTGATCGTTCGGGCTGACAGCTCAAACTATCGGCTCAAAATCATCGGCGGTAAGGTATCGCACCTGTCGTCGATGATTTCGTTTGTAGACTCAACACGACGCACGTTTGCTTTCGAAAAAACAGCACATTAGGCACTCGCCAGAACATCCCCTGCGTTCACCAAGGAGTTCATACCCACTTGATCCAAGCCAGTAACACCTAGCTGCGCGAGGGTCAGGCTGGCTTCTGTGGCCAATACATCACTTAAAGTGTCGAGTCCCTTTTGGCCTTCAGCCGCCATTGCAAATAGCAGCGGCCTTGCAAAAAACACAAAACTTGCACCACAGGCATAGGCTTTGACAATGTCCTCACCAGAGCGTAAACCACTGTCATAAAACAGCGGGTACTCTGCCCCTAGCACCTGACGAATTTGTGCTAAACACTGAATAGGCGCAGGCCCACTATCCAATTGCCGACCACCGTGGCTCGACACTTGTATTGCATCAACGCCACAGGCTTTTAAGCGTACCGCATCCTCTGCGGACAACACGCCTTTCACGACCAGATTACCTTTCCACCAGCTGCGGATTCTTTCAAGTAGCGACCAGTCAGCACCTGCACGGCTAGCGGTACGCTCAAATTCGCCATACTTGCCGCCAAAATTGGCAAGCTCTGGCTTGCCATGCAACAACGTGGCAAGTGACCATCGAGGGTGTAGCGCAAAGTCTAGAACCTGAGCTGGCCCCATGGCAAAAGGCATTTTAAAGCCACGTCGCAGCTCACGTGGCCGACGCCCCACTTCGGGCACATCAACAGTCAGGACGAGGGTCTCATAGCCAGCCACTTGCGCACGCTCCACCAGCGCACGTGATGATTGCTCGTTACCACTAAAATACAACTGAAACCAGGCATGGCCTTCCGACCATTGCGCCATGGACTCCAAGGACGACGACGCCGCGGTAGAAACACCACAAGGTATATGGTGAGTAGCCGCATGCTTTGCCAACCATTCATCGGCCTTGGGGGACGCCAGGTTGCACATGCCAATAGGGCTAACGCCGAATGGAAGTTTTGCAACCTTGCCAAAAACATCGACAGCCAGGCTTCGGTGCTCTACGTTATTGAGTATGCGTGGCTGCAATTGCAACGCCTGCAGCAGCTTCCGGTTAGCACCTTCTGCATATTCATTGCCAGCTGCCCCGTCGATATAATCAAATACCATCCAAGGCAGGCGACGCTTTGCAAGGCGTCGCGCATCAGAACTTGAGTGAATACGCGACACTGATTGCTCCTAATAAGTGGGCAATTGCGCTTAACTGAAAACTACGATGCGTTTCTTGCCGCCAAAGCCGTCATGAAGCGATCTCTGATGACCACAGGGTCTTTAGTGATAACAGGTACTTTTACATTACCCGACTCACACTTGCTCACGATGATAGTCATTTTTTTGGACGCTATAGCTTTGACCATGACATCTTTTGTATCTTCAGCAGCACATTCGATAACGTTTTCACACCCACAGGCGGTGGCGACCGCTGTTAGCGAGGTCTTCATACCTGCGTAGGTGGGCTGGTCACCTGTGGAGCCATAACTACCGTTGTCGATAATCAATAAAATGAAGTTATCAGCAACATTGTTGGCAATAGTAGGCAAAGTACCAAGGTTAGTTAACACCGACCCATCACCGTCAATGGAGATGATGGTTTGCTTCTGAGCCAATGCCAGACCAAGACCAATAGAAGAGGACAAGCCCATAGTGCCCAACATGTAAAAATTGGTTGGCTGATCGTCCAGCATGTGCATTTCCTGACTAGGAAGGCCAATGTTGCACACTACAAAATGGTCAGAAATAACAGGTATCAGCTCTTTAAGAATCTCAGATCTAATCATGGCTCAGTACCCGTTCCAGAATGAAGCATCAGTGAGAATGGCCACCGGCTTGTTGCACATAAACGTGTGTTTCAGAATTTTGTCGAATTCGTCAACATCGCTCTCTTTATGAAAGTGGTATGTGGGGATATTGAGCTGCGCCAACAGCGCTTTGGTATGAACAGCCATTTCCACCTGACAGGCGACGGGCTCACCAAGCTCACCGCGATAGCTGATGATCATGGGCAACGGCATGCGGTAGTACTGCGTTAGCGTGACCAGTGTGTTTATAGTGACGCCAATAGCTGTATTTTGCATAATGATGGCTGGGCGCTTGCCACCCATGTACGCACCTGCACATAGCCCCATTCCTTCGTCTTCCTTGTTGGACGGAATGTGATAAATGGCAGGTTCTGCCTCTATACGTTCGATGACTCCTGCAAGCTGCTTGCAGGGCACCGTGGTAACAAATTCGACGTTGTTATTAACAAGGTCTGCTACGATTTTTTCATCGACCGTCACTGAAAACCACTCCCGTGGAAAACTCTATTGAACCCGTATTCTGCGTTAAATAAAATCCGGATACAAACATTATTTTCTCAGGCACACACCCCAAACGACCTTGCTGCGACTACCTAACGACATTGAGCAAGAATACCGATCCTGTGGTTGCCATGGCAGCGATACCAGCCCACTTTCACAGGCTAGTCGCAACCGAGCAGATTCCGCCCGCTTACGACTTGCCAGCAATCCCGCCTTAGTACATATGCTGACCACCGTTCACTGAAATGGTTGAACCTGTGATGAAACCAGCTTCTTCAGCAACAAGGAAAACTACAGTACGCGCGATATCGTCTGCCGTACCTAAACGCCCTACAGGAATGCCCTTGATGATCTTCTCAAGAACATTCTCAGGCACAGCACGCACCATATCGGTATCGACATAGCCTGGCGCAATAGCATTAACAGTGATGCCTTTAGCAGCGCCTTCTTGTGCAAGAGCTTTGGTGAAACCATGTATGCCAGATTTTGCCGCTGCGTAGTTGACCTGACCGTACTGGCCTGCCTGACCGTTAATGGAACCCACGTTCACAATACGGCCGAAAGACGCCTCACGCATGTTGTCAATAACGACTCGGCTCATGTTGAAGCATGACCCCAGATTGGTGTCGACAACAGCTTGCCAAGAGGCCTGATCCATGCGGTGCAAAGTGCCGTCACGCGTTATGCCCGCGTTGTTTACAAGAATATGAACCGAGCCTCCCAAATCCGCCTCAACCTGCTTGACACCTTTTTCACAGGCCTCAAAATTGGAAACATCAAACTTGTAAACAGGGATACCGCTGCTTTCGGAAAATGCTTTAGCGCGCTCATCGTTGCCGCCGTAGTTCGCTGCTACTTTGTAACCTTGCGCCTGCAGTGCCAAGGAAATCGCTGCACCAATTCCTCGCGTACCACCTGTAACTATCGCAACTTTAGACATGCTCTCCTCTCCTGTATGAATGATTTTATTAGTCGTTTTTTAATGCTTAGTTGGCGTACGTTTAGTCACGCTCAACACACATGGCTATACCCATACCACCGCCAATACACAGCGTAGTAAGACCTTTCTTAGCATCTGTGCGCTTCATTTCATGCAACAAGGTAATCAATACGCGCGCACCTGAAGCACCAATAGGGTGGCCAAGTGCAATCGCACCACCATTAACATTAACTTTTGACGAGTCCCAGCCCATATCCTTATTCACCGCACAAGCTTGTGCGGCAAAGGCCTCATTGGCTTCAATCAAATCCAGATCAGACACAGCCCAACCGGCTTTTTTCAATGCCGCGTGACTGGCAGGAATGGGTCCAGAGCCCATGATCTCCGGATCAACACCGGCAGTTGCCCAACTCGCAATACGGGCAAGAACGGGAGCTCCGCGCTTCTTCGCTTCTTCAGCTGACATCATGACCAGAGCGGCTGCGCCATCATTCAGACCAGACGCGTTGCCAGCAGTCACAGAACCCTCTTTGGAGAAAGCCGGGCGAAGCTTGGCAAGGTTCTCTGCGGTAGTGCCTGCTTTGATGTATTCGTCTGCATCAACCACTGTATCTCCACGACGGGACTTAATAGTGACCGGCGTGATTTCATCGGCGAATTTTCCAGCCTTTTGTGCAGCTTCAGCTTTTTGTTGAGAGGCGGCTGCAAATGCATCTTGCTGTTCTCTGTCTATTGACCATTTGGCAGCGACATTTTCAGCTGTTGTGCCCATGTGATAACCATGGAAAGCATCCCATAAACCATCCTTGATCATCGTGTCTATGAACTCAGCGTTACCCATCTTGTAGCCGTTTCGTAAGTGCGCGCAGTGCGCAGATAAACTCATGCTCTCCTGCCCACCAGCAACGACGACACTGCTATCCCCTGCCAAAATGGCCTGATAACCCATGGCAACTGCTCGCAAGCCCGAACCACACACTTGGTTGATGGTAAGCGCAGTTCGTGAAGCGGGAATACCTGCGTGCATGGCTGCTTGACGTGCTGTGTTTTGCCCACATCCTGCGGTGAGCACATGACCAAAAATCACCTCACTGACATCATCAGCTGAGATAGAACCGCGAGCAAGTGCCTCCTTGATTGCCACAGTGCCTAAATCAACTGCAGAGACAGACGACAGGGCTCCATTGAACGAGCCAATGGGAGTACGTGCAGCGGACGTGATAACAACATCGTTCATGATTTGATATTCCTTGTATTCTTTTAGAAGGATCTAAGAGCCTATCCTAAGCGCTTAGATCCACGAGGCCCAACTGAATTTTAATCAGTGCTTTTTCTTAGGCGGAATGAGGTCTGTTATCGTGCCCTCAAACATTTCAGCTGCAAAATTGATGGTTTCAGAGAGCGTTGGATGCGGGTGAATCGTGTGACCCAGATCTGTCGCGTCAGAACCCATTTCGATAGCCAGAGCAGCTTCAGCTATCAAGTCGCCTGCGTGCGGCCCAACAATGCCTGCACCCAGCAGACGATCAGTTTCCACATCAAACAATAGTTTGGTTACGCCCTCAGAACGTCCCATGCTAAGCGAACGGCCACTTGCGGCCCAAGGGAAAACACCTTTACCTACTTTGATGCCCTGAGCCTTAGCATCGTTCTCTGTTAAACCAACCCACGCAACTTCCGGATCAGTGTAAGCAACAGATGGAATGACTCGAGCATCAAAAAAGCGCTTCATACCGGCACAAACTTCAGCCGCCACTTTGCCTTCATGCACCGCTTTATGAGCCAACATAGGTTGACCTACAACGTCTCCAATTGCGAAAATATGCGGCACGTTGGTTCGCTGCTGGTTATCTACATGAATAAAACCACGCTCGTCGACATTCACACCACTATTGGACAAGCCTAAGGTGGAACCATTGGGTCTACGTCCAACTGATACCAACACCTTGTCAAATACATCGGTGTGCTCGCCATCAGGACCTTCAAAGGTAACCTTCATACCTTCACTAGTAGCCGCAACTGCCGTCACTTTTGTCTTCAGGAAAATGTTTTCGTAACGACCCTTGATTCGAGTATGCAAAGGCTTGACGATATCTTTGTCTGCGCCAGGGATAATCTGATCCATCAACTCTACGATAGAGACTTTCGCCCCTAATGCTTCATAGACAGTGGCCATTTCAAGGCCGATAATTCCTCCGCCTAGCACCAGCATTCGCTTTGGAAAATCTTCCAGTTCCAGAGCGCTGGTGGAGTCAAGCACACGTTTGTCGTCATGTGGAATGAAAGGCAATGTTACAGGCTCTGAACCCGCGGCAATAATGCACTGATCGAAACTGATTAGCTTCTCACCGTTCTCTGTCATCACTTTTAATGTGTTCGGTCCAGCGAATTGCCCGGTGCCGTGTACCACCTCTACAGAACGCGCTTTAGCCAGACCTTTGAGCCCGTCCGTCAGTTTGGATACCACGCCATCCTTCCAGCTACGTAGTTTGTCCAGATCTATCTCAGGACGAACAAAGCTGAAGCCGTGCTCCCCCATGTGCTCGTATTCAGTGATGACCTTGGCGCTATGCAGCAAGGCTTTTGACGGGATACAACCCACGTTCAGGCAAACACCACCGAGTGTGGAATATTTTTCAACAAGCACAGCCTTTAAGCCTAGATCTGCTGCTCTGAATGCGGCTGTATAGCCACCAGGGCCTGAGCCGAGAACTAGCACTTCGGCATGTATGTCACCCGTTTTAGGGGCAGTTGGCCGCGAGCTTGGTGCAGCGTCTGCGTTCGCGGCAGTGGCCGCTGCGGCAGGTGCTGTGGCGGCGCTTGCAGCAGATGCTACCTTGCCCGTTGACAATGTCAGGATCAATGAACCTTTAGAAACGTTGTCACCTTCCTTTAGCTTGATGTCAACGATGGTACCTTCAGCTGGAGAAGGCACTTCCAACGTCGCCTTATCACTCTCCAACTCAATAAGCGGATCTTCTAGAGATACTTTATCGCCAACTGATACCAATATAGACACAACAGGTACATTGTTGAATTCGCCAATGTCCGGCACGACAACTTCTAATTCTCCTTGTGAACCAGAGGCAGCACGTTGACTAGACACCGCACCTGAGCTGGAGGAGGCAACTTCAACTTGAGGTGCTTCATCGGCGGTATCGATGCCCACAATAACGCTACCTTCTCCGACTTCATCGCCTTCTTTCACATCGATACGTGTGATGGTTCCTGACACCGGGGAAGGTACTTCCATTGTCGCTTTATCGCTTTCCAGCTCGATCAGCGGATCTTCCTTCTCCACTACATCACCCACAGCCACTAAAACACTCACCACTGGTACTTTGGAGAAGTCACCAATATCTGGAACCTTGATATCCATTTTTATCTCCTTTCTATCAATGCATCAGCCGGCGAACATCGCCAAGCAGATGCTTCAAAGTGGAGGCGAAACGCGCGGCTAATGCACCATCAATAGCGCGATGATCGTAACTCAGCGACATGGGTAGCATGTTACGAGGAACAAATTGTTCGCCGTCCCATACCGGCTCAAGTTTGGAGCGAGTGAGGCCAAGAATGGCTACTTCTGGAGCATTTACAATTGGCGTAAAACTGGTGCCGCCAATACCACCCAATGAAGAGATGGTGAATGTTGCTCCTTGCATGTCTTGGGACTTTAGCTTGCCTTCGCGAGCTTGCAGTGACAGATCAGCTAATTCTTTGGAAATCTCGACCAAACCTTTTCGATCCGCATCCTTGATGACAGGAACCATTAGGCCATTCGGCGTGTCTGCTGCAAAGCCAATGTTGTAGTACGATTTCTTAATAAGCTTGTCGCCATCAGGATGCAGTGAGCTGTTGAACTCCCAATGCGTTTTCAAGGCCGAAACACTTGCCTTGATAAGAAAAGTGAGCAAAGTGACTCGATACCCTTCAGTTTTGGCGTGCGTATCCATGTCTTTGCGATACTTGTCTAGATCCGTTATGTCAGCTGCTTCGTTATGCGTGACATGCGGAATATTCAACCAGCTGCGATGCAAGGCTGGCCCTGATAGCTTCTTGATGCGAGACATATCGACATCTTCGACAGCACCAAACTTTGAAAAATCAACCGCTGGAATGGGCGGAATACCCATACCACCACCGGACATGGCAGCACCTGCAGCACCTGCGCCCGCACCTGAGCCTTTAAACCAGGCAGTGACGTCTTCACGCAAAATACGACCTGCTCGGCCATTGCCTTTGACCTGTGACAGATCAGCACCTAGCTGACGAGCAAAAGCGCGAACCGAAGGCGAAGCATGTGCTTTGGCAAATCCTGCTTCGTCGATTGCACCACTAGCCGTACGCGGCGCTGGAGCGGCAACTGGCGTAGCTGCCGGAGTGGCTTCAGCTTTAGCAGGTGCAGGCTCGCTAGCTGGTGCACTTGCAGGAGCCTGTGCTGCTGCAGAATCAAAGATAAAAATCAGGCTGCCTTGAGAGACAACATCACCCTCGGCTACCTTGATTTCTTTAATAACACCGTTAGCAGGACTGGGAACCTCCAGAGTTGCCTTGTCGCTTTCCAGCTCCAACAGTGGATCTTCTTCACTCACCGTGTCTCCCACTGCCACCAGGATACTGATGACGGGTACATCGGTAAAATCGCCGATATCAGGTACCTTAACCTCAAGCGCTGACATGTTGTTCTCCTGCTTGCTTACTATGCATTTGTTGTGTTTGTAGGGTGATTGTCATGACGACACGCTATTCAGGAAATTCTAGGATTAGGTTTGCTGCCGTCTACCTTAAACAGCTTCAGCGCCTTTTCAAGATCTGCCTTATTGACTGTACCTTCGCGGTACAGCGATACCATGGCGGCCGCAGCAATATGCTCAGCATCCACCTCAAAGAAACGACGCAGGTTTTCACGACTATCTGATCGACCATAACCGTCGGTTCCTAGTACGGTGAAAGACTGAGGCACGAACTCGCGGATCTGCTCTGCGTAGTTTTTCATGTAATCGGTAGCTGCGATAACCGGCCCCTTGGCATCACTCAGCACTTGCGTTACGTAAGGTATTTTTTCTTCACCTAATGGGTTCAATCTGTTCCAACGAAGCGCATCCTGTCCGTCTCTGGCCAGCTCGTTCAATGAGGTTGCTGAGTACACATCAGAGCTGACACCAAAATGCTCTTTCAACATGTCAGCCGCTTTGATCACTTGCATCAGAATAGTACCTGAGCCCATTAAGTTGACATGCTTAGCCGCTGGACTTGCTGCTTTGTCCAGACAATACAAGCCGCGAATAATGCCTTCTGCAGAGCCTTCAGGCATATCGGGATGCTGATAGTTTTCATTCATCAACGTGATATAGAAAAACACATCTTCTTGATCAACAAACATGCGTTGCAAGCCGTTATGAACGATAACCGCAACTTCATGGCTGAATGTTGGGTCGTAGCTGATGCAGTTAGGCACGGTGCTCGCAAGAATATGCGAGTGACCGTCTTCGTGTTGTAGTCCCTCGCCATTGAGAGTGGTGCGCCCTGCTGTGCCACCCAACATGAAACCTCGTGCGCGCGAGTCACCCGCCGCCCAGGCAAGATCACCGACTCGCTGAAATCCGAACATGGAGTAGTAGATGAAAAAAGGAATCATTGGCACGCCGTGCACGCTGTAAGACGTGGCCGCAGCAATCCAGTCAGCCATACCACCTGCTTCATTGATACCTTCTTGCAAAATTTGCCCGCTTTTACTTTCCTTGTAGTACATCATTTGCTCGGAATCTTCAGGTGTATAGTTCTGTCCTTTCGGGTTATAGATCCCCACCGAACGGAACAATCCTTCCATACCAAAGGTCCGACTTTCGTCAGGCACAATAGGCACCACCTGCTTACCGATTTTCTTGTCGCGAAGCAACGTGGTTAGCACTCTGACGAACGCCATGGTGGTTGAAATCTCACGCTCACCGCTGGACTTTAGCTGCGCATCAAACTTGGACAGCTCGGGAATTTCCAGCTTGGGCGCATCGCGCCACTGACGTTTTGGAAACTCACCACCCAATGCTGCGCGACACTTAGCCCAGTAGGCTTTTTGATCATTATCTAAGGTAACGAATGGCGCGTTTGGCAAGTCTTCATCACTGACCGGAATTTTGAAGCGATCACGAAACGCACGTAGCTGATCTTCCGCCATCTTCTTTTGCTGGTGCGTGATGTTCTGGCCTTCGCCGGCATTACCCATGCCGTAGCCTTTGACCGTTTTAATCAGCAAACAGGTGGGTTGACCGACGGTATCGCTAGCCTTTTTGAAGGCGCTAAACACTTTCTCAGGATCGTGGCCGCCACGCTTGAGGTTCCAGATCTCATCGTCACTCCAGTCTTTGACCATCTCGGCCGTTTCGGGGTACTTTCCAAAGAAATTCTCTCTAACGTAAGCGCCATCACGAGATTTAATGGTTTGATAGTCACCATCCACGGTTTCTTCCATCAGCTGTCGCAACTTACCGCTAGTATCTTTTTCGAGAAGATCGTCCCAGCCTCTGCCCCAAAGTAGCTTGATTACGTTCCAGCCACTGCCACGGAATTCACCTTCTAACTCTTGGACGATTTTGCCGTTGCCACGCACGGGTCCATCAAGGCGTTGCAAGTTGCAGTTAACGACAAATATAAGGTTGTCCAGACTTTCTCTAGCCGCCAACGTAATCGCGCCCAAAGATTCTGGCTCATCCATCTCACCATCGCCCAGAAAGCACCACACTTTACGATCGGCCATATCGATGTGACCACGGTTGTGCATGTACTTCATAAAGCGCGCCTGATAGATCGCACACAGCGGCCCCAAGCCCATAGATACCGTCGGGAACTGCCAGTAGTCAGGCATTAGCCAAGGGTGTGGATACGATGACAAGCCCTTGCCATCAACTTCTGAGCGGAAATTGAGCAGCTGCTCCTCGCTGATTCGGCCTTCCATGAAACTACGCGCATAAATACCGGGAATTACATGGCCCTGAAAAAAGACCAAGTCGCCACCATGCTGTTCAGATTGTGAGCGCCAGAAATGATTAAGGCCTATGTCGTACATGACCGCAGATGAGGCGAACGATGCAATGTGACCACCGTACTCGGAACTGACTTTGTTGCGACGCACAACAGTAGCCATGGCATTCCAGCGATTGATGGTACGAATTCGCCATTCCATGTCGAGATCACCGGGGTACGGTGCCTGTTGATCTACAGGGATTGAATTCAGATAATACGTGGTAGAGGAAAATGGCAGATTAGCACCGCCTGAGCGAGCTTCTTGAACTGCACTGTCCAGTAAAAAATGAGCACGCTCTCCACCATCTTTTTCTATGACATCCGCAATGGCATCCTTCCATTCGGAGGTTTCGACCGGATCAATGTCGTTGACTTCTTCGTTCATGGTTTTGACTCTGTTAGATCTGTAAGAAATGGCGCACGCAGCGGCTGCAGATTGAGCACACGTGGAAGCGCATTTGTTTTGAGATTACCGCATTCTGCCAAGAAAGGGATATCAGTTGGCGACAGGTGACGCCTTGCCGACCAGCTCGTGCAAGCCGCGCAAAGAGGTACAGGACTCACCTAAAGAGATCCTTGGTCACCTGGCATCGAGGACTGGATGTGGGGGTTCGCAGCTGGCTTGATGACGCTGATAACAAGTCTGTCAAGCGGGAGCACACAGAAATGATGCTCGTGCAAATTGAGGATAGGACCCTGAGTGTATAAGCAACACGGCGCCGCACCGTGCAGGCTGGAGCGAACTCCAGAATTACTGCTCTAATCAATTTCATCGCCACCTAGTTCATTGAAAACTGCTTAAGGATACCGCAGCGGCTCGGTAGGACGTTAATATATAGGCAGCGGTGATAAATGTCGACACTGATGCATCTAACAAATGTATGGGTGGCCATTCTCGGCCACCCTATCTCACCGGTTGATCAAGCTTGAGCACTGGACAGAGCACTTGTTGATCCCGAGCCGCAAGTAAAGGCAGGTAGCGGTGTGCAGGGTCAGGCTACTAGTGCTCAGCTAGGCAGCTCGTGATTGTTTGTTGGACGATTCATCGGGTGACGATTCCAATCGGCTTGCCGCTGATTGCTTGAAGAATACCCAGATTAACTCACTCACGTTTGGCGCTTCCGGCACGCTAAATTCACCCGGCAACCCACCAGGCCAGCCATGAGGCGAATCATCTAACAGGAAATGCGCAACCTGCAATGAACCTTCTGAACTATATTGCTCAAATCGCCACGATGGCTCAGGCGTGGATTCACTGAATAACGAATCAGGCTCGTCCTCGCAGCCTGAAGCAGCAAGCCAGCTATCACGCAAATTGGCACCTAACTTAGGGCCCACAGTTTTGTCCGCTTTCGACTGTATGACAAGCAACGGTGGTGCCGGAGCCACAAGCTCACGCTTGAGGAGCCGCACCAGCGTGCTAACGGTTTTTCTCACCACGGGAAGTTGCCGGATAAACTTGACTGATCGAGAGCTTTCGCCGTAGGGAACTCCAGCGATACTTGCCCCACTGGTCCAGAAATCACTGTAGGACGCCAGCGAAACCACACTCATGGCAGCGCCCGAGGACAAACCGCAAATGTGTCTTCTTTTTTCGTTTACCGAATAGAGCTCGCTAACCTCCTCTGCAATGCGGTGCAGATCCGACACCTCGCCTCGTCCACGTTGGCGTTGACGAGTCAGCCACCAGCCCCAGCAGTTACTGTTCCTCATGCCGGAATAAGTGGTAACAAAAGGGTACACGACGATGGCACCTTCCCTGTCTGCAATGGCATCGAACCCGGATATATCCTGAATACAGAGGTGGTCTTGTTTACATCCGTGCAACACCAGAATTAATGGGTATTGCTGATTCTCTGAGTACCCTTTTGGCAGGTACACCCTGTACTGCCTTTGCCGCGACACATGACCGTCCTGCTTGAGAATTTCATGATCAACTATCTGCCCGCCTTTCGCCTTCACATGATGGCGATCGAGCGCGACTTCCAAATCGTTCTGTCTAATCATCTAATGGACCAACTTCCATACAACTAGGCGAGTTAACATAGTGTATTGCAATGCAACAACCATTTCCATCCGTTTATTGTGAACAAGTATGAAAGTTCTTTGCAATAATAACTAACGAGTTCAATAGCTTGCACAACAATTCTGAATTTTCAAGAAGTTGACATGAAATACTGGCAGTGCACTGTGCAATTCGCTGTGTGCAATTTTTCGTCACCAATGTAACTCTAATACGAGTGTTGTAGTCAAGTCACAAGAACAAGATCACAACGCGAAACTACGAGTTTTCGATCAATCAGGACGCCAGAGTCACGCACGTTGCACTGTGTAAAAGCCATAGCTCTTGCTTCTGGGATAGCATCGCCAGAGTCACGGACGCTGCACTGCGTGCAAAGACGCTTGATACAGAACTGCAATAGCACTGCCAATCGTCTTTTTTTGCCATTTGGCCATACACAACTGCAGAGCAGAAATTGACATCCAAATTAGCCAGTGAAACAAGCTCGCTGAACCGTCAAGCCTACCTGCACCTCCTTTGTACCGAGGGAAGTCGCACCAACGAAACCCTCGCTGCTAACTATCCTTAGCGGCAAAAATTGAAAGGCCTTGAAACGTAAACCGCCCCAACTCTCCTATCTGGGAGAAATAAGGGCGGTTGTGGCACAGTTCATCGCCACATTAACGCACCGCACTGCAATATTATTCAATAAATTACAGCTAATAACTGCTGATACTCAATATATTTCTCCATTTAATTTAATTTTAAATTATTAAAAATCAATGATTTAAAAATATTATATTAAACTTCTACTATTTTTTGCCGTTGTATGTTGCATTGCAACAAAAGCATCCTTATAATGCACTGCAACAAGACGAATTAAACCTTTTTCTTTCAACCTTAGATCGGACTACTATCATGCAAAACTTTACAGAAAACATGAACGAGCAATTCAAAACTTTCGCTGACCTCCAAGCAAAAAGCCTCGAGCCAATGCGTATCTTCGCAAGCTTGACTACTGACGCTGCTGAGCAATTCGCTCGCCACAGCCACGCAGTAGCTGGTGACGTTCTCGATTTCGCTGCTAAATCAGCAAACCTGCCTTTAGCTGGCGACAACATGCAAGACGTTGCTTCTGCTCAGGCAGCTGAAATGTCAACATTCTCAGAGCTAATGAACACACGCGCTACGGAGTATTCTGAATTGGCACAATCTTTCGCTACACAAGCTAAAGAAGCGGCTGAGTCAGCGACTTCTTCTTTCAAATAAAACAGACTGCTTTACTGCTACTGCCATACTCATCACGGAGTTACCATGAATACAGAATTTAACGAACAATTTGCAGAGATGCAAAAAAAGACCCTTGAAGGCCTAGAGCCAATGCAAAACATGGGTAACGTTGCTGCACAAGCTTTCGAACGCATCGCTCGTAAAAACTACGATCTGATGGGCGATTTGGTTGACTACGCAGTCACGCAGGCGAAAATGCCTGAAGGTGAACTCGACGCACAGAAGGTCTACGACCAACGTGTAGCTGAGACAAAAGCATTCGCTGACAAAGTGAACGCTCGCGCTGCGGAGTACGTAGAGCTGGCTGGTGAGCTGGGTGAAATGGTTTCGGCCAACGCTCCTGCCTCAAGTGCTCCAGCGAAAGCCGCGCCCGCAGCAAAGAAGACTGCTGCTAAGAAAAAAGCTGCAAAAGCCAAGTAACTGGCAGTTTGCGGTGAAGCAGTAAGTACAATCGCCCGCCCTAGCTCTAAAGGCTCTGGTGGGCGATTGTCTTTGATTGTTGACGAATGCGTTGTAGTCAAGCATTGTGTAGCGAGTCGTCTATGCACAACCCGAGCGTATTTGTGAGCCAAAACAGACTAATTAAAAAGTACGCAAACAGGCGGTTGTACGACACTGTTGCCAGCAAGCATGTCACCCTGAGCGATATCCGCAAGTTAGTCGTGGAAGGTTTCGAGATACAAATCATCGAAGACACCTCCGGCGACGATATTACAAGGCCGCTACTGCTGCAAATAATCGCTGAACAAGAAGGCAATGGTGGGCAACCTATTCTCACCGAGGTGCTGCTGTCTCAGTTGATTCGCTTTTACGGTAATCCAATGCAAGGTATGATGTCCGAGTACCTGCAAAAAAGCGTCAGCACTTTCGTGCAGCAACAAAGCACCATTCAAGAACAAATGCAACACATGCTGTCCCACACTCCGGCGGACACCATGAGCGATCTGATGCAACAAAACTTGAAAACCTGGGATACCTTGTTCAAAGGTGCTGCCAGTAAAGGCAACACCGATAAAAAATAACTAATTTTGATCACACAGATATGCCGTTCGACAACCCAGTCAAAACATAAAAATCGCGAGAATAGCTTGTGAGTGACCAAGAAAAGATTGTCAAAGAACACATGGAAGACATGACCAAAACGTTCACTGACGTTTGGCAAAAGAATGCATCCATGATGACTGAACTGTTTAATCAGTCCCATCAGATGCTTACCAAAGACCTCGATCCGATGAATATCGGCCCTGCGTTCAGCAAGGCTTCGAAATATTTTTCGAACGATCCAATGAAGATGATGGAGGCAAACTACGATCTATGGAAAGAGCATATTGCATTGATGCAAGAAGCCAGCATGGACATGATGCAAAGGCAACCCGCACCCAAAGACTCCTCACAACCATACGACCGTCGTTTCAAACATGAAGACTGGGCTAATAATCCGATGTTTGAGTACATCAAGAAATCATATTTGATTACCAGCAAGTGGATGGTGACCACAATGACATCTGTAGACGGCTTAAGTGAAAGCGACAAGAAGAAGATTGTTTTTCACTCCCAATTGCTCGCAGATGCATTCTCCCCCACTAATTTTTTCATGACTAACCCTGAAGCTATTCGAACTATGGTGGAAACCAATGGCGAGAGTGTGGTCAAGGGCATGGAAAATCTTCAACGCGACCTGGACCCTACGACAAGCCAGCTTAGCATCATGATGACAGACCCTGATGCATTCGAACTTGGCAAGAACATCGCCACCACGCCTGGCAAAATTGTTTACCAGAACGACTTGCTTCAGCTCATACAGTACGAACCCACTACCGCCAAAGTACATGAGCGTCCGCTGGTTATTGCGCCGCCATGGATAAACAAATACTACATCCTGGATCTACAACCTAAAAATTCTTTCATCGCCTGGGCGGTTGCGCAGGGGTACACGGTTTTTGTCATCTCGTGGGTCAACCCGGATTCAGAACTTGGCGGCAAGACGTTCGAAGATTACATGCAAGAAGGCATACTCGACGTGCTTGATGCCGTTGAAAAGGCCACTGGCGTGAAGGACGTATCCATGATTGGATACTGCATTGGTGGAACGTTGCTCAGCGCGACCCTTGCGTACATGGCCGAAAAAGGCGATGACCGAATAAAAGCGGCAACCTTCTTCGCCTCACAGGCTGATTTTTCAGAAGCTGGTGATTTGAAACTATTCGCAGATGAGGTTCAGGTAGATAACCTTGAAAGTGCAATGGAAGATAAGGGCTACTTAGAAGGCAAATCAATGGCAACTACATTCAACATGTTGCGTTCCAATGACCTTATCTGGTCGTTCTATGTTGATAATTATCTGCTGGGCAAGGACCCGCTAAAGTTCGACCTACTTTACTGGAACGCCGACTCCACTCGCATGCCACGCGAAACACATCTGTTTTATTTGCGCGAAATGTACATCAACAACAACTTGTCCAAGCCTGGTGGCATATCCTTGAAAGGTGTCCCGATAGACCTGTCGAAGATCACCATTCCAATATACCTACAAGCTGCTAAAGAAGACCATATAGCCCCTTATCCATCAGTGTTTAAATCCACTGGGTTGTATGGGGGCCCGGTACGCTTCATGTTAGCAGGCTCTGGTCACATTGCTGGCGTCATCAACCATCCTGCAGCTGAGAAATATAACCACTGGACAAACGATGATCAACCTAAAGACCTAGACCAGTGGCTCGAGGGTGCAGAAGAACATAAAGGCTCTTGGTGGGTTGACTGGGACAAATGGTTGTCGAAGCACTCTGGCAAAAAAGTGGCCAAACGCATACCGGGCGCAGGCAAACTCAAAGTGCTAGAAGACGCTCCTGGAAGCTACGTGTCTGTCAAAAGCTGAGGTAGCTTATACCGAGTAGAGAACCCGATTCAGTAATAACGCTGGCTTTAGAGCAGCGCCTGAAAAAAAAGTTACCACTATTTTTTCGGACGCTTGCTTGAGCTATTGCCCAGACTCTGTAACCAGAGTCTCCAAAGACTCCTCATCAACGTTCAGAGAACCCTCCATGTGGCCTAGTATGGGCAACGGGTCGACAAATCGCCAGGCAGGCAAGGAACTTAGCATGCTTGTCATAATAGCGCCGCCCCTGAGCAAATAGAGGATATAACCGACTGAGAGGCCTGAACTCAGCGTTATAGATGACACGACAATACCCTTTGATGCCGCGATGTCTGATTCAAATATTTCACGCTGCTTTTCAAAATTCTCCTGAAAGGCTGAGAACGCATCAGGATCAAGCTGGCTTGTTATCGCAAACAAATCAGTAAGGCTTGTTGACTCATCGAACACATCACGTTGCATGATACTGATATCAGATCCATCCGCACGATTATCGCTTTGTGCTGATAAAAATTCTGATATTGCATTGGTACGTGAGACGCCCGTCGAAATGGAATCATCATCACTGTCTATGAAAATGCCCGACAGAGCGTCACTGGTCTCAGCCGTTCTAGACTCTGACTCTGTGCTCTCTTCAAGCTCTGTATCGGTAGAGGTTTCTGATGCAGATTCTGATTCTCTTTCTGTAGTTGGAACCTCCGGCGCGAATTCGATGGGTTCAATATCAGGCAATTCCTCTTCCAAAGGACTGCCAAAACCAATTTCAGGCTCTGGCAAAAAACTCACTGTAAATTCCAGTTGCAATACTCCACCGTTACCATCATCAGCACTGAGTTTCAAACGCGCACTCACCTCATCACGAGGTAGATCTCCGGTACGCAATTCGCCTGCGACCTGATCGAAGACCAGCCACGATGGCAGTGCATCACCATTGGCTAGAGTGAGCGTGTAAGTCAGTTCATCACCATCAGGATCAATATACGCATTGAACATGGAGGTGAGCACATCGCCATCCTCGATTTGCTGATCCGGTACAGCGACGGTTTGTACTGGATTCTCATTAACGTTGAGAACGGTGATATCTACGTCACGAGTAATTCTTACTCCAGATCCATCTTGTACCGACACCGTGAGTGAAACTTGCGGCTCCCTCTCAAAGTCTAGTTCTTCACCAGCTCTTAAGCGCAGTTTGTCAACAACAATTTCAAACCTGTTATCACTAACAGTCACATCCAGTTCTGCGCCCTCATCAGGATCACTCACTATGACAGTGGCGACAACAACATCTGATGTGTTCTCTTGCACATCAACCAAGTCAGTGATTTCTACTGTTGGCGGCTCGTTGGCGTTGGTAACCATAACCGTGATATCTTCCGTTACCGGGTCATTCACACCATCTGTTACCGACACCGTTAACGGCACCTGTGGCTCGGTGTCAAAGTCTAGTTCTTCTCCAGCTCTTAAGCGCAAATTATCCCCAACAATTTCAAACCTAGCATCACTAACGGTCACATCCAGTTGTGCACCCGCGTCAGGATCATCCACTGTGACAGTGCCAATATCAACATCTGATGTGTTCTCTTGCACAACAACCAGATCAGTGATTTCTAATGTTGGCGGCTCGTTTACGTTAGTGACCGTAACCGTGATCTCTTGCGAAACCGGATCATTCACACCATCTGTTACCGACACCGTTAATAGCACCTGCGGCTCGGTGTCAAAGTCTAGTTCTTCTCCAGCCCTTAAGCGCAGTTTATCCCCAACCACTTCAAATCTATCATCACTAACAGTCACATCCAGTTTTGCACCCGCATCAGGATCACTCACTGTGACAGTGGCGACAACAACACCTGATGTGTTCTCTTGCACAACAACCAGATCAGTGATTTCTAATGTTGGCGGCTCGTTTACGTTAGTGACCGTAACCGTGATTTCTTGCGAAACCGGATCATTCACACCATCTGTTACCGACACCGTTAATAGCACCTGCGGCTCGGTGTCAAAGTCTAGTTCTTCTCCAGCTCTTAAGCGCAGTTTATCTCCAACAATTTCAAACCTAGCATCACTAACTGTCACATCCAGTTGTGCACCCGCGTCAGGATCATTCACTGTGACAGTGCCAATATCAACATCTGATGTGTTCTCTTGCACAACAACCAGATCAGTGATTTCTAATGTTGGCGGCTCGTTTACGTTAGTAACCTGAATAGTGATCTCTTCCGATACTGCTATACCACCTTGTTGATCATCCACTGTTACCGTCAGAACTACTTCTTCGTCAGTTTCAAAATCCAGTGATTCAAACTCGCGAAGCTTAAGTTTATTATCGTCAAATCTAAATCTTGAATCATCTGTGCTATATATCAATACATCGTTGGCGTCAGGATCAGAGGCGTTTACCGTGGCAACCAGCTGACCTTCGCTGTTTTCTTCCACAATCTCTGTCGGTGCTGAATGTATTACCGGTGTTTGGTTAATGTCATTAACGGTTATTGTGATGGATACTTCATCTGATTCAAGCCCATGTTCGTCAGTAACCAATACATGCAGTTCAAAAGACTCAACATCATTATCGGCGGGTGTGCCAGACAACGTGCCGGTATCTTTATCCAGAGATAACCAGGCAGGAATAGGTCTGTTGTCAATGTAAATTGACCATTCAAAGGGCTCTGACGTTTCTGAACTTGTGAATACATCTTGTTCAAAGGTGTGATCAAGTGACTGCAGCTCATCGACTGTTACATCGGAAAGATCACCATTGATAGCTGGTCTTTGTAAACCTTCCACTTCGATGCTAACAGTGGCCGGTGGAGAGACATTATTCACTTCGTCTATTATTTCATAGGTAAATGAATCTAGTACCGTTGTATCTTTGGGTATTGACTCATCAACTGAGTACGTGAATGTTCCATCAGCTCGAACATCAAGTAACCCTGAGCTTGGTCCGGATATTAATCTTACTTCTAACGCATCATCTGGAAGATCCTCATCCGATGAACCATGCAGTAATGTATTGGTGTTAGATTCCCCAGACAAAGGCTCCACAGAATCTAGGATGTCATTACGCTTACCACTCACTGTGTGGTCTACGGCCACAGGAGCATTATCGTTGACCGGTTCTAAATCGAGAACAACACTTAGTATTGCATCAACGTCAGTGTTACCGTCGCTTACCAGAAGGGGAATATCGATAGTGGTATCGTCTTGCGAACCGGAGTACCTGAAAAATATTTCATCATTCTCAAGCTCCATAGCTGTGAAAGATGTTGTATCAGACATATTTTTTACAAAACTGTAATCGTGTGAGAATACAATATCGTACCGAATATCACCTTCAGCGGTATCTTCATCTGAGGTGATTAAGTGTTGAATTCCAATTTGCACAGGATCAGCATTGTTGACAACAACTGCATCACCTGTAGTGAATACAGGAGCATCGTTGATATTTGTCACTCTTACATCAAAAACAGTGGTGTCCATTGACACCGAGTTATGATCCGTAACATCAAAGTGGACCCCAATTGTCCAATTACTTTCTGTGCTTTCATGCACGCCATTGTGAGTAATACGCACGCGTCTGTTGTTAATGTCGTCTTGCGTGAATGTATCAGTCACAATAGTATCAACGGTAATAATGAGTTCACCAATATTCTCATCGACATCTGAAACGCTTGTATTGTGGGTATAGGTAATTTGGTCAGGACGAGAATCATCATCCCAATACTCTAGATTTTGGTTAATCAACAGCTCGGTGACACCTTCCGTAACATTAATGCCACCATTGGTTAACGGCGTAGGCCCAACAAAAATAACCGTTTGTTCGTCTGCTTCCAAACCTACAAAATCAGATCGAAGCATGAACTCTGATAGGCTGGCCAAGCCGGTAGAATCCAATGAGGAATCTACCGACAAAACTCGGCTATTGCTGTTATTGTTGTTGCTAACCAACAAATCATTATCCAAGCTGTTGAAAACAACCGCCTGCGGCCTTCCATTGCCGATAAAGAGTTCAGTTAATACTTCTGTGTTTCTAGTAGGATCGTAAGATGAAAGTGTGTCATTAAATTCATCTGACCAATAGACAACATTATTAGATTCATCGATCGCGATTTCAAAGGGTCTATCGTCAATTGTGTCATCAGTGAGTCCAATGGGTGAATCCTGCCAGATCTGTGGATCTGAGCTATCCCTTTGCAGCGACTCTATACTGGCATCTTCTCCTATGCTAGACCAATAAAGTGTCTGGTTTTGATCGTCATATTCTATGTCTGTTGGACGTCCCGTAAGCGATGCAATTTCTTCAATAACAGGGTTAACACTGTTCACACTCATGTCGTATTGGATGATACTTGGATCAGTGCCAGCTACGGCCACATAAATTCGTTGGTCATCAGCGTCAATGGCAAAGGACACAGCATCCGAGCTCACCGAAATCTCATCTTTCACATCGGTTCCATCGAGCTTTGAACTTTTTATGACGTTGTTGTCTGTGTTTTCAACAAGGAAGAACAGGCGGTTCTGCGCAGTATTGACTTCAAGTTCCGTAAAGTTACCTGCACCAGAACTTGCAACGATTCGTTGATTGAACGTGAATGCAGGTGAGGAACGAAATATATCCCCTGAAGAGCCAACCCAAAAGACCAAGCCACCTTCGAAGTTCGTTGTTATGCCGCCAATATTTGGTGTGGAATCTACAGCGGTACCAGCCATGGTCATATCGCCGATACCTACAGAACTTCCTGAATTAAATATTGCACTAGCCTCGCTTATCTCCAAAATTACTTGATCTTCAAATAATCTCAGACTATTGAACAATGGATCAATATTGATAACATCGGTATCGAGTGCTTCGAAATTTGAAGCATTTTCAATAAAATTAAACCCTGAGGATTCCAATTTATTGCCACTAATTCTGTCCACGTCAACATCTTGACCAGATGCTGTATTGTTCGCTATTAGCGAGTCAGATATGTGTATGTTAAGGGGTTCGTTGCGATTGATATACAAACCTCCCGCTCCACCGATTGAGCTGTCAACAACATCATTATTAGTGATTATACTGCGGCGAATATCAATGTTTCCCTTGCTTTGTATTCCGGCCCCGCCGAGGTCACTGGAATTATTTGCAACAACAGAATAATGTAATGTGAGGTCCCCCAATTCATCATTGTATATTCCACCACCAAACTCGCTCGTGATTTCCACTTCACGGCTTCCCCAAATCAATGTACGTTCCAATATAGCGGTTGCATTATTGTATATGCCGCCCCCCAGTAACGTTGCTCTGTTTTCGACAACTTGCGAGTCAGATAAATTCAACAAACCCAGATTAGAAATGCCGCCACCAAAACTCGAAGACACATTCCCTTTTATCAAGGTATCAGCTATGGTCGCATTACCATTGCTAAAAATGAAGATCCCACCACCTTGTTCAGCACGGCTTGTTGCATCATCATCATCCACAACGTTATTTTCAACAGTGGAGTTGTATAAGAACAGTTCTCCCTCTACAGCTATTGCGCCACCCAAAGAGTATGCTTCATTATTACTAATATCACTGTTGATGATGGTCACTGATCCAGTATTTTCTATCGAAATAGCCGCACCAGACAAAGATTTATTGCCAGACAAAGATGCGTTATCAAGAACTGCGTTCCCACGTACAAAAAGAGCTCCACCTTCATTCCTAGCTTCATTGTCTTCAATGCTAACGTTCTGCAATACAACGGTTGATTGATTTTCAACAACGAGGCCACCACCGCGATTTACCGCCGTGCCCTCACTAATCGTAAGATCATTAATAATGATATGGCCAGATTGCACCTCCATCACGCGCTCATTGTTTAAATCCTGTTTGATAATCGTGGTATCAGCACTATCACCTTGAATAATATATTGACTGTCGGCATTCATACCTAGATCAAGATCGCCTTCTTGATTCAGGTTTTCAAATTGAGCCCCGGATGGATTAAGGTTTAGAGCGTACGTGCCTGCCGGCAAACGAACAACATCCACTCTAGTATCAGCATTAGCGACATCGATGGCTTCGCGCAAGGAGATGGCATTATCAGCACCCGGATCCGCCATAATTGCCTCGAAAGTACCTCGCTCTGGCGCATCTAAGATATCCTCGTCTGTGGTTACATGGATAACAACGAACGCGCTATCAATTCCTGAATCATCGTTGGCAGGAATATCGTCATCTAGAATGTTACGTTGTTGCTCGTGCAGCTGGCCCAGAGCCTGTAAAATGAAATCCGAATCCGCCTGATGCGCCTCATCACTGACATCATCATTGATTGCCAGCGATAAACCCAAGGGATGCTCAGCAGAGAACAACAGACGTTGGTCGAGCGTATCCACAAGCGCTTTCGTAACAATGCCATCAGACACAGCGCCAGCCTTGTGCACTTTTTTAACACAGTTGACATGGTGTTTTTTTAATAGAGACACTGCGGCAACCCAAAACACGCGTCTGTATTCCAACACTCGATTGATTAAGCACGAATTCATGCTTGTCTTGACCTAGATAAATGACAGTAGCGATCGGCAGCACTAAGCAGTCCAATCGATACCGCAAATCACCCTTATTTGCCACGCGTTTTGTAGAGTTGGGATACAGTTATCAAACCCGATGGGAGCTCTTAAGGTTTCTGGCTCTTTGCAACCACATCAAATTCGAGCAGGTGTATGCCATGCTGAACCTTGTCTCTGTGCAAGACGTGAAATCCCATGCGCTTATAGAACGCTTTCACTCTAGGCTGATGTATGGATACATGTGCCATCAGACAATCGCTAGTAAGACACAGTGCCTCAAGTAACTGACCACCTATACCTTGACCACGGAAAGCCGCATCAACTTCAAGCATGGTAATCAGATCAATGCCACTCAACGGTCTTAGCGCTGTCACTCCCACCAAGCGATCGCCCTTCCAGGCATGCAGCGTTTGATCCGGATTGTCGGTATACAAAAGGCCATCGTTTTGAAGCGACTTAAAATGCAAGCTGGCCGCTTGCGCCCCCATGTAATCAGCAAATTGGCTCACCCACGAAATACGCAGATTCTCCAAAAATGCAGTGTTATCGGTCCATGCACCTTGCCTTAATTGCGCAGGCGCTTGCTGGTCAAATACTGATGCAGGAAATGGTGTCACTTTCAAGTGCGCTAGCGACGCTCACCGACACCCAATGGGGTTGCCGGTGTTTTTTCAGGCACTCTGCCAAGTGCCTGCGGCAAAGAGCAGGTATCAAGATACGGTAACACCAGTTTTCCGAAATGCTCACATTCTTGCAAGTGCGGATAGCCAGAAAAAATAAATGACCTGATACCCATAGCTTTGTAGTCCTCAATGGCACTCAGCACTTGATCAGCGCTGCCCACTAAGGCGGCCCCACAACCGGATCGTGCACGCCCTACTCCCGTCCATAAATGTCGTTCAACATAGCCTTCAAGATCTGCAAGCGCACGACTGTTCGCCTGATGTGCAACACCTAATGAGGTGGAATCCTGAGCTCGCTCACGAATTAATTTTCCCTGCTCATCATCAAGTTTGGAAACTAACATGCGTGCATATTCACGCGCCTCCTGTTCAGTATCACGCACAATCATATGCACCCTAAGACCATAATCAAGCACGCGATTATACTTTTGTGCACACTGATGAACCGCCTTCATACGCTGCGCTAAATCTTCCTTTTTCTCAGGCCACATAAGATATACATCACAATGTTCACCACACAGCTCCAGAGCTGCAGGTGAGTAACCGCCAAAATACAACATTGGCCCCCCATTAATTTGATAGGGTTTCACAGGATCAGTAGTCAGACCTTCAAACTGGTACACCTCGCCCTTGAAATTGATCTCATCCTGACTCCACGCCTGCTTCAAGATTTGCACCACTTCGCGCGAACGCTGATACCTGAAATTACTATCTTCTTTTTGACCGGGGAAGTCGGAAGAGATGATGTTAACGGTAAGTCGGCCTTTCAGCATGTGGTCAAGTGTTGCCAACGTACGTGCCAACATGATCGGCTGCATTTCTCCACATCGCACCGCGGCAAGCATATTGATGTTGGTGGTTAGTGGCGCGTTGCCAGCCACAAAACTGAGGGTGTCCTGACCCACTTGATAGGACGACGGACAAAGAATATTGCGAAAACCCAGTTCATCTGCACGTTTAACAACAGCCGATGTATTTGCCCAACTACTACGAAGCGTTCCATCAGGCAGCCCCAAGTATTGATAGTCGTCAGAACACAATGGAGCAAACCACGACACTTCTGCAGCGGTTAGAGTGTTTGAGCTAATCGGCACAATAGACATAAGCGACTCTTTAGTTTCTTGCATTTAATGTATCAATAGTGTATCAATTAGTCAAACCACAAATTGAGTTGTAAATTTATCCTCGTGTTGCCGATTCCCATAAAGATTCCACTTTCAGATCAGATTGCCATCATGCTTGCCCGTGACATCCACACGGGGGTGTTATGTGACGGTGATAAATTACCTCCAGAACGTCGTATGGCCTCCACCTTAGGTATTTCTGTAGGCACGCTTCGTAAGGCGCTGGCTGAACTGGAACGCAAGAATCTGCTGGAACGTGTGCAGGGTTCGGGAAACTTCGTGCGATATTCGCCGGATTTAGATACTGCGTACGCCCTGTTCAGGCTAGAGCGCCTTGATGGACCAGCTACTCCAAATGCGAACCTACTCGGTCTGGAAACACTGAAAAAATCTAGCGAGCTCCCCTTTACGAGCCCTCAGCAGCACGTGTTCCGCATCACTCGCATCAGACAACTGGACAATATCGATGCCGCTTTGGAAGAGATATTTCTTGATGGTCGATTTGCTGATTCACTGCAAACAGAAGCCGTTCACGAGGCGCTCTATCGTTTCTACCAAGAGGCACTTGGGCTGCGCATAACCCGCATCGAAGATCGTGTGAGTGTGGCACCTTTGCCAGACTGGGCACCCACAAGCTTAAAAACACGCGATATCGCCGAGTGGGGATACATTGACCGTTATGCACGTGATCAGGATGGCATGATTGCGGAGTTTTCGCGCACTTGGTTTGACCCCACTCAGGTAAGATTTGTTGCGCGGTACTAGCAACAGAAAATATCAACAAACCTATCAGGTTATGCATCCACAATGAAACGCCCCATACTCTCGCCCACGCTTGCAGCAAACGAAAAGGTCATTGCTCTGCGCGCCGCCGGCCGCAAGGTCTATCACATGGGCTTTGGGCAAGCCCCTTTTCCAGTTCACCCCAGACTGCACAAAGCATTGTGTGACAACGCACATCAACAGCAGTACCTTGGCGTAGCAGGCCTACCTGAACTGTGTGAGGCAGTGCTGTCACATCAGGCCGCACTCACTGGTCTGAACCCTGACGACTATGACGTAATTGTGGGACCTGGCAGCAAGCTGATTCTCTATGCTCTACAAATGGCAATCCCCGGTGACATCATGCTTCCGGTGCCGTCCTGGGTGAGCTACGCGCCGCAGGCAGGTCTGCTCGGGCAACGCGTTATTGATGTGCCAACTGTATCAGTCAACAACACCTTGCAACTCACCGCTGAAAGCCTTGAGACAGCATGGCACGAGGCAAAACGCAATGGTTTAAACCCTACAAAGCTGTTGATAAACTTTCCCGGCAATCCAACGGGAATCACTATCAGCGATCCAGAGCTTCAAGCCATCACCGAGTTTTGTCGTCAGCATTCAACAACGTTAATATCCGATGAAATCTATGGGCGACTTGCCTTCGATGGGCAGTACCGGAGCGCATCCTCACACTTCCCTGAAGGTGCGGTGGTGACGACAGGATTATCCAAACATCTGTCACTGGGTGGTTGGCGACTGGGCGTCGGCATTGTGCCAAAAGCCATTGATGGCCTGCACCAGAGTCTCATACAAATCGCCAGTGAAACCTGGTCTTGTGTGAGCACACCCGTGCAGTTCGCAGCCATTGAGGCCTATACCCTGCACGCTGATGTAGAACGGTTTATTGATAACAGCAGGCAGATTCACAAGGTCGTTAACACACACATTGCCGATAAACTCAGGCTCATGGGATTTGACTGCCCTACACCGACGGGGGCTTTCTACACCTGGCCCGAAATAGCTAGCAAGCCCGACGCCACGTCAACACGGTTTAGCGATTCCCAGCAACTGGCTGACCATCTTCTTGAAAACTACGGGATTGTGAGCTTGCCAGGCGAAGCCTTTGGAGAGGATCCGAGCAAACTGCGACTCAGGCTCTCAGGGTGCGACTACGATGGTGCGCTCGCCTTGTCGACACTCGAAAAACACGGTGCAGACAAACTACTGTTGAACATAGATGAATTTGCGCCCGGGGTATCAGGGGCTTTACAGCAGTTCGAGCAGTTTGCTCAAAGCCACTAAAGCCGACCACATGTTGCAATATCTGGTGTCGTTCGTTGCAACATGTGGATACAACGCTGTACGCTAATTAACTGCAGTATTGGCCGCTGAATTAGCCGCTGAATTAGCCGCTATTGCGTCGTGCTGCTCCGCGTCCACTACCTGCACGGCTGATGCCCTGTTGTCCCTGTGGACGACCGGATCTACCACCTTGCGGCCCATGGCTATTACGCTGGCCACCACGTCCTTGGCCTGGCCTGTTGCCGCTAGGACCGCCGCCACTTCGACCACCGCCACCACCTTGCCGGATAGGTTCGGCTTTGATACTCGGGTCTGGCTCAAATCCTTCAATGTCCACTCGCGGCACACTGCGGCCGATTAAACGCTCGATACCTGCCAGCAATTTATCTTCATCAATGCAGACCAGAGATACCGCTTTACCGGACATGCCGGCGCGTGCCGTACGCCCGATGCGATGTACATAATCTTCTGGCACATTGGGTAGTTCAAAGTTGACCACATTTGGCAGTTGATCGATATCCAAACCGCGCGCTGCGATGTCAGTAGCTACCAAAACTTTAATGTTGGCATCCTTGAAACCTGCCAACGCACGGGTTCTAGCGCCTTGGCTTTTGTTACCATGAATAGCTGCCGCCGTATGCCCGTCTTTTCCTAGTTGCTCGGCGAGACGATTAGCGCCGTGCTTTGTGCGGGTAAAGACAAGTACCTGCGACCAGTTTTCATCTTCGATCAGTTTGGACAACAACTCACGCTTACGCGCCTTGTCAACTTTATAAACCTGTTGCTCAATACGATCAGCTGTCGCATTTTGAGGTGCTACTTCAACCAGCTTAGGGTTATTAAGCATGCTGTTGGCCAGCTTTTTAATATCCGCTGAAAATGTGGCTGAAAACAGCAAGCTCTGTCGTTCTGTCTTTTCAGGAATCAGCTTCAGAACGCGCTTAACATCATGAATAAAACCCATATCGAGCATGCGGTCTGCTTCATCGAGCACCAGAATTTCAACGCTGGAAAGGTCAACGGTACCCTGACCGGCATGGTCTAAAAGGCGACCAGGTGTTGCCACGAGGATTTCCACGCCTTTGCGCAGTTTGGAGATCTGCGGGTTAATGCTGACGCCACCGAATACAACGGCTGAGCGCATATCCAGATACCTGCCATATAACTGAACGCTTTCAACAATTTGAGCAGCTAGCTCACGTGTTGGCGTCAATATCAGCGCACGGACAGCCCCATTTCGGCGGGGTGTTGGTGGCTTGTTCTGGGACAAGCGCTGCAGCAACGGCAATGTAAAACCAGCAGTTTTACCTGTGCCTGTCTGAGCGCTAGCCATGACATCTATACCGCTGAGTACCACCGGAATAGCTTTGCTCTGTATGGGCGTAGGCGTGTCGTAGCCTTGCTCATCCAGGGCGCGAAGCACTTCGGATGAAAGGCCCAATTCTTCAAATGACATATATTTTATTTTTTAAGTGGACTTTTCGCAGCAATGCGGCGTCCAATAGGCGCACAAGGTCTGTTGCCCGTGCTTAGGATGTATGCGCGGCAAGAACTGCACGCCGGTATAGTATCGACTATAACGTTATGTTTTACTGCCACTATTTGTGCCAAAGACTTATTCAGAACTAATACTCATTCTAATTACATGAATTCCTCACCCAGTCACTCCCGACCTTTGAATGGCGGCCAGCTAGTGGTTCGCGCCCTAGAAACTCACGGCGTGCAACGCATTTTTTGCGTACCAGGCGAGAGTTACCTACCTGTTCTGGACGCGTTATATAACAGTGATATCGACACGGTAGTTTGTCGCCATGAAGGTGGAGCGTCGATGATGGCTGAGGCCACGGGCAAGCTACAAGGCACTCCGGGGGTTTGTTTTGTCACCCGCGGGCCCGGGGCTACTAATGCCTGTGCGGGATTACACGTTGCTCAGCAGGATTCTACACCCATGATTTTGTTCATCGGGCAAATCGGAACTCACCTTCGCGAGCGCGAAGCCTTTCAGGAGATCGACTACCGCCGTTTTCTGGGTGCTTGCGTCAAATGGGTGGCCGAGATCGATGATGTGAGTCGTATTGACGAGTATATTTCGCGTGCTTTCAGTACAGCCACGTCCGGCAGACCCGGACCCGTAGCCCTCGCCTTGCCTGAAACCACGCTGTCAGCCTTAAGTCAAAGTCCGGCACCGCGCCCGTATCTGCCAGTGCAGGCACACCCCGGCATGTCGAGCATCATGCAACTAGTCTCCCTGTTCAAACAAGCCGAACATCCGCTGCTTATTCTGGGCGGTTCATGCTGGGATGAGACAGCCGTAGGCAGAATTCAAGCGTTTACTGAACAGTGGCAGCTGCCAGTGTCTGTCTCTTTGCGACGTCAGATGTTGTTTGACCATGAACATCCGAACTATGCAGGCGATGTCGGCATTGGCGTAAACCCCAAGTTGGCACAACGGGTGCGCGACAGTGATCTTGTTGTGCTCTTTGGTGGCAGATTTTCAGAAATGCCCTCACAGGATTACACCTTGCTTGACGTGCCGCGTCCCAAGCAAACACTGGTGCATATCTATCCCGGTGCTGAGGAGCTGGGACGTGTTTACCACGCATCACTGGCTATCAATGCCAGCCCCGTGAATATGCTGGAGCTACTTTGCGTACAGACAATACCTGCAGCATCAGCAGCTCGTGCTGACTATGTGAAGAGCTGCCATGAGGACTACATCAACTGGTCTTCTGAGCGCGTTGTCACACCGGGTGATGTGCAAATGTCCTCAGTGATGAGCACCCTTCAAGAACAAGTACCAGTAGATACCATAGTGACAAATGGTGCTGGTAACTATGCCAGTTGGATTCATCGTTACTGGCGCTTTCGTAGCTATGGTTCGCAATTAGCGCCAACGTCTGGCTCTATGGGCTATGGTCTGCCAGCAGCAATCGCTGCCAAACTCAATCACCCCGAACGATGTGTTGTCGCATTCGCGGGCGACGGTTGTTTGCAAATGACACTGCAAGAGTTGGGTACAGCCGTACAGCATGAGGCCAACATTATTGTCATTGTTGTAGATAACGGTATGTACGGCACGATTCGCATGCATCAGGAAAAGCATTTTCCGGGTCGTGTTAGTGCCACACAGCTACTCAATCCAGATTTTGCCGCACTGGCTGCCGCCTACGGTGTGCAAAGCTTCACTGTGCTACAAACCGATCAGTTTGCGGACTGTCTGGAACAAGCACTGACCTGCAACAAGCCAGCACTGATTCATATTAAAACCTCTCCAGAGGCCATAACGCCTACCACCACGCTTGCCGCCATCAGAGCGGCGGCGCAAGCGCAACAGCAATCTTCGAACCAATAGGCCTTTTGCCATGATCCGTTTTTCCGCCAATCTGGGTTTCTTATGGACTGAACTGAGTTTGCCTGATGCTATTCGTGCAGCAGCGTCCGCAGGCTTTAGTGCTGTTGAATGTCACTGGCCCTATGCAACGCCTGCAGCTGATGTCAACGCAGCACTGCAAGAAACTGGTTTGACCATGCTTGGCTTAAATACACAACGCGGCAATGTCGCCAACGGCGATAACGGGGTAGCTGCAATCACTGGGCGTGAGAGCGAAGCGCGATTGTTTATTGAAGAGGCCATTGCCTATGCCGTGAAAATCAACTGCCCCAATGTGCATGTGATGGCAGGTTTCACCGATCACAAGGCTCAAGCGCAACGCACATTCTGCAACAATCTGACCTACGCGTGTGAGTTGGCGAAACCTCAAGACATCACTATCCTTATAGAGCCACTTAACCATTACGATGCACCCAGCTATCATCTATCAACGCTCGATGGCGCTATGGAAACACTCAACAGCGTTAACGACGATCAGCTGAAACTCATGTTTGATTGCTATCACCTGCAAATCATGCATGGTGATCTGCTTCGTCGACTAGAACAGCACCTACCGCACATTGGGCATATTCAGATTGCAGCGGTTCCGGATCGTTCTGAACCACACAATGGTGAGGTTCATTATCGCAACTTGCTGACAGCTGTTGATGCCATGGGGTGGTGTGGCTATATCGGGGCTGAATACAAACCCCGTGGTACCACTGAAGAAGGGCTTGATTGGCTCAAGGCGTACCCCGCATGACGTTTGACTCTCAGCCTGAAACACAATTTACATCGCACTCAGACACGCAGTCGGACTCTCCTTTTGACTATCAGAAACATATCGACTCTGAAACCTGGTCCTTCATCCATCGCACCACAGCTGCTTTTCCCGAAAATGCGGCATCACTTAGCATTGCAGAACAGCGTGTTTTGTACAATGCGATGTGCGAATCGTTTCATGCGGGAAGAGCACCCAGTGTTATCACGCGAGACGATATTGTTGGTCATGTACCCATAAGAACGTACCTACCAGAACAGGCAAAACAAACAATACAACTCGTGTACGTGCACGGTGGAGGGTTTGTCGTTGGCGGACTAGAGAGCCACGACGATGTCTGTGCTGAAATTAGTGATAGAAGCCAGTGCCAACTCACCTCGGTTGATTATCGCTTATCACCAGAGGCGAAACACCCGGCAGCACTAGACGATACTCTTGTCGTTATAGATCACTTGTGGCAGCAGCACGGTCAAGCCATTGTTCTATGCGGCGATAGCGCTGGAGCCACACTGTGCGCGGCAGCAGCTCACGCATATCGCAACTTAGCAAAACAAAACCATAAGCCATTGCCGCGAATCAGAGGCCAAGTACTGATATACCCAAGTCTGGGTGGAGATATGAGCAAAGGGTCTTACAAGACACATGCACGGGCTCCAATGCTAACAACAGAAGAAATGAGCTTCTACTCCGATGCACGTTGCGCGCCCGATACCCAACGGCAAGACCCACTGTTCGCACCGCTACAGGATCATGACTTTTCCGGCCTGCCTGCCACACACGTATTTAGTGCCGAATGCGATCCTCTCAGCGACGACGGAATGCACTACTGCCAACGTCTTAACGAGGCAGGCGGGGATGCTCAATGGGTGAATGAATACGGCCTGGTTCACGGCTACCTTCGCGCACGTCACACGGTAAAAAGAGCAGAAGCTAGCTTTGAGCGTATTGTGCAGGCTGTTAATTTGTTGTTAGTTTGACGCCTTTGACGCGTCGCGATTGATATGTGAAAGCTCAACCTGAGCGGCTCAACCTGAGCGGCTCAACCTGAGCGGCTCAACCTGAGCGGCTCAACCTGAGCGGCTCAACCTGAGCGGCTCAACCACGACAAAAACCTTACACAAACTCTCGGCGAATACTGTCAACATACTCTGCTTCAAAGACCAGCTCATCGTTTTCCATAGCCCGCAAATACCCTGATATATGAAAATGCGTTGCATCGCAATGCTGAGTAACAACCACGGATGTTGACCACTGCCAATCATCACGGCCACCGTTCTGCTGCCAATCGATAGTCACTTCTGCAGACAAGGGATCATCTGGGTGTATAGACCAGCATTCGCGCATACTACTGCCCGAAATTAAACCATGATCTGCATCCTTGTTTTCACCAAAATCATTCACAACCAACGTACGCATTACACCAGTTGCCTGGTCCACCTCCAGTTCGCGCGTTGAAGATGATGAACGTAACTCTGTTGCTTGCCACGCAGGTGCTGATTCAGGTACTTCGAAGTGGCATTCATTCTCATCAGCAAGTGTTCCTTTTCGGCAAGGAATACTTAACGCACCGGCGCTAATGTGAAAGCCACCCTGCCCTTTAGAAGGCCAGATCAGAGGCCAGTAAGCACTGGAAATAGCCACGCGGAGACGATGCCCTGCAGGTATACGATAAGCGATCTGATCAAGAGTAAAAGACACATCAAGACGTTGGCCCGCGGCCAATAGAGCCGGTTCTTCAGACGACTGATGGTGCGACAAATTAAGCACGCCCATGGTTATCAATGCACTTTGCCCATCAGGACGGATATCGCACAGGCGTACACAACAATTGCCTGATGTTCCCTGCAACGTTAATGAGCAATTGAACTCAGGTGCACCCACTATATCAAGGGTCGCAGGCAGCAACTCGGAATCAAAAACAATCGATTGAGCATCATCCAATGATTGCTCATCAGGTAATTCTGGGCCAAACATAAACGGAAAATACTCACCACCTGCCTGCCCACAAGTCTGACGGCTATTCACTGCCAGGTGTAGCTTTTCATCGGCAGGCTGTATATCAAGACAGGCATTTTCTTTGAAGTGCCACTCTTGCATTTTAATATTATCAGATGGCCAATCACTCTCTGCTATCCAACGCCCGGGACGTTCCGGCAACCATCGCGCGGGGGCAATACTATCCATTAGCCAGACACGATAGGCAGCATCGTCATGCACAGCAGTTTGCTCGTCTTTAAGCCATTGATCCCACCAACGCTTTGCTTCCTGCAAAAAACCTATGGCAGGTTGTGGCGCCGCATAATGAGGGTATTTGTGAATCCAGGGCCCCACAATGCCTTTTACCGGCGACTGAAGATTACTCACCAAATGACTAATGGTGTTGCGATACCCATCATGCCAACCACCGATCGAAAGCGCTGCCGCCTTTATGGAAGAATAGTCTTCACAAACAGAACCATGCTTCCAGTAATCATCTCGATGCTGATGTGACAACCAAGTAGAGGCAAGAAACGGCATATTCTCCAAACGCTGCATCCACAGATCTTGCCATTGATCACCCACCAGCGCAGGATCGGGTGGTCGGGACGAATAAGACAGCATGTTCGCCGCCCAGCCGATGTTCTCTCCAAGCAAACAGCCACCTTTGTAGTGGATATCATCAGCGAAGCGATCAACAGTGGAACACAGCGTGATAATGGCCTTTAACGCTGGTGGTTGCATTGCAGCCACCTGCAATGCGTTAAATCCGCCCCAAGAAATGCCCATCATGCCAACAGCGCCATTGCAAAACGGCTGTTTGGCTGCCCATGCGATAACCTGACAGGCATCATCAAGCTCCTGTTGGATGTACTCATCGAGCATCAGACCCTGCGAATCGCCATTTCCGCGCATGTCAACACGAATACTCACGTATCCGTTGGCCGCAAACCAAGGATGCGTCAATTGATCACGCACTATAGTGCCGTCGCGTTTTCGGTAAGGCAAATGCTCAACGATTGCCGGTACTGGACGCTCGTGGGCATCCTCTGACATCCAGATTCGTGCCGATAGCTGGCAACCATCTGACATGACGATAATCTGGTGAGGAATCTCGATGTGCGGGTGAATTATCATTAAACGCTTGCAATTTGATGCTTATTATCGTTTCCTTGTACCACTAGGTTTTAATCAAAGTAACTCACTAAGGAAGAATTTGCACCATGACAGACTCTCTGCAGCACTTAGGAAAACTGGTTAATAGCGGTAAGTTAGACCGACGTACATTCATGAAGCGCGCAGCTGCCATGGGCGCAAGCGTAGCCTTTTCTAACGGCTTACTGAGCTCATCAGCTATGGCTGCAGACCCTGTCAAAGGGGGTCTGCTAAAGTTGGGCAGCTCTGGTGGTGGATCCACGGATAGCCTCGACCCGGCATTGGCAGCCAGTGCTGTACCCTTATTCAATAACCATTCATGGGGCGATCTACTGGTCGATATCGCTGATGACGGCGGTATCGAACACAGACTCGCGGAAGAGTACGGTGCATCTGCCGATGCCAAAACATGGACCTTCAAGATCCGTAAGGGCGTTGAGTTCCATAACGGTAAAACGCTGACTCCTGAAGATGTCGTGGCCACTCTGAAGCGCCACTCTGGTGAGGAATCCAAGTCTGGAGCGTTAGGCGTGATGCGCAGCATTGACACGCTAAAAATCGATGGCGACAACGTGGTAGTCGGACTTAAAGACGCTAATGCTGATCTACCGTTCCTGATGTCCGATTACCACCTGATGATTCAGCCCGATGGTGGCAATGACGACCCAACGGCGGCGATCGGCACGGGCCCTTACAAGATGGTGGTCAATGAACCTGGTGTACGCCATGGCTACGAAAAAAATGCAAACGACTGGCATCCTAATCGTGGACACGCTGATCAAATAGAAATTCTGGTTATCAATGACGACACCGCGCGTGTTGCAGCGCTTCAATCTGGGCAAGTACACATGATTGAACGTGTACCTCCGAAAATCGTTGAACTGGTCGAACGTATACCAGGTGTCGAAATAAAATCAACACCGGGTCGTGGTCACTATGTGTTTATCATGCACACCGACACAGCACCGTTTGAAAACAACGACCTACGCCTTGCTCTCAAGTACGCCATGAATCGCCAGGAAATGGTGGACAAGATTTTGTTCGGCTACGGTTCATTGGGTAACGATATGCCTATCAATGCGGCCTATCCGTATTTTTCAGATGCTGTTGAACAACGCAGCTATGATCCTGAGAAAGCAGCATTTCACTACAAAAAATCAGGGCACAGCGGCTCTGTGGTTATGCGCACATCTGAAAACTCTTTCCCGGGAGCGGTTGATGCGGCACAGTTGTTTCAGCAGAGCTGCTCGGCCTCTGGAATCAAACTGGAAGTTAAGCGTGAGCCTAGCGACGGTTACTGGTCTGAAGTATGGAACAAGCAACCGTTCTGCACATCGTTCTGGGGCGGACGCCCAACACAGGACCAAATGTACTCCACTGCCTATCTTTCAACAGCTGAGTGGAACGACACGCGCTTCAAAAATGAAGAGTTTGACAAGATGTTACTCACAGCACGTGGCGAGCTAGATGAAACAAAACGTAAGCAGATCTATGCCGACATGGGTACCATTGTGCATAACGATGGAGGCTTGATTTGCCCCATGTTCAACGACTGGGTTGAAGGTGTAGCAAGTACAGTTGACGGTTGGACTCAAAACGCCAACCAGACCATGATGAATGGACAGGCACTTTCTCGTTGCTGGTTAAAAGCCTAAGGGCCTAAGCCATTTAAAATAAGGCATTTTTTACCGCAGTAGGTAGCGCTGCTGCGGTAAAGATACGCTCATGTATATACTCACACTTTTGATCAAACGCTTGGCGATCAGTGCGCTTCTACTGTTGGCCGTGTCAGCATTGATCTTCGCTGGCACCGAAATATTGCCTGGTGATGTGGCGCAATCTATTCTGGGTCAGTCAGCTACCCCTGAAGCCTTGGCCAATATGCGCCGCGATATGGGATTAAACGAGCCCGCTCTAGCACGCTATTTCAGTTGGCTGGGTGGTATTGCCCAGGGAGATTTAGGCACCGCGCTCACCAATGGTAGCGACATCGCCGATGCTATAGGCAAACGTCTTTATAACACCGTATTTCTGGCCTCTGTTGCAGCTGTAGTGGCTGTACCGCTCGCGATAATTCTTGGACTACTGGCGGTGCGGTTCAAAAATTTATGGCCAGACAAACTGATCTCTGGAACAACACTGGCACTTATTTCACTACCAGAGTTTTTCATTGGCTACCTACTGATTTATTTTGTAGCGGTCAAACTTGGATGGTTCCCCAGCGTGGCCACTGTCTACGAGTCAATGACATTTACTGAGCGCTTGTCAGCAGTGGCACTTCCAGCAGCCACACTTACCTTCGTGGTGCTCGCACACATGATGCGTATGACACGCGCTACCATACTCAACGTAATGCAATCAGCATACATAGAGACTGCCGAGCTTAAAGGCCTATCAGCATTGCGTGTGATCGCCAAACACGCCTTGCCTAACGCCATTGCGCCAATCGTGAATGTGGTGATGCTCAACCTTGCTTTTCTGGTGGTTGGTGTTGTGGTTGTAGAGGTCATTTTTGTGTATCCCGGTATGGGCCAATATCTAGTTGACCATGTATCCAAGCGTGATGTTCCTGTGGTACAGGCCTGTGGTCTAATCTTCGCAGCGTTCTATATCGGATTAAACATGGTGGCTGATATTGTTGCCATTGTGGCTAATCCGCGTATTCGTCACCCTCGCTAGCAGGCAAACAGCAAACCCAGCATGTTTAGAAACATCCCGCTCAGTGCCATCATAGGACTCGTGCTCACCTCATTATTTTTATTGGCGGCCATTTTTGCGCCATGGATTGCTCCGCATGGATTGGGGGAAACTGTTGGAAGTGTTTGGGAACCCTCATCTGCGCAGTATTGGCTCGGCACAGATAACCTAGGGCGAGACTTACTATCGCGCATGATCTACGGTGCGCGCACGACCATCTTCATAGCCCTTATGGCCACGGCCTTGTCGTTCTCATTGGGCACTCTGCTGGGTTTAACGGCTGCAGTGGTCGGTGGTTGGTTCGACCTGCTGATGTCTCGCTTCGTCGACTTGCTGATGTCCATACCTACGTTGATATTTGCATTGGTGGTGTTGTCTGTGTTGCCAGGCAACTTGGTTACTCTCATCCTTGTTATGGGAATTCTTGACTCCACCCGTGTCTATCGATTAGCGCGAGCCGTGGCGGTCGATATTAACGTGATGGAATACGTCGAAGCCGCCCGACTACGTGGCGAAGGTCGTGTCTGGATTGTGTTTCGAGAAATACTCCCCAATGCCTTAACACCACTCATTGCTGAGCTGGGATTGCGCTTTATCTTTCAAGTGCTGTTCCTGTCGGCGTTGTCGTTTCTCGGCTTAGGCATACAACCCCCTGATGCTGACTGGGGCGGTATGGTGAAAGAGAATAAAGACGGCATTATTTTTGGCATTCCTGCAGCGCTTATTCCAGCAGGAGCCATTGCCCTATTGGCAATTTCAGTCAATCTCATTGCTGACTGGATACTCAATCGAACAACCGATCTCAAGGGTGGACGAAGTGGTCAATAGCGACACGGTACTACTTGATGTTCGTCATCTGCAACTATCTGCAATGGCGTATCCGCCAGATGCAAAGCCACATAAAATCACCATCGTAGACGATGTGTCATTCACGCTTGAAAAAGGACAAGTGCTTGGACTAATCGGTGAATCAGGAGCCGGCAAATCCACTATTGGTCTTGCTGCGATGGCCTATGGACGTGGCGGTGTACACATCAGCGGTGGAGAGGTTCTACTCAATGGTGTTGATATCAGCGATGCCAGTCGCAAAGAGTTGCGCCGTATACGTGGGCTGCAAGTGTGCTACGTCTCGCAGTCAGCGGCTGCAGGCTTTAACCCGGCTCATAGATTGATCGACCAAGTGGTTGAAAGCACGGTGCTTAACCGCATCGCTTCTCGTAAGGACGCTCAGGCGCGAGCTATTGCACTGTTCGACACACTAGGCTTACCCAACCCTGAAACGATTGGCAATCGTTATCCACATCAGGTTTCAGGTGGACAATTGCAACGTGTTATGACCGCTATGGCACTGTGCTCCGAACCCGACCTTATCGTGTTTGACGAACCCACCACAGCACTGGATGTCACCACACAAATTGATGTTCTGGCGGCGATAAAAAGAGCCATCAAGAAAACCGGTGTGGCCGCACTTTACATCTCACATGATCTAGCAGTTGTTGCTCAAGTCAGCGATAGAATCATGGTGTTGAGAAATGGTAAGACGGTGGAGTATGATGATACGCGCAGCATTATCGAAGCCCCTAAAGAGCAATACACTCGTGAGCTTGTTAATGTTCGCGGTATTGAGCATGAACAAAAGATGCCTAGCGATAATCCATTGCTCACTATTGACGGGGTAACAGCCGCCTACCCAGGTACCGACATTAATGTATTAAAAGACGTATCGATGCAGCTCAGCGCTGGCCAGACCCTAGCCATAGTGGGTGAATCGGGATCGGGGAAATCAACTTTAGCGCGTGTTATCACAGGTCTGTTGCCGCCGAAAAGCGGCACCATCACCTTTGACAACCAACAACTACCCCCTTACTTGAAAAAACGCAGCCGCGAAGAGCTACAACAACTCCAGATGATCTATCAGATGGCAGATGTGGCGATGAATCCGCGACACACCGTTGGTACCATCATTGGCAGACCACTCACCTATTATTTCAAGCTGCGTGGCAAGGTGCGCCGCGACCGTGTGGCCGAATTACTGGACTCTATAGAGATGGGTACAGGCTTCGCTGATCGTTACCCTGCAGAGCTCTCAGGTGGACAGAAACAACGTGTGTGTATTGCACGAGCACTAGCCGCCAAACCTCGATTAATTATTTGTGACGAGGTGACTAGTGCACTGGACCCTCTAGTGGCCGATGGCATCCTCAAATTATTGCTTGATTTGCAAGCACGCGAAAACGTCGCGTATTTGTTTATCACTCATGATCTTACCACCGTAAAAGCGATCGCCGACTCCATTGCTATCATGCACCAAGGCAAAGTAGTGCGATACGGCACTAAGAGTGATGTGCTCAAGCCACCATTTGATGATTACACTGACCTGCTTCTGTCATCTGTTCCACAGATGCAAGCAGGATGGCTTGATGAGGCTATTGCGCGTCAGGGTTGAACTACAAGGAGCGATACCTTATCAACCCATGCCAGTAACCCATTTGTTACCAAAAATCCCTATGTGAAACCCCAAGTAAAGTCCTATGTGAAATCCTGACGCATGGGAGTGAAGGTATCGATAAGCACACCCGACTTTAAGCAGCGACAGCCATGCATAATGTTGGGTTCCTTGTACATGGTGTCACCGGTCTTTACTACTTTGGTTTCATCACCAATCGTGAATTCGAATTCACCCGACAACACATACGTTATCTGCTCATGCGGGTGATTGTGCATTGCTCCCACAGCACCTTCTTCAAAATAGACTTGTACAGACATCATGTTGTCTGAATGAGCTAGTACTTTTCGGCTGATGCCATCGCCCAGATCTTCCAGAACTACATTGTCGTTATGTACAAACATGGTCTGCTCTCCAGTTATTGCCCGTATTGGGGTAAGTGATATAAAACTACGCTGCCCGACCTATACATTGACGAGGTTGAAAGTATAGTACCTAGCGCCGCCGGTATTATCGCAGTTTTGTTCACAGAGTATTATTGAAGCAAGCGCGCAATTAATGCCAACAAGCGATCGCGCGGCATCAGGGCAGAGATATCTCCATAACCCCTCCAGACTGCCGAATATCCAGCGACTTCAGAAAGCTCATACCTAGCAAAATGTGATTATCTGCTAATCCTGGCGCAATCGCTGCCTCAACGTGGGTTTTTTCGATTCCCCCCAAGGATACATCTCTCAGTTTTGTACGATAACCGGTAACGATTCCATTTGCCGTAGAAATTTGCATCCTCTGACCGTAAGGCAACTGCAGGCGTGAAGCCAATGATTCAGGAATAGCCACGGACGTTGCACCAGTGTCCAACATAAAATTTACGGGCTCGTTATTGATCTTGCCCATTGCAAAGTAGTGACCCTGACGATCCTGCTTCAATGTCACAACAAGAACACCCTCATCAGTCACCGAAGATCCCGGCGTCTGATTGACAAAATCCAAAGAACCTAATGCAATCAGCCCCATAAACAGTGAAAGACCAATGAAAAGTTTGAACCACCGGCTGCGCAGATCAGAACGATGCTCTGTCACTACAGCACCTGTGCGCATGCGCTGTATGGCCACCTCAGCAACTCGTTTTGCTTCCTGCTCCTGTTCGATAAATGTTCGTTTTAATGCCATAACACCGTTGGATATCCCTATTGTTGACGCTGCGCACTCACTACCTTCAACAATACACAAATAACCCACATTTCTGTAACACTTTTCATGATAACGAATGCTGAATTCAACATCAATTCAGTCATTAGTGCCTTCTGTATTTCTAAAGAGAAAAACAGCCCATCAGTTCTCACAAATTCGAGCAAACACCTTCAAGCATTGACCCAGCGCACACTTTCAGCCGATCAAATCCCACCTGCCGGTAGAAATTCACTAATTTAACCGCTGGCAAATAAAGCTCAACAACATGAAAATTTCTAAAAAATTTGTATGGCTGGCTATCGTATCTGTGTCGCTCGGCTTTACAACTCCCGCGCTGGCTGATTACTGCGGGGCAATATCGCCAAATCTTCAGTTGATGGGCGATGATTACTATGATCTGGACCACGAAAAACATGCAGATCTGAAGTCTTTAAGCCGCGCTGATAAACGCCTGCTAGATGATTTGAGTTCAAGTAGATTCAAACACGGCGAAGGCACCAGAACGCAGTGTTTTGGGGTGTCCGAATTGCGCGCAGAAACCCACCAGTTTTCAATTAAAGAGATTCGACCCACTCAGGTTAATCGTTTCAACGAAATTGTTATTCAAGCCTGGGAACATGATAGCGATGATCGTTCTTCCAGACGCTCAGAGGTCCGCCTGCCTTTGTCCGGCTTGGATGCTATCTCCAGTGCCGATAAAAGCTTAGCCGTCAATGCTAAACATAGACACACCAGTAAAAATTTGCGTGGTGGTCAATTTACAAATATTAGAGAAACTTCCACGCAAGTGAGAGAAAACTCTAAGGGGGTTCATATTGTTCAGCAACTGTACATCAATGGTTATCTGGCTGAGTGGTTCACCTGGAACTTAGAATAAAACCAGGTTGCCTAACCCGCTATTGTTGAACCCGCTCAGGCAGATTCCACATCGCGCTCGCTATCAGTCGATGCCATGCGGTCGGCTGTATAGCGCGTGCCCTGCACCGTTGATTCATTAATCAAATCGTTGAGCTGGCTCAACGTTGCAGGTTTTAGTTCAATCGCTGCGGCTGCAGCGTTGTCTTTCATATGTTGCACATTCCGAGTTCCGGGTATTGGCACAAGGCGCTGCTCTTCCACTGCTAACAACCACGCTAATGAAATTTGGGCCATGGTGCACTGGTACTGCTGTGCGATATCATTCAAACCAGCCAGTAGTTTCATATTGTGAGCATAAGCGTCTGCTTCGAAACGTGGACGCGCAATAGTTGCCCGCAAATCATCCTCAGGCAACTCTGACACCTGTTTTGCTGAACCTGCCAGAAACCCTCTGCCTAAAGGTGAAAACGGCACAAAGGTGACTCCAGTTCTAGCACACAAATCGAGCATACCGTGCTCGGGAGTGCGGCTCCACAATGAATACTCCGATTGCACTGCTGCAATACTTGTCTCTTTTTGTGCCTGCTTGAGAGTCTCACATGACACTTCCGATAAGCCCAATTCACGAACCTTACCCTCTACAGCTAAATCGGCCATGGTGCCCACGCTCTCCTCTATCGGCACGTTGCCATCCAGCCTATGCAAATAGTACAGATCAATAACATCAGTTTTCATGCGTGTGAGGCTGAGTTCGCATTGCCTGCGAATGGTGTCTGGCCTACCGTCAATGCCATCATTGCTGAGGCCACATTTGCTGGCCAACATAAATTTTTGACGATGTGGTTTGAGCACCTTGCCTATCAGCGTCTCGTTATGTCCCGCCCCGTACATGTGTGCGGTGTCGAAAAACGTAACTCCAGCATCCAGAGCTTGCAGAAGCACTTGCGCAGCCGCCTCTTCATCGACATGGCCGTAACCGAATGACACGTTCATGCAACCCAAACCCGTGGGCGATACAGATAAGGAGCCAATGCGACGAGTATTCATGATGCTATTTCCACTTTTGTATTGATGTAAGCTGACAGATCAGCAACCGTTGGATAGTCGAAAAGATCCGTGATATCCACCTGCTCTGGCCAAGTATCTTCAATTGATGCGTGTATTTGCGCCAAAGTCAGGGAGCTGATACCCAGATCAAACAAGTTGTCATTGAGCCCAACATGTACACCTTCTACTTGTAAGTTGCAGATAGCAAGCAGTTGATGACTGATAGAGGGGTTCTTGGCATCAGATCCTGCAGCTTCAACACGCTCAGATAATGCCTTATTTGCATCAGCACCCAATTGCCTGCGCGTATTCGACCCCAAGTTTGAGACCGCCCCATGCCCCCACTCTGCAGATACATCAGCAGGTAATGTTTGAATAATGCCTGGGTAGCTGCCTTGTACAAACTCAGACACTAAATGAAAACGCCGAACCTTGCCACTGCTTGTCTTGGCAATGCGCGGCACAGCAATAACAGAGTGCACACTAACACCAGCCTCCTTTGTTAGAGTTTTTGCTATATCGCGCGCTAACGAAGCAAGTTCGACAATTTCAGTCCTGTGCACTACGAATACCAGTAAGCGTTCGCTGGCTTGATCAGTCGCAGCCTGACTAGCTACTGCAACTTTGCCACGTTCAACAAGGCCCCGTTGAACTAGCAATTCTTCCAAGTCGTGTGGATAAACGTTCATGCCATTAACAAAAATGATGTCTTTTACACGCCCGGTGATATACAACTGCTTGTCGTGAATAAACCCCAGATCACCGGTGTTCAGCCAGCCCTCCTTGTCGATAAGCTGTGCGTTCAGCTCAGGCTCATTGAAATAGCCACGAGTGACGTTAGCACCCTTAATACAAATACGACCTGTCACGTTATCCTTGCAGTGAACACCGTAGCCATCTTTTATCAATAGCTGCACGTGCGTCACCGGCTCACCCACAGAGACAAATTGCACACCATCGCCACCGACGCCAAGCTGTTTAACCGTTTCACCAAGCGCTAAACAAGATCTATCCAGCGTGAGAGTCGAGAAGCGCTTTTGCAACGACGGAAACGTTACTGCAAGACTGGCCTCAGCAAGCCCGTACACAGGTATCATAGCGTCAGCGTCGAGCCCGAATGGAGACATCGCACGCATAAACTCTTGACACAGACTGACAGATATAGGTTCTGCACCATTAAACAGAAGACGTACTGATGTCAGATCTAGACGGGGCTGCTTCTCTGGGTTGAACGACTTCAACACATGTTGGTAGCCAAAGTTGGGGGAGCAAAGAATACTTGCCTGCATCTCTTGAGCTTCATTCAACCAGATACCTGGGCGCCTAACGAAAACATCAGTGCTGATTAAAGAGTGACTCGTATTGCACAGTAGCGGCGTCAAATGAAAGCCAATAAGACCCATGTCATGAGTAAGTGGCATCCAGCTCAACAAGCGATCATCAGTGCTCATTTCACAGCCGTTAATGATGGCACCTGCGTTGCACAGCAGATTACGGTGTGAAAGTACAACTCCCTGCGGCTCACGCGTAGAACCAGAGGAGAACTGGATAAATGCCACATCATCAGGAGCAGAATCTACCAATACGGGTTCGCTCTCAAGGGAGGCCACCGTATCGGTGAAACAAGCACGCGCAAGCAGAGCGCTGTACTCCTCTTGTAGACCAGACTGTGCTGAAAATCGCTTGATTTTCGCCAAAGTACTCTCGTCGATAAACAAGAAAGGTAAATTCAGCTTTTGTGCAATATGAAATAATCTGTGCTCGTGATGGTTACCTGTGACTACAGGCACTGCCACAATGCCGCCCAACAGGCACGCCCAGAATGCTTCAATAAACAGTGCGTTGTCACCACTGTGTATAAGCAGGTAACTACCAGCAATAGCGCCTTTTGATTGGAAGTGCGCAAGCCTGTGTCTGGCTCTTTGCAGCATCTCACCAAAGCTGACACTTTGCCGACTATCTGCGGCATAAATAAAGGTGATGCTGTGCTCGCTGTTTGCTCGCGCCTGTAGCAACTCAACCAGAGTGTGAAAATGACTGTGGTCTGTCATGCTTTTCTTGCTATCGGCATCATCATGATGCTGCCACGAGAACGCAGGTTAATGGATAAATCCATGCATACAGGATCAGCTGAGATGGGTTTCAAACGTATGTGTTTTGCCAGCAACGCTAAATGCAGTTGCATTTCTACCACCGAAAAATACTCTCCGATACACCGGCGTGCACCTAAAGAAAATGGATAGTAGGTGTGAGGGTTTCTTTGCTTAGCACCATCGCCCAAAAAGCGATTAGGTGCAAACGTTTGAGGATCAGACCAATACCGTTCATCTCGATGCATCAGATAAGGGCACAGAAAAACATCCGTACCAGCGGGGATTTGGACTGTAAACTTGTCGCCTGCAAAGCAATCTTCATCAATGGCTTTTCGCGAGAACAGCCATACCGGTGGATAGAGGCGTAATGTCTCATCTATTACCGCACGCGTGTATTTCAGTTGCGCCAAGTCATCAATTCCTGGATCGTTGGCCAGTGCATCTACCTCTTTGTGTAGCTGGCTTTCTACTTCCTGATTTTGAGACAGTAAATACCAGGCCCAGTTCAAAGAACCAGAGCTTGTTTCATGTCCTGCCACGATAAGCGTCATAACTTCATCTATGAGCGCCTTGTCTGACATGGGTAAGCCTGTGTCTTTGTCACGCGATTCCATGAGTAAGGAGAGAAAATCGTGCTCGATACGGTTCTCCGCACGTCGTCTGCTCATGATATCCACCACATGCTTTGTTAACGCACGAAAGCGCATGGCAAGCTGTAAATCACGCGTAAAATCCTCCACCAGAAACGAGAACGGATTTTTGCCTTGCCTGATAATTAACGAATCAAGATCGCCGCTGAACAACGCCCGCAAGATAATTTCCAAAGCAAGATCACTCACCTCAGTAGTGATATCAATCGCTTCACCGCGGGCAGCTTTCGATAGCCACCGCTCTAGTTTACTCAGGTTGCAGCGCTGCATCATGAGCGCATGTTGGGCAACCCTATTACGTTGCAACGCCGGCTGTACCATTCGGCGCTGAGTGCGCCACGTGTTCCCATTGCTCACAATGAGGCCGTTCCCCAGCATCATGGCCACACGTTCAAAGCCTACGCCCTTTGTATAGTTGTGATGATGGGAAATCAGAACGTGTTTAACGTGTTCTGGATTGTTAAGGACAATCGCAGGATCACCTCTCTTGGCCGGCGTGATAGCGATGAGATCACCATAGTCACGCTTCCACTGCGTCAGCTTATCGAATGTAAGCTGATCGGCGTTGACGTCAAAAGCCTCGCTGGGGCCTGGAGCATTGCATACCGTATCGCCAGAAAACTGTCCTGACGTGCCACCAGAGATATGGACAGGTTTTTGCCCACTGTTTTGCCCAGAATTTTGGCTTGCGGTATGGCAAACAGCTGTGATGGACACCCCTGGCGGTGCCTTGTAAGTAATGCTCATTATCCGGGTAATGCGTTTGTGTTTAGACGCAATCTAGGTAACTTGAGTATATCATTGGGGTTGATCTTCCATCGAGCAACGGCCCATAACAAACGTGACCTTCAAGCAACGGCGCAAACTCATGGCCGCCCGTGTTTTATCTCCATTGATCTGGGCTATTGTTGGCTGTATCTGGCGCACCTGCAAGATCCAAAAGGTCATCGGCGAGGAGCATCTACAAGCCTTGCTTGCATCGGGTGAGCCGTTTATTCCTTGTCACTGGCACCAGCAACAGATATTCAGCGTCCGGTATTTGCTGGAAATGGCAAAACAGAGTCCCTCATTGCAGCTAGGGTGCCTGATTAGCCCGTCTGTCGATGGTGATATTGCGAGTCGCATATTGAAAAATCAAAACATCCACATTATTCGCGGATCGGCAACGCGAGGCGGCGCCCAAACGATGCGAAACATCTACACGGCCATAAAAGATCAAAAAATATCACCCATCGTCGCACCTGATGGACCAACAGGACCCATCTATCAATGCAAACCTGGTGTTGCGATGCTGGCTCAACTCAGTCGTGCACCCCTTCTGCCTGTGGCCTACTTTGGCACACGAATATGGAGGCTAGACTCCTGGGATAGATTCATGCTGCCCATGCCATTTTCAAGCATTGTGATCGGTATCGGGCCAGCGTTGGAGGTAGACAAATCATTGGCAGGCAATAATTTTGCGGGCGCGTGTCAGCAAATGACGCTCCGCCTAAACACGGTCTCCATGCAATGTGAAGAGCACATCAGGGCAATTGCACGATAATTGCAGCTAACCCCCCAAGACACGTAACAAACACCCGCCGGCTTTCAAAGGCCGTACAGCTCACCTATAGTCGGTGTTGTAAATCGCCTAAAAATCAAACGCTCGCATGACTCCACGACACTTAAATACACTTGCCGGCCTGCTACTAGCCGTAGTCAGCGTGTCAACAGCGAACGCTGAAAACACAAAGGTTCGTTTTATCAACGACTGGAAGTGGGAAGGACAGGCTGCGCCTTTACTGCTATCTCTGGACAAAGGTTATTTTGCGGAGGAGGCACTTGATGTTGTGCTGGACCCTGGCACTGGATCCGTCAATGCTATCCCGCTCGTGGCCTCTGGCGAATATGATATGGGATCGGCAGATATCAACTCACTGATTACTTGGCGAGCTGACAACGCCAATGTAGACATGAAAGCGATCTATATCATCTACAACGCGCCGCCTTTTGCCGTCTTGGGAAGACCCTCACAGGGCGTTTTTGGCCCACTTGACTTGGAAGGCCACACATTGGGTGCACCCGCCTTTGACGGCGCTTATGCGCAATGGCCGGCTTTTGTAGCTGCAAACGGTATTCTGGAAGATCGCGTCGATATTCAAGACGTAGGCTTTCCTGTTCGCGAATCCATGCTAGCGGCTGGCGACGTGGATGCCATTACAGGCTTCTCTTTTAGTTCCTACATCACCTTGCGTGAGAACGGCGTACCCGAAGATGATATCTCGTTAATGCTGATGTCCGATTTTGGCTTGGACCTCTACGGCAACGCCATTATCGTTAACCCTGATTTCGCCCAATCGTATCCTGCTGAAGTCACCGCTTTCTTGCGAGCAGCTATTCGCGGGTATCAGGAAACCATTGCCAATCCTGCAGCGGCAATCTCGTATGTCACCGATCGTGTGGAAGATGCCGACCCGGAAGTTGAACTACAACGTCTGGTAATGGCCATTGGGCATCACATTGTTACTGACGAAGTGCGCAGCTTAGGACTTGGTGACATCGTACAAGGCAGGCTCGAAAAGTCAATCACACAGCTCGACACCATTCATGATTTCGCATCTGAACTCAGTAGCGATGATATTTTTGACAACAGTTTTTTACCGGCTGTTGCTACACGTCAGATTGAAGCGGTTGAATCATCCGCGACAAACACCGACATCGACACCAAAGACGCGGATTAAGACTGAATAGTCTCAGTGCTGTGTTTGTGGAGCGAAGTGCTTGCGTGCTACCAGTCCGTAAACCAGAACCGATAAAATAGCTACCGCCCACTTGACCCCCAAGTCGCCTGCAGCCCATTGCACCCAAGGCAAGCCAGTACCCGCAAACGCAAGACCAAAAAATAGCACGGTGTCGACAACCATGCTTATCGCCGAGGAAGTGCTGGGCGCAATCCACCACTTTGCATCGCGCAGTCGATTGAAGATGCTCACATCGAGTAACTGCGCAAGAAGAAAGGCTGTACCCGACGCCAAGGCGATGCGGGTGCCGACGTTGTTGTCATCCAGCAATTGAGCAAATAGCGAGGGTGCCTCAGATGAGAGGTCAATGCTAAAACCGATGCTGCCTATCGCCAGCGATAAAAGCACACCGAGGGGGAAACCTAGATAGATGATCTTGCGTGCCGTGGCAGCACCATGAAAGCGATTAGCCAGATCATTAACCAGAAACGCTAACGGATACGTGAGTGCACCCCAAGTGAGCCAATCGTTGATAGGAATCTGAACGAGATAGTTGGACGCGGCGACGATAATCGCCATACCGAAAATTGCCAACCAAGGAAATGTCTTGTTCATTTATAGTACCCGCAGATGAGGTAGCAGTTTACACCACCAGCCCCTATCAAACACTGTTCAACCCATCGGTTTACAGGTGAGTTAGCCATTGATGCGGATCAGGTGTTTGTCCCCACTGGATAGCATTGAGTTCATCTCGCATCTGACGTATTCGCGGGCCCGGCTGACCGCTACCAACCGGATGCTCTTTCCCCTCATGTATGAGCGTGCCAACCGCTGCAACTACCGCAGCTGTGCCAGTCAGACCCGCTTCGCAGTCCGGTTTTGCGGCCCGCTCCAGTAGCTCCGACACACTCAGGCTTCTTTCCTGAACATTCAGGCCTTTGGCGCGAGCTAGGGTAAGCAAAGACTCACGTGTGACGCCATGCAGGAACGATTCATCCAACGATTTGGTGATGATCTCATCATCGTCTATCAGAATGAAATTGGCAGCCCCAGTTTCCTGCACATCATCATCAGGACAAAATAATACCTGATTAGCATTGTGTTGCTTGGCAGCTCGCTGAATGTGTTTGAGCGCACTGGCATAATTACCCCCACCTTTCACCATGCCGTGATCAGGACCACAACGCACACCTTGTGTATCGAGTAGTAATCGCAGAGTAGCTTCACCACCCTCAAAATAATCACCAACAGGCGACAACAGGATGTACTGGCAGGAAGTATCCGACGGCGCTGCGGCTTTGCCGATGGCAGCCTCGGTGCCTATATGGGTGGGCCGAATGTAAAGTGATGCCGGGCTTGCAGGAACCTCATCGGCATACAGTGCAACGCTTTCGCGAATCATACGCGCTGTGTGCTCAAGATCTATCTCTGGCAGGCAAAGCAATTGGCTGCTTTGGGCGAAGCGTGCAATATTTTTATCCATTCGAAAGATAGCGATTGAGCCATCTGCTTGCCGAAAGGCTTTGAGCCCCTCAAAACACGTACTCGCGTAATGAAATACGTGCGCCCCGGGGTGCATGGCGAGACTATCGCTAGGCACCATCTGCTCTGCCGACCAACCCGTGTTGCCGTAGTAGCTAATTGCCATTTTCGGCAAGAATCGTGTACCAAAGTCGCCAGCCATTTCTACGGTCCTGTAAAACAATTGAGAGAGTAAGGAAGTTGCCATACTTTTAACCTGAATGGCACTTACTTGGACAAAATATTATCTATTGTCATTCCTGCGCATGCGAAAATCCACGTATTCGAGTTAATGGATTCCCGCCGCCGCGGGTATGACGATCTGAAACGCGGTAATGACTACTTGAAACTCGGGCCTGAAACACGGGAGTGACACGCTGAATTTCCGTGCTAACTCTTGATTGCTTAGCCTAGCCATTAAACCAATAAGTCTCCGGCAATCCAGCGCTTGGTCAGGGTTTTTGTAGGCGATTGAAAAAATGTAGCGCACTGTGCCCGTTCAACGATCTGGCCTTGATGCATAAGTATGACTTCATCTGCAAGTCGTCGTGCCTGAGCAATATCATGGCTTACCATAACGAGCGTAACGCCACTCGCCTTTGCCTGAGCCAATTGTTGCTCAATTGCCAGCGTAGAGCTGGGGTCGACGCTGGCCGTTGCCTCATCAAGAAACAGAATATCGGGTTCAAGTAACAATGCGCGGAGCAAGGCCAGACGTTGCTGTTCACCGCCTGAAAGACGAGCTGCGTGGACGCTGGCAACATGCGCAAGCCCCGCTTGCTCTAGCGCATCTCGACTCAGGCGCAAGCTTGTCTGTTTGTCATGGCCCTTTAGACGAAGGGCGTAAAGCAGATTCGACTCGGCACTTCTGCGCAGCAGTACAGGTTTCTGCAGCATAAGACCCACCTGATGCCTTCGAAGTTTATCGGGTGCCGCATCTGCCCAGAACACCTGGCCTTGATCAGGGATCTGCAATGCACATAAGGTTTTAATGAGAAGCGACTTGCCTGCGCCGTTAGGCCCGAGGATAACAACACAACTACCTGAACCGCGGTTGTGGCATCTATCGGCTTTTTTATCAGTGGTGGATTGATCTGCCAGAGGTAGGCCAAATTCTATGTGATCGACTGATAAAAGCACACGATCTGCTCGCGATATCAGGAGGTGTTTCCCTATAACTGGGCAAACGGCGCTCACCTTGAAGCACTTGCCGGGTTATTGCTGTCCCGCGCGGACCTACCCACTATCAACACTAAGGTGTTAATCAGCAATGCGATTGTTATCAGCACAATCCCCAAGCCCAGAGCCAGAGCAAGATTTCCTTTCGATGTTTCCAGCGCAATGGTAGTGGTCATAACGCGAGTAACGTGATTAATATTGCCACCCACGATAATCACTGCTCCCACTTCGGCAATCGCGCGACCAAAGCCTGCAAGCAATGCAGTCATCAAGCCATGACGCCCTTCCCGCAACAGTGTTAGCAGTCGTTGCAAAGTCGTGGCGTTCAGCAGACTCAACTGTTCGTGAAAATGTGCCTGTAGTGGACTCAGTGTTTCACGGGTCAGGGCAATCAATATGGGCAGAATCAATAGAGTCTGAGCAATAATCATAGCCGTTGGTGTGTACAACAGTTGCAGCGGCCCGAGAACTCCGGCATTAGAGAGCAACAAATAAACAACCAAGCCCACAACAACGGGAGGTAAACCCATAAAGGTACTGGTGAGCGCTATCAAAAAACCACGCACGGGTGAGCGTGTGGTTGCCAGCCAAGCACCCAACGGCAAGCCCACAACCGCTGCAACAAGCACTGCAGACATACTGACTCTCAGCGATAGAAGAATAATTTCGCGTAGATCGGCATCAAACTCCCAAATCAATGTGAGTGCCGCAATCATGGCGTCTGCAAAGCTTTCCACGGGCTACCCAGAGCTAGCCGGCAGCACGGTTTAAAAAGTGCCCCAACAAAACAATATCTATCCAAGCGTATGCCCATAAGATTAGACTGAACATTACCGCGCCAGAGCCCATGTCTTTAGCTCGGCCTGATAATACATGTATCTCTTCACCGACACGATCTACTACTGCCTCGATAGCGCTGTTGATCAATTCTGCAATAAGCACAATAAACGTTACTAAAATCAACAACACCCGCTCAACGCGGCTAATGTCCAGAAAAAAAGCGACAGGTATTGCCACAGCAGCTAGCAATAATTCCTGACGAAACGCAGCTTCGTGGCGCACAGCTGCGATTACACCGTTAAACGCGTACACTCCAGCAAGTCGGATTCTTTTCAGGCCAGTATTTTTATTCATGTTGCGTATTGTATGTTTAATACTTGTGAGTGTGCTCTGTTCACCCATCGGTAATGCTGCGCAAGCCGAAAACACACCCACGCCGTTAGTGGCTGCAGCCTCCAGTTTACGGACATTGTGGCCTGACTTGATAAGCCATTATATAAGCGATACGGGGGGTATCGAGCCTCGTGTCAGTTTTGCCTCTTCCGGTCTTTTGAGCACACAAATTGCCAATGGAGCGCCTTTTGAAGTATTTCTGTCAGCTGATCGTACAAGCATTGACAGGATCCCATCACAACGATTAGCTGAACCCGCTCAGATCTTTGCTCTTGGATCACTTACGCTCATTGTCCAGCCCAAGACATTACTGGCAGACGATCTGTCGCTAGCAAACCTAAAAATAAGGCTCGACGATTCCCCCCACGGGCGACGCATCAGATTAGCCATTCCCAGTCCGCGGCACGCGCCCTATGGCATCGCTGCAAGGCAAGCTCTAACATCGGCTGGTATCTGGCCTTTGAGGGACGGGCAATTATTAGCAGCTGAAAATGCCAGTCAAACTTTACAATTTTTACTCAGTGGCGCTGTTGATGCGGCTATCGTTCCACAGACCTTGCTAGCTGCGCAGCACAGCGCTCTCATTGTTAGTGAATTGCCAGCCGAGCTCTACAGTCCGGTTAATCATCATGTAGCGGTCCTGGACACTGCCAGCGACGCAGCTAAAACATTCGCCCATTGGATCTTGAGTAGTCAAGCACAAGCAGTATTGGAAAACTCTGGATTGCAGGCAACTAACCCATAAAAAGACGATCATGAGTGCGCTGTACGTTTCATTCAAGCTGGCTTTCTGGACTATGCTACTGCTCGTGCCCATTGGTCTGATAGTGGGACGTTGGCTGGCACTCAGTACTCTGCGTTATAAAGTCTGGTTAGAGTCGTTAATCATGCTGCCATTGATCCTGCCACCCACGGTTATAGGTTATTACTTGTTGGTATTGTTCAGTCCCCAGACAGTGAGTGGGAATTTTATAAGCTCACTGGTGGGTCAGCCATTGGTGTTCACTTTCCCGGGACTTGTTATCGCCTCAGTAGTGGTCAACTTGCCCTTTGCTATACAGCCCATCCAACTAGCATTTTCACACTTACCACACGAGTTAAGAGAGGCATCTTGGGTTTGCGGACTATCGCCCTTGAAGGCTTGGTGGCACATCGAATTACCACTGACATGGCAAGGTGTGTTGGCTAGCGCAACACTAGTATTTGCCCACACGCTCGGAGAGTTCGGTGTAGTGCTAATGGTTGGAGGCAATATCGAAGGCAGCACCAGAACAATATCGATCGCTATTTACGACAGCGTACAAGGTTTCGATATGCACACTGCAGGTTTGTACAGTCTTGCATTGCTGATATTTTCACTCGTTGCACTAGCCGTTGTGCGTAGCGTGAACAAGCATGGATAAAGGCCTGACACTCACCATTTTGCAAGAAAAACCCGTCAGTATGGACGTAACGCTCAACTGCAAACCAGGTGAGCTGCTGGCGCTGATCGGACCATCGGGGAGCGGTAAGAGCACCATTTTGCGAACCATAGCAGGCTTACACCGCGCACAACATGCCGATATTAGCTGCGCAGGGTACCTGTGGAATGAATCGATCAACGGCTTCCACATGCCAACACAAAAACGCAAAGTAGGTCTTGTTTTTCAGGAGTACGCGCTATTTCCACACAAGAGCGCGCTGGACAACGTCATGCTGGCAACGCGAGGTGCATCAAAAGCTGAGCGAATCCAAAAGGCTTTGTCTCAGTTGCGTCGAACCAACATGGAGGGGCTGGAGATGCGCAAGCCAGCGACGCTATCAGGTGGACAGAAACAAAGGGTCGCCCTCGCCCGTGCCTTAGCCCGTGAACCCAGTGTATTGCTACTGGATGAGCCTTTTTCGGCAGTAGATCAGGCCACACGCAGAAGACTCTACCGAGAACTTGCTGTGCTAAGAAAGACCGTGGAAATCCCGATCATACTGGTCACACACGATCTTACCGAAGTGCAGTTACTCGCGGATTCATTATGTCTTATACACCGAGGCCAGAGCTTGCAGCAAGGATTAGTTGCAGACGTGGTCAACCACCCTAAATCACGCCAAGTAGCACGCCTTCTGGGTCATCAGAATATTTTTAACGCAACACTTATTAAACATACTGAAGAACATTCCTGGTACCAGATCGGTGAGATACCTCCGGTGCAAGGTCCAAAACTGGCTTATCTGAGCGTGGGCGACAAGGCCAGTTTGCTCATTGCTCCCTCGGCAATAGTCATTGAACATCCGAACAGCGATACGCGTGATCGGATTCCTCTCGATGGCCAGGTTCTGGAGTGCGTACCTCTTGGCGACGAGTTTGTTGTCAGGCTGCGTCTAACGCAGATTCCAAAATCCATGCGTTTCAAAGTGCCCATGCACATGGCCAAAGAGTTTGGTATTGAACAGGGGCGACACATACAAATATCTGTGCAGACGCACGGCATACATGCAATGCCAGACTAGGCACTTACCAACAGAAGTTAAGCCGATCAAAGTTTGACCCACAGACCATAAGCTATCTGCTGCGCGCATTCCTGTATTCGGCGGGCCACGTCGGTCAAGGCAGGTTCACTGAGACAGCGCTCAGTCGAGTAGACTTCGGTCGAATAAATTTACGATGTTTTCAAGAATCACACGACCCTGAAAGCAATGATTTTTCGTAAAAGTCATCGTATAGGGGACTTAGTACCATCGAAATACTGGAGGCAAGATCGCTAATTTCATTCATCTCCGCCAGAGAAAATTCAGACAGATTGGTATCAAATAACAACGGACGGCTAAAAAGTATGACACCAGAATCTGCATGTACGACTTGTGTGTCTATTCGAGGTTGACCATCAATTAAAAATTCAGAGAACACCAATCGGTAGTTGCGAGTGTTATCAGAGACACTGGAGGGGTCACTCGCAGATGTCCGAATAGTGAACTTGCTAGAATTAAGCAGAGAGTTTGTCATCAAGGAGGCAACCTCTTTCACTTGCCCGGATTGCACCACCGTGGTGTCAATGTTCAGTGAGGGTGCAACAGAGCTTTTGAAAATCAGATTTGGGGCAGTCGTTCCACCCGTAGCCTGTGTGTTGGTGCCCCAGAGCCACACAGCGCAAGTAAGTAGTGCCAACCCGACGCCCGAATATTTATATTTTAGCGGCGAATGGGAGAACGATGAACGCTTGGCATTCGCAGATCTGCCGTCAGAAATCAAAGCTTCATCCCGGCTAGGGTGTCGCTCCCCGACCATAGTGTTCGGGGAGATCACCTTCGCGTAGCTCGGCCGCTGATTGGCTAAATCATCGTGCACTAGTCGCTCAGGCTCAATCACTTTTTCTACCTGGTAAAATTCAGGCGCGTAGGACCCAACGTTCAACACAATGTTAGCTATGGGTGCCTCATCAGACTGATAAAGCTCCGCCAAGGTTTTCCTTAAGCGCAGTGCGAGTACGCGCACGGAGGGATCAGATTGCGCGTCAAAGCTAGGGGGCTTGCCAAGTGCGTCCACTCCCACTGAATACGCTTTTATCCGGTCACCATGGCCGTCGAGAGTCTGTTCGACAATGTATTTGAGGAACGAGGACATTTGCGGCGCGCTAGAAAAACGCCTATTTTGCATGACACGTTGAAGCTCCGCGAGTACAATATTTCTGTCTGCTTCGACGGGTGCTACATCGTTGTTTGTATCTGTAATGTTTGCTTCTGTGATATCCACAACTGAACTCTCTTTTTGAGAATAACGTCAGGACACAGTGTGACGGTGAATTGTAAAGGTACGGTAAATGCTAGATCTTTTTTTCGTACAGATTCTCTGAAATCACGTAGCTAATGATAAGTGGGCTTGTTATTGGCCTACTAAACGACCACAAAGTGGCGTAAATGCTCAGCTTGGAGGCTGTTTCTAATCGTCATTGTATGTAGACCAGTTTACTGCCAATTGGCTTCATCTGGTCCGCTACCGATGTAATGCTAGAGTTTGGGGGGAATTTTCGGTGCGCCGAGCTGATCTAAACAACGGAACGGGCACAGTGGAGCCAACAAACGGCTCAACTATATCCAAACCGGAAAACAGTACCGACTCCATATTAGTCGTCGATGATGATGCACGAATCAGAGATTTACTACGAGCTGCCCTAGAGGCCGAACATTACAGCGTTCACGAAGCCGAAACTAGTGCTGATCTCTACAACATACTTACAACCACAAAGGTCGACCTCATAACGATGGACGTCGTCCTTGATCAAGAGAGTGGACTTGATTTGGTTCGAGATCTCCGAAAGCAGAGCGACGTGCCCATAATTCTGGTTACAGGAAGAGTTGACTTGATCGACACAGTCATGGGACTGGAGTTGGGTGCTGACGATTACATAACCAAGCCTTTCCCGATACGAGAATTCATCGCTCGGGTTCGCTCAGTGTTGCGTCGCTCAAAATCCAGTGCAGGCCTTAACAAGCAGATAGGCAACGCTAACGAATCTGCAGGAATGTCCGCCGGAACCTCCTCCGGAACAGGCTATTCAACGTATCGAGGGATTCATCATAAAAACGATGAACAGGCGTTTGAACATATCTCGTTCGGGGATTGGTCTATCAATACTGCTTCCAGAGAGTTAAGCAATACCAACGGGCAACTCACCAACCTAACTACTGCCGAATACGACCTGCTGGATATATTTGTTAATGCCCCTCAACGAGTGTTATCTCGTGAGCACTTGATGGAAAGACTAACTGGCAGACCCTGGAATCCATCTGACAGAATTATCGACAACCATGTGGCTCAACTACGCAAAAAAATTGAGCAAGACGATAGTTCAGAATGGATTAAAACCGTTCGCGGTGCGGGATACATGTTTACCGGCAGACCTCAACGCAAACTGGTTGAAGGCTTGTAACGAGATACTCAACTGCTAGTGAGCCATACCAGACGCTTTTAACGTCGCAGTACAACTACGCAGTCGAGTATCTCACGCAATTAACAAAGACTTACAGGTTAGCTAATATCCCGTTAACGCTATCCTTTGCATCACCGAATAGCATGCGTGTGTTTTCTTTAAAGAACAATGGATTTTCCACGCCAGCATAGCCAGTTGCCATTGAACGTTTAGACACAATAACCTGCTTTGCATTCCATACCTCTAGGACAGGCATGCCAGCAATAGGGCTGTTTGGATTATCCAGAGCTGCAGGATTGACGATATCGTTGGCACCTATAACGATAACAACATCAGTCTTTGGCATATCTTCATTGATCTCATCCATCTCCAATACCAGATCATAAGGCACATTAGCTTCGGCAAGTAGAACATTCATATGCCCAGGCATACGACCGGCTACCGGATGAATAGCAAAACGTATGTTGACACCAGCTGCTTTGAGCTTGTTGGTTAGTTCAGAGACAGGATGCTGCGCATGTGCCACAGCCATTCCATAGCCCGGAACAATGACCACGGACTCAGCGTCTTTGCACATTTGAGCAACTTCATCAGCAGAGATCGCAACCGCTTCGCCCTGCTCTTCGTCGTCATCTGATGCAGCACCTTTGGGTGCATCACCCCAGCCACCCATGATGACACTAAAGAACTTTCGGTTCATAGCGCGACACATGATGTAGCTCAGAATTGCGCCACTGGAACCAACTAACGCTCCCACAACAATGAGCAAATCGTTGGATAACATAAAACCTGTGGCCGCTGCTGCCCAACCTGAGTAACTGTTGAGCATGGAAATAACCACGGGCATATCTGCACCGCCAATAGCCATCACCATGTGCACACCAAAGGCGAAAGCCAGAAGCGTCATGATGATCAATATGGCTGTGCCTGCACCTTTCCCAGCAACTTCATTAGCTGTATCTGGTGCGGTACCGATAAACAGCATTAGCAGTATAAGACACGCGATACCAATTCCAATATTAAGCATGTGCCTTGCTGGCAAAATGAGCGGCTTGCTTCCGACCTTTCCACTGAGCTTTCCAAACGCTACAACTGATCCTGTGAACGTCAAAGCACCAATGAGAATGCCCAAGTAGATTTCAACATCGTGGATAGTTCTCTCAGTACCCAAGTAGTTTGAGTCTGGATCGAGGTACGTTGCAAAGCCAACCAGAACAGCAGCCATACCAACAAAGCTGTGCAGTATGGCCACAAGCTCAGGCATTTGCGTCATTTCTACACGCTTTGCAAGCACAGCACCGATACCGCCACCTATGCCGATAGTAACAATCAGCACGCCATAGTTGCTCACATCCTTGCTGAAGATCACCGCAAGAATGGCTAGCGCCATACCTGCAATACCAAACTGATTACCGCGTCTTGCCGTCTCTTGCTTGGATAATCCTGCCAGACTTAATATAAACAATATCGCGGCAATGATATAAGCCGCATTCACCATTCCATCATTCATTATTCTTATTTCCTGAACATCTTCAGCATGCGCTGAGTCACGAGAAAGCCGCCGACGATGTTGATACTGGCGATGAGAGTAGCAATAGCTGCGAGAAAGATGACAAACCCAGAGCTTGCCGATACCTGCAACAACGCACCTACTACGATGATGCCGCTGATAGCGTTGGTTACGCTCATCAATGGAGTATGCAGTGCCGGGCTCACGCTCCAGACAACCTGATAGCCCACGAAACACGCTAAAACAAAGACCGTGAAGTGCTTCATGAAGTCTTCAGGGGCAACGCTACCTACAGCCAGCAAAGCCACCGCACCAATGGCCGCGGCGATAATTGTGCCGCCAGCTCCACCGGTTTCAACAGGCGCAGCGACTGGTGGTGCTACAGGTTTGGGCTTGGCCTTGGGCGCAGCTGAGAGCTTTGGCGCAGGGGGTGGCCAGGTAATGTCACGGCCATTCACAACAGTGGCACCACGGATAACTTCATCTTCCATGTTGACGTTGACCACGCCTTCTTTTTCTGGCGTAAGGTCGGTCAGTAAATGACGTATGTTTGTGCCATACAGCTGGCTGGATTGCGCTGCCATTCTGCTGGGTAAATCGGTATACCCAACCAATGTGACATCGCCGTGACGAGTAATCTCATTAGCTACCGTGAGTTTGCAATTACCACCTCGCTCCGCGGCCAGGTCGACAATGACGCTACCCGGCTTCATTGACTCAACCATATCGGTGGTGATTAGTTCAGGCGCATCACGCCCCGGGATCAGCGCAGTGGTAATGATGATGTCCACCTCTTTCGCCTGTTCGCGAAACAGCGCCATTTCTGCGTCGATGAATTCCTTACTCATCAATTTTGCATAGCCACCTTCGCCAGCACCATCTTCATCATCTTCGAAGTCAAGCATGAGAAACTCAGCCCCCATGCTCTCAACCTGCTCGGCAGCTTCAGGTCGGGTATCGAAAGCGCGAACAATAGCGCCCATGCCACGAGCTGCACCAATAGCCGCTAAGCCCGCAACCCCTGCTCCAATAACAAGCACTTTGGCAGGAGGCACTTTGCCGGCAGCGGTGATCTGGCCTGTAAAAAACCGCCCGAACTGATTGGCCGCCTCAACCACTGCCCGATAGCCGCCAATATTGGCCATGGAACTAAGCGCATCGAGTTTTTGCGCTCGTGAAATTCTAGGTACCGAATCCATCGCTAAGGTGGTGATTTCGCCAGCGCTCAATTGGCTCATGAGCGCCTCGTTCTGGGCAGGCCAGATAAAGCTGATCAACACGGTGCCAGCCTTGAGCATTGCCACTTCATCACCAACAGCTGATTGAGGATCAGGAGCTCTGACCTTAATGATAATGTCGGCTTTACTGTATACAGCTTCCACGCTGTCGAGAACCTCGACTCCGGCTTGCGCATACAGTTCGTCAGAGATGTCAGCACCTTGGCCTGCACCGCTCTGGATACACAATGTGTGCCCCAGTTTCTGAATGTGAGAGGCTGTTTCGGGTGTCAATGCGACACGCTTTTCCCCAGCGTAGGTTTCTTTTGGAACTCCAATCAGCACAAAACACTCCCCAGATTATTATCGGTAACATTGGCACAAGCTTATACAAATCTTGTGGCGAAATTGTTTTTGTTTATGTAGGTTCGCCGTTATTCACTAAAATTACTAGTAATCATTACTATTGGCTAGCATCAGTTAAATACGGGCCTGCACGGGATTGAGCTGCACTATGCGCAGATTAAGCAGTGTGGCAACACTCACCCACACTAAATAGGGCACTAACAACGCGGCATACAGTGGCTTCACACTGGCAAAAACACCCATCATAGCCACAATCGACAACCACAAAAAAACAACCTCATATAACGCCCATTGAGGTTTTCGCATAGCGAAGAACACGACGCTCCAGAACAGATTCAGGAGTAGATTGACCAGCACAACCCACAATATCAGTGATTGTTGAGCAGGGTCTGCCACATTCCAGACGCCACCCACAGCAGCGATGATAAACAGGTATATGGTGCTCCAAGCCACCGGAAAAGCCCAATCTGGCGGATTCCAGCTTGGCTTTGTCAGGTTTCGGTACCAAGGACCTACATCGGTAGCTTTGCCACCGACACCTCCGACTACCACAATGGCTGCTGTGATAGCGGCGTATGACATCCACATAGAATTTTTTAGGCTACGTTGTTGTGCAGTACCAACAAACGCTTAGAATCTTGCCCCGGAGTTGGCTGATCAAGCCAGACCACAGTAACTTGACCAGGTTTGATCGCTACTGTCGCGGACAAAACTCTACATTTGTTGACCTACAGTTGAGTTGGTTTGTTGTCAGGCTTGCCAGTTTCAGAACCGATACCGAGCAGATGCCCCACATCCTTTATGAAAACCCGCACATGCGCCATAGGGTCACGACCTACCAGTTTTTTGTTTAAGTAGGACTCCCATGTAAGCTTTTGCACGTCAGCATCTGCGCACATGGTAACAAAACGCTCGCGACGCTTGTCGCTGTGGTACCAGAACTTCTGCATGATACCTAGCACCCAGAAAACTTTACCGTGTTTTTTCATAAAACGCTTTCTTGCCTTCTTAATGCAAGCAGGGTTATCTGTTGCTATAGCTTCAGCCACAGCTTCTGCCACGATACGTCCACAGGTCATTGCATAGAATATACCTTCACCCGAAGCAGGAGCGACCACACCTGCAGCATCCCCTGCTAGCACAACATGACGTCCATCGTCCCAACGCTTCAGCGGCTTCATTGGAATAGGTGCGCCTTCGGTTCGCACAGTTTTTGCCGTATCAAGACCACTTTGCTTACGAAGTGCTGTTACCGCTTCACGAATACCAAATCCTTGCACCGCAGTGCCCGTGCCCACACTGATTGTTTTGCCGTGAGGAAATATCCAGCTATAAAAATCGGGTGACAGGGTGCCGTTGTACACCACGTCACAGCGCATTGGATCGGCTTCCAGTGCAGGATTAAAGTCCTCGGAACGGTTGAGTGAGGACTCATGCTGAGGGGCTTCTACAATTTCATGATATGCAAAAACGCTCTGTAGCTTCTCGGCACCAGGCACTGCCGCACGACCCACTTTCGTTTTTGCGCCGTCAGCCCCGATAATGTAGCGAGCTCTTACGCTAACAGGCGCAGTAGTGCAGCCCTTTTTACCGGGCTTGTAAACCAGCTCGCGGCTGTATCCATCAGAGTCACCCAGCGAGACAAATGTGCCGTCTCGGCGAACTGCACCGGCGGTTGCTGCCCGCTCGCGTAGCCACTCGTCAAAATGTCCTCTATCAACCATGCCTACAAAACCAATCTCGATGGGCATATCTACAGCGTTATTGCTCGGAGATACCATACGGGCTGATGTTACTTCAGCTTCAAGCACTTCACGTGGAACATCAAAGTCACGCAGCATCTGCGGCGGCACCGCACCGCCACATGGCTTGATGCGGCCAGCGCGATCAAGCAACAGAGTACTCAGCCCTTGCTTTGCAAGATCTTCAGCAGCTATTGAACCCGCGGGTCCTCCGCCAACAACGATCACATCATAGATTTCAGAGTTCATTAGTTGTCTCCTAATACGATACGGCCAGGCGAGAATTGCCCGGTCTCTTCGGTGGCGGCTGGCTTATAAACGCCAGAAGCCAGACGAGCAGCCCAGATAAACAGCAAGGCTTGCATGCCAAAAACAAAACCATAAGACAACGGAATGTCATCCAGTAAGGCCCTTGAAAGATCAATAGCCGAGGTAGCAGCAATGCCCCCTAAACCAAATGCGATTGCTTGCGCTGCCCCCCACATGCCCATGCGCACACCCTCGCGTTGCTTAGTTCCACGACCCACTAAATCCATCATTGATCCAATGGCTGCGACCGCAAACGCCCCATTTGCCAATCCCAATGCGAACACTGTGGCTTGTAAAGGGAAACTCTGACCAATCTGTCCACCAACAGCTAGAGCGAGTATGGCAACAGCCGAAGCAAGACATCCGGTGATGGTCCAACGCCTCAACGAGCCAAAATACCTGCCACCCACCACGCTTGTAAGAAAAGCCACCATCAACATGCCTGCGAGTACGCCTCCAGAGTGTGTGCCAGAAAGTTGCGTCGATTGCCCTGGAGTCATACCAAAGACAGCACCTGCAAAAGGCTCAAGAATAAGGTCCTGAGCGCTGTAGGCCAGCATAGACACAAACACAAAAACACTGAAGCGCCTTGAGTCTGGTTCTGACCAGACAGCCTGCATAGCAGCCTTGAAACCGGCTTGGGCCACAGTAGCCTCCGCCTCTGTTTTACTCTGCGCAGCGATTGCGGATTCAGTGCTGTCAACTGCCGGATTCACACTGGATTCAACACCCAGAACAGCTATACAAGTCACCATAAAAGCAATAACAGAAACACTTCCAGTCACCATTATTAGCCGTTCAAAACTGAACGGGTCAAGCTGCTTGCCAGCAACTATAGCCGTAACAATAAACCCTAATATCATCATGACCCAGACGCTACTGGCGGCAGCACCGCGGTATCTGGGTGCGACCGATTTAGCCAGCAGCACCAGCAAAGAGGTGCCAGCAGCCCCGACCCCAAGCCCTACAAGCACGAAACCTAAAACAGCAACACCAATACCCAGTGCCGCGTTTTCAGGAATTAGCGATGTGGAGTACGCAGCCAGAAAACCACCTAGCGCCAACACAAACATACCGCCGATGATCCACGGCGTTCGCTTGCCACCTGCATCAGAACCATAGCCCATCCTAGGCCGGGTAATTTGAATAGCGTAGTGCAGGCCTACCAGCAGACCTGGCAACAATGCAGGTAATGCAAGCTCGACCACCATGATACGGTTGACAGTGGACGTGGTTAATACCACCACGGCACCCAATGAGGTTTGCACAAGACCTAAACGAAAAACACCAAACCAGTTGATGTAACGGTTGTTCATAACAGGCAACTCATAGAGTGATTGTTGGGCGCAACGCGATAGCAGTTGCCATCATTCCTAGTACATACAACGTTACGCCAGTTGCGTTGTACCAAGGGGCATACTTCAAAGGATCAGACACAAACCGACGCATACAAAGCAATTGCAATGCTATTGATGACAACATGATTAGTGCAAACAATGGCTGGTCCCAGTACAGCAAACAAGCGAACACAAGCAACTGAGGAATGAGCATAACCAAACAGGCAAACCGGGCCGCTTTGTCACTACCCATCATCACTGGTAGTGACTTGAGGCCCAGTGCAGTATCCCCTTCCACCGCCTTGAAATCATTCAACGTCATGATGCCATGGGCACCCACACTGAATAGGAAAGCCACAAGGAATATCTGTGCATTAGGAGCTGCGCCTGCAAGCATGACAGCTGCGCCTGTGATCCACGGAAGCCCCTCATAACAGGCGCCACAAGCAGCGTATCCGAACCAGGCGTTTTGCTTGAGCCGAAACGGTGGCGCGCTGTAAGCCCAAGCCAACAAAAGACCAATCACTGCCGCAATAAATACTACGGTGCCCAGTGCCGCTGCAACCAGCAACGATAGGCAAGTCCAGATAATTCCGATATAGAGACCCCATCTACCAGGAATGCGGCCACTGGGGATAGGACGTTGGGGCTCATTGATGGCATCAACATGCCGGTCAAACCAATCGTTAACAGCTTGACTCGTCGCACAAACCAATGGGCCCGTGAGCAGAACCCCCAACACAATGGTTAGCCAGTGCTCGCCAACCGCCATGCCAGAGGAGACCACACCACAAGCGAACGCCCACATCGGTGGAAACCACGTGATCGGCTTGAGAAGCTCAAGCACAGCGGAAGGTGCAAAGAGCCGGCTGTCGGGAATTTGTGTGTGGCTTCGAATCATTAAGTGTAAATTAAACTTGACACTCTGATGTGTCAAGCAATAACTTCATGATTCGATCAGGTTTAGGCGAATTAACGCCTAAGACCGAAAAAGACTAACCGAAATACCGCGAGTTGGTGTATTGACCACCGGTTCGATCAGTGTTTTTTCAGACGACCTCCTTAAGCTGCAGGAGAATCTTCATCGTCAAGTGAATAGCGCCTTAGCTTCACGTAGAGTGATTGTCGACTTAGGCCAAGCATCTCGGCTGCAGAGGCACGATTATTATTGGTGAGCTTCAGAGCAGATTGAATGCAAAGCTGCTCTATAAGTTCGGTGGACTCACGCACCAAATCTTTGAGTGGCACACGCCCCACTAGCTGGGTCAGCTGATCAATAGACTTGGGGGCCAACGCTAGACTTTCGTCATTGGCAGCTACTCGACGACTGATATTGCGAATGGAAAAGCCAACGCAATCTAGGCCCGCATCGGTAACAGCGGCGGCTGACACCTCAACATCACATACTGAACCAAATTCACCGCGCATTTGCGTGCTGTACAGGCGAATGGAGCCGTGCTCACGCAAGCTGGACATAATGATCTGAAAATCAATGCCACCCTGTCCTAACCAGTTGGACAAGTCCTGACCTCTAGCCAAGTCGATGCCTGCCAACTGCGACAGATCAAGAAACTCAGTGTTGGCTGTGAGCACAACACCTTTTGAATCAGTCACCACAAGAGCGTCTGGTGCGTTTTCTACCAGTGCAAGCAAACGCTGCGTTTGCTCTGGCTGGGAAAGCTGATTGGTCTCAGAGGCCTTTTTCTCAAGACGTACCAGAACGTGTGATTGGCTGCTGGTTTTAAATAGAGCTAAATTAACCAACAACGCTTCGTCTGCATTTTCAAGGTCAAGCGTTATGCTGACATTGCGACCATTCATTCTGACAGACGCCAACGCATCTTCAACATTCTGCTTGGCTTGCTTATCAAACCAGCGCAACAAATTACTACCCACTAGCTTGCGTTCGGTGGACCCCAGCAATGTACAAGCCGCAGGATTGGCTTCAACGAGCTTGAAGGAATCGGCCTCGGCAATAATGATAGCGTCGCCTGCAGTCTTGAACAAAAGACGGTAACGGGTTTCAAACTGACGCAACTGAGAGTAATCACGCTCCATTGACTGTTGCACACTAACTAACCGTTGCTGCATGCGAGTCAATGAGCTGAGATCTTTACCAACGGCAATACAGTTACCTTTATCGTCAAGCGATACGGTGCTGTAAAGCACGAGAATATTTTCACCTTCTTCGGTGCGGTGATTGATCTGTTTTTGACCTGACTCCACTCTGGATGTGGTCGCCAGTAATTCGAGCACCTTATCCTGACTGTCAATACTGACGGTATCAACCCATTTTTTACCGATCCACCTTTGCGTGTTCTTACCGGCAATTTCTTCACTGCTGACAGAGAGGTCGCGTATGACACCCCGCTTATCGATGACCAGCGCAATATCTGCGGCTGCTCCGAGAAGATTCGATGCGGTTTGTCCATCGATTGTGCCTAGATTCTCAGCTGGCGCTTTAAAACTATTCATTCATTTTGTCCGCTGCACATTGGCACCGAGCCTGTGAGTTAAGAGTACGTTCATGTTACGGCCGAAAGTCGTGAGCTACAGGCTTTGGTGGCCTTCAACACGGCCCGACGTCCATCAGATGCGCTAAAGTCAGCACCGATAGGTCGTACCTTGTTTGGAAAGCGAGTGAAAAAATCTCCACCCACCATGATTACAATGTCTGGATTTTTCGATACTGACTTTACATCTTTGATTAGCTTCGCTAAATCGTCGTAGCAATACTCGTTATGCAGGGAAAACCCCACTGCCGAGTAGTGCGTAGATTCAATTCTCGTTAATATGAAGTCGGTGCCGAGTCCGCAAAGATTACTGACTCGCCATCCATACCGACGAAAGAAATCACACACCATGGCTACGCCGAAGGTGTGGTTCTCACCAGGTGTGGACGACAATAAAATGGAGTTTAATGGCAACCCCGTGTTTTCAGTGTGGTAACCGATTGTTTCGCATTCGCAGATTACTCGATGTAAACGACACAATCCAAGTTGCACATCGACAAAACTGAGCTCATCTGACAACCAGCCATCACCCAAATGCCGTGCAGCAGGCGTTAGTAGGTTCAGAAACAATGATTCTAAGGACACTCCCTGAGACAGCAGGTCTGTAATGTGCTCGTCGAGCGCCTTAGCATCATCGTCGATACACATTTGCGCAAACGCCGCTACGCTGTCGTCAGTGCTCCACGGACCCGTCGTTGGTTCGGCAGAATGATTTTCTACCAACGCAGCATTCGATGGAACGTCCATCAAATGATTTACAAACAAGCGCGGAATGAGTTCCGACTCAACGGTGCGAAGCAATAATTCAATTTGGCTGGGCGCATCCAGCTCAGCTGACGACTCAGTACTAGGGCTGGAGCCACTACCGGGTATTTCAGTCAAGTCAATGTCAGCCTTATGCTCAGCTCCCACCTTGTGGTCTCCCGGGTGTGTTGCCATGCGTGAGGGCCCTGTAGCGATCTAAAGAAGCGTTAGGTTTAGTTTACGCACAGTGCCTAGATTTGTACACAACTCTCTAGTTAACGAGGTGCCGAGCGCAGTATAACCGCTATTTAACCGTAGTGTACTTATTTATTGACATTTCAAATGTGTCCATTTAAGTTGACACTTTGTTCTAGCGGTCGTAGACTGCATCAGCGACTTGCCCAACTAACGCATAAAGACAGACTGCCTCACCAGCATGAAATCCAATACAAACCACATAACTGCAGCACCGCTCTACACGCCAGAGCAACGGGTGCGTCGTAATGAATCACGCTGGACTCTAGTGCAAGGCATTCTTGCGCCGTTGCAGTTCCTCGTTTTTATCGTCAGTGCTGCCCTCTTGACTCGGTACCTCATGACCGGTCAGGGATTTGAGGTCGCAGCAGCCTCGGTAGTCATAAAAACACTGTTTCTTTACGCCATCATGTACACCGGTGCCCTCTGGGAGCACGATGTCTATGGACAATATCTGTTTGCACCCGCTTTTTACTGGGAAGACATGGTCAGCATGCTGGTCATTGCTCTGCATACCCTCTACCTAGCGTTGTACCTCACAGGTTTTGGCGACTCCATGTTGCTTGTTTATATTGCTATCGCGGCCTACTTCACCTACGTCATCAATGCCGCTCAGTTTTTACTGAAACTTCGGCATGCTCGCTTATCGGAGGCCAACTGATATGTCAACTGCGCTTGACGATATTGCCGTTACTGTAGAAAGAGGTCAGCGCGAGGTCTTTTGCGGGCTCACTGGCATTGTCTGGTTACACCGAAAAATGCAGGACGCGTTTTTTCTGGTTGTCGGAAGTCGAACCTGCGCTCACTTATTACAATCAGCTGCAGGCGTCATGATTTTCTCTGAGCCTCGTTTCGCCACGGCCATCATGCAAGAGAAAGATCTTGCTGGCCTGTCAGACGCCAATGAAGAACTAGACCGTATCGTACATCGCTTGCTAGAGCGTCGCCCCGATATTGCCACTTTGTTTCTGGTGGGTTCTTGCCCTTCAGAAGTCATAAAACTCGATCTTGGACGAGCAGCTCAGCGTTTATCCACTGCTCACCAAGGACGCGTGAGAGTGCTGAATTATTCAGGTAGCGGCATAGAGACTACCTTTACGGAAGGTGAAGACGCCTGCTTGGAGGCCATGATAAAGGCAGCTCCTTATACTGACGAGAAGCAACTGATGATTGTCGGAGCTCTGCCCGACATCGTAGAAGATCAGTTCGACCGACTATTCGACAGCACTGGAATAAGAGCCGCTGCCCTTAAAGTCAATTATTTCCCTCCTCGTCGGGCAGCGCACATTCCTGCCATTGGACCCAACACGCAATTTTTATTGGCACAGCCTTTCTTGAACGCCTCACGCCGAGCGCTCATTGAAAAAAGTGCCACGCACATACCTGCCATGTTTCCTTTCGGTATCAATGGCACACGCGCATGGCTCTATGCAGCAGCAGACGCGCTGGGTGTTGAGCGCTCAAGCGTTGACCATGCTATCGCAGCACCCATTGCTCGCGCCCAGAAAGCTCTTGAACACTATCGCCCCATGCTTGAGGGAAAGCGACTGTGGTTCATGCCTGATTCACAGCTTGAACTGCCGCTTGCCCGCTTTATGCACCAGGAATGTGGCATGGAGATACTCGAGGTAGGTGTGCCTTATCTCGATAGAAAAACCATGTCCGAAGAACTCAAAATGGTGCCTGAAACAGCGCGAGTGGTTGAGGGACAAGACGTCGACAAACAGTTAGACAGGCTGCGCATTGAGGCACCGGATTTAACCGTTTGTGGTCTTGGAATTGCCAACCCGCTAGAGGGCGAAGGTCTGAGCACTAAATGGAGTATCGAACTTGTATTTACGCCTGTACATGGATTTGATCAAGCGGGCGATCTGGCGGAGCTGTTTGCCAGACCTTTAAGCCGAAAGCAAAAATTGAGTGTGTAGCTAACAATGGAACTTAGCCTCTGGACATATGAAGGACCACCGCATATTGGAGCCATGCGAGTTGCGACCTCCATGCGCGATGTGCATTACGTTCTACACGCACCGCAAGGCGACACATACGCCGATCTGTTATTCACTATGATTGAGCGCCGTGATAAGCGTCCACCTGTTAGCTACACCACTTTTCAAGCACGAGATCTGGGCGGCGATACGGCCAATCTGCTCAAAAGTGGTATTAAAGCCGCATATGATCGGTACAAGCCTGAGGCACTGATGGTGGGTGAGTCGTGTACCGCTGAACTCATACAAGATCAACCGGGTTCACTGGCGCAAGGCATGGGTATTCCGGTACCCGTCGTTCCTTTAGAGCTTCCTTCCTATTCCAAAAAAGAAAACTGGGGAGCAAGCGAATCTTTCTATTACCTGGTCAGACATGTACTAGCACACCCTTCTTCGCAGAATCGTGAAGCACCGGCAGCCACAGAGAATGAACTCACTGAGGGTAAACAAAGGCGGCCAAAGGCTAATGTGCTCGGACCCACCGCTTTGGGTTTTCGTTGCCGCGATGATGTCGTGGAAATTTCACGTCTGCTCGAATCTATTGGTGTTGATGTCAACGTTGTTGCCCCGCTAGACGCCACCACCGACGATTTACGTCGCATACCTGAAGCCGACTTCAATATCAGTCTGTACCCAGAAACATCACGGACACTGTGTACGTGGCTTGAGCGTACTTTCAAACAACCTACCGTCAAGACTGTACCAATCGGTGTCACAGCAACACTTGAGTTCATAGAAGAAATTGAAACACTAACAGGCATCGATGCCGGTAGCATCAAAGATGCAGAACAAAGCCGCCTGCCCTGGTACTCACGTTCAGTTGACTCCACTTACCTGACTGGAAAGAGAGTATTCATTTTTGCTGATGGCACACACGCTATAGCCGCTGCACGCATTGCACGATACGAGCTGGGCTTCGAAGTAGTCGGACTAGGAACTTTTAGTCGCGAAATGGCTAAAGATGTTCGGGCCATGGCAAAGGAGCTTGGGCTCGAAGCACTTATCAGCGACGATTATCTGGAAGTGGAAGAGCATATTGCTGCACTACACCCAGAGCTGGTGCTGGGCACACAAATGGAACGTCATATTGCCAAGAGATTGGGCATGCCATGCGCCGTAATCTCCACTCCAGTGCATGTACAGGACTTTCCAGCACGCTATTCACCGCAAATGGGTTTTGAAGGTGCAAACGTTATTTTCGATACGTGGGTACATCCACTGCTAATGGGTCTGGAAGAACACCTGTTGCACATGTTCCGAGACGACTTTGAATTCAACGACTCTTCTACGCCTTCACATTTGCACGGCAGCGAAGGCAGTGTGGCACCGACTCAGGATGCGCACCGTAACGAACCTGCTCACGCTATTGCATCAGTACAGACGCACGACAACCCCGACGTAGGTTTAGAAAAGACAACTGAACATCTTGTCAATAATTCGACTGTTAGCGCGGCCGACAGCACAGCCGAATCAAGCTGGGCAGAAGATGCTGAAAAAGAATTGAAGAAAATTCCTTTTTTTGTACGAGGAAAGGCGCGACGTAACACCGAAAATTTCGCGCGTATGCGTGGTGATGCGCTAATCACCATTGATACGCTTTACGATGCAAAGGCTCATTATGCACGCTGATAAGCACGTTAAAAATACGCCCATAAACGTAACGATTGTTACGCTCGACGGACACCTGGGTAACACTATCGAACGTGCTGAAGCGCGTTTACGTAGAGAAATACCGGGCTTGAACCTCAGCATGCACCCTGCGTGCGACTGGGGTGATGACGACACAGCGCTGGCGGCATGCCATAAAGCGATTGAAGAGGCAGATATTGTGGTTTGCACCATGATGTTTCTCGAACCTCATATCAACGCTGTACTGCCTGCACTAAAAGCTCGAGCGCCTCATTGCGACGCTATGGTCGGAGCGATGTCCAGTTCCGAAATTGTCAACCTGACTCGTATGGGCAAGCTCACCATGGGTGGTGAACTCAAGGGCCCCATGGCCATGCTTAAAAAATTGCGCGGTTCAAAAAAATCGGGCAAGAACAGCGGTGCCACTCAGATGAAAACTCTGAAGCGCCTACCCAAAATTCTGAAATTTATTCCAGGCACTGCGCAAGATTTACGTGCCTACTTCATCATGCTGCAATGTTGGCTGGCGGGTTCAGAAGAAAATGTCGCCGTCATGGTGCGCACACTCGTACAGCGATATGCCGATGGTGAGCGGACGCCGATGCGTCAGCTTCTCAAAGACTCCCCACCGCTTGATTACCCAGAAAACGGCTTGTACCACCCGCGCATGCAGGCAAGTGAATCTGGATGCAAACGTATTTCGGCACACCTGAAAAACTTACCTAAACTAGATTCGCCTGCCAATGGTAAAACGCAAGGCACCATAGGCGTCCTTTTACTTCGCTCCTATGTATTGGCAAACAACACACAACACTACGACTG
>JALZUD010000003.1 GCA_023301725.1 Granulosicoccus sp. | reverse complement strand
ATTACTGCAAAAAACCTGGGCTATTGCTCTTTCAACAGTTTTTCCAAATAATAATTTCGATGTGACTCTACAAAATTCAGATCATGATTATGGGCCTGTTGTGGGCTTTTATAGGATAGATTAAGACTGGGCAACACCTAATCAGCATTTTTAACTTCAACGTTCTCAACAGGCCCACCCTTATCAGCCCACGTTGAAAACCCTTCCTTCAAATGTGAAGCTGCAAATCCCATGTCTTGCAATGTGGCAACGGTGAGTGCCGAGCGCCAACCGGAGGCACAGTGGAAAATATACTGTTTGTCTTGTGCAAACACTTCTTTGTGATAAGGACTATCAGGATCTACCCAGAATTCGATCATGCCGCGCGGTGCGTGAACGCTACCGGGAATAAATCCGCTACGTTTTCGCTCACGAACGTCGCGTATATCTATAACAACAACATCTGGATCGTTTAGCCGAGAGATCAGATCATCAGTTTCAATTTCGGTAATCCGACTGCGAGCGTCTGCCACCATTTGAGCCGAATTTATTTTTAGAGGTTTCATGATGTATTCCAGATACAACGTGCCCGTCTCGATTTGTTTGACACGACTTATGTGAATGATTGCAGTAACATAATGACACCGACCTCCTGCGAAAAGTAAATGCGTTATGAATTGGGCTGAATTTACTCGATGGGGTACTTGGATCTCGCAATGGGCGCAAAATTACCATCTAACGCTGCGTGACAGGCCAGTGCGTGCACAGTTAGAACCTGGCCAAGTTATGGCTCAATTGCCGGCCAACCCGCCGGAGCAGGGCGAGCCCATGCAGCAAATCATGGACGATTTTGAAAGTGTGGTTATGCCAGGCATCACACACTGGCAGCACCCCCGTTTTTTTGCCTACTTTCCTGCTAATGCTGCACCACCTTCCATGTTGGCGGAAATGCTGGTGTCCACCATTGCGCCGCAATGTATGTTGTGGCAAACCTCTCCCGCGGCCACCGAGATGGAAACGCGCATGCTCGATTGGTTGCGTCAGGCCATCGATTTGCCTGAGCAATTCTCTGGAGTAATACAAGACTCGGCAAGTTCGGCCACACTGGCGGCGGTGCTCACCATGCGTGAGAAAGCGTTGCAGTGGAGAGGTAATCAAAAAGGACTAACGGGGCAAGGCCAGCTCCGTATATATGCCAGTAGCGAAGCTCATTCATCCATAGACAGAGCGATCTGGATTTCGGGCATTGGTGAGGACAACTTGGTGCGAATACCCTGCTTCAAAGGGCGATTGCGCAGTATGGATCCTGTGGCTTTGGAAGCCGCTATAAAAACGGACCTAGGCAATGGATTTATCCCAGCTGGCCTTGTTGCCTGCACGGGCGCCACGGGCGTGGGTTCTTGTGATGATTTAACTGCCGTGTTAACCATTGCCCGTCGTTATCAATTGTATTCACATGTTGATGCGGCATGGGCTGGGGCTGCCATGATATGCCCTGAATACCGACAGCTCTGGCACGGAGTAGAGCTGGCAGATTCTGTCGTGTTTAACCCGCACAAATGGTTAGGCGCACAGTTCGATTGTTCGGCGCATTTTCTCGCTAACCCTGAGGATCTAGTGCGTACATTAGCCATTGAGCCTGAATATCTGAAAACCCATGGCACTGATGGCATCATTAATTATTCGGAATGGTCTGTGCCTTTAGGCAGACGTTTTCGCGCTTTAAAGCTGTGGTTTCTTATTCGCAGCTACGGTCTTGAGGGGCTGAGGATGCGCATTCGAAACCATGTTAACTGGGCGGAAAGCTTGTGCCAGAGGTTGTCAAAACATGATCACATTGAGATTGTTACGCAACCCATATTGTCGTTATTTAGTTTTAAACCAAAAGGCTTAAGTGATGCGGCTGTTATCGAATACGTGAATCGTGTGAACGATGATGGTCGTATATACTTGACGCAAACGCGTGTTGATGGCCAGATTGTGGTCCGCTTTCAGATAGGCCAGTTTGATGCCACGGAATCTGATGTTCATGTCGCTTACGACGTGCTTTGCGAATTATTGCCACTATGAATGAAGTACACACGTACCGCTGGAACCCGCCCACGCATGTAGAAGTGAAGAACACTAGCGTGTATCTACTGCATGGCACGGGTGAACATGCCGGACGATATGAAGCTTTTGCCAAGCAATTAGCCCATGCCGGGTACCGAGTGGGTGCTCATGATCATCCAGGACACGGGCAGTCTTTGGGTGTACGTGGTGTTTTTGATCCACCCAGAGCACATTGCACGCAAGCTGCTATTCAAGTCATGCGCTTTGCGAAAGAGACTAACTGTACGCCGGTTTTGTTTGGACATAGTCTAGGAGGTCTTGTCGCCGCTGAACTGGTACTTGATTTTGCCCTACCTGTTTCAGGGCTTATTTTGAGCGCACCTGCGTTTGCCGTGATTATTCGCAAGCGGGATTGGTTGCTAGTTAAAATTCTTGCAGCTTTTGCACCTACTTTTACTGTGCAGCGACCGTATAGCGCAAAAAGCCTGACCCATGACGAAGGTAATCAACAACGGGCCGAGGCAGACCCATTGAATCATGGGGTTAAGTCGGCAAGTCTGGTCAATTGGTTGCTTGTATCCGGGCCACGGCAGTTGCGTCATGCAAACCTGTTGAGTGTTAATACCTTGTTGCTAATGGCTGGCGAAGATTCTGTCGTAGATTCTGTGCAAACACAGCGCTTTGCAGATAATGCCCCTGAGCAATACATGACAGCAAAAACGTGCGAAGGCTGCCGCCATGAAATTCTCAATGAAACACCAGAGCGGGTTGAGCCTGTTCATCAAAATATTCTGGGCTGGCTTGATGCCAACCTGTCTTGATGTGAAAATCGTGTGTTAGTGACCATCGTTTGCAACACACAGTGATACCATTTGAATCTAGCCGAGGTCCGGCGGTTTTGTCGTGTAGATTATTATGCCTTCATTATCTGAAATTGATCAGCAGTTTGCACTGCACCCGTTCACCCATTTGCCAAATCATCAGGCGCAAGGGCCATTCGTCATTGAGCGAGGCGACGGTATTTACGTATGGGACGACAAGGGTAACCGTCTGTTAGAGGGCATGTCCGGTCTTTGGTGTGCGTCCTTAGGATTCAGCGAGCATCGCCTGGCAGAGGCTGCAGCCCGCCAGTTTGCCGAATTGCCGTATTCGCATATGTTCACGCATCGCTCTACAAAACCTGCCATAGAGTTATCACAGAAGCTCGTAGAACTTGCCCCAGAAGGTATTGGCAAGTGCTTCTTTGTTAATTCAGGTTCGGAAGCTGTTGATACGGCTGTCAAGATGGCTTGGTATTACAACAATGCTTTGGGGCGACCTAAGAAGAAGACCATTATTGCTCGGCATCGAGCCTACCATGGTGTGACAGTGGCCGCAGGCAGCCTAACGGGATTGCCATACGCTCAAGATGGCTTTGATCTGCCAGCCATTCCAGTGATGCATGTTGAGACCCCGTATGCGTATCGCCATGCCAATGAAACAGAAACTGATGAGCAATATGCCACGCGTTTGGCCGAGTCTTTAGAGCAGCAAATTTTAAGCGCTGGGGCTGACACCATAGCGGCATTTATCGCTGAGCCGGTCATGGGGGCCGGTGGTGTTCTTATCCCACCCACAGGGTATTTTGAAAAAGTACAGCAGGTGTTGGCGCGGCACGACATTCTGTTCATTGCTGACGAGGTTATTTGCGGATTCGGCCGAACAGGCCAGGTGTGGGGTTCGGACACCTTCAATATCAAGCCCGATATAATGACCTGTGCAAAGCAGCTTTCAGCGGCGTATTTGCCCATCGGGGCGGTGTTGTTGAGTGAGCGTCTATACGATGTTTTTGAAAAATATGCGGGTGAATTAGGCACTTTTGGAACAGGAAGCACGTACGGTGGACACCCAATAGCTGCAGCTGTGGCGCTTGAAACGTTGAATATTTATGAAAATGACGGCATATACGAAAATGTTCGTAATCGCTCATCACATTTTGCCGAACGTGTAAACGCGTTGCAAAATCATCCATTGGTAGGTAACGCGCGTAGCGTTGGGCTAATAGGCGCGATTGAGTTGGTCGCCGACAAAAGCAGTAAAACCTCGTTTCCAGCAGCAGCAAAAGTGGCTGTGCAGGTCATGGAGGCGGCCCGTAAACACAATCTGATTTTACGTGCGGTTCCAGGCGATACCGTGGCCTTCTGTCCGCCGCTAATTATCAACGATGACCAAATAGACGAAATGTTTGATGCAGTTAGCGATGCGCTGAATGAAATACACCAGCGACTTTAGTAAACGCTGCAGCTTGCCGATAGGTTGGGGTGGTTCCCGGTTGGGTTCGCCCTTTTTCACACATTATTTTTCAGGACATCACATTCCGCAGAGATGTGAACATAGCAATGGATAACTGTATTTAATGAGCGTGAATAACTGGATTTTGTATGGCAGCCTGTTGGCTTGTGCATTAAGCGCCTCTAACGCCACGGCCCAAGACACTTCTGACGCTATTGTATTACCTGCAGATTTTGTCGACGAGGCTTTTCTTACCGGATTCAGTGGTACTGTTACGTCGTTCGAGTTTGGCTCCGACGATCGCCTATTTGTTGCTGAGAAATCTGGAATCGTTCGAGTAGTGGTTAATGGGGAATTGCAAAACGAACCCTTCATCGACATCAGCACCATAGTTAATGATCGCGTAGACAGAGGTCTGTTGTCACTCGCTCTGCACCCGTTATTTCCAGAGCAGCCTTTCGTGTATCTGCTGTATACCTATGATCCACCAGAGCTAGCTGCCAACACGCCCGGCGCACCTGAAGCACTTGATGGAAACGGCAATAGGGTGTCGCGTCTAGCGCGCTACACAGCTGATGCAGGACAAGGCTTTAACGTCGCGGTAGCGGGCAGTGAAGAAATTATTCTGGGTAAAAACAGTACTTTTGCAGAAATAGGCAATGCTGCGGATGTGCATGACACGACAACGCCTTCATGCGGCTCAGTCGATAACCCCACAGTAGATTGCCTACCGATAGATGAAATTACCCACACCATTGGGGCGTTACGATTTGCCACTGACGGATCGCTTTATGTCACTAATGGAGATGGCGCAAGCTTTAGAGCTAGAGAGCCGATAACGCAACTCACGCAAAGTCTGAATAGCCTGCGTGGCAAACTGATGCGTATCGATGCTGACACGGGGCTGGGGCTTAGCGATAATCCATTTTTCGATGCTAACAATCCTGAATCTAATCGTTCCAGAGTGGTGAGTTATGGTTTGCGTAACCCTTACAGTCTTGCTCTGCATCCCGTCAGTGGTACGCCGTATGTGGGCGATGTGGGTCAAGAGGCTTGGGAAGAGGTCAATGCAGGGGCTGGTGTAAATTTTGGATGGCCGTGCTACGAAGGCGGCCCTGACGGTAACCTTGAACACCAAGCCATTTCTGCTGACGAAAGTAGATCTGGTGAAGCAGAAAGTAGCTTCGCTGACGAAGCTTATTGCCAAGAGTTGTTTGCCAGTAATGAGGTAATAACTGCGCCTTTAATCAGCTGGCCACATGATGGCGAGGGCAACGCTGTTGTCTTGGGTGACTTTTATAGTGGATCAGCATTTCCCTCTGAATTTGAAGGCACGCTGTTTCACGCTGACTTCATCAAGGGATGGCTGCGTTATGCTGATGTTAGTGACCCTGCCAACATTATCGTTAACGACTTCGCAACGAATATGCAGCCCATGACCGAGATGCGCACAGGTACTGATGGTGCGCTCTACTACGCCAACGGAGTGGTACCTGAAATTCGGCGGATTCGGTTTGATGGAGACTTAAGTGAGGGTGAGAGCGAGGGCGCAGGTAACGAAGAGACAGGTAACGAAGGCACGGGTAATGAAGGCACAGGTAACGAGGAGACGGTTAGCGGAACCAATCTCGTATCGGTAGGTGGTGCTGTGGGCTCTGGGTTTCTACTTATCTTTGGTGGCGTTCTAGGTTTTCGAATTCGCCGGTGTTATCCCAAATAACTATGTGCGATAACGTCCTTACTTCAGCCCTTCGGGTGCGCCAAATAGGCGTACTGGAAGTTGTGCTGAGTTTGGTGTTTTTATTAGCTTTATCGGGCTGCAGTGATGGCGTGAATACGACGCCAGTTGCCACTGGGCAGAGCACTGAAACTGCGCGCACGTTTTCGGCGCATAACGATAGTTTTGCAGGCCAGTATTATTCAGGCTCTGCGGTTTGTGCTGATTGCCATAACGGCATGGTAGACACGCAGGGTAACGATATCTCTATCGGTACTGACTGGTCAACGAGCATGATGGCCAACTCGGCGCGTGATCCTTATTGGCTTGCCAAGTTTGCCGTTGAGGTGCATAGAAATCCTTCGCTCACCACTGAGCTTCAAGACACGTGCACGCGCTGTCATGTGCCCATGGCGAACGACACGGCGTTTAAAGATAATGTGGCTATCGACCTCTTGTCGGCAGACGGTATTCTCAATGCAGCTAATCCGTTGTTTGACCACGCTATGGACGGGGTGAGTTGTACTTTGTGTCATCAGACCGAGGATGACGGTTTGTTGGGAACTGTTGAAGGTACGTCTGGTAACTACGTGGTGGCAATACAAGATCAGCTATCCAATCGGCCAGCTTATGGGCCCTATGTGGATCCAGCGGCCGTAAGAATGCAAGCCCAGTCCCTTTTCGTGCCGCGCTTTAGTGAGCATATTGCCACGTCCGAATCATGTGCTGCCTGCCATGATTTACGAACACCGCAGTTTGACCCTGCAATTCCTTCTGCGCGAGATTTCTTCCCCGAACAGATGGTGTATTCAGAGTGGAAAAATAGCGCTTTTGCACAGGACATCAATAATCAGCAAACCTGTCAGAGCTGTCACATGCCTGAAGTAGCTGGAGAGGTTCCTCTGGCTAGTGTGGGTGGCGGTACTGACAGGAGCGGCTTTTCCAGACACACATTTCTTGGGCCTAACACGGTTATGCAGAGTATTTTGATGAACAATGCTGAAGCCTTGGGTATTGATGTGCCCCCTGCTGAGTTTGAAAAGGCCATTGTGCGCAACCGTCAGTTTATTGGAGGTGCGGCTTCCTTGCAAATTCAGTCGGCAGTGCGGCAAGGTGGGGATCTCATCGCCCAAGTAGATGTGCGCAATCTGGCAGGGCACAAGTTGCCCAGTGGTTTTGCGTCTCGCCGCGCGTTTGTGCATTTTGTGGTCAGTGACACTTCGGGCAATATTCTGTTTGAATCTGGGCGTGAACAAGCTGATGGAAGCGTGTCCGGGATTAACTCTGATAGTGATTCAACGCGCTTTGAGCCTCATTTTGATCTAATCACATCCGAAGATCAGGTGCAGGTGTACGAAGCCATCATGGGCGATGAGGCTGTTAACGTTACACACACGCTAATGAACGCCACGTCGTATCTGAAGGATAATCGGCTACTGCCGGCGGGTTTTGACAAAGTGTCGGCGGCAGACGATATTCAAACTCACGGGCAAGCTGCCAGCGATACAAACTTCGATGGCGGCGGAGACCAACTGACTTATCAAATAAGCGTGCCGGATGGCTTGGAGTTAGTTGTCAGTGCAACGCTTGTGTACCAGCCTTTGGCCTTTGGCCACATACAGGACTTGTTTAGGGAGTCGCAGCTGGCGGATGTGGCGTTTTTCCAGTCAATGTTTACTAACGCCACCCTGAAGTCTGAAGTTATTGCGGCTGATTCAGTGCGAGTGCCTGCTGCACCTTGAATCAAGAGACGTATACCGGCACAAGATCCGTACCTATTTGTGCTTCGCCTTGCATGACAGCGCTGGCACAATCGGCTATAGTTTTGCGCTGACACCACTCCCAGAGATTTTGACACTCATGACGACAAAAAGACCCGCCTGGTTCGACGCCTGCATCATCGGTGCAGTGTTTTCCACAGTGCTGCTGGCAGCAACGGCGTTCGTGGGTTTTTTCACCTTTCTACTCAACGTTATTGTGCTGGGCATGTTCATCGCGCCTATGGTGCAGGCCGTAAAGGATGGTGACGTAGGCAGTGGAGACAGCCAAACAGCTCAATTGAAGGGCTAGCAGCTCCCGCTGTACTAACTTCTTCAGGTCCATTTCCCCTCTAAGCTCACATTCCTGGGCTTTCTTCTAGAGCGCACTTCTAGGTGTTAGATTACGGGGTGCACTTCGAGGGGTTAGGTTACAGGGCGCACTTCTAGGGGCCAGATTACAGGGCGCACTTCGAGGGGTCAGATTACAGGGCCAATACAATGCTCGGTTCGAGGCGGGTGCTTTAACGGCGCCCCCGCCTTAGTAACCAAGGGCGACTACTCGCTTGCGAGTAGGTCGTTAAATTTCTTATCAGCTGTTGCGATGTAACCTTCGGGGTCCTCTTCCCAATTGCGCTGAAATTTCGCGTTGTAATTTAAATACAGCTTATCGTCAATAATGGCCCAGAATTCTGGCTCGATTTTTACCAGAGAGTCTACTGCAACGCCATAGGCGCAGTATCCGCCATATTGTGGAGCGTAGCGCGAGGGCTCGGCTTTGAACAAGTCGAGATGCTCTTGGGAGGCAAAGCGCCACGTTGCGCCGCTCCATTCATAGCTGAACTGTTCCGAACCCTCAGCGGGGCCACCCTGAGTGAAATAGGCGACGGGATCATATCCACGGATAGCGATTCCCGATGGCTTGTACCCGAAAAGACCTTTTCTTTCCAAGGTATTGATCGGCTCAGCTGCTTGAGCGACGCCAACGCTGAACAGTAAAGCGAAGACGACGAAAAGTGTTGGGATCGTTCTTAAAACTCGGTTCATTTTGAAGTTCTCGGTAGCAGTAAGGGATTGATGTCTGGGACCATGCTGATATTTCATAGTTCCGGTTGCCTGTGTGCAATTCATATGATATGGGCAGACTGCTTAACAGGTATTTTTCTATAGTAATAGCGTCCGCATCCAAGCATTTTTTTGTATCTTCTGCGACACTCTTATCACTATTGTAAAAGAGCGCGTCATGTCAGGTAATTTCCAGTTTAGCTTTGAAGATGTAGCCGTTGTTTCTATAGTTGCCTGCGATGCGCCCATTATCGTTACCTCCGAGCAAATTGATGCTCAACTCGAGCCTTTTTACACGCGTGTGGGGGCCGACCGTGGCTTATTACAAAAACTGGCGGGAATCGAAGAGCGTAGACAATGGCCTGCGGATGTCTCTTTCATCAAGGCCTCAGCTTTGGCTGGCGAAAAGGCTATTACCGAATCAGGGATCGATCGAGAAAAAATCGGAATCTTGATAAACACCAGTGTGTGCCGCGACCGCTTGGAGCCCTCAACCGCTGTTAGCGTACATGATGAACTGGGTTTGCCATCGCAATGCATCAACTTCGATATCTCAAACGCCTGCCTTGGTTTTGTCAATGCTATGCACATGGCGGGCACGTTAATCGAGGCTGGTCAAGTCGATTACGCACTGATAGTCGATGGTGAAGGTACGTCCGAAATTCAGCAAAACACACTCAACCGGCTGCTTGCATCCGAATCCACGATTGACGACTTATTCGCCAACTTTGCCAGTCTAACGTTGGGATCTGGTTCGGTGGGTATGGTCATGGGGCGGCATTCAGAGAATCCGGGTAGTCATCCTGTGCTCAATGGTGAGTTCAGGGCTGCCACTGAGTACCATGAGCTGTGCGTGGGCTCACTCGAGGGCATGCGCACCGACACAAGAGCATTAATGAAGGCTGGGACTGAATTAGGTAAAGTGGGTTGGGATGCCTCTAAAAGTGATTCATGGGGCGACATGCAACGCTACATTATTCATCAGGTTTCACGCGCGCATACATCAGCAATTGTGCAGGCCTTGGGCATTGATCCGGAGCGTGTGCCACTCACGTTTCCCAAATTTGGCAACATAGGCCCTGCGGCTGTGCCGTTTACTCTGGCAAAAGAGGTTGAAGGTCTGAGCACCGGTGATCGGGTGCTTTGCATCGGTGTGGGCTCGGGTCTCAACGTGGCGTTTCTAGAAATACGCTGGTGAGTGTGAGCAGTTCAAGCAAAGCCACGTTGCCGCCACCGGGAATTGTTGGATTAAAACCTGAATGGTCCCGATTGGTCGTTGTTGATGATCCGGATAACCTGTCGCCTGATAACTCTGGTAGTGCGACTTGGCATTTGCTGGATTCCTGGCATTCGTCGGGAAATCAAGAAAAATCGCCTGCTGAGCCGCAGCTGACCATTCTCTGCGTGCACGGTAATCCCTCTTGGTCATTCTTATGGAGAAGTGTTCTGGCTGCAGCACCGGCGTCTGTGCGAGTGATTGCTGTTGATCAGCTGGATATGGGCTTTTCACAGCGCACCGGAATCAAGCGCCCGCTGGCCACGCGTGTTGACGACTTGTGCAGGCTCACCAAAAAACTGGAGCTCAAAGGCCCGGTTGTTACCTTGGCGCACGATTGGGGAGGGCCTATCTCACTAGGATGGGCGTTGCGGCATGTGTCTCCCAAGGCAGGCTTGCCTACCGAAGGGCCATACCTCAAAGGGGTCATACTAACCAACACTTCAGTGTGTCAGCCTGAAGGGGCATCTGCACCGTCAGTGATTCGGCTTATTCGCTCTAAACTCCTGCTGAAAGCTACAACCGTATTGTCAACGGCCTTTATTCGCGGTGCGTATTGGATGTCTAAGCCCAAGTTACCGCCAGCTGTTCGCCAGGGATTTCTTGCGCCGTATCGTGGGGCCAAGCGGCGCGCAGCTATTGCCGAGTTCGTGGCTGATATCCCACTAGATTCTGAGCACGAAAGCGCATCGACACTGGCTGCTATTGCTGGCGGGTTGGCGTCTTTGGAAAAAATTCCAGCGCTGTTGCTATGGGGCCCTCGTGATCGTGTATTCAGCGATCTGTACCTTAATGATCTGGAGCAACGCTTGCCGCATGCTGATGTGCATCGGTATCCGCGTGCTGCACATTTTCTTGCCGAAGATGCTGATATTTCGAGTGCGGTGATGGCGTGGGTGGCAAAGTTGGATGTACCGCCAGCCCTAAAAGACCAACAGCCGCCTCCTGAGGAGCGTGTGCGTGCTTTGGCAGATTTTTCACATGTCTCAGACTCCACAGTGGCAGTCACAGAGCTTGCCCCAAAAAAGCGTCAGATCAGTTTTGGGCAGCTACGAGTTGAGGTTGATCATCTGGCTGTGGGTATGCAGAAATTTGGCATTAACCCGGGAGCTAGAGTAGCTGTGATGATCCTTCCGGGTATTGAGCTAGCTCGAGTGGTATATGCTTGCTGGCGTCTTGGTGCGGTACTTGTATTAGTTGACTCTGGTCTTGGACGCCAAGGTATGCAGGATGCACTGATAGGCGCACGCCCTGATTTTCTGATAGGTATAGATAAAGCACTGGTGGCTGCTAAGTTACTGGGTTGGCCGGGACGACGTATTGCACTGGGTCAACGTTCAGCACTGTGGAACAAATCTCTGGGAATAAGGACCAATGTAGAGGCTCTGGCGCGGCTGGGTGAGAGTCAAGCTGCAGCTGGCTCACCGTCGGACACACCGCT
>JALZUD010000002.1 GCA_023301725.1 Granulosicoccus sp. | reverse complement strand
GATCTTTGCAAACTGGATCTTTGCAAACCAATAGTGGATGTGTTCATATCGCTCTTCGCCAGCACCTGTTCGCAGGCATGACACAGTCTGCTCTTCACCGCCTCTGCTTTACTCATCGGTTGAAGGCGCCCATCTCTTTAGGAAAGGACTTTCGCTGGAGCTATTCTTTTTTGCCAAGGCAGAAAAGACGGACTATCGTTGAAACGTTTATGAGACATCCTGAGCTACCTTAGCCTCAGGGTGTCTACACCCTGTAAATTGGACTTTACTTAGGCTCACCGCCCTCTGCCAGATTTTTCGCCTGCCCTACCCAGTCATCACGCTTGATTCGACCGGGAAAGTTGAGGTGTGTATCAATGTTCGAGATTTCGTCGTCGGTGAGTGCCGCGATCTGACTGAAATGGTAGATGCCTAGAGCATTTAACTTGCCTTCCAGAACACCACCAACCCCAGAAATTTTCTTTAGATCATCCGGCTCACCGTTCGGCGCGTCGAGGAACTTTGGGGCTTCCGTGGATGCGGCCGCCGTGGACGCGGCCGCGGCTTTCGCAGGCGCTGGTTTCTTGTCCGTCTTGCTAGTGTCAACAGGGGCTGACTTAGCAGCTGGAGACTTGGAAGCCGCTTTTGCAGGTGCTGCTACGCCGTTGATTGATGTAATTAGCAGCTGTGTGAAGTTCTGGCGATGACCAGCTTGACGTCGGTAGTGCTTACGACGCCTGAATTTGATGATTTTGACCTTCTTGCCACGTCCGTGCGCGACAACCTGAGCTTGAACATCAGCTCCGTCAACTGTGGGCGAACCAACGGAGACTTTATCGCCGTCGACAATCATGAGAATTTGATCGAGAGCAACAGCCTCACCCTCTCCAGCTTCCAGAGATTCTACAAACAGGGTATCCCCTGGGGCGACACGGTATTGCTTACCACCGGTTTTGATGACTGCGTACATTTTGATCCTCGCGGGCACTTCGACGTTCGTAAATTCAGCCGCTCAGTATAACTGATTTCGCAGACAGCGGAATACACAGGAATTCAGAACTAGAATCACCGCGCACACAGCTGATCAGAATTGGGGCTGCCATGAGCCCGCAAAACCGTACACAATGTACTCGCTGTCGTACGATACTATCCCGCTCTTTGAGCTCCACGCTGAGTTTTTCAGTACTTCTGCTCCTCAGACCAGATTTTTGCATCATGATCAACATTCAGTCACTGATTGAACAAAACCGGGGTGGCGCGAACATTGGCTTGCCCTGCTTCTGCAGTGCCAACGAGATGGTTTTGCGCACCTTGTTCGAATGCTGTGCCGCTCACGACGTGCCCATTGTCGTAGAGGCCTCAGCTACCCAAGTTAATCAGGATGGAGGCTACACAGGTATATCAGCTGCTGATTTCTCTAGATGGGTGAGCAGCCTGTCTGCAGAATTTGGCGTGGCCGACGAGCGACTCGTGCTAGCCGGAGCTCATTTGGGGCCTATGCCATGGAGCCACCTATCGCCTAAGGATGCTTTGGACAACACCAAAAACTTAGTTAAAGACTACGCAGCCGCTGGGTTCAGAAAAATTCATCTGGACGCCCCAGTGGCCTGTAACGAGGAACAGCACCCAGACGTTCAGATCTTAGCGACACGCACGGCATGTCTGTGTGAAATAGCCGAAATGCATTCGCCTTATCCTGACCAATTGATTTACGTGTTGAGTTCGCTACCGTCACTCCCAGCTCCCAGCATCGGTTCTTCGTTCGATGTGGGCAGCGCGCCTCCGGCAACAAGTGCTGAGCAGCTAAATGCAACCATAGCAGCCTACCAAGAAGCTTTCGTTAGACAAGGGCTGCGACACGCCTGGGACAAAGTGGTGTCTATAGACGCACTGCCGAGCATTGGATTCGATCATTTTTCTGTGCAGCCTTTACAAGCTAGATCTGCCGAGCTGCTGTCCGCTGAAATTCTGAAGCACAATGGGTTGTCATTGTCAGTCTCTTCTGCTGATTATCAATCGTCCAGCGACCTCTCAACGCTTGTGGAGAACCAGTTTTTCTTTCTTAAAGCTGGCCCGGAGCTCACCTTTAAAATGCGTGAAGCTATCTTTGCTTTAGCGACTATTGCCCAACAAATATCGGGGACAGGCACACCCGATATCATTGCAGCTCTAGACACAGCAATCAGCAAATACCCAAATGATTGGGCACCGTATTTCACAGGCGACATAGCGACACGGAAGCAGCTCCATCACTACAGCTTCAGTGACAGACTTCGCTACTACTGGAACTTCCCTGATGTGCGCTCTCAGCTTCTGAAGTTTATGAGAAATCTGGACACCATCAAGCTACCTGACTCGCTTGTATCGCAGCATTTTCAAACGAGGGAACTCGGCACACTTGATATGCCGGCTAGTCAGTTGATTCACGATAGCGTGAGGCAAAGCATTTACAGGTTCTACAAAGCCAGTGGTTACCACCTGAGCGACTGACATTCGCTGTATAACCTCAACTTGTTTACCACGGGCTTGCACACGGCCAACACCGGCTGACAACATGTCAAAGTAGTAACAATCAACATATTGCATACTAGAGTGCAGACCACTGCGCCTTCAATGGCATCCGAAATAACCGTGTTGCTCAGCTATTCTGTGTCCAAAAAGCTATTTTTTGAGCACTGTCAAATCTTTGGCTTTTTTTAACTCTTCACTCAAAACAAGTGTAAATGCTTGAACTAGCCTGCATTTTGATAGTGATACAATTGACCTTGGAACGCAGGGAAAGCTAACCTCCGACCGGTCTGAATACTGCATTCAAACCAGTCTGGCCAGCTCCCTTGCTGTCAGGCCTCATACCTTTGACACGCTAGCCTCTATGACTCAGTACTCCGTATTCCTGTTGCCGATGATTGCACTGGCAATGGTCATTTTTTTCCCGCACACCAGCAAGAACTCTAAAGTTTCAACCAGCTGGAAGAGTCGGCGGAAAAGAAAGGTCTTTTTGTGGCGCCTCACTTTAGCGGTGTTGTTGATTTCCACTGTAGTCACACTGGCGTGGCGCTGGGAGGGTTACGTGATTACCCTAACCCAAGGGGTCATGATGTCGGCGGCAATACTTGTCCCCGCGTTGGTGCTTAATGCGCTAGTAAGCCTCATCTACCGAAACCACCGAACCAACCTGATTAGCAGCGGCGATGCACGCAGCCCTGATCTCGAGCACGGTGACGCCACTGCAAAAGACGAGAAACTGCGCGCCAGCCGGCTTTTGGAACCCGCTAACCCGAGTACTCCCAAGAGCAGTATCTCAGCGGATAGTGCTGCGAACACCGACGGCCGCAAGGCTACTGCAGCTGCGGACCACCCACAGACGATCGGAGCTGTTGCCTCATCGGGATTTGCAGCAACCAAGGCAGCCCCAACGAACACTGAAACAATGGGAGTCACAGCAACCAAAGTAGCCCCAACGAACGGTAAAGCAACGGGAGTCACAGCAACCAAAGTGGCCCCGACGAACGGTGAAGCAAAGGGAGTCACAGCAACCAAAGTGGCCCCAACACATTCAGCCGCGTCTGCGGCTACGAATAAGGCACATGAAGCGAAAGTTGCTCATGAAATCAAAGCTCAAAACGACAAGAAAAACACGCTTTCAGAATTAAAAAACGACGATAAGCCAGAGGCAACTGCCAAACCTGCCGCAGCTCCCGAAGGACAACAGCGGATTAAGCGAAAGCGGGTTGCCTCAGCGAATACAGCAAAGTCACTGCATGAAGCAACCTCACTGAATCCCGACTTTGATAATGTTGAAATAACGTTGTTTGAGGACGAAGAATCTCCTGCACAGGTTCAAGAACAACTCAGCAGATTGTCAGGTGCAGTGCAATCCCATGATCTTTCTGACTGGAAGGAAACACTGACAAGAGATAACAGCAACTGGAAAGACATCCGTGAAAGTCATGATAGACAAACGGCGCTGAGTACGGATCTGATTACATCAGTCTCTTCAACCACCGACATCAGCAAACTTGACGCACAAGAAATCAATCAGCTTGTCACCACTCTCACTAAAGACAAACTGCGCCTGCAAAAACTGGTGATAGCTCAACAGGCAGCTATAGAATCAGAACGTCAATCACACGATCAAAGTCGAACAGTGGCCCGTGACGCAATTAAAATTATGCGTGATGCGCGAGTTGCGCAAAAGACCGCGGAAAAACTGGCCCGGCGCGAGCGCACTGAAAGAAAACGAATTGAGCAGCAATACAAGTCTGTTGCAAACGCGCTAGACAACGCACTGTCCATTATTGAAACTAGAAAACAACAGTCGCAGGTGGACAGCGCATAACTTTTTCGCCCAGAGCAACTAGCAACTATTTTTGCCGATTGCGATTGGGTGGCAAGAACAAGCGGTAGATCACCCAAATCGTGGCGGCTATTACAGATGCACACAGCACGGTCTTAGATATCGTGCCCATAGCACCTTCAATAAGCCAAGCATGAACAACCGTGCTGAAAACAATCACCACTGCCAACGTTGTGTGCGCAACGCGCCAAACCCGTACTGATATTTTTAAACGGCGTCTGAGCATTACAAGGACAGAGCTTATCAGCACTGCCCACATAGCAATAACACCCCACAACGAGAATGCAGTAGGGGATCGCAGTAGCAATGCATCAATGACATCTGGTGGACTGAATATCCATAGCCCTACAACATGCAACAACACCATGCTTGTGAGAGCAAAGCCAAGCCATCGGTGTGTGCGCCTTACATGTGGCTGCCGAACACTAGGCAACGGCACACCAATAAGCAGTGGCTGAAACAGTAATAGCCCCATACCGAACACCCCCGCCAAGCCTGCAGTGATGTAAATGATGTCGCGCGAAGCAAGCAGTGGGCTAGTAACAGCAATGGCCAACGCCAACAGCACAACGACACTAGCTGAAAACCATAGTATCAGCCGACTCACGCCAGATACACGCATTTTATGCACCGGCTTGCCTTATCAAAAAACGCGTCATCAGCCTGAGATATACGGCTAGGCGTCAAGCGCTTTGCAGTACAAAATCCACATTCAAGGTCTTATCTTTTGAACTAGCCATGAGAGGACGTAGGAATACTGTTTTAAAGCCACCATCGTCAAACTCAGCGTCGTAGGCAAGATGTGCATGCGCCTGACCAAATGCTGGAACAATCTGTGGCATCTCTAATCGAAACATGCCATTGCTGTCAGTTAGCACAGCACCGTGGCTTCGGTCATCTCTTTCATGGCCTTCGGTGGTGTGCGCCCACATTTGGATACGGCGCCCGACTAACGGCTCTCCATCACCTGCACGGCGAACAGATCCTGTCATCCAGAATCCACCGCCACCGATACGATCGACCACCGGCGCACCCGGGCGATAGTTATTCGCCCCTCCACGCATAGTTTCTGTGGCATCAAGCTCTTTTGCAAGAGCCGTTTGTGAGACTGCGCCAGCAAGGATAGCCGTGCTTGAAGCTGCGCTCATTATGAGAAATTGTCGACGTTTTTTGAGTACACGGCTCATGAAATTATTCCTAAATTGCTACAAAAAAGTAACGATCCCTACTGTGTCGGGTCAGCAAATCAATAAGCTGTCCTTTGCCATTGTTTAACATGCATGGCCCAACCCAATGGCCATATTGAAAGCAGATCATCGCCAAAGTTCAGAAATGAAAGACGTATATTTATTGTTACGAAATCATCGCCTAAACAGCTTACCACTTGTTCTATTTTCAACGCAGCGTTAGTAGAATCCTACGTTGAAACATCCTCTGCTTTGAACTGGGCTGTTAGCCACTGCGCAAGTGCACTCGATGAAGGCGTGCGAAGGTGCTCTTGCGGCTCTATAAGACAGTAGCATTCGTTCATCTCAACAGACTGCTCGAATGGCCTGACTAGTTGCCCACTCGCCAATGCGTCAGCGACTAGACTGTCATGCGCCATTGCCAAACCGGCTCCCGCCAATGCCGCCCCTATTGACACAGAAAACGTTGAACATAGAGTGACAACCCGTCCAGGTGCCAGAGCCTCGCCCTGCCCACTTAACCAGCCCTGCCAGGTGGCCAGCACTCCTGCACAGTCAAACAATGGAGTCGTTCGCCAATCCACCCCCTGAGCAATCGAGGGAGAACAGACCGGATAGAACGTCTCACGTGTCAGACGAGTAATCTGAGGTGCAAGTCCGAGCGCATCCACGGAACCAAAACGAATTTCAACATCAGCACGAGCCGCTGTTTGTTCCGGATCCCAGATTGGGGTAACGATGTTGAGTTCTAGCCAAGGGTGCGCAGCAAGCAAGGCGGGTAACCTTGGAACCAGACAGTAGGTGGCGAATCCCATATTACATTGCAGGGTCACAGAACGCGCTGAGGGCATACCCGGAAATGCCGATGTTCCCGTTTGCAGTACTCGAAAAGCCTCGCGCACCGCTGGCAGGTAATTTGTTGCCTCCTCAGTCAGTGCTAGAGAACGAGCATGGCGAACAAACAAAGGTTTGCCAAGAAAACCCTCAAGACTACGAATATGCTGCGACACCGCTGATTGTGTCAAGTGCAATTCATTTGATGCCGCAGTGAATGACAAATGCCGTGCAGCCGCTTCAAAAGCACGCAACCAGTTAAGTGGCGGTAAGGCTGCGTGCGACATTGTTAACTCCCGTTGTGCACATTAGAAACACTAATGGCTGGACGAAAAATACATCGTTTGTCTGGATTCTGCAAACGTTCTAGCATCGCCCTGATAGATTGACCACCAGGAACATTGAAAGATGCACGCGCAACCCACAAACACATCAACACGCATCGATTCGCTCCATGACTCGCACCATCAGGAACGTATTGATCTTGCAGCAGCCTTTCGCTGGGCGGCGCGCCTGAATTTTCACGAGGCTGTTGCCAATCATTTTTCGCTAGCGATCGATAGCTCTGGTCGCCGCTTTTTAATGAATCCGGACCAACGACATTTCTCGCTGATCAAAGCTTCAGATCTGCTGTTACTGGATGTTGACGATCCACTAACGATGCAGGGCAATGATGCACCTGACATAACGGCCTGGGGCCTACACGGCATGGTACACAGACATTGTCCGCATGCTCGATGTGTTATGCATCTGCACCCCATATTCTCGACCGTGCTTGCAAGCCTGGCCGATTCAACGTTACCCCCCATAGATCAGAACACAGCTACTTTTTTTCAGCGGGTTGTGATTGATGATGGCTTTGGTGGCCTTGCTACCGAGATCGAGGGGGAGCGATGCGCCAAACTATTAAAGGATCCACGCTGCAAAGTCATGCTGATGGGAAATCATGGCGTGCTGATACTGGGTGACTCTGTAGCAGATACGTTCAATCGCTTGTTTTATTTTGAGCGCGCTGCTGAAACCTATATTCGTGCTCTGCAAACTGGCCAGCCACTCAGGATATTAAGTGCCGAAATAGCAGAAAAAACAGCTTCGGAGATTGAAGCCTACCCGGGTCAATCGACAAAGCACTTCGACGATTTAAAAGAAATTCTGGACAACGAGGGTAGCAACTATGCACTCTGAAAACCACGCTATCAAACTTGACAAAAAAGGACTTTACGTTCCCCTGTCAACGGGACTTTTCTACTTCAACTACTACTGGCTACGTGATGCGTGCTCAAGCACCATTGATCCGGCCACCCGTGAGCGTGTTTTTGAAATCTCTGAACTGCCTTGCCCGCCCTACCCATCGGCGGTAAGCATGCACAACGGAAAACTCACTATTGACTGGCGCGACGAACAACACCAGAGCGTGCTGCCATTGTCTATGTTGAGCGATTTTGCTGCCAACGGTGGGCGAATACCTGACATCGCCGACATACCGCGACGTCCGTGGTATGCCGACGGTTATGCAAATTTTAAAAGGGTGACACAACACGACATTGAAACCAACGACACTGAGAAAAAACGCTTTGCACATGCCTTGATTGAAGACGGTATTGCGCTTGTCACAGACATGCATAACAGCGACGAATCACTCACAAGGCTTGCCACATCATTAGGTCCTGTGACGCCAGTGGTCGATGGCTATTATTTTGATGTGCGATTAACCATCGACCCAACCAATCTGGCTTACACAGCTAATGCACTGGAACTGCATACCGATCTGCCCAATGAAGATTCAGCGCCCGGCGTTCAGTTTTTACACTGTCGTGCAAACGACGTTAGCGGTGGTCGCAGTTTATTTGTAGACGGAACAGCCGTAGCGGAAACTCTACGCAACGAGAAACCTGAGTTTTTCAACTTGCTTTGTGCACATGATATTCCGTTTTATCGGCGGCACATCGGCTGGGATTACCGTGCACACCAACGCATCATCGAACTCGATGCAGCTGGCAATGTCTCCGGACTCACAATCTCTCAACACTTGCAAGACAGCATAGATCTGCCACAAAGCTTATTGGACGACTACTATCCAGCTTTGTGTCATTTCCATCGCATGCTCAAAGAGGATCGTTTTGTTACGCGCTTTCGTTTATCGGCAGGCGAATGTATTGTGTTCGACAACCACCGCGTAGTGCACGGTCGCGAAGCCTTCGTCGCAGAAGACGGTGAGCGCCATTTGCGAGGCTGCTATGTTGACAGGGGATCACTTCGAAGCACCTACAGAACCTTAGGCGCAAACGCCTCGTAGCCGGTAAAACGCCAATAGGTGGACTTGCACGTATACTCCATGGCCAGAACCCTTTTAAAAACAAAACACACCCATGAAATACGTTGTCATTATCCTCGCGGCGCTCGCACTCTGGTTTCTTGCACAGCAGTTTTTGAATCGCGGCAAGGCGTCTGAAAACAAACAAAAGGGTGAGGCCTTCCTGAGCCAGAATACGTCTGAAGATGGGGTAAAAACCACTACCAGCGGCTTGCAATACAAGGTACTCGAGCCAGGCTCAGGTGAGACTAAACCGAGCGCTAGTGATCGCGTTAATGTTCACTATCACGGCACGTTAATTGATGGCACTGTATTCGATAGCTCAGTAGACAGAGGAGAGCCCATTACATTTGGCTTGAATCAGGTTATTAAAGGGTGGACTGAAGGCTTGCAGCTCATGGTAGTGGGAGACAAAACGCGCTTTTACATCCCCAGTGAATTAGCTTATGGCAACAGAGCTGCTGGAAAAATTGCTCCAGGCTCCACATTGATTTTTGACGTTGAGCTTCTCGGCATCAATCCCAACTAGCAACACCTGAGTAGCTTCAAGCGGCAGAACCAAAATGACGCCCGCTCTCATTGAATCTGGAGCGCCTCCGACAGCGCCAGCTATTCACCTTGTCATCGCAATAGAACAATAAATTCCATGAGCACAATCACCGTTAGTCTGGATGATATTCAAACTGTAGCAACCAACGCTTTGGTTAAGCATGGCGCACTCGACTGGATTGCAGTAGAGGTTGCAAAGGCAGTACGCAAAGCCGAGGCTACAGGTAATTTAATCTGCGGATTGTATTATCTGGAAAGCTATTGCACGCAGCTAGTGTCAGGACGTGTCAACGGATCAGTGGAACCAGTTGTCAGCATGCCACGCAGTGCAACGGTTAAAGTGGATGCAAAATTTGGCTTTGCGCAAGCAGCTTTTGCCAGGGCATTGCCAAAAGCTATCGACACAGTTAAAACCACAGGTACCTGCTCGCTAGCTGTCTGCCACGCACATACCTGCACATCCTTGGGCTACTTCACCGAGCAAATTGCACAAGCGGGCATGATGAGCATCGGTTTTACCAATGCATCAGCCGTTGTATCACCACCAGGTGGTAACAAAGCTGTCATTGGAACAAACCCAATTGCGATGGCTGTGCCAGCTCAATCAGGTGGTGTCGCATTTCAATTTGATCAAAGCACCAGTGCTGTGGCGTTGGGCAAGATAACGATGGCAGCCGCTGCCGGCCAGAGTATTCCCACGGGCTGGGCGGTTGATAGCAGTGGGGCACCAACAACCGACCCCAACGTGGCGTTGAAGGGTTCTTTAGTCTCTACTGGCGGTTACAAAGGTTACGGCTTTGGTCTTATGGCCGAGATGCTAGCCGCAGCCATCACTGGCAGCGTAAATTCTCTGGATGTGAAAGGTTTGAAAGTGCCGGAGGGCCAACCACACAATCTTGGTCAATTCTATTTCCTGATAGATCCCACCGCAGTATCTGGTGATATGTTCTGGGATCGGCTTGCTCGGCTGTCAGATGCTGTTGATGAACAGGAAGGTGCAAGGTTACCCGGAAGCTGCCGCCAGCTGCCTACCGAAGTCAACATCAACAGCGCTGTATGGGAACTTGCACAATCGTTAGCGTGATCAGTCACGGCGCATCGCAGTATCCAGCCAATACTGTAAGGATGCGCCTTTGGCAAAATCCGGGGTTGCCTGAGTGTTTGTGCGTATTGCAGTGACAAAACGTTCGTAGTTTGAAGGCACGGCTTCGGCGTCCACCGGCTCCCACCGAGCGGCTAGCAAATCATCGTCAAGACAGACATTAAGCTGGCTTTGGTTTTTTTCAAACAAGACTTCCATTCCGCCCTTATCACCGTACAATCTCAATCGTAAATCGTTGTGGTGGCCTGAAGCAAAACGGGTTGCAGATACCGTTCCTACGGCACCGTTTTCAAGCTCGGCATGCATAACAAAACTGTCGTTAGCATCCAGGGAATACTCACCGACCTGATCGTCTTTTGCCTTGTTAAACGTCTTCAAACGGCAACTGATATCCGTCGGCATACTGCCGGCAACGAAAGTGGCAAAGTCCAGTATATGAATGCCTACATCCCCCAGCACACCATTTGACCCGTGCGCGCTCGACAAGCGCCAGAGCCATTGTGATTCAGTCTTCCAATCACCCCACGCAGATTGTGTCAGCCAGCTTTGCAGATAGGATGCTTCAAAATGTCGAACCTTGCCGATAGCACCATCGATAACCATTGCAGCCGCTTTTTGCAAGGCCGGCACTTCACGATAGGTCAGATTAACCATGTTAACCAAGCCAGTATCGGTAGCTAGTTGCGCCATCTGCTTGGCGTGCGCTTCGTTAGCCGCAAGCGGTTTTTCACACAGCACATGCTTTCCAGCGCGCAACAATGCCATAGTGGTTTCATAATGTATGGCATCGGGGGTAACGTTTGATACAGCATCGAACTGGTTCCACGCCAAAGCATCATCGAGAGACGTGAATCTATGCTCGATACTGTGTTCATTACAGAATGCTTCGAGCACCTCAGGCCTTTGCTCAACACCTGCAACCAGTTTGACACCCTCAATACCATTGTATTTCTGGGCATGTGTATTCGCCATGCCGCCGGCACCGAGTATTAACATGCGTATGGGCATGCGAATAGTAGCGCTCACTATCTGTACCCTTCTTCACCATCCTGATGCAGCTTCGGGCCTCGTGCCTCAATAGCCTCTAGCGCATTTTCCACCGTCCTGTTTGGTGCGTCAGTTACGTTAGTGCGTCGTTGTTGTGGGTTATAGGCCCAGCGTACAGCGTTGTTTAGAACCTTCTTGACGTTGGTATCGTGATAGGTGGGATAGGTTTCATGCCCTGGCCGAAAGTAAAAAACGTTACCTGCGCCTCGCTTATAAGTAAGCCCTGAGCGAAAAACCTCACCGCCCTGAAACCAGCTGATGAACACAGTATCCAGTGGCTCTGGCACAGAAAACGGCTCACCGTACATCTCCTCGTTTTCTAGTTCGAAGTGATCTGGCAGATCTTCAGCTATTGGATGATTAGGGCTGGTAACCCACAATCTTTCGCGCTCCCCCGCTTCACGCCACGTCAAACCACATGGCGTACCCATCAGACGTTTAAAGGGTTTAGCGAAGTGCGAAGAATGCAACAAGATCAAACCCATACCAGACCAGACGTGTTCAACAACACGCTCTACGATGGCATCATCGACATCACCGTGAGCAGCATGGCCCCACCAAAGCAAAACATCGGTGTCTGCTAAACGCTGCTCAGTTAAACCGTGCTCGTTGTCTTGTAACGTTGCAGTGCTTGCCGATATTCGCGCGTCCTCGTTTAACGCATTGGCAATACAGGTATGCATACCGCCTGGATAAATATCAGCAACCACTCGGTTAGTCTGATCGTGAACATTTTCGCCCCAGACAACAGTTTTAATAGTCAATGTACTGACCTCTATGAGTGGTTAGATGACACGGCTCTAATACTTACGTGCGCCCTCTTCCGTGGCAACTCGAGGCACCAATGCTCTTACAAGACTGGTCATGTCGAGTATACCCACGGGCTTTTTATCACGCATAACAACATACGCATGCGAGGTATCTCCGCCGGATCGCGCAATCATGCTCTCCAAGGTATCGTCGTAATCTACCTCTCCATGCGCATTAGCTGGAATGTCGCCTGTTAATGGTGTCATTATTGAGCGAATACGCAGCACACGTGCACGATTTATATCACTGACAAAATCCTCAATATACGGATCGTTTGGATTCAAAAGAATGTGTTGAGGTTCGCCTTGCTGAACAATGTAACCGTCCTTGAGAATCACAAGGTGATCGGCAAGCTTCAACGCTTCATCAAGATCGTGTGTGATGAATACGATCGTTTTCTGAAGCTCTAGCTGAAGCTCCAATAATAAATCCTGCATGTCGGTGCGAATCAAAGGGTCAAGTGCCGAGAAAGCCTCGTCCATTAGCATTATCGGTGAATTGGACGTGAGCGCTCTGGCGATGCCGACTCGTTGCTGCATACCACCTGAGAGTTGATGTGGGTAATGCGCGCCATAACCTTCTAACCCAACCCGCTGTAGCCATTTGTCAGCCTCAGAGAGGTATTCACGCTTCTTGACACCACGTACTTTTAGCATAGTGCCAGCATTATCCAGAACAGTGCGATGAGGTAACAAGGCAAATTTCTGGAACACCATGGACATCGTCTGCCGCCGCAAATCTCGAAGCTTTTGCTCGTCGTATTCGAGCACGTTATCGCCATCTACAGCAACCTCTCCTGCAGTGGGCTCGATCAGTCGGTTGAGATGCCTGATAAGTGTTGACTTACCGGAACCCGACAAACCCATGATGACTGTGATTTCGCCAGCACGGATATCAATATTGATGTCCTTCAATCCAAGAACGTGTCCGTGCTCTTTTAAGAGGTCGGGTTTGGATGTGCCACTTAGCACGTGCTGCAAGGCAGCTTCAGGATCAGTACCAAATATCTTGTAAAGGTTACGGATTGAAACCTTGATGTCGTTGGTCACTTTTGTCGTCCCTTCAATTGGTTCAATCAATTTAGATGCTTGGAGTCTAATGCTGCTGAGCAGCATTGACACGGTCAAGCGCAGCCTTAGTCACGCGATCCAGAATAATCGCCAGTAGGACAACGCCAAAACCGGCTACAAGGCCGACACCCAGTTCAAGATTTCGAATGCCGCGCAACACCAGCACGCCTAAACCAGGAGCTGAAACCAGCGACGCAATAACTACCATTGCCAGACTCATCATAATGGTCTGGTTTACACCAGCCATAATATTGGGCAAGGCTAACGGAATCTGCACACCAAACAATTTTTGCCTGTTAGTCATGCCAAATGAATTCGCAGCCTCTATGACATCGGCATCGACCAATCGAATACCCAGATTGGTAAGACGTATTACCGGCACGATGGCATACAAAATAATGGCAATGCCGTAGAGCTTGGGTTCGGTGATAGAAAACAGGAAAATAAGCGGAATTAGATAAACAAAAGGCGGCAGGGTTTGCAGCATATCGAGCACGGGGATAATCATCCGCTGCAATCGATCACTACGGGACATAGCAATGCCTATAGGCACACCCAGAAGTACGCATAGTGTGGCGCACACAAAAATGATGGCCAAGGTTTGCATGGAATGATCGTAGTGATCAACAAACGCCAAAAACAACAGGCAAACCATGACAAAACCGACCAGTCGCACCGAACGAGAGGTAAGAAAGACGATCACTGCAAGAATGGGCAGCATGAGCCACCAAGGAGTGCTTTCAAACGTTGATATAGAGTATTCCAGAATCCAGCTTAAGGGCTGCGTGAGCGGATCAAGCACATAGCGAAGCACATCCTTGATCGCTAGAAATCCATTTTCTACGCCTTTGGTGACATCTCTTGATTGCCCAACAGCTGCGCAAGCCTCATGTAGTTCGTCAAGCGAAGGGAAAGGAATGGTAAAAGCTGACTGTTCCTGCTCTACACCCGTTTGAGCCAAGAGGTCTGCCATGGATACAGGACCATTGCTGGTCTTGTCAGCATCGCACCAATCTCGTAGCCCTAATTTGTCGAATGCAAAGTCGTAATAAGCCATGAGATTTTATTATTTTTAAATTTGCGGGGCTAGATTTACGAGGCTAGGTGGTAGATCGTAGCCGCGTTGAGGTACATCCTGGCCTTGCATAAAATGTCGAACCCAGAAGAGCCTTAAGCTTTCAAGCGACACAACGTTTTATGAAACACAAGGGTAAAGCGCGGCAACATATCGGTAAGGAATCCTTAGGCCAACATGTTGCCTTGCTTATCGGTATTGTCTTACTTGATTAGCTGAGCCAGCTTTTCACGTGCAGAGTCATCGAGCCACTCTGACCATACATCGGAGTTGTTGCTGATGAAGTACACAGCAGCTTCTTCAGCCGAAGCACCTTCAGCATCCTGCCAGGCAAGTACGCCATTCAGGATATCGATATCGAAGCTAACTTTACCCATTAACTCAGCTACTGCAGGCTCACGCTCCGCCAATTCGGCTGTGGCAACCGTTAGAACAGGTGCTGGTGGGAAATCCGAGACAACTGGATTGTCGATGTCAGCATTGCCGTTGGCAAGATGAGCTTCTTCGTTAATGTCGCCAATTTTAACTTGCGCCATTGGGTATTTGCCTAGTACTGCAGTAGGCGCCCAGTAGTAACCGAACCAAGGGGCTTCATCTTCGTAAGCTGAGGCAATAGAGGCGCCAAGAGTTTCACCAGAACCATGGTCAAACACTTCCATACTATCGCGCAGGCTCGTAGCATTGATTAAGTTGTCGTTTACGATTCTGCAGCCCCATCCGTCCGGGCAATTGTTGAAACGGCCACCCACAAGTTCAGGATTAGCCATAACACCTTCAAGGGTTAGCAACTCAGGGTGCGCATCTGCCAAATACTGAGGAATCCACCAGCCTTCAACACCACCTGGATTAAAGACGTCGGCGAGACGAGTCACTTTACCTTCTTCTTCAAGCTTGCTGAAAACTTCACCTGTAGAGTTGAGCCAAAGTTCTGTAACAATGTCAGGCTCGCCATTTTCAGCCAGTGACGCGACTGAAGTCGTGGTGGCAGATGGCACTTTTTCTACGGTGCAACCGTATCCTTGCTCCAATATAAACTTGGAAACCTCAGTGATGATCTGCGATGAAGCCCAGTTCATTTCGGTGATTGATACATTTCCGCAGGCAGCGTGTGCGCCGGGTGCGGACGAGAGCATGGCAATAAGCGCTAGCCCTGCATACAATTTTGACTTAATCCTCAAGATTTTCTCCTAATTTAATTGTAATTGTCCCTAAAACAGTAAAATCTGACGAGCGTCAGGGTGTTCTAAACTCGCCAACGTGGACACAGCATACCCCGAAGAGCAATGGCACACTAGAAAGAGCTGCGCCGGAAAGCACAATCGGCTACCGCACTCAGGCATTTTTTGCCCTGCGATCGGGAGGATACACACGTTGCAGCGACCGTTTGTTAATGTATAGCGACGATCGTTTTGCTAAGGACGTCACTAAATTCTGTGCACCAAAGCCGACATGAGCTATCGAGAAATTTACAATTTGAAGAAATTTTTAAATCGGAGGCGTTCAGTATGAGTGCAGAGGCTGTATTGCGAGAGCACGTTTGCTTGTTAGCAAAATCTCTATTTGACCGCGGGTTAACCGGCGGCTCAACTGGCAACATCTCGGCACGCACCTCGGATGGCGGACTACTGGTAAGCCCAACAGGCACCAGTTTTGGCCGCCTCGACCCTTCAAGGCTAAGTCACTTTAACAGTGACGGCATATTGATTGGAGGCGATCCACCCACCAAAGAGATGTCGCTGCACACAGCTTTCTACGATACGCGTAGCAGCGCTGGAGCTGTCGTTCATCTGCATTCTTGCCATTCTGTGGCGTTATCTATGATGCCAGACGCTAATGTGGACGACTTTATTCCACCATTAACTCCGTACAGTTTGATTCAGTTAGGGCGAGTGAAATTACTGCCGTTCTTCGTACCAGGGGATGCCGCCATGGGGGACGCTGTTCGTAGCCTGGCAGGAAAACGAAGTGCGGTGATGCTTGCTAATCACGGCCCTGTGGTAGCAGCAAAAGACGTAGAAGCGGCGTGCAATGCTATCGAAGAGCTGGAGGCCTCCGCCAGATTGGCGCTACTGACGCGAGGATTGTCGCCTCAGCAGCTGACACCAGAACAGGTTCAATCTGTGATTACGAAATTTGATATCAGCTGGGATGCCTAAGCGGCAATGAGGCAATGAGGCAAAACTAATCTTGCCAGAGGCTTAATGTGAGCTTTCACAATGTTTTAAAATTCAACTGTTCTAAGTGTTAGTTTCACACACTGTTTAACGGGCCAATTGCCTTTGATTTGCTAGCATGGCGATAGATCAGACTGCGGATGATCTTTTCCTCAAAACCAGAGCAACCGCGCACGGTCTGATCACTGTACCCAAGCAAGCACAACACTATGAAAATTCGATGTCTGTTCGTTCTGCTCTCAGGATTCTACCTATCGTCTTGTGGGAGCGGAGTCTCCACCTCTGTTGCCGCACTATCGACCAATAACGAATCTATTGACGTGCCAGAAGACGTAACGCTGGGTAACGACAACGATACGAGCCAAGATGCAGGCGTACCGAGCGATGATTCAACTCAAGGCAGCGGTCCTTCTATCGACACACCTGCGGAACAAGTTACAGATAGCGAAAATTCGGATGATGACAATTCGGCCAGCGACAATGTCGAAGATGAAAACGCTAACAACCAGAACACAGAGAACGACAATGCAGAATCTGTAGACGATACTGTTGAAAATACAGACACAGCAGAAACTGAAGAGCTTCCAGATTACAACTTCACGTTGTCAATAGACAACAACCGACGTGCACTTTTTGAAGGAAGTTCGACAGGCACAAGCTTCTCAGTCACAGCAAATATGGCCGGAAACGAAGCTGTTGATATTGCCGTTCAGGCAATGTCTGCGATGGATGAAAAATCCCTAATAGTTGAGCTTTTAAACGCACGCCTTGATACAGACAACACAAACACTACCCTCACTTTTACATTGCCTGTGGGCATGCAACCCCGCATGGAACATGAGCGCAGATTCGAGATAGTGGCGAGCAGTGGCGACCAAGTACGCACACAAGATCTGATTCTGGACATAAAACCGATAGAGGTTCCTGATATTTACCTGCTCATTGGCCAAAGCAATATGGTTGGCCGCACTGGTGACAACTCGATAGACGCATCAGCTGGTGGCAGTGATGAAACAAACCGCCGCATTCGGCAACTAAATGTAAGTCGCAACGACCCTAATTTGTTTCCATCTTCAGAGGATTTTTCCAACCCTGACAACGCGGCTATCGAACCTCGTTATATACGAGCGCAAGATCCATTACACGAGCCGTTAAAATCTGACCGTGATACTAAAACTGGAACTACCCTAGGGCCTGGCTTGTCTTTCGCAAAGGTAGCGCTCGACTCGACAACACAAGATATCTATCTGGTACCAGCAGCTTGGGAAGCTTCAGGCTTCTGCCGTACCGAAGGAGTGGATGATACTTTTGCATGGAATGCATCGCAAACCGACAACAGCTCGTTAGGTGGTAGTGGATTACTCGAACGAGCCTTGGTTCGTTTACGCACCACCATGCAAGATACTGACGGAATTTTCAGAGGTGTTCTGTGGCAGCAAGGTGAGGCAGACTCCACTACAAAAGCCTGTGCCGATAGTTACGAGGAAAATCTGCAACTCATGGTAGAACGCATCCGCACTGATGCTCACGAAGACGGACGTGGCGAATCAGCACGTGGACCACAAGCACCGATCCCTTTTATTGTGTCGACACAATCCAGAGGTGAAGATGAGCGTGGCGATTTCTCCCGCTGGAGCGAAGACAAGCAGGAGGTTGATTCGGTTCATAGAAATATCGCCATGCTGGTACCGTTCTCTGACTGGGTGAACAACGATGATCTATTACCTCCTTCTTACCCGTGCGGCTCCACAGGCTGCATACACTTCGGACCCTCAGCTAGTCGTGAAATAGGCCGCCGATTTTTCGAAGCTCTGGAACGCGTCTGGCAGAGCACAGACCAATAGCTCTATCTGGCCAGTAGCAGATCATTATTCACTGTTTATCGCACTCTATCTAATAATCACGAAAGCAACGGCAAGCTGCGCCGGCGCTGACCATCAATACTGAACAGCGCATTGCACAGCGCAGGTGCTAGTGGCGGCACACCGATTTCTCCAACACCACCCATCGGGCTACCCAATTCCAACAGCTTTACCTCTATGCGTGGCGCTTGCGCGAAACCTACAATGCGGTAGTCGTGAAAATTACTTTGCACCACAGAGCCATCCTTGATATCACATTTGCCGTAGAGCGCTGCCGATAACGCAAAATTCACTGCACCTTGCACCTGTGCCTCCACCGCTTGCGGGTTAACGGCAGTGCCGCAGTCTACAGCGCACCAGACGTGATGCGCACGTGGCCCTGAGGGGGTCATTGATGCTTCCACTACCTGTGCAACCGTTGACCCAAAGCTGTGTACCAACGCCACTCCCATGGCTCGCCCTTGTTTATCCACCCCATGGCGCCAACCAGACATCCGCGCTACAGCACGCAGCGTGTGTGCCGCAGGTGATTCCTCGTCCAGCAAGCTCAGTCGATATTCCAGAGGATCAACCTTTGCAGCATCGGCCAGTTCGTCTATGAAGCTTTCAACAAAAAAACCATGTTGTGAATGCTCAACACTTCTCCAGAAACCAATGGGCACAGGATGTGGCTTGTCAGCAAAACTTACCGACATATTGGGTACTCTGTAAGGCGGTTTAACAGCTTTGATGTTCATTTCTTTGCCGTAGCTGCGTAAGCGCCACAGATAAGGCTTACCTTTGTCATCGAGCGCACCATCGAATTGCGCCACCACCATCGGGCGATAAACATCACTGCGAATATCTGCCTCGCGCGACCATGTCGTCTTCACCGGTTTACCTGAATCGAGAGAGATGCGCACAGCCTGTATCAACCAATTCAAAGGCTCGTCGCCAGAGACGCTAAATCCAACACGCCGTCCAAACCCACCCCCCATCTGATGTGGATGCAATACGACATCATCAAGATCGAGCCCTGCATGCTTTGCAACAGTGGCTCTCGCTAATAACGGATTTTGCACGCCGCAATGCACATGAAGTTTTCCATCTTCCTGCCACACGGTGGCGTTCATCGGTTCAAGCGTGGCATGTGCCAGATACGGCACAACATATTCCGCCGACACCGTTGATTTCTCATCAGCAGGCTTACCTGCTTCCGAAGCGACCGAGAGCTCCTCTGCCAGTGCCTCTCGCTGCATTTCAAGTATCGATTGCGTGCTTAGTGAGTCATTAGCATGTGGTTCGGTAGTAAAATTCAACCGGCGTACCGCCGTCTCAGCACGCCATGGATTATCGGCCACCACAGCAACGCCACCTGGCAGTACTAGTACATCGCTGACACCACGAGACAATGCAATTTCAGCAGAATTTTCTATAGATTTTACCTGCGCACCTATCGTGTTACTGGATACAACTGCTGCAAATTGCATGTCCGGCACAGCGGCATCAATACTGTAGTCGGCATTGGCAATCACTTTCTTTGGTACATCAACCCTTGGCATAGATTGACCAATTAGCCGATAATTTTCAGGCTCTTTGAGCGAGACGCCAGCGGGGCTATCTAATGAGGCTGCACGGCTTGCAAGCTCTCCGTAGCTTAGTTTTTTTCCGGAGCTGCTATGCACAACGTACCCGTCTTCAGTCACCAATGAGTTCGTTGGTACATCTAATTCAAGGGATGCGGCTTCAATGAGCATTTGACGAGCTGCCGCTGCTGCTTTTCGCATTGCTTGCCAACCGGTATATCGAATAGCTGAACTACCGCCAGTTACCTGCAAGTTCATTAAATCGCCCACTCGATAGAAGCCATTTTCCATCAACACATTGGCCCATTCAGGCGGGCCTACGTTTTCTCTAACAAAGCCCTCAATCACTTTTCCGTTAGAGTAGGCGGGAGTAGCAGGGGCGGTTTCTATGTGCATTTGTGACCATTGCGCATCAAGCTCATCCGCTATGATTTGTAGCAGTCCCGTGCTCGAACCCTGCCCCATATCAGTATGCGGATTAATGACAATGACTTGGTTATCAGGTGTTATGCGTATCCACAGGTTAACTAGCGAGGAATCCTGATCTGTGTGCGCATCGCGTTGAACATCCAGTCGGTTGTGTGTTAACAGATGCGCTGTAACACCGCCCACACCAAGCAACAGTCCACCCCCCATTGCCACCCCAGACACCATGAACACACGCCGAGTGATACCCATTAACTGATCTCTCGAGCAGCTGACTTAATCGCCTCTCTAATACGATCGTACGTTCCGCAACGACACAAATTTGTCATCGCCTTGTCGATGTCTTGATCGTTCGGTTGCGGGTTGTCGTTGAGTAGCGCCACTGCCGCCATTTGCATACCAGACTGACAATAACCGCATTGTGGAACCTGATGTTCAATCCACGCCTTCTGAACAGCGTGAGGTGCATCAATGGTGCCCAAAGATTCAATCGTTTCTATCGATTTACCTGCAGCCGCACTCACTGGATAGGAACAAGAACGAACTGCCTGGCCATCTACATGCACTGTACAAGCTCCACACATGCCAATTCCACACCCAAATTTGGTACCACGCAATTGAGCTTCTTCACGCAGCACCCATAACAATGGCATATCAGGTTCTACATCCAAAAGATGTTCACGACTGTTTATTTTTAATGAAATCATGGGGGAGTTTGAGGAAGCGGGTTTGCAGAATCGCTTTATCTTATACGTGTCCAACGGTAAAGCCAAACGAATGAAACCTGGCAGTTACTTGTCAGATACGCATTCGAGGAACATCAAGCGGGTCTAGTCGAAGCTCAATCAGGTACGGGCCTTTACGGTGCTTGAGTGCCTCAAGAGCCTCTTCAAGTTGCTCCTTGGAGCGTACCTCGAACCCATCCCCGCCTAAAGACTTTGCAACATCGACGAACGAAGGCCAGTGGAACTCTGTAAGGCTGGGGTCCATCTTCCGGTCAACGAACTGAATGTGTTCTGCACCATAGGCAGAATCATTGGCAATGATGACGATCAGATCAAGCCCAAGGCGCACCGCTGTATTGAATTCATTGATCCCTCCCATCATAAAACCCCCATCGCCACTGAACAGTACAACGGGTCGATCTGGTGACGCCATCCCGGCACCCACCGCTTCTTGCAATCCCAATCCGATAGCACCAAAGTTAACAGTGCAAACAAAACTCTGCGGATTTGGAACCGAAACTCGACACCAGACCTCCGTCATAAAGCGACCGCCATCGGTGACCAACACACGATCTTTGGGTAAGGCCTTTTCCATACGCTCAAGCGCATAGACATAATTGACGAAACCATCAGAGACTTTTTCTGAAACGACGGGATGCGCGGTTAGTGTCTCGACGTCCAGTTCTTGAGTAAAACCACTGGCCGCAATTTCTGCTTCATCCAGCCAGTGCACGATGGTCTCGGCAGCCAGTCCTGCATCAGCGACAAGCGCTATGTCCGGGTGTAAGCCACCACCAATCGATGTGGGGTTGATATCAATTTGCACGATGCGCATGTCTTTCATCAGCTTGCCACGATCCGTTGTAAAGTCGTGCAACGCGGTGCCAAAACAGATGATGCAATCGGAGCGTGCGATCAGCTCATAGGCTGCAGGTGTAGACAATGTTCCGAAAATATCAATATTGTAGGGATGATCATTAAAAAGACCTTTCGCCTTTAGTGTAGTCGCAAGCGGAGCTTCCAATCGATCAGCCAACCGCACCAACTGATCGCGTGCAGCAACGGCACCACCGCCTGCTAGGATCAAAGGGCGTTTTGCCGCAGCAATCATTCCAATGGCGTTATCGAGAACATCCCCTTCGGCCACGCCACCAGGTGCTGTGAAAACATCAAGCACCTGAACCTCATACTCGGCCGTCTCCCACATGAAATCAGCTGGCATGTTCAGCACAATGGGTCGGCGCTCAACCTGGGCGCGGTAAAAGGCTCGGGCTACGTCTTTGCAAACCGTTGCAGGGGTACGCACTTGCTCAAACCCGGCTCCTGTCACTTTGACAAAACTGCGCTGATCAATGCTTTGCAGGTGCCGAGGGTTATCAACTGGTGTATCGCCAGCAAGGATGACTAAGGGCATGTGCCCTCGGGCAGCTTCTGTTAGCGCCGTTGCGCAATTGGTTAGGGCTGGCCCATGCGTAACCGTGGCCACGCCAACTTCTCCAGATACATGCGCATAAGCCGAAGCCATCAAAATCGTGCTGCCCTCGTGTGCCGCAGGGATAAACCGACCATCGAAATCGCGGACAAAACTATCCACCATAAATAAATTGGCGTCCCCCATAAGCCCAAACATCGTCGTGATGCCATGGTCTTTGATGGCGCGTGCAATGGACTGATAAACGTGGTTCTTTTGGCTCATTGGTGTACCCGATCGCTAAGAGTATTTCAGACTGATAGGAGCCACGCGCAAGCACAGACTCGGCAGTTTCCGAAGGTGACGTAGGTATGATAATTTAGGCTTTAGGGTATATTGCTCTGTATTGGGTCTGTTTTAACTCTAATATAGACAAATTAAGTCGACAAAATAGGCATTACAGGCAAATTTATGCTCGATAAGTTCGAAAAACTCATTCTGAAGGCTTTACAACGAAATGGACGCGCAAGCACGCAAGAACTGTCAGAGCTTGTGGGCTTGTCTCAATCGCCCTGCTGGCGACGCGTAAAACGGATGGAGGAAGAAGGCTACATAACCCGCTACTCGGCAATCCTTGATGGCAAGAAATTAGGCTTACATGCGCTTGCACATGTTCAAGTGTCTCTTCTTGATCACACCGAGTCATCAGTGGATAAATTTCAGGCGTTTGTAGAAAACAACGAACATGTGCTCGAGTGTGCATCAACGACCGGCGACTTCGATTATATCCTGAAAGTCGCAACCACTAATCCAGAAGCTCTCGAGCAGTTCATCATGCACAACCTTCGTCGCTTAGGGGTCGTGAGAGCGACGACTACCATCTTTATTTTGAGACAAATGAAAGTATCTGGGGCATTACCCGTAGACATGTAGTGTTATTCCAGTTTTTTACTCAGCATAATGACTTCAAAATCGACAATATCTGCCCATTGAGGTATCCATTGATCGAATAGGCTTGGGTCATTTGTTTCGACCAACTCAAAACATCGGTTTCCCTGATCTTCTAACCAGCTGTCTATGTAGATTAGTCCAACTGGCAGCATTCTGCCTTTTTTGTGAAAACGATCAAAAACTTGCTGTGTGCAGTCAGACTTGATAGTTTGGATCACCATATATTGCATTATTTCTTCTCGAATTATACAAGCTAGTTACTAAATTTCAGCATACAACTATGACGATGTGCAAGGTTACCCTGAATTAAAAGAAAACGGGGGCAGCTCTTGCACTAACTAGAGCACTTATTCTGGTCAGAGTTCAAACGACATAATCTTCAGATCAACACTGGTTAATCGGCTGATACCCAGCACGGCCAAATTTTGGGCAGCGCCACATTACGTGTAACTCCCAATCATTAGCCAATATCGACGCTTGCGAATGTGATGTCGGCAAGCCAGAGGCGCTTGGCGTCAACGTGTTAGATGAATCTGGCGCATTGGCTACGTTCTACTTTTTTGGCTGACCTGCTCAGCTATCCATGAAACATAGACTAGCCTCAGCTGTAATCCGCTGAGCCGCTAAATGGGCACGGGAGAGCGCCAGCATTAGTTGGCTTCTCGATCAAACCATGGAAAGTAGCTCTGAGACGACAATGAAATCGTTACGCCTCCGAAACAAATTTATTATCATTTTACTGCTAGCTATCTTTCCGGCGGCATTTGCAACTTATTTGTTGGCAAAGGAATCTTCAGCCTCCATACACTTTGCCACTCAGGAAATCGCAGGAGCAGATTACTTAGAATCATTAAGTAAGCTGCACGAACAGATCACGAAACACCGAATAGCCTTTAGTAGCTCTTTTGTCGACACCCAGACTGAACTTAGCAAAGTTCGCACGCAGCTTGTTAGCGCAAGACAGGATGTAGCTGATTTACATGTAAAACTTAAAGAGCAGTTAAATTTAGATAACAAATGGGCTGAAGTACACGACAGCGTAGAGCAGCTTTTGGCAGGCACCGCAGGGCTCGATATTGATGAGGCTACTAAACTCCACGACGATAGCATCACGAAAATAAGCGCGTTAAGCCAAGTGATAGGCGACAACTCAAACCTGATTCTTGATCCAGATCTCGACAGTTTTTATTTGATGGATGCCGTATTGCTAAAACTTCTACCCGCAATAGAATCACTCAACACATATCACGTTGAATTCACAGAAAAACGTGGGTTTATGTATCAATTACCTAATCTGTACACCCTGCAAAAAATAACAGCAGCTGTTCAACTGGCCACTGAAACGTTAAATACAGCAATAGGCCACAACCCACGGTTAGCTGCGGCTCTGGACGATCCGAATACCCAATTCAAGCAACATTACACCGAGGCTCTAATAGCGCTAGAGCAAATTAGAGTGAATTCAACACCAGAACTTGAACAGCGCGCCTACGACTTAACCGAACAGGCCGAAGCCTCAGGCTACGCGTTATTTGATGCAACAAATGTACAGCTGATATCACTGCTCCAAGCTCGCATAGACCAGGATGCACGCAGCCGCAACATGATGACTGCGTTCATTTTGGCGACGATTTTAAGCGCAACTTTATTTACTTTTATGGTGGGCAGAAGCATTGTTCGCACAATAGTACGAGCTAAGACCGTCGCCGAGGCGATCGCTGAGGATCGCCTCGACAACAACATTGTTGTAACGGGTCGAGACGAACTTGCACAGTTGATGAAATCATTAGCGGTCATGCAACATAAGCTAGCCACTCGCATTAGCGAGGAACGCAAGCAATTCATCGCTAACGAGCGAATAAAACAAGCTCTGGAATGCGTATCGAGCCCCGTTCTTGTCACCGATGTGGATAGAGCTGTTATATACAACAATTTAGCAGCTTGCCGTTTTTTTGAAAAACACGAACAGGCAATTCAACTAGAGATACACGATTTTTCTAGTAAAAAAGTTATAGGACAATCCATCGAATTTCTGTGTGGAAACATGGACGTTGGTGCCAATGACTCCACCGAAGCAAATGAGCTTGATTGTGTTTTTGGCAAACGTAATTTGAGAATATCATCCAGCCCAGTGCTTGACGAAGAGGGACAAGTACAGGGAAATGTGGTCGAAATTCGCGATCGTACGAGAGAAGTTAATGTTGAGCAGGCAGTAGGAAAAGATGTACTTGGCCTGGTTGAATCGGCTTTGGATGGAAACCTATCTGATCGAATCGACTCAGCGGGCAAACCACCGTTCCTGGTGCCCGTTTACGATGGAATTAACGACATGGTGCATATCTGCAATTCGGTAATTTCGAACGCTGGCATACTCTTTAAGCACCTAGCGAGTGGAGACTTAAGTCACACTTGGGAAAACAACCCTAACATTGAACTAAAGGGAGACTTTGAGCAGCTGCATATTGATGCCAATTCGACAGTCATACAACTCTCTAAACTGGTTTCGGAGCTCAAAGGCGATGCAGCTGTTGTTGGCGCTACTGCAGCTAAGGTCATCGCCGTAAACTCGCACCTCGAGGATAATGCAGTCGCAGCATCTCAGCAGGCAGACAGCGTGTCAAACGCCGTCCGTTCTATCTCAGGCAATGTCGATGCTATAGCGGGAGCTGCAGAAGCACTGGACGCCAGTATCAAAGAAATTGTCACCAATACGCAACGATCAAGCACCGTTGCTCTGAAGGCTGTGGAGTTATCAAAAACTGCTGATGAGCGTGTCGCACAATTGGCAGTGTCCAGCCAGGATATAGGTGTGATGGTTAACGTTATCAACTCCATCGCCGAACAAACCAACCTGCTTGCTTTAAACGCTACGATAGAGGCCGCCCGAGCAGGCGATGCAGGTAAAGGATTTGCTGTTGTCGCAACCGAAGTCAAGGAACTGGCCAAGGCGACTGCCAAAGCAACCGAAGACATTGGTGAAAAAATCAGAACCATCCAACATGATAGCGATAGTGCAGCTGAAGGGATTCAGGAAATTGACAGTATTGTTCAACAGATCAACAAGCTACAATCCAGCACAGCTACCGCCATGCAATTGCAAAGCTCTACGACTCAGGAAATTAGTCGGTCGATCAATACTGTTGCCACAGGAACATCCGACATCTCGGTCGAGATAAGCCAACTGACAACAGGTACCGATGACACAACCAAAGCAGTACATGTAGCTAAAGATGAAACTTTGAAGCTCAATCAGGTTGCTGGCAACCTGCAGCAGTTGGTCGACAATTTCAATCTAAGCCCAGACCATTCGTCTTAAAAAAATTGACCTATACCGCTCTTCGCCATAACGACGGGTTGATGGCTTTGAACCTTCCAACTACGCTTATCAACAACAGCAATGGAAACCATGACATCGCACCACCAGTGGAGACGTTGGATAATGCACTAACGGTATCGTCGACTGTTGAGCCATTGTCGCTTGCCGTTGAACCATCATTGTCATTGGCTGAATCGCCGTTATTTTCAGAAGTTGGATTATCTTCGGTTGGATCAGGCGTGTTTGGTGGAGTGGCAGGTGGCGCGTTTGTCTCATCGTCTGTGTCACCTGATTCCTCGAGTGTGCGCTGAACAGGATCCGTATTTACGGGGTTAGGCGCTGTGAACCCTGGAGTAGCTGGATTCAGTGGATCCGTAAGCGTACCCACCGGTAGAGGCGAATCACCAGTTGGGTCAGGGCGTTCGTTGAACACCAGTCGAGGAGCGTCAGCTCCCAGATCTAAAACTGCAGCCGTAAAGCCTGAAGTAGGTGTACCCGCCGCGGCTACTGGGGCATCACCCACTGACACAGCAGATGTTTCGCGACCATAAAAAACGTAGGTTTCGCCCTGCCCTGATGCACCAACAATGGCATCTGGAATATTGTCATCGTTGAAATCACCAGCACCAGCTAGCGAGACGCCATAGTAATCCACGGTACCTTCCCCATTGATGCGAAATCCGTTACTACCATCAAGATCATTCAAAGAAAACCTTGATGGATAAGCGCTGTTACTGCCAAACAAAAAATAAGCTTGGCCAACGCCTTTTCGGCGTGGGTTGATAATGGTGTGTGACGCGCCAATGATCATGTCGTCGATGCCATCACCATTCATATCTCCAAGGCCGTCAACATCGACTCCTGCCAAGTCTCCCCAGATGGTTTGCCCGGCCTCAATGGGAATAACACCTCCACGGATACCTGCCACTACAAAACCGTTGCCACCGTTAAGGTCATTTGCAGTCACAGTATTTGTGCCTGAGAAATTTCCGCCAAAAAGAACAAAGGTTTGACCGGCATAATCGCTTGGCACGCCAAAAGGCCCCTTGCCAGGCGCGCCGATGGCGATGTCATCAACACCGTCATGATTCAAATCACCGATAGCGCCAACAGAGGCGCCTGTCATGTTCTGAATTTCAGATCCGCGAAATGCAAAGCCGTTGCTTCCATTTATGTCAGCCAAACTAAAAACTGCTGGCAGGTTGGCTGCACCTAGCACAAGATACGCAAACCCTGCTTCAGCTTTTCCGTCTGCTGTCTGGTTTGGAGCACCAATTAGCACATCGCCAAATCCATCATTGTTGAAGTCGCCCGCGCCAGAGACGTAAGCACCTGTTCGGTCTTGCGCACTTTGCCCAATGACAGAGAAGCCGTTGGAGCCGTTGAGAGCTGTCGGTGCAAGATTTGCCGGAAAACCGCCTTGAGATCCAAAAATGACATAACTCACACCCGCACCCGTTAAGCCGTTAGGTGAAGCATTAGCATTGCCAACGATAAAGTCGGCAAGTCCGTCATTATTAATATCACCTGCGCGCTTGATGTCAGTGGCTGCAGAGTCAAACACAAACCCGTTGGCACCGTTAAGGTTCGCAACATCAAACACGCGACTAAAACCGCTTGCAGAACCAAAAATGATACGAGTACCTGTAAGTGAAGCGACACCAATGTCATCGAGGCCATCGCCATTGATATCTCCCAACCCACCAACAACAGAATCATTTTCTGCGTCGTTTATCACGACAAAGCCGCTGACACCGTCTAGCTGCTGACCATCAACCACGCCGTTGAATCCTTCAGTGGGTCCGTAAACAACTCGAACCGCACCCACACCTGTAGCCACTAGTAAGTCCTCAAAGCCATCTCCGTTGACATCTCCTGCTCTGTCGACTGGCCCACCTCTGGTTATTGTTAGCTGATCTTCCTGTGTGAGACGAAAATTCTCTATGATTGGGTCGTACTGTTGCGCCTGAACAGTAGAGACAACACCTGCCAAAAGACTCAGGGTAAAAGAACAAACAGGAACACTTCTCAAAATACGCATAAATTTGACGCTCGGTAGCTAATTCTTGTTCTGGTTGCTTGACTTAAAAATGGGTAAAAACCGTAACTCTACATCCACCTTTTAGCTGCTCGCTAAACTAGGCGCATCTTAGCGCTGATCAACAGGCGTAGGGGTTGCAATAAAGAATAGGATAGGTAAATTCTGCCTTGGTTCACGTCTCATTGCATGTTAATAGTCAGTACGTGAAATTGGTCATATTAATCTCTAATAGCTAAAGGGCATGCGGTTGCGATGTGGTCAGTGTGTTTGTGGCATACGCAGTTTATTGTTTACATTCGCTACGATTTTAGCGAGTAGACCCGTAGTTCCAGACTTGTGCATTATCCGTAAAACAAAACATTGCAAAACGGCAAGGAAACTCGGAATTAGCATGCAAGTGGATAACAAAATTATCGTCCTAGAACTTAATGAAGTGCCTTGGAAGGTGATCGATACTTTCATTGAACGAAACCCAAGTTCCACATTTGCCCAAGTCATGGGCAAATCAGGCCGTATCAATACGTTGTTACCAGATACCGGCCAGCTGCACCCCAAAACCAGCTGGCAAACTTTTCATCGTGGTGTTCCAGATCACACACATGAAATCCGAGAATACAATCAACTGAAATCTGCCGGTCACGATAACAACCCCACCATGTGGGAATTGGCGCAAAAGGCAGGTAAACGCGTTGGTTGTGGAGCTTCTATTGGTTCTTGGCCAATACCTGCGGACACAACAAACATTGATTTTTGGTTTGCAGACCCATTTGCACCCGACCCAGAATCCATTCCCTCAGCAGTCACGGCATTTCAGGCGTTTAATACTGTAGCTGTTGCGCGCTCGTCCAGGCAGGTACGCTCTGGCGGTGTATCCCGAAAAGTGATAATGAATTTCCTGAGCAATGCACATAGTATTGGCATAAAGCCGAGCACCGCACTCACAACAATTAAACAGATTGTTGCAGAGAAATTCAATAGACCACGCTCTGTGCGTCGACGAAATATTCAAGCATTAATGTCCTTTGATGTAGCACTGCAGCAGTGGAAAGACACTCAGCCACATCTGTCTTCGATATTTATAAACCATGTCGCAGCGGCCATGCATCGCTATTGGGCAGCAGCTTTTCCGGATGACTATCAAAACAACAAAATGCCAGCCGACTGGCGTGAGACATACAAAGACGAAATCAACACAGCCATGCTTATGGCCGATGGCATGCTCAAGCGTGTACTCAAAGAAGCAGAAGATACTGGGGCTACAGTATTACTACTAGGTAGCATGGGTCAGGCAGGAATTGAACATGAACCAACATTCAATCAGCTGATCATTAAAGACATGCCAGCATTTCTGCGCTTGGCAGGTATTTGCGCCGGAGATTATGAGCAGCGCCCAGGCATGGAGCCAGAATACCTTCTGGCTTTCAAAACCAAAGCACTGCTCGACAATTTTGAAAAAGCCTGCCTGAACATTACTATCAACGGTGAGGTGCCTGAAATAAAACGAGCTAGTGACACAGAGTGCTCCCTACTCGTCGATCAATACAACATCGAGTTTGATTCAATTACAGTTGGCAACCGACGTATTGATCTCGATTCGTCGGGCTTACACATCGAAAAGATAGAGGACATCGCAGGCTCAACAGCACAGCACACGGCTGAAGGTGCAGCATTGCTGATATCTCCCGGGCGAGATCTCTCCTACCTGAACGCCAATACTGAGTCTGTGGACGTCTGTGCAGTGACATCAGCAATACTGAAAACTCTGGATATTCCTGTGCCCAGCTACATGCCACAGGCTCCACAGGATTTGGTCATTGCCATGCACTGCGACAAACAGATCAAAACCGAACCAAAACACGTGAAGACCAGAAAAGATTTCGGCATTAAGAACGTGGCAACTCAGCCAAGTTGCAGTATGTAGCAGCAAGCCATTAAATTACTCGCGAGGAGCCCCTTGTCAAGTTCGATACAATCATTAGCCCACCGGCTAATGGTTATCTCGTGGGGTACCTTTGCTCTGGGCAATTCTTTGGTAGGAGGTTGCGTTTTCAAGCACCATGCCTTTGTCAAACTGGGTAATCAACGATCGTTGTATTTCTTGCCACGGCGATTGATGGTCTGGAAAAGGGTAACCACCAGATTCCTCAAGCACCTTTTTGCGCGTGACAAGCTCTTCATCGCTTACCAGCAGGTCAACTCGGCGCTTTACTAAATCCACCCTCAACTTATCGCCGGTTTTTAAAATCGCCAGTCCGCCCATTACCGCAGCTTCAGGGGCAACATTGAGAATAGAGGGTGATCCAGAGGTGCCCGATTGCCGGCCATCACCAATACAAGGCAGTTCACTTATACCCCGTTCGATGAGATAGGAAGGTGGTTGCATGTTCACCACTTCTGCTCCTCCTGGATAACCGATTGGACCTGCGCCACGCATCACTAGAATACTGTTTTGATCCATTTCCAATGCAGGGTCATCAATGTGTGCATGATAATGTTCAGGCCCATCGAAAACAAAGGCTGTACCTTCAAATGCATCTGGATCATCGGGATTACTCAAATAGGTTTGCCTGAACTCTGGCGATATCACAGATGTTTTCATAATCGCGGTGTCCCACAAATTACCGCTAAGATTCAGAAAACCCGCCCGAGCTTTTAGGGGTGCATTAAAGGGGCGGATAACGTCTGCATTTTTAACCGATGCGGCTGCATACTGCTCAGCCATCGTTTTACCTGAAACTGTTTTAGCCTGCGGCGCTGGTAGAGCTTTCGCATCCAGCAAGGACTTGATTACGGCTGGCACACCTCCTGCTCGATGAAAATCCTCACCTAGGTATTTGCCTGAGGGCTGCAAATCAACAATGAGCGGAACGTCATGCCCGATGACTTCCCAATCACTGTTGTCCAGCTGTACACCCATATGGGCAGCAATAGCATTCATGTGTATGGGTGCGTTGGTGGAGCCACCGATAGCAGAATTAACCACAATGGCGTTTTCAAACGCATCCCGTGTCATGATGTCCGACGGCTTTACATCCTCTCTTACCATGTCAACTATGCGCTGGCCCGTTTGATAGGAAATTTGCCCGCGTTCTCGATACGGCGCAGGAATGGCCGCCGCCCCCGGAAGCTGCATGCCTAACGCCTCAGCTAGACTATTCATGGTGCTTGCGGTGCCCATGGTGTTGCAGTAACCCACAGAAGGCGCTGCATCAGCAGCAAGTCGCATAAATTCTTGCTCATCGATTTCACCCACGGCCAATTTTTGCCTTGAATTCCAGATGACCGTGCCCGAACCTGATCTCTGGTTCCCTTCCCAACCATTGAGCATCGGACCCACTGACAAAGCAATAGACGGGATGTTGACAGTGGCTGCAGCCATTAACAAGGCGGGGGTTGTTTTATCACAGCCAATGGTTAACACCACCCCATCCAGCGGATAGCCGTACAGTGTTTCCACAAGTCCAAGGTATGCTAGGTTGCGATCCAAAGCTGCTGTGGGGCGCTTGCCTGTTTCCTGAATAGGGTGTACGGGGAACTCGAAACAAATACCACCAGCCGACACAATACCCTCACGAACTCGTTTTGCCAGCTCTATGTGGTGCCTATTGCAAGGTGTTAAATCGTTGCCGGTTTGAGCAATTCCGATGAGCGGCTTACCTGACTGAAGCTCTTCGCGAGTAAGACCGTAGTTCAGATAACGCTCAAGATAAAGCGCGGTCATGGCAGGGTTGTCAGGGTTGTCGAACCACTGTTGAGATCTGAGCTTCATATCATTTAAGCCTAAAATTTACGTTACCGTTAGGGCTGTTACCTGAACAGCTGAACATAACATTACTACGGAACGAATCTTGATACACACACTTGTCATTTGTATGAATGTGGACGCTGTTGCACGATGCGATTTTTATGAAAAAATCTCCTAATATACTGATTATCTCAGCGAACCAGCATCGTGCCGATTGCCTAGGTATAGCCGGTCGTAAAGTAAAAAGCCCGAATCTGGATGCTCTAGCCCGATCAGGCACACGCTTCGGCTGCTGTATTTCACCTTCCATCGCTAGCCAGCCGTCGCGCAGCTCCATTCTGACTGGGCTGCTGTGTGAGACCCATGGAGTGCACGATGATGGATTAGACCTGGATCCAACCATAGGGGAGATGGGATTTGCAAGAACACTCGCCGATGCCGGATACGATACATCGCTTTTTGGCAGAGCAAATTTCTCTAACAATCACCCAAAGACGCCTAGCGGCACGCCAGAATGTGCATTGTCGTCAGGGAAATATTCGGCAGACTGGACCGGACCGTATATGGGGTTTGATCATGTTCAACTTGCATTGACTCCCAAAGCTGGCGCAGCGCCAGACAAACCGCCACGAGGACAGCATTACGAACGCTACTTTCACGCAGGCGGCCAAGGAGCCCAACATTTTAAGCATCATCTCGCCGGCCAAAAAAAGTCAGCAAAGCTGCGCGAGTGTTGGAACTCCGAACTACCTACATTCCTGCACAGTACGCCGTGGACTACAGATCGCGCTATTGATTGGCTTCGCCATGGGCACGACAAAAGCCGGCCGTTCTGTAGTTGGGTGAGTTTTCCTGACCCTCAGCATCCCTACGACTGCCCAAAACCCTGGTCACTTTTGCATGACCCGGAAGAGGTTGATCTACCTGAGCATCGAACGTCAAACCCCAAGGCACTATCTTGCGGTTACCAGGCCGCGCTGGGCAAGTCGCGTGCAACGTCAAAAACGCGTAATGAAAAACTGACGCCAGCACAACAAAACCGACAGCTCAAAGAAATTATTGCCAATGCTTATGGAAAGATCGCGTTTATAGACGACCAGATTGGACGCTTGTTACACACCTTATCTGAGCTAGGACTGGCAGAAAATACACACATATTCTATATCTCAGATCAAGGGGACTGGCTGGGCGACAACGGACACATTGCTACAGGTCCAACATTTCATGACAGCATGCTACGAGTGCCGTTGATCTGGAGTGGGCCAGATGTACCTAAAAAACGTGTTGTTTACGAACCAGTATCTACACTCGACCTATCTCCAACCCTACTAGAGTTGGCTGGAGTGACACCACAAATTAGCCAACATGGGGCGCGTTTACAGCCACTATTGGATGGGAAGTCGAAAAGGGAGTTTGCACTGAGCGAGTGGGAATTGTTCTCCAATGTCACCATGGCCAAATTCTCACTGCGCTGCGTGCGCACGCGCACCTACCGACTCACCAAGAATATGGTCACAATGCAAGGAGAGCTATACGACCTGCTCTCCGACCCGAACCAAACGCGTAATTTGTTTGATGATCCGTCAGCCGCAGACATTCGCCTGCGACTGGAAAGTTACTTAACACTTCGTACTCAGGATATTGAGACTGCAAAAGTAGCTTGATGAACAGCTTTGCTAAAACGCTTTGCGCGAGCCTTCACGGTGCTTATTCTGAGGTACAAAACCTGTTCGTTGAGGCTCCCTGGCTTGAGGCACCCATAGCACTCTGTCAGGGTGCATGCCTGCACCATACACAGCCGAGACGGCCGACAAACGCATCCTGTTAAGCAGTCGAGTGTCAACATCACCGCACAGTGGATGCGTACCGCCATTGTCGGCAACGGCTTTCTCCCAAACAGCCTTGCGCAATGCTTCAGTCTTTGGATCGCTCAATTGCGTACAGTTAATTTCGCTGGTGTTCAGATCTACCACAATCTCATCACCATCTTCTAGCAGACCAATGGCACCACCCAGAGCCGCCTCTGGCCCTACATGGCCAATAACCAAGCCTACCGAGCCGCCTGAAAATCTGCCATCTGTCATCAAACCTATAACAATGTTTTTCTCGCGACACAGCGTGGTGATACGGGACGTGGAGTCCAACATTTCGGGCATACCAGGGGCGCCACTAGGCCCTTCATATCGCACAATGACCATGTCATGGTTCTTGAAATTCTCAGGTGCTGATTCCAGAGCATCCAAAAGAGCTTGTTCGCCGTTGAAAATACGCGCACTGCCCACAAAACGATTATCTTCAAGGCCACCTTCAACGCCAGCCAACTTTAGAACGGCGCTAAATTCAGGTGACAAATTGCCCCCCAGTAAGCGTAAACCGCCTGTTTCTTTATAGGGTTTGGACACCGGGTATACCACTGTGCCATCAGGCTCCGAAGTATCGAGCCTTACCACTTGCTCGGCCAGCGTCTCGCCTGTACAGGTTAATGTATCCCCGTACAACAGCCCGGCATCCAGCAAGGCCTTGACGATAACTTGCACACCACCTTTCTTGTCGATATCAACCATTGAATAGGTGCCATAAGGACGAGCATCTGTTAACACAGGTACTACATGTTGCGACAGATGGTTAAATTCCTCAGGTGACATGATGTCGTCTGCAAAGCTTTTGTAACCAGCCGCTCTGGCAATCTCTGGCGCATGCAATAAAACGTTCGTTGAACCACCCACTGCCATGGCAACGATAAGCGCATTGCGGATAGCGTCACGGCTGACGATGTCACGTGGCGTATCGTTTCTATCGATCATGCCTTTGAGATAGGCAACCAATTCGTGCGGGAATGTGATGAGGCGTCGCGGATCATCAGACGGCGGCGCTACCATGTGTAAGGGCTGCATACCCAAGACGCCAATAAAGGTTTGCATGGTGTTGTACGTAAACATGCCACCACAGCTTCCGTACCCCGGGCAAGCTTCCTTGGCAATACGCTGTTTGAAATCTTCGTCTTGGCTGCCTGCTACTTGAAACGCCGATACGATATCGATAGCTTGCTCGGTTAAGGAATCGCGTCCGGGGCGAATCGGACCATCTGACATGATAATGGCTGGCCGATTGTGCTCAAGCAAGCCTGCCAGAGTGCCCACCGGCGGTTTATCGCAAGCAACAACAGCAATGGTGCCTTCTAGACCACTGGCGCTGAGGTGTTCGCAAACCGTATCGTGCGTGACCTCTCTGCCAATAAGCGAATAACGCATCTCACGGGTACCGTTACGCATCCCATCAGACGTGGCCACGGTGTATTCAGGTTGCACCAAGCGCATACGCATCTTGCCAGGCTCCGTGCCTAGCTGTTCTTTTAAACTCTGATGCACAGCTTCCACTTTGCGTTGCACACCGAGATAGCACTGCGAATCACCTTTGGTTCCGATAACACCCACCGAAGGTTCATGAATGAGATCCACATCGGCACCCAGCTCACGCGCTATGCCATAGGTTTGTGAGTTTCTACCGGGGTTGTGATCAAAGACGACAGATTTAGTCTTGTTAGACATGGAAATTCCTGAGCTGTTTAGAATCTGGCTACCCCAGCCTAAACTATTCATGAAACGTCTGATTCGTCCGCCGAACGGAAGAAACTTGTGGCGTCATGAATAGTTCAGACTAGAAAGCCGCTACCCCCTAGTTTGACAGATCACGACCTCTCAAGCTTGAACACTTGGCTGATCAGT
>JALZUD010000001.1 GCA_023301725.1 Granulosicoccus sp. | reverse complement strand
ACAGTCGGCGTATGAACGTAATAATTCCATTATTCATTAAAGTATATTCTCAATGTCCTTTTGATCTGACTGCCTTGTCAACACTAACGGTAATAAAGTAGCTAACTCCTTTATATTCCTTGTCTTATAGAGCTCTGATTACCCCTCAATACATGACCCCACAATCAACATATCTTGCAGTGTGGTTGTCCGGTAAAGATAAAAAGAACCGTTACCGAATTCTGTCTGGCAACGTTACCAAGCTTATAGCGACAACGCGTAACGAAACATGTGTAACCTAATGTCGCAAAGTAACGTACGCAGTGAGACTCGATGTAAACTATGCGTTGCGCCACCTGCGTGAACCCACTGTTAACAACGCATAGTTTGGACAGGCGTAAACCATCAACTCCCTGAAGAAAAGCATTGCCTGATCCGCGATATTCATAGACGCTTAAAAAAATCAACGCTGTGTAGTCAGGCTCAACGCCCTAGAGAAAAGTGGCGCAACTCACACCATCCTAATCAGCGTCTGAAGGTATTATCGCGATAAAGGCATGACCGCTGTGATGCAAGGAATTCAAAAGGGTTTGGAAGTTCTGGGTGAATTGTTCGATTGCCAGCGATTCAACTTTTTTCATCGTCTGTTGAATACAGGTATTTATGCCTCAAATGGTTCCCTAAAACGCACATTGGATGGTTCAATGACTCGTGAAGATTATGCATCACTGGCAACTAAACTTATGCTTAGAGGTATGACGAGCATTTAACCTGTTAACAGGTAAAAACAAAACCTCCATACAAATACTTAGTTGCCTCTGCCCCGAGTATCAAAACTTTATTCCTTTTTTTCAACTTACCGGACTGGCGTAGCCTGTCGAGACTGACCCAGATTGCAGCTGAACCAAGATTACCGAGTTTATCTGCATCTACAATAATTCGTGATTTGGGCACACTTAGATGCTCGCTTATTAAGCGACCTAAATGCCCATTCACTTGGTGAGGCAAAATATAATCAAAATCATTCAGCGTATACCCGCGACTTAAGACCGCTTCCACGCCTTGCATAAAAAGGGCAGCTCCTTGTTCTCGCACGTCAGTGACGTTATGTTTAAAAACAGGCAACCCAGCCTTGCAATAAACATCTCCAGAACCACCACCTTCCATATGAAATCCTGATGCCTTATCGTTACCGATATGCCCCATATAGGCATCTGAAATAATAGACTCATTGCTACCGTCATCTTGGCCTAACAAAACTGCCCCTGCCCCATCCCCCAATTGCACAAAGTTAACAAGTTGCTCAAGATCAACAAATTCCTTGGAAATATCAAAGTAAATCGATCCTACCTCACTACCAACAATAGCTATGGATTGCATCGAAGAACCCTCTGCTAGCATCGGTATTGATATCTGCAATGCGTTAGCAAAACCGGTACAGGCTTGCCTCAATTCCATATACGGACCGCTATGTTCGAGTTCCTCCGCAACCCAGGCAATATTTGGCGGTAGTAGAGTATGCGGGCTTGTAGTGTGACCAATCAAATAGCTAATTTCCTTACAAGGATTAACTTCACTTGAATTGCTTTCACTTATGGCTCTATTAAGCGCCTGAACACAAAGTTGAGGCGCGGTGGGTTCGGGATTTGATACCCTAACTGTCAGATCACGAACACAATGCCTTGATCTGATTCCCAAGCGTCGACTAATAATGGCTGCTTTACGTGCAACAGACTTACCGCATTGCTTTTCAAGTACTGCTAAAAGTTGTTCATTATCGACAAGTACGCCTGGCAATGCCGAACCACTGCCTAGTAATTTTACTCGACCTTTCGCAAAATGAACACTCACTGGCGGGTAGCGCATCGTGGCTGAGTGGCTTTCAATACCGATTTAGGATTTACAGCTCGACGAGCATTTGTGAGCTTTCTAAACAACTGATCAGAATCCACGCCCAAGCCTTCAAAGCTATCAGCCTCAGTCCTGAGCAAAGCCACGAGCTTCTCACTTACCTCATGCCCATTTTCGTTTAAAGTGGACTCAACACCACCAAGATGAAGAAAATGCTTCTTGCTGATATTAACGTGTCGTGCTTCGTCTTTCTTAATTCGGTTGAGCAATTGTGACACGGGACTATTCTGTCCCAAATCTGAATTTGATATTTCATTCATGATAATACAAGCACATGCGTCTAATTGAGCTACTCGCGCAAAATGTTCAGTCATACCTGCGGTATTTCCAAGTTTCAAATAAAAATGTTGTGCCTGGCGCTTAATGCTTCCAAGATCGGCGGGCTGCATTAACAACTGTGACAGTGTGCGCAAGGCCATCTCATGGCCATATTCATCTGATTCAATATCCTTTAAAAGATCAATGCTCTTAGACCAACCACTTTCACGCAAGCGATCTACTTCAGCTCCGAATACTTGTATTGCAGATTGTTCACCACACAACAAAAAAGGCATTAAACGCGCTAGTGCTTCGTTGTGACGACTACTAATTGAGAATTTATCACTTGAGACCTTTTGTCTCCAGACATCAACCCATGCAGGTACAACCAAGCTATCATTTACGCTTACTTCGAAACATCCAAATGCATTTGATTTCGTTAAATATTGCAGGTGTTTATTCATATGCTAAATTCGATTAAATTTCATTGACTTCATTAATGTCGGAAGCAACACAAGATCACTTAGCATAGCTACCATGATAATTGACAGCGAAAGTAAACTTAGTTCGAAAATGGGCCTAAAATCAGAAAAAACGCCAACAAACAAACCAGCAGACAAGGTAATGCTGGTAATAACAATCGCTGGACTCACCTTTTCAAACAACCATAAAATGTCATTTGAACTAGACACATCATTGCGTGGAAACTTCAGTAGCAGATGCAAAGTATCATCAACAATAATTCCCATTATCATACCCATGACCATTGCACTACCTAAACTTATATAGCCTCCAACAATAGTCCACACTGCAAAAACCACAATCACTGGGAATAGATTACACACTAAACCGATAAAAGCTGCGGAAAATGAGCGCATTAAAAACCCAGTGATTAACGCTATTAATATCAAAGCCAGTATCATCGTAAAAAACATGCTCTTGGCATTTCTTTCACCTAATTGAGCAAAGAGAATATTAGGACCAACGCCACCCACATAATTTGTAGAATCTGTATTTGCATCAAGCCATTCTCTCGCTTGCATATCGAAGGCTAATAGCTCTCTGGCTGTTAATTCTTTTAGAAAGACAGTAATTTTTATCGCATCATAGTTCTCTGTTATGAATTGATCCAAACCCAAGATTTCAGGTGGGTTTTTTTCTAAAAATGATTTTACGGAAATTAAATCAATGCCTTGCTTAGCCGCATGAGACAACGCGTCATCAATTCTAGCCACATCATCTTGTTGACGTAACCACGCTGTGAACTCTAGAACACTTTTAGTGTATTCAGGTTCTAAAATGCCAAAATCACTAGATGATTCAATGGAATAAAATAATCGTATACTGCCATCAAACTGCTCATCGACCAATTCTATTCCTTGTCTAAATGAATGCTGTTTAGGGAAGTATTCATAAACATTATCATTCACTTGCAACTGCGAAATCGTAGCCAGACTGAATAGAAGAATCATTACCGAGATAAGAACAAGCTTTCTATAATGTTCAAGCACCTGTTGACCCAGCGCTAACAGAGAAAAACGATCAATATTGTTTTTTGCGTTTTTGGATGATAGTGTGATTTTTGGTAAGACTATTCGAAGCGTACTCAAGCAGAGTAAATAGGAAAGCAACATTCCAATCGCAACTGTAAAACCAACAACTTGTACAGGCGGCGACGGACAGAACCATAAAAGCAAAAATCCAACGCCAGTGGTTAATTTACTCAGTGTTAAGGCCGTAAAGTTAAACTCAATGCTTTTCGCCATCGCCTCAGGCTTAGGTGCTCCGTCTGCAACAAAGCCGAAATAGCTCATCACAATATGCATCGCAGTGGCTATATTCAAACTCATAATAATAATCGGCGTAAAAGCATTAATAGCCGCTAGCTCCCAACCCATCCAACCAGCCACACCAAATGCGCCAAGTGCCGATAAAAACGCATTGGCGATTAATAGGAAACAGACACCCCAACTTCTAAAGAAAGCAAATAATGTAACGACAAAAATTAAAATAAGAAGCGGTACAAACAACGTTAAGTCGTTACGCACTACATCAATGTAAGCTTCATTTAAAGCCAGTGTTCCTGAATAATGCACTGCCATAGATTCGACAGTGCTCAGATGGCTATTAACAACAGACCTAAGCTCTAACATGAAATATTTTAGTTCGTTCGCCGTATTGACACCTGGAAATTGAACGCCCACATCTATTAGACCAAATCGACCATCATCATTAACTAGATGATTAGAACGGGGATTGTCTTGTAATTGCTGTAACAACTCAGCTTGGCTACGGTTGTCTTTTATCCCATCGAGCTGCGTTTCAATAGATGCTTCATTGTCAAAGAACTCAAAAAAACTATCTACGCGTTTCACATACTTAGTTTTGTATAGTTGTTCTTGCAAGCTGTCATAAAGCTCTACAAATTCTAGCTTTAGTAAGGTATCTTGTTTTGCCTCAAGGATGACTAATAGAGAATCTAAATGCGAATATTGCCTTCCGAGCTCCTCATCATTTTGCAGTAATGCATCCGTTTTATCAAAATAAACTCGATAATCTGCATTCGTTTTGAGCTTTCCCAGCCCAAACAAAGAAATAGACAAGCCGACCAGCACCATCAATAAGACGTATTTACTAAAAATGAACCTCATACTTTCAGATGAACTCGGTGACTCTATTATTCAGTAGAAATATCGACTAATGGAAAACTTAATACGTCGCCCAGCAATGGTTGTTGAAACTGTACAGCGGGCTTACTAATGTTGCGATGCTGTTATGAGTGTAAGTGTATTTTGAATCTATTGCCTATTTCGCCAATGGCATTGACGGTGAGAGTTGTAAAAATCGAAATAGTTGCTTAATCGTCGCTTGATCGACCGTATTGTAGAATTTCGAGGTTAATCTCAAGTTTCTCGACGCCACTATATGCCTGCCTAGCCACTGATCTTTGGTGCGTCAAATGTCATGGAATAGCAGATCAAAGCAACTATCTTCGGCACGTCACCCTTTCAAGCATGCCGTTTGCTAACGAGCAGCCTGTTCAAATGAGCTTATTGTCATGAAGCGCCTGCAGCGATTTGTCGATCTGTGCAACTGCGTTATGCTCGAGAGGTTGAAGCGGCAATGCCAGATCCAATGGGCCTAGACCAATCATGCGGGAAATTTCCGGCATCACACGAATACTACCCCAGCTATTAAAACACTCCCACAAAAGTGTGCATTGGGATTGCAGTTCACTCAGCTTTTCAGGCTCGGCGCGCGCAGACCATATTTTCAATGCAACTTCAGGCAACGTACCCGCGAGCACAGAATACCAAGCGTCTGCGCCCGCAGGTAGAACATGAATGATCAGTGCATCGCCAGAATAGCCCAATACAAAACCCTCTGGTAAATCGCCACGCTTCGCTGCTAATTCTGTTGCAGACATCAGTGTTGCAGGAGCAGGATTTTTCACCCCCATAACAGTCGGCAGCTGCGCTAAGTTCGTTACTAATTCGCTAGACATCGTAAAGTGGGTTGTACCTGGATTGTTGTACAGGCACACAGGAAGAGAACAAGCCGATGTAACTGTCTTGACCAGTTCAGTGAAATCCCTTTCAGTCAATGGCAGGTAAGACACTGGAGCCAGTAAAAGAGCACTCGCACCTGCTTTATCAGCACTGGCAGTGTGCTCAACCACCCAATCTGTTCTAAGATCTCCAATGCCCGCTAGGATAGGTTTGTCCCCACTGGCCTCCACAGCTGCTTTAATAGCTCGAGCCCGTTGTGCACGATCAAGGTACATATAACTACCAGTGGAGCCGAGTACACCGATGGAGTCGACATCTGTAGCAGCCAAATTTGCTACGAGTTTCTGCAGATGATCAACATCCACCACGCCAGCACGACTGTAAGGTGTGAGTGTAAATGCGCTTAGTCCGCTCAGATGGCTCATGTGATCGAAATCCGTTAAATCTAGTTAGCGCTTGGTACGGTGAACGCATCGTCTGATAGATTGTAAGGCATCTTTTAGCAGTATGTAACGCATTGCATGACAGTATAGCGGACGAATGGAAAGACTCCATGACTCTCGTTGTCCTCAATGTTTACCACTAAGGTCGTAAGCGTCTAATGATGACTATACTAATTGCCAGAGTACTAATCTGCACCTTCAATATTCTTCGCTAATTTTTTTAGCCTTTTCCATTGATGGTCGATGTATCCATCACTCGCCATGTCATAACCGAAGTCGTTAGCGTTCCGCATATGGAATGCCATTATCCAGATGTGCCGAAGAAGCACAAAGGTATCTAAAAGCTGGAGATCTGCTTCACTCGTTTTTCTTACAGATTGATATCCATCCAGAAATGCTAACCATTGGTCGGCTCCCGAGTCATCAAAAACAAAACTCCATTTAAAAGTAGCCAGATCGAATATACGATATCCAAACCCGCATTCTTCAAAATCATAGTGCGTTACTTCATCGCCATTTAGATGTGCATTGTATCCATGTAAATCACCGTGGCAGAACCCGATGTCCAAAACGCTTTCATCTGATTGCTGCACTGCGGCGCTTGCATTCGTTGCTAATAGGCTCAGTAGTGATAACTCTTCTGGCCGATGAGACACGTAAGGCTCGATTGCCACTATCGAATCGTCCATGAGATTTTTAAGATCGAGATCTTTCTTCTTGTGGTGTGTTTTGAAGCCCTGTGATACTTCATGAAGACGAGCAACAGATTCACCAAATATCCGTGAATCATCCAGTGATTCAAATTCAAGCGTTTTCCCGTCAATAAACGCCGTAACCAGCACATAGCGGATGCCTTCCGGTGCCATAATTTCAGTGACGTATCCGCCTGACCTACGCGCAATCGGGAAAGCGATAGGGAATCCGTTATTGTGCAGATAATTTAAGGCTTCCACCTCGAAGTCGATCTCACCACGCGGGTAAATATCATGGCGATATATACGCAACGAGTAGCGGGCATCCGCACAACGAACCTGGTAAGTATCATTCGTTCCGCGCTCCCAGAACAGGCAATCGAGCGGACTATCAATACAATAGTCTGGAAGAACTTTAGTCATCAGTTCTGCAGAACAGATGGTTGAATAACTACAGCTGAGTTCTGTAATCATTGAAGTGAGCTGACCGGTGATTAAATAGGGTGTTTGACTATTGTTACTAAGTGGGCTGTTGGATAATAACCTGAACTACAAGCCTAGGGCTTCATAGTTTCATGGATCCTGATCAATCCGTAGCCAACGGTGTCTGCTTCAAAATAGTTACCCGACCAGACTCCAGCCCAACATATGATATGCATATATCCTTAGTTGAACCAAACTATTCCTGAATAAGCTGTGTCTCGCTAGTATTGTCTGGCAACTTCATGAGTAATCTTGGCCACTAGCTTGCCTACTCAACGAATTTGAATTTCAGAAGGTTCGCTTTGAAATACTGGCCCATTCTCATAGCTAATCGACGTCCTAGAGCCCTGGCCGGAAGCTTATGCTCTATCTATCATGCGAATCTATCAACGGCTCCCTATAGAGTGTGTAGCCATAAAAATTAGTCAAGTCCCATCTCTCGATCGCTACGGGTTCTGAATCCAGAGTATCATTCGAGTATAGGAAGAATTAAGCAGATATCGCCACCGAACTGACACACCAGAAAACCGACATCCATAGCATCGGGCCGACCGAGCAGGCAGCCCACAAGCACCGCAGGCTGGGACGACCCACAGCCGACGTTCATGGTTGTGAAATTGAATCGACAAATGCACCTACACATACCAAAATACAATCGAATATGAAAAGTGATCCTCTTGTTGCCTGGCTGCTACTGGCTACCATCATATTTTTGGGCGTAAGTTCTGTCGGAGTGGCGTCCACGGCTACGGAGTGCTTTCTTGAAGTTGACGTGTTGGATATCAACGCAACAAGTAGCCTTAATAGAATCGATACACTTATCGTAAAAGTTGTCTCGCTAGATACCAGTAAAACATCGCATTACTGCCCGTACGAAGTTGGACAACAGGTGCCGATAAAAGAAATCGAATCTGGTGATATTGCGGTTTCGGATATAACCGCGGAATCTAGACTAAGGATACATCTTTGGGATTATAGTGCGATGGGTCCGAACGGGCCTGTCGGTGAATCGACGTGGCGGATTCTAGAGCTAACCAAACGCGAAAAAGATCTTATGGACGGCACTACGAAGTGATCTAGTTTCCGATTTGCTGAGTGTCTGGAACGGCCTCACACTTACCAGTCATTTGAGCTAACCTGGACGTTAGCGACAGGCAAGTCACAGCCCAAAGCTATCGTTCAGACCTGACATGTCGATGAATTCAAAAGTTGATTTCGCCGACTAAATAATCAACTACATACCCTGCTAGAGGCACGCGATCGTTACTGTCCATCGCGCATAAAGCATCTACTAGCACCAGCTCTAGAAGGTGCAGCGTGCCAACAACTAAAATCTTGCCCAATGGTGCTGCGAGCACCAACTTGCCTGTTATGGCAGATCAACGATAATCAATAGATACTTGCACCAGTTAAAAGACCTAGCATTAGAGTCCTTATTTTTTAATATTTCGTTCTCACGATTATTGAAATACTATTGGGCCAGCAATAGCAGACCAACATTAATCATCAAAACTCGACAAACCGCTCAGAGGATACGCGTGTATCCTGCGCCGAACCTGTAGTAGTCCCCTACTCTTAGAAAACGGGTGATCTTCAAAGGCAATTTATTGGCTATAGGCAAACTGCACATCTTGCGATTGTTGAGACGCCAGTAAAATATCAAGAATGTTCGAACTTACACTGACAGCTCAAACAGCCTTAAAAATGATAATAAACGCCAAAGCCAATAGGAAATGCATAGACCACGTCAGCAAGACCAGCAAAACCACCTGAATAACGACGCCAAACAGGAACATTCAATGCAGCTTCAATATGGTAGGAAAAATTGTCGTTTCTCCATACGCGGCCAGCGCCTAATCGAATCAGCCCGATTGAGTCATTACGACCAGTGCCGAGCAAGAAATACCTGCCGCCAGGAGATTTACCAGTGAAATTTATTTGCGCTTGAAATCCATTACCTATTACTGCAGATAAGGTATGCCTGTCGCTTAACACGCGCTTCAATGACACACCCACTGCTGGCAATGCTAAAGCAAGGCCAACTCCGTAATTTTTCTTAGGCGTTGTGGCATCCGCTTTTAGCTGAAATGAGATAAATGATGTGGCACACAGAAGTATAAGTACTAATGCCTTCAAGCTATTCAACTGAAGCTGCTCAGAGTGGCGATTAGCACAGCACGCACTTTATCTATACCTTGTTCAATCTTAGCTGGAAGCTCGGTCACATCGATGGCCCTATTGTCGATTCCTGCAGCACGGGTTAACCACAACACCAAGACAGGCATACGCCATTTTAAGTTCAGCGGCTGGAGAAGCTTCAGGCATACCCGTCATGGTACACCCAGAGCGCTGCTTGCGATGTGCAGTGCCGAGTTGAAGTACTACTTCACATAGGCTAGTGTACCAAAAAACAGGAGACACGAAGTTGCACCCTACGGCGTTTTGACCATCTCACGACGCGTCACTTGCAGATCCGCCACGCGGGTAAGGTAGGTACCACCGATCATCAAATAAAACAATCTCCACTGCACTCGCAAATTCATCAGCACGCTTTAGCGTGTCATGTACAGGGGTTGCCAACAGCCCACCAGAGTCGTGATCATCCTTGAGTTGCTGGCAGCATCTAGCGTATGCCAATGTTCATCGTCCTCAGCGAGTACAGGGCATGAATACCCTGAATGGCATAAATACCGTGAAGGGCATAAATACCGTGAAGGGCATAAATACCCTGAAGGGCATAAAGGTAAAGAGGCTCAGGCGAGTTGCATCGGCCTATTTTACGTTATCGCTTTTTCGTAAACTGCCATACCGTCTGGGTAGCACATATCGGTTCTAGCCGAATGTGTCCATAGGTGCGCATCCAGCGTAAACCAGTCAGGGTCATCGAATGAGCCACCCGCAATAGCTCGCATACCGGGCCGCATTTCAAGAGTCCAGGAAACTGCTGAGCCACACGCACCACAAAATTCATTGCGTATCCAGCGTCCACTCGTATCAGAAACAAACTCATACGTTTGCACATCGCCTTGCACGAACTGCACTTGCGAATCCTGAAAATAAACGCCGATACCGTAGGGCGATCCTAAACGCAATTTGCAGGCAGTACAGTGACAGGCCATTGCGCGTACAGGATCACCCGTCGTCGTAAATCTCACAGCGCCACATTGGCAGCCACCCGATTGATTCATGCTAACCATCCTTTAATTAATTGGTAAAAATGGGTCCAGCGTTGCACTAACCGCCTACGCCGGTTAACAGCATTACTCAATAATCAGTAATCAGTAATCAGTAATCAGTAATCAATAATCAATAATCAATAAACAGTAAACAGTAAACAGTAAACAGTAATCAGTAAACAGACATTCAAGCCGTGAGGGCCCCGAAAAGAGCTGCGATTAACAAAAGCAACGTCGGTACTAGAGACAATACGAAACCTACCGCTCGCGTTGATGGATCTTTTACATAGGCTTGTCGATAAATAATTCGGCCAACAAGATACACAGCGCCAACCAACGCTACAAAACCGTCTGAATAGTACATATTGGCCATCAACAAAGCAGGCAGAAAACAGACCAGCTGCTCCAGTGTGTTCATTTGCACGCGAAACGCACGATCAAAAATCTCATGCCCCTGCACCGCAGGAGCCTTGACACCATAGGTCCCACGCGCCTGACCAACAAGCACACTGAAGAACACGAACTGAAGAATCGCAAGTACTGCAACGATAGTGACGAAATCCATGGGTATTTCCAGTTAGTTAAAAGTTGATGAAAAACCGTGCTTTAGTGCCAGCACTCTACACGTGTAGACAAAAAACCGTGACACAGTGTCATCACTCTACACGTGTCAGCGTAAAGAAAACGATGTCGAAAACGCAAAATTTTGAAAATACGATTGTTCAACGGTTGCCGGATAATCAGTGAGAAGACACCACGGCATTGCCTTTATAATTCGATTGACACGTGAGTCGCTTAAACGTGAGTGAATTGATCAGAGCGGCTGCTTGCAACTGGGTAAATACCACGTTAAGACATGGTAATCATTTTATCCGCTATGTTCCAACCTTAGGCTCGTATTCAATGTTAGCACTTAGCAATCTCGACAAGAGCTCTTCAGGTGTTGTTTCAACCACCAACATATCGTAGTGCGCTTTTTTTATGAAGCCTGCATCCACTACACCAGATAGGAATGCCACTAAGGGATCATAAAAGGTATTCACGTTGAGCAGTCCGACAGGCTTGGAGTGAACACCTAGTTGCGTCCATGTCCATACCTCAAACATCTCTTCAAGCGTTCCTATTCCACCAGGCAAAGCAATAAACGCATTAGACAAATCAGCCATCATCATTTTACGTTCATGCATAGATCCAACAATGTGTAGTTCAGAAAGGTCTGGTTTAGCCAGCTCTAGATCAGCTAATGCCTTGGGAAGCACTCCAGCTACATTGGCACCCGCCTTCAGTGCAGCATCCGCGACCACGCCCATCAAGCCTACTGATGCGCCTCCATATACGAGCTCGTGACCACCTTGACCGATAGCCGTTCCCAGTGCTTCGGCACCAAGGCGGAAACTGGGGTCATTACCCATGCTAGATCCACAAAAGACGCAAATTTTCACTATCGATATCTTCCAATTATTGCTTGTTCTAAATATTCACAGCTCACGCCCAGCACGAAATTTGCCCCATCGCAACACAGCCGAAGCGCTAATTGTCGCAATAGGCTCAGGTGGCAGCTTGGTAGGCTCAGCAAACGCCAACAGGTCATCCAACAAATCAGAGCGCAAATCACATGCTAACTCTGCAGCTAATTTACCAGATATTGTGGCTTTAACAGTACCTAATCCGTTTTGGCAACAAGCACTGAACAAGAGCCTTTTTCAATCTATCCAAAGGCAGACGCAATGTTACGAGAAAGGCAGAAACGCGCCCTTTTAGCATCCACATCCATAGCGTCAAAGTTGTCTGGATTGCCACAAACCCACTCAGCCTCATCACGCAGGATGGTGATCTTTTCTAGCTCATCACGCTTTTTGCTATTGGACACAAGCGCGCTCATATGCACATCTTTATGTTGCGGGGGCGTCAATTTTAGTTTGAGACAACCGCATTTATGTGGATGGCAGCGCCTCGCATCTGCATATGTTCATTGATGATACATTCAAAGGAAACAGTGAAACGCTTGCAGCTTCTATTTCAAATATCCAACAATTCGCACGGCGCTTTGACTGCTGGGGCCAAGCGAGCTTTGATGCGGAAAAACTCTTATCGCGTGAATTCCAGCCCTCAGGTGTGTCGCCTGTGTCTGGCATTATTCGCCGGGCCACCTATTGTATTTTTTAGGCCAAGATTTCACGGCGCATCTCCCACTCATGGCCATTACGAGCCCTTGATAGCGAGATCAGGGTGTCGGCAAAAGCTTGCGATATTGGCTGCCCCGTTCGCTCCTCCACGAAGTCCCACTGGCCGCTGGGATTCACCTCGAGGAACACATACTGGCCATCCGGTGTCACCCGCATGTCAATTGCGCCGTAAACCAATCCCAGTTGTTTCATCAGAAGCAGAAGTTGTGCAGTAATTTCTCTCGGTAGCTCCCACGCATTCACCTCCGCCCGTCCGATACTTAACCGGTAGTCGTAGGCATATTCCCCATCAGGAGTCTTGAAGCTAGCAGCGAAGACCTGTTGCCCCACAACAATGATCCTAAGATCGATATTGCCCGGAACACAATCCTGAAAAATCACTGGTGCGAGTGTCAGATCGTCCAGCGAATCTACCTCTTCCGGACGCAGCAGCCGCGTTTCTCGCCAGATTCTCTCAGTTGCTGTGAAGGTCTTGTAGATTGTCCCGCCTGACACAGACCCTGCGATAAAACTGCGAGCAGCACTAGGATCGCTTGTCATCAACGTCCGCGGTACGACAAGCCCGACACTTCGCGCTACACGCAATTGATGCGCCTTGCGCCCAGCAACCTCGTCAGCCTGAGGCGGATTTATCCACGCACATTCAAGGCACGACCAGCAGGATGCGAGCAGTGATGACGCCTCGCCAAAGGCGAAGATCCGATCCTCACCTACAACTGCAGGATCAATTTCAAGAGGCATAGGCCGACGCCACCAAGCCGCACCTATACCGCCTAAATCGATGAGCTGTCCATCATGATGCACAATGACGTTATCAGGCGCAGAGTCATGCTCGCCAATTGACAAACCAACCGACTGTGGATAGTCGGCCGTGTCAAATAGATAGGCCTCAACCCCGCGCGCTGCCAGAGCTTCCAAGACAGGCGCAACGTGCTCGTCCCGTGCGTGGGAAATGAGCAATATTTCTGGCAACTTCGCCCCCGTCATTGACTATTGCTCCCACCGGTGAGCGATTCATACTCAGCCTGAAGGCTGCTGTAAGTTGCCTCCAATTGAGACAGCCCATTGATCAGCTCAGCCATCTGCCCCTCGATCTGAGCCATTGTCGCTTCGAGTTCAGCGCCCTGCATCCGTGCAAGGTTCGCCGCATGGTGACCATGTCCTAGAGCAAAGGGCCGTCGCACTGCGGTACTTGATAGAACACCAGGCAAACGACCGCCAACACCTTGCCCACCTGCAAAACCACCACCAAAATTATCGAGAGGCCCCTTATCCAATCCGACAGACTTAACGTCGTCGATGTTCTTAAACTTGTCATCGACGGCCTTGCGCTTGTTATCGTCTGAAAACTTAAGCTTGTTATCATCCGAGAATTTAAACTTATTATCGTCTGAAAATTTAGGCTTGCCGTCGTCAGAAAATTTAAACTTATTATCGTCTGAAAACTTAAGCTTGTTGTCGTCTGAAAATTTTATCTTCTGCGGGCCTGAAATGGCTTGAAGCGTGGGCGAGACCTCAATGAATCGCTCAATCCGCAGACCATAGTTAGAGCCACCTGTTGGCCCTGGGCTGCCAGAACCACAACCTCCATTGGTATGCACGCCAACGATCCCTCCGTCGGAGGCGCGCAAAATTCCAGAGCCAGAGTTTCCGCCTAGCGTATCAATATCGTTGTAGCGGATGAAGTTACCGTCAATCTGCGTAGTCGGACCGGCCTCAATCCGCTTCGGCTGGCCAGCAGGGTGCCCGATAATACAAATCATGTTGCCGACGCTAGCGTCGGTAGTTGACACCCGTGCCGTCCCGAAAGTCGCTCCAGGATTACCACTGATCCGGCAAATAGCCATGTCAACGCCACCCAGTCGATATTCAATTAGCTCAAGGATGGCAAAACTCGTTTCGGTTTGCGCGTTGCCGCTCGAATCCACTTGGAAATTGAAATTCACCTGCATGTTCTCAGCGATTTCCTGCGGAGAGATGATGTTGGACGACCCGTTGCTGCGCGGACGTTGCCACCCGCCCCCAGTCTGGTCGAAGAGATGACCACAGGTGATCATGATATCTTCAGCAATCATCGTACCCGTGCCCCAACGCACGTTGGAGACATTACCAGGGTTGGTATAGACCGAGCCCAGATTGTCATTCCACTGCACTTGGCACACGGCCGATTGATGCTGATCAACAAAGGCGGTCGTCACACCGAGCGTGCCGTCGTACCGCTCTACGGCCTGGCTGTCATCTGTAGCACCGCATATAGACTCTAAAATGGCTGAGTACTCTGGCCCCGGACCAGGGGCAGACTCGGCGGATCTGAACTCTTCAATCTCATCAAAATGAGGCACAAACAAGGGGTCGTCGCTGCGATCCTCCTTATCCCTCATCCGTGATTCATCAAATTTATTTTCGGAGTCTGAATTCGCCATGAGAAACCTCGCTAATTGATATCAAACGACAAAGAAAAACGTCGTATGTTAAAAAATGAACACGCCACCATTGAAGTACACGAATTTCATAGGATGTTCCTGAAACTGCTAGGACTTGGAACCAGTTGCCAGGATCACACCTGCTATTAAGTCTCAGCCATAACTACCTTCATCTAAGCAGTTAAAACTGCCGCACACCCTTAAAATTAATAACCGATATTGACGACGCATCGTTTAGTTTTATAAAAAAACTTTGCCGAATTAAGAGCCTAAATCCATACCAAAGTGGGCTATTAAAAGACACCGACATGTTTTACCTTACGCCGCGTTCACTCTTTGCGACAACTAGTCATTGGTACGGGAATGTCAATAAAAATCCAATGACGGTGTTGCGCAATAGTCGTGAAGATACTAATCAGCGGGCTACTTTCCACAATTTTTCATTGCAAGCCTAGCGTTCACCGGATGCAACAACAATCATTAAAATTTCATCGAAGTGATAGATAGCTGTGCCGGCTTGTACTTCAACTGGGCAATAGTCCAGTTTTTCTTAATAAGGGAGATTTACTGCTTATACTCGGTCACAACTAGTTCACTGGTTTGTCAGGTATCCCATGAATGAACAAGTTAGCATTGTAGTTATCGACGATAACCACCTGTTTATTGCAGGTTTGAGGGCCATTCTCGCTACCTTGGAACGGTCAATTAAGATTGAGGAGATCACGGATCCGCAACGTGCGCTTAGTAGGCTGGTTGGCGGTGCACATATCGACTTAGTGCTGCTTGATCTGGAGATGCCTAGCCTGTCAGGCGTGGACTTGATCAATACTCTTAACGAGCACGAAATTTGTCAGCAAATCATAGTGATCTCAGCCACAACCGACTATGAACTGGTTCGCCGAATTCTTTCTAAGGGAGCCTGTGGATTTATACCGAAATCGCTAGCACCAAAACAAATGCTCTATGGAATAGAGCAGGCACTATTGGGTCGCACTTATCTGCCGCCACACTTGATTGATCTACTATTGGATACAGAAAAAAATTAGCCAACAACACGCAATCTGAATTAACCAGACCTGCTTCAGCGACAAGCACCCGTTATGCTGCAGCGTTTATCCAGACAGACAAACTAACGCCATTGTGTTTGGCAGCATGCGATAAGTTGGCTCACATAACTACCTGCGCGAGCAGCTTTGCCATTACCCAATAAATAATCGTGACAATGATTCGAAGTATTTACTCGGCTGTGACCATCGGAGCGATATGATACGAGTTCCTTAGCCTCAGGTTTGTGACTTACCAATGACTCACTCCTCTTATCAGTTCACACGAGCCATAACGCGTAGGCCAGCCAGTAGTGTTACGCACGGGTTAAGGGCTGAAGACCATGGCACACCTGTTATTAGTCAAATGCTTGAGGACCATGCTCACTATGTTGCCACGCTACGTGAGACAGGCGCAGAGGTCATCGAGTTGCCAGCGCTAGAAGACTTCCCCGACTCAGTGTTTGTTGAGGATGATGCACTTTGCCTTAAAGACTGCGCGGTGTTAATGCGCCCTGGTGCGCCCACCAGACTTGGCGAGGTGGCCATGATGGCGCCAACGATTCATACGCAATACACACAGGTATTCCAGATCAAAGGTCCAGGACACATTGAAGGCGGCGACATTCTGACCACATCGCAGGAAATTTTGGTGGGTAAATCTGCTCGTACTGATGCTGCTGGAGTAGAAGAGCTGCGCGCCATCGTGACACCTCTTGGATACAAGATTCGTGAGGTGCAGACCCCGTCTGAGATACTGCACTTCAAAACAGATTGTTCAATACTGGATGACAACACTATTCTCAGCACAAAACGTTTGCACGCATCCGGATGCTTTGAAGGCTATCAGGTATTGCATACAGCTGATGGCGAAGAGGCTGCAGCAAACGCCATACGCTTCAACCAATTCGTGCTGATGCCTGCCGGATTCCCAGCCACTGCCAGCATGTTGCGTGAAAAAGGCTTTGAGGTGCGTGAGATAAACAATTCCGAATGCGCAAAAATTGATGGTGGAATGTCTTGTCTGTCATTAAGATTTTAGAATCACACATGAGTGTTTAGCATGGTCGTGCTTCCTTCAAAAAAGACTATCTCCACACTTTTATTGCACAAATTTGTAGCCCTATTGATCTAGATCAATTGTTCAGTCACTAGACGTTGTCAAGATACGCAGTACAACAACAACGTCAGTGACTCATGATCTCTGAATTAACCTATCGCGAACGTCGTCAAGCTCTTTGGGTATCAGGGGCAGTTATGTCGGTTGGGCTATTGATTGCCATAGCTGGCTACGGCAATGTCATCGCTGTGCATGGAGTGGCAGCAGCACTGTACGGTGGTGCCTTTTTATTCTTAGTGTATCGATTTCGAGATGCACCCGAGCCCTCGCCTGAACGGCTGAAACACTATTACGACGACCCTACAAAAGTTGGCATCGTAGTCTCACTTGTGTGGGGTGTTTTTGCCATGGGGGTGGGTGACTGGATTGCCTGGATGATGGCATACCCTGAATTCACTTTTGATGCAGCGTGGTCAAGTTTTGGCCGCATGCGCCCTGTGCACACAACGGGGGTCATTTTCGGCTTTGGCGGAAACGCGCTCATAGCCACCTCAATGCATGTGGTGCAGCGAACCAGCCGCGCCCGACTACCAGATCAATTCAGCCCTTGGTTTGTACTGATTGGTTATAACCTCTTCTGTCTGCTAGCGGTCATTGGATACCCATTAGGCATTACGCAATCCAAGGAATACGCGGAGCCAGAATGGTATCTGGATCTGTGGTTAGTGATTGTCTGGGTGACATACTTGTTGTTGTACCTCAGGACTCTAGCAAAGCGTCAGGAACCTCATATCTACGTTGCAAACTGGTACTACCTTGCGTTCATTCTTGTTGTGGCTGTATTGCATATCGTCAATAACCTTGCCATGCCAGTAGGACTGGGTATCGACAAAAGCTACTCGTTGTTCTCAGGCGTGCAGGACGCAATGACACAGTGGTGGTATGGCCATAATGCGGTTGCATTCTTTCTCACCGCTGGTTTCCTCGGTATGTTGTATTACTACTTGCCCAAGTGCGCTGGCAGGCCAGTCTACTCATACCGCATGTCGATAATCAGCTTTTGGGGCATTACATTCATGTACATGTGGGCGGGCTCGCACCACTTGCACTACACCGCTCTACCTCAATGGGTTCAAACATTAGGCGTCACATTCTCGGTCATGCTATTAGTGCCATCTTGGGGGTCTGCCGCCAACGCACTGCTCACACTCAATGGGGCATGGCACAAAGTGCGTGATGAACCCACTCTGCGTTTTATGATGGTGGCAGCCGTGTTCTATGGTCTTTCAACATTTGAAGGCTCGTTCATGGCAATACGTCCGGTCAATTCATTGTCTCACTACACAGACTGGACTATCGGGCATGTTCACTCAGGCGCTATGGGATGGGTCGCATTCATTGTCTTTGGCTCGATTTACAGCCTAGTGCCATGGCTATGGAAGCGTGAGCGAATGTACTCAAAATACCTCATTGAAATACATTTCTGGTTAGCACTGTCCGGCACCTTGATCTATTTGATCAGTCTCTGGAATGCAGGCATAACTCAAGGCCTAATGTGGAGAACATACGAGGCGTCTGGTGAGCTCTCGTACTCCTTTCTGGAGTCCATGGTAGCCATGAAACCTTATTATGTTGCTCGTGGTATCGGCGGATTCCTGTTCTGGAGTGGTGCTTGTCTGGCGCTGCTTAATGTGGTGCTGACTATCCGTCAAGCACAAAGAGCACAAGCAGTAGGCGTTGAAAAATCTGGCTCAAAGACACCTGGTGGCCCTGCCCTTAAACCTACAGGCAACTCCGCTAACCTGCCGCTAACAACGGAGCAACGCGCATGATTTTTGGTGCTCACTATAAGCTGGAAAAAAACTCAATCGCATTGGTGTTGGCCATTATCGTTGTCTCAGGTATTGGTGGCTTCGTTGAAATCGCCCCCCTTTTTACTATTGATGAAACAGTTGAGAGCGATCCAGACATGCGCATGTATACCCCGCTCGAACTGGCAGGTAGAAATATCTATATGCGCGAAGGCTGCTACGCCTGCCATTCGCAAATGATACGGACGCTAAAAGATGAGGTTGATCGCTATGGACCCTATTCGCTTGCAGCTGAATCTCAATATGACCACCCGATGTTGTGGGGTTCAAAACGCACAGGTCCAGACTTAGCACGTGTTGGCGACAAATATTCCGATCAATGGCACACCCAGCATCTCAATAACCCGCGTGATGTCATTCCAGAATCTATCATGCCAGCCTACCGTTGGCTGCTGCGCAATACATTGAACCCAGACAATTTCACTGATCATTTGACAGCGATGAAGCGTGTGGGTGTTCCCTACACGAGCGACATGATTGAAAATGCCACGAACGATGCGATGGCACAGGCAACGCTTGATCCTGAGCTGCTTGCTGGCTTGTTGTCTCGTTACGGCGAGGACACCAATGCACGAATTTTTGATGGTCGGCCAGATACGGTGACAGAGATGGATGCGTTGGTAGCGTACCTGCAAATACTGGGTCAATTGACTCAACTGCCTTATCAGGACATAAATCTTACCGAAAGCAGTTCGGAGGACAAGCCTTGATGGAACACGAATTCTGGGTTTTTCTCTCCAAATCCTGGGGCTTGCTTTACTTGATGATTTTTTTCATCGCGGTGCTCATTTATACCCTGCGTCCTGCCAACAAAAAGATTTTTGAAGAAGCTGCAACCAGTATCCTTGATGAGCAAGACAAGCCATGTCAATAATCGAAAGAGACAAGCACTCTGGCCATACGACAACAGGCCATGAATGGGACGGCATAAAAGAACTCAACACACCAGTTCCTAAATTGGTCATCCTCTGTCTGATTGGCGCCTTCCTCTTTTCCATTGGCTATTGGTATCTAATGCCGTCATGGCCACTGGTTGATCGTTTCTTGCCGGGGAAGCTTGGTATTGACGAACGCGCCGCATTGACTGATGAGATAGCTCGTGCAGAAGTCCTGAAAAAAGACTTGTGGACAGACAAGCTAGAAAGCACTGACTTCGGTGACATTGTCTACGACGACCAGCTAATGGCCAAGGTTCAAACTAGTGGAGCAAGGTTGTTTGAAGATAACTGCGCGATGTGCCATGGCCGCAACGGCATTGGTAACCTTAACTACCCGAGTCTTGCCGATGAGGTATGGCTTTGGGGTGATGATCCAGAATTTGTTGCTGAAACCTTGCGTGTAGGTATTAATAGCGAACATGCAAAGACTCGCGTAGCCATGATGCCTGCATTTGGCAGCATGGGAGTACTGGATAAAGAGTCTATTAAAGATGTCATCGCCTTTGTGAGAGATAACGCTAGGTTGCCTCTATCTTTGGAAGCGAATACGTTAGAGGCAGGGACTAAAACACGTCTGAAGGCTGGCGCTGAGATCTACAAAACGGTGTGCGCAGCTTGTCATGGGCAAGATCTTAAGGGCAACCAAGCAATAGGTGCTCCTAACCTCACTGACCGGCACTGGATTTATGGAAATCAAACTGCTCAGATGATAGAAAGTGTCTGGAGTGGCAGACAAGGTCACATGCCTTCGTGGGAATCGCGACTTGCGCCCTATCAACGCAAGATACTTGCTTTGTATGTCACGACGCTTGATAACTAATGTCAATTCAAACGTCAACGGCAAAACGATCATCACGCACCACCAACTCGCCCGCATGGTTAGCGGTGCTTATCGGTGCCGCATGTCTATTTATTTTGTTTGCATACGCAAGTATCGATCTAATCATGGTTGCCCTTGAGTCTCAACCAGACTGTATCGCTCATGAGCGAGTTGGTGAACGACATTCATCCACAGCCACAGCTGCCAAATCTTCATGCTAATGCTTCAGCGGAACCCAACAGGAACCTGACAATGGATTCATTGCCTGCTCTTCAGCCACCAACACAGCGAGCGCTCTCATTGAATCGCCATCTAAACTCTGATGAAGCGTACCGATGGCTACGTGCAGGTTGGGATGATTTTTCAAGCGAAGAATTGGGTGCAAGTGTCATCTACGGAGTATTCGTTTTCGCGCTCTCAGTGCTGCTAGTGGGTGGACTTTTCTGGATCGGCGCCGACTATGTTCTTTTTCCAGCGATGGGGGCGTTTCTTGTATTCGCACCTGCATTGGCGATGGGGCTCTACGAGAAGAGCAGACGCCGCATGGCTGGTGAGTCTATAAGTCTGGATCACATGATATACGCCCAATCAAAATCACCCTACCAATTGTTTTATATAGGTCTGATTTTGTTATTACTGGGTCTGTTATGGATGCGCTCTGCCGTATTGATCTACGCACTGTTCTTTGGATTCCATCAATTTCCGGGGTTCGGCCCGCTACTTGCCTCGTTGTTTTTAACACCAACGGGCTGGAGCCTTTTGTTTGTCGGTTCATTGTTTGGGGCATTATTCGCAGCACTCGGGTTCGCCATCAGCGCCATATCAATACCCATGCTATTAAACGAGCGTGTTGACGCATTCACAGCCATGGGAGCCAGTATCACTCTGGTTTGGAACAATCTACCTGTCATGTTGACTTGGGGCGGCATCGTATTATCAGCATTTATCATCTGCATGCTGAGCGGACTACTGGGTCTTGTTGTCGTATTCCCAGTGCTCGGCCACGCAACATGGCACGCGTATGTCGCTATCAGAGGTGACACTGAAGTACCTGTGTTTGGGCCAGCAATAGTCGACATTGACACCACCAGCTGAGGTGGCGAATAATGTCAAAGCAAGCCAACAACACAGATGTCATAGCTCTGATCTCTCGAAAGATAAACGCATCGTTATCAGAGGTTGAACTGGCAATTCCTGATATTCACTGTGCCGGTTGTATCAGTACGATAGAAAATGCTTTGTCTGGCACAGCAGGCGTGGAATATGCGCGTGTTAATTTAACAACACGTCGTGTGCGTATCCGTTGGCTTACAGCCATGAATACTCCCGCCCTTATAGACGTCATTAACAAAGCTGGATTCAAGGCCAATGTACCTGAGAATTTGTCACAAGCGACGGCTGAGGATGCGCTGACAAAACATATCAGGGCACTAGCGGTTGCAGGTTTTGCCACTGCAAATGTCATGATGCTTTCTTTGTCGGTTTGGTCAGGTGCTGATGAAAACACGCGCCATATTTTTCATCTATTGTCAGCAATGATTGTTGTTCCAGCATTGATCTTTTCCAGCAGACTATTTTTTGTATCAGCCTGGCAGGCGCTGCGTGTTGGTCGCACCAATATGGATGTGCCCATCTGTGTTGGCATCGTGCTAACCACTGTGCTCAGTATCTACGATACAACACTGGGCGGTGAGCAAGTCTACTTCGACGCTGTGATCATGCTGGTCTTTCTACTCTTGATAGGTCGAACACTGGAAACTCGGATGCGCGCCAAGGCGCGGGGCGCCGTTGACGCTCTGGCGCAGCTTCAACCTGCCCTCGCTTTGATTTATTCTAAAAAAAGCCAGCAATTTGTTTCAACTGCTGTAGATAAAGTCATTGGCGGTGACATTTTGCAATTGGCAAAAGGCGAGAGAATTCCAGTTGATTGCAAAATCATATCGGGTAGGTCGTCTATTGATATGTCGCTTGTCAGTGGTGAGAGTGTGCCAGTACCGGTGAGCGAAGGTGATGTACTTTTCTCAGGATGCCTGAATCTTGAAAGCATATTACAAGCAGCAGCCACTGATACAGTGAATACGTCTTTTCTTGGCAAGATTGAACAGTTGATTGAAGACGCGGGAGCTCACAAAGGTCACTATCAACAGTTGGCCGATCGCGTTGTCAGCTATTACACGCCCTTTGTGCACATGGCAGCTCTACTAGGATTCATGCTTTGGATGTGGCACAGCGGGGATTGGCACCGTGCAACAACAGTGGGTGTAACCGTTCTGATCATCACCTGCCCGTGTGCGCTGGGCCTTGCTGTACCAATCACCCGGGTAATAGCGGCACACCAACTCATCAAGATCGGTGTCCTGATGAAGGATGGCGCTGCACTTGAGCGTCTGGCGACAGTGGCTGCAGTGGTTTTTGACAAGACAGGCACATTAACCACTGGACAAGCCAAACTTTACGGTGTTTACAACGCCTGCACTGAGGAGTCAATGCGCATAGCTCAATCACTTTGCAACGGTGCTGAACATCCTTATGCCAAAGCTATTGTCAGACACTCACAGTTGCATTCCAATCAAGCATACCCTTGGCAGGAGTGGTGTGAAGTGGCAGGCAACGGGGTATCTGCCCGTCTGGGTAACGATACCTATCGCCTTGGCAGAGCTGCTTGGGCTCTCAATGACTCAGCATCTGAAAACGACGATCAGGATGACATATTCAGCCACTCCTTATTGACCAAAAACGGATTCACTATTGCAGAATTTACGTTTGAAGATTGCTTGAGAAAAGACGCGCCAGAGTGTATTAACCGCCTGCGTAAACAGTGTCTTGCGGTGGAGATACTCTCGGGTGACGCTGTGGGTCCAGTACGCCAAGTCGCTGCAAAATTGAACATTGAGCAGTTTCACTCAGCTGCTGATCCCAACAAGAAACTTGACCAGATAAACTTGCGACAGTCGGCCAACAGGCAGGTGTTAATGGTGGGAGATGGCATAAATGACGGCCCTGCGCTTGCGGCCTCCTCGGTATCAATGGTGCCGGGTACTGGCGCCGACATGACGCGCAAGCTGGCAGATTTTGTACTGCTAAGCAATCACTTGACTGCCATACCCGATGCTATTGCACTGGCGCGTCGCTCACGCACAATTGTTGCGCAGAACCTGACGCTTGCTGTGGGTTATAACGTGGTGGCGATGCCGCTTGCCCTGACAGGCGTTGTTACTCCTTTGTTAGCGGCCGTTGCTATGTCAGTCTCATCAGTGCTTGTCATTGGCAATTCTCTGCGTCTTGCGTCGCCAGAGCGTTGTTCATCGACGTTTTCCATGAAACGTGGTACTTCAAACGCGTGGGTGGTGCAATGAACTATCTTTTTCTGGTGCCCATCTCGTTGCTGCTGGCCACTGTTGCCCTGATAGCATTTCTCTGGTCACTTAACAGCGAACAATATGATGATCTTGATGGTGCAGCACAGCGAATACTCATTGAAGATGACGTACCGATTGCCCATCTGCCAATGACTGATGATAAAGAATCAACATAGACTCAAAAATGACTTGCATCAGACCACGACTTTTCTAGACTATATTTTCAGTAGCATCCATTACGATTTCTTCAAGCCCAGCCAAAGAGTAGGGTTTATGCAAAATCAAGTACTCGCTACGCGCTTTTTCGCTCAGCTCAAAAAGCTTTTTCGAATACCCAGTCGAAAGAATAATAGGTACAGCGGGGAATTCTTCACGCACATGAGCTGCAAGGTCCAACCCATCAACATCTCCCGGCATAATGATGTCCGTAAGCAGTATATCGAACCTGGCTGCGCTTTCAATCAGTGAAAGCGCTTCACTGGCAGTGCGAGCTTGTAATACTTTATGGCCCATGTGTCGTAATCTGCGATCAGTCAAGCGCCGCACACTGTCGTCATCCTCGACAAGCAAAATGGTAAAGCGCTCCACTGATTGACGAGAGTTGGGTGGAATAGTCGGAGTCGCTGCGCTCTCTGCAGGCCAGACACGCGGTAGATAGATACTGAAGCTTGCCCCCTCTCCTTCTATACTTTCAACACTGACAGTTCCTCCAGACTGTTGGGCAAAGCCGTACACCATGCTCAGCCCCAATCCGTGGCTACGACTTGTCGATTTAGTGGTGAAGAATGGTTCAAAAACGCGCAACAGTTTGTCAGCTGGTATTCCAGCCCCTGTGTCTTTCGCGGTAAGCACCGTAAATTCCCCAGCAGCCAGATTTAAGAATTCTGCATCTGTTGCTGATAAAGCCTGATTACGGGTTGAAATAGTGAGTGTGCCATGTCCCGACATGGCATCCCGAGCATTGATGGCAAGATTCATCAGCGCGCTATCAAACTGTGAGCGATCAACCTTTACATCCCACAGCTCTGGAGCGAGGCTCAATTCTATTGATACACCGTCACTCAAAGTGCGTTTTAATAAATCAGTTATATCCCCCACGATATCATTAAGATTCAGTGCTTCTGGTAAAAGACGGCTTCGTCGCGCAAAAGACAACAGTCGGTGCGTAAGATCCGCACCTCGCACTGAAGCTGACAAAGCCTCTGATACGAGTTCAAGTTGATCGGGCGCTGTTAATGTCATATCCAGTAATTCCAGATTACCGGTGATAACTGTGAGCAGATTGTTAAAGTCATGGGCTATACCACCAGTCAACTGACCAATAGACTCCATTTTCTGAGCGTGACTAATCGCTTTGAACATCGAATTCTTTTCGGTACAGTCTTGCACTATTGCCACGATTTCAGGTGGTGAAACTGCATCTGACAAATGCAAGACTATGTCGGCATCGTACTCGCTTCCGTCTTTACGCCGATGAATCGTTTGCAGTGTTAGACGCTCTAGCTCACCGCTCATTAAGGGAGCGAGGAATTTACGAAATGCGGTTTCGTCAAATTGTGGCTTAATGTCCGCAGGGGTCATTTGTGTCAACTCCGCAAGGGAGAAGCCCAGATTATTCATGGCTCCATAGTTCGCTAACGTGAATTTCAAAGTGTCAGCTTTGAACACAAATATTTCGTTGACGGACTCATCGACAATTTTTCCCAATCGGGTTGCCTGATCCTGTAGCTGGTCTTGAACGCTGAGATCGTGAATAATTCCTTTGAAATAAATATGTCCACCTACTTCGAGTCGCCCAACAGCCAAATGCATAGGAAATACTGAGCCATCAGCTCTTTGTCCCTCTACAATCCGCCCTTTGCCGATAATGCGTTTATCACCGGTATTGAGATGATGTTGTAGATAGCTATCATGTTTTTTTGCGTGATGGCCAGGCATCAGTATCGACACATTCTGACCTTGCATCGACTCAGAAGAAATACCGAACATGGCCGCTGAAGACCGGTTTGAATCCTGAATTATTCCGTCAGCATTAATTGTGATAACGGCCACGCCAACCTGATCAAGGATCTGAGCGTGTCCAGTACCATCGTATTCTGTGGTTAGGTACCTGTTTTCATTCATGTCGTAAGGCCTGATCAAAAACTACCATTGAACGCTCTTGATTTTTAGTATACCTGCGTACACTTGCCCAAAGAGAGTGGCCCTACGATTACCACACTGTGATTCGCCCTACTTAGAAAGAGCGCGTGTGCTCACCTCCATGCGCCATGGCATGAAGCAAAGTTACGTCTTCAATCAAAACCTTGTTTCTGGACAACAATTTGATGACGCCCGACACTTTTAAACGAGTAAAATTCCGGCTAACCGTTTCAACGGTCAATCCCAGATAATCTGCGATATCACATCGTCTCAGGGGCAGATCAAACTGCACTTCTGAGCACCCTGGCACCGAGTTTCTACGAGCAATATCCAGCAAGAAGGTAATCAATTTCTCGGCGGCTGTTTTTCGCCCTAGAGCCAAAAGCTGTTCTCTAGTGTGTGCCAACTCCATTGCAGTAATGCGCAACAGTGTCTGGCCAAAACCAGGCTCATTCATGATGAGCTTGTCAATTTCGCTTGAAGCGATGCTCCTGACAACCGATGGCGAGAGAGCCTCAGCGTTGTTCAAATGGCGCTCTGTACACTCAGTACCGAGAATATCCCCTGGGTAGGCAAACGAACAAATTTGACGTCGGCCATCAGCCAGAAGTTTATAAGAACCGATAACTCCCGACATCACCAGATAAAGACGCGCATGCATTTCACCCTCAACATACAGTTGCTCATGAGCACTGACACTTCGCTCAACGCTGTGACTGATGATTTTATCCAGTGTATTTTCATGACTAGCATCAGAATGTAACCAAGAGGGTTCGGTAGATGCAGTTTCTTTCAGAAAATTAAAGGCATGGTGCATTATCTTCAAGAACTCTGGTTCAGCTGGCGTCTCCAGCACTTGAGTTCCATGTAAACAAATGAATGTCACCTGAATATGGTCAGAATGTCTCTGATTAATTTCATTTGTAATGGTTTGTAACGGCTGTGGCTCGATGCTCACCTTGGGAGAATCCCTTAGGACTGCACAGGAAAAATCAGAACAAGCAGAA